>NZ_LYVP01000009.1 GCF_001984065.1 Pseudomonas sp. KK4
GTACCGCAAGCACACTTCCGAACTGAGTCCGCTGGTCGAATTCACCGTGGAATGATGATTTCCCCTGTAGGCGCTGCCGAAGGCTGCGATCTTCTGATCTTGAAAAAGCAGGATCAAAAGAACGCAGCCTTCGCCAGCGCCTACGGGGACATGCTCATTAAGGTCATTCGGGTTTATGATGCCCAACGGCAGAATAATAGAAGTCCCCTCAGGGATGAACTCGACCCCTTACGGAGCGCGCAATGCAGACTTTGTACCCGCAGATCAAACCCTACGCCCGGCACGATCTGGCCGTCGACGTGACTCACACGCTGTATGTCGACGAAAGCGGTTCACCGGAAGGTTTGCCGGTGGTGTTCATTCACGGCGGGCCTGGTGCCGGTTGCGACGCGGCGAGTCGTTGCTATTTCGATCCGAACCTCTATCGCATCGTCACGTTCGACCAGCGCGGTTGCGGTCGCTCCACCCCTCACGCCAGCCTCGAAAACAACACCACCTGGGATCTGGTCGCCGACCTTGAACGAATCCGTCTGCACCTGGGCATCGACAAGTGGGTGGTGTTTGGCGGCTCCTGGGGTTCGACCCTGGCGCTCGCTTACGCGCAAACCCATCCGGAGCGCGTGCACGGTCTGATCGTTCGCGGGATTTTTCTCTGCCGTCCGCAGGAAATCGAATGGTTCTACCAGGCCGGTGCCAGTCGTCTGTTCCCTGATTATTGGCAGGACTACATTGCGCCGATCCCGCAGGAAGAGCGCCACGACCTGCTCAACGCCTTCCACAAGCGCCTGACCGGCAACGACCAGATCGCCCAGATGCACGCGGCCAAGGCCTGGTCCACCTGGGAGGGCCGGACCGCGACCCTGCGTCCGAACCCGTTGGTGGTCGATCGTTTCTCCGAACCTCAGCGCGCGTTGTCCATCGCCCGCATCGAATGCCATTACTTCACCAACAACGGCTTCCTCGAGCCCGACCAGTTGATCCGCGACATGGGCAAGATCGCCCATCTGCCCGGCGTGATCATCCATGGTCGCTACGATGTGATCTGCCCACTGGACAACGCCTGGGAACTGCATCAGGCCTGGCCGAACAGCGAACTGCAGATCATCCGTGACGCGGGCCATGCCGCCGCCGAGCCGGGGATCACCGATGCCCTGGTACGTGCTGCCGACCGGATGGCACGACGCCTGCTCGACCTCGCCCCAGACGAAGCATGAAGGGTCTGCTGCAGCGCGTGCGCGGCGCGCGGGTCGAGGTAGCGGGGGAGGTGGTAGGCGCGATCGACCAGGGTTTGCTGGTGCTGGTGGCCGTCGAACCTCAGGACACTCGGGCCAGTGCCGACAAACTTCTCAATAAGCTGCTTAACTATCGGGTGTTCAGCGACGCCGAGGGCAAGATGAATCTGTCCCTGGCGGAGGTGGGCGGCGGTTTGCTGCTGGTCTCGCAGTTCACCCTGGCCGCCGACACCAAGAGCGGGCTGCGCCCGAGTTTCTCGACCGCGGCGCCTCCCGCCTTGGGCGAAGAGTTGTTCGACTATCTATTAGGCAAAGCGAAACAGGTGCATGGCACTGTGGCATCAGGTAGATTCGGCGCGGATATGCAGGTGCACTTGGTCAATGATGGCCCTGTGACCTTCCTGTTACAGAGCTGAAAGCGCTTGAAACATCTTTTTACGCGCTTTTGCGCTGAAAACAGGCGTTTTTCACGATAAATACTTTGTTACCCCTGATGCGTTGTAACGCGGCCTACTAGATAATCGCGCGCTACGGGGATCAGCGTTCGTTGGTCCATTTTGACTTAGGTAGAGACTTGTCTGGATCCGATTGGGGAATCATTTTGCCCCAGCGGAGTCGGAACAATGCTCGCCAACTTGGCAAGAGTGGTCTGCAAGGCCGGTGTTTTTCTACCGGGCACCGTACAGACCCTTTAACTGGCCGTTGGTTTTTTGATCTGTTTTCGGCGAGGGTTGCTCGTGATTGTTAGTCCCTGTAACGCACCAAAATTGTCTGCCAAACGGTTGCGCAACGCCTTGGTAGCGGGCTCTGCCCTGCTTTGCCTGCTCGGCGCCGGCCAGCTTTGGGCATTCAGTCTGGACGATGTGTCGGCCAAGGCAAAAGAGCTGGCCGGTCAGAAGTACGAAGCGCCGCGCAGTAACCTGCCGAACGAATTCCGAGAGATGAAGTTCGCCGACTATCAGAAAATTCGTTTTCTGACGGAAAAAGCCGAATGGGCCGATCAGAAAACCCCGTTCAAGCTGTCCTTCTATCACCAGGGCATGCACTTCGATACGCCGGTGAAAATCAACGAAATCACGGCGAACACCGTCGAAGAGATCAAATACGACCCGACTCGCTTCGACTTCGGCGACCTCAAGTTCGATCCTAAGGCGACCGAACAACTGGGCTATGCCGGTTTCCGCGTGCTGTACCCGGTCAACAAGGCTGATAAACAAGACGAAATCATGACCATGCTCGGCGCGAGTTACTTCCGCGTTGTCGGCAAAGGACACGTCTATGGTTTGTCCGCGCGCGGCATGGCGATCGATACCGCATTGCCGTCCGGCGAAGAGTTCCCGCGTTTTCGCGAGTTCTGGATTCAACAGCCGAAACCGGGCGACAAGCACCTGGTGATTTTCGCGCTGCTGGATTCGCCACGCGCCACCGGTGCCTATCGCCTGACCTTGCGTCCGGGCAGCGACACCATTGTCGACGTCAAGGCGCAGATGTTCCTGCGTGACAAGGTCGGCAAGCTGGGCATCGCCCCGCTGACCAGCATGTACCTGTTCGGCGCCAACCAGCCGTCCAAAGTCCTCAACTACCGTCGTGAACTGCACGATTCGAGCGGTTTGGCGATCCATGCCGGCAACGGCGAGTGGATCTGGCGTCCGCTGAACAACCCGAAACACCTGGCCGTGAGCAATTTCTCGGTCGAGAACCCGCGTGGTTTCGGTCTGCTGCAGCGTGGCCGTGACTTCAGCCACTACGAAGACCTCGATGACCGCTACGACAAGCGCCCAAGCGCCTGGATCGAGCCAAAAGGCGACTGGGGCAAGGGCACCGTCGATCTGGTCGAGATTCCGACCGCTGACGAAACCAACGACAATATCGTGGCGTTCTGGAGCCCGGAAACCATGCCGGAGCCAGGCAAGCCGCTGGACTTCGCCTACCGCATGCACTGGACCATGGACGAGGCCGCGCTGCACGCGCCGGACAGCGCCTGGGTCAGCCAGACGCTCAAATCCACCGGCGACGTCAAACAGTCCAACCTGATCCGCCAGCCAGACGGCAGCGTGGCCTACCTGGTGGATTTCGAAGGCCCGTCACTGGCGGCACTGCCAGCCGATACCGACGTGCGCAGCCAGGTCAGCGTCGGCGACAACGCCGAGCTGGTCGAGAACAGCGTGCGCTACAACCCTGAAACCAAGGGCTGGCGCCTGACGCTGCGGATGAAAATCAAGGATCCGGGCAAATCCACCGAGATGCGTGCGGCGCTGGTGCAGAGCATCGTGCCTGCCGATCTGAAGACGTCGATTCCAGCGTCCACCTCTTCCGTGGCCAAGGCCGACAAGGTTGCTGCCAAGCAAGCGGAAAAAGCGGACAAGGAAGCGAAGGCGGCCGAGGCCAAACAGGCTGACGCCAAGCCGGTCGCCGATGCCAAGGACAAGGCCAACAACAATGACGCCAAGCAGCCTGCTGCTGCCGACGCGGCCCCAGCCACACCGGAATCGGCACCGACTGAAGAAGTCCTGACCGAGACCTGGAGCTATCAGTTGCCTGCCGATGAGTAATTCTCAAGTCCAGCCAGAGACTCTGTCCGAGTACCTGGCCCATTTGCCGATGACCGACCAGCAGCGCGCCGAACTCGCGGGCTGCAAGACCTTCAGCGAACTGCACGAGCGTCTGTCATCCAAGACGTTCGACGCGCCGACCGAAGCCGCCCAGGCTTCGGTGGGCACGCGTCTGACCCTGAGCACCGCCGAAGAATTGCAGGACGCGGAAATGCTGGGGCTCGATGCCAGCGGTCGTGTCGTGCTCAAGGCGACCCCGCCGATCCGTCGCACCAAGGTCGTCCCAGAGCCGTGGCGCACCAATATTCTGGTGCGCGGCTGGCGCCGCATGACCGGTCGCACCAACCCGCCGAAGCCGCCGAAGGATGAAAACGTCCTGCCGGCAGCGCGCTGGCGCACCGTCGGTTCGATCCGTCGCTACATTCTGCTGGTATTGATGCTGGGCCAGACCATCGTCGCCGGCTGGTACATGAAAGGCATCATGCCGTACCAGGGGTGGTCGTTCGTCGACCTTGAAGAAGTCCTGCACCAGCCATTCCTGCAAACCGCCACGCAAGTGCTGCCGTATGCGCTGCAGACCAGCATCCTGATCCTGTTCGGGATTCTGTTCTGCTGGGTGTCGGCCGGTTTCTGGACTGCGCTGATGGGCTTCCTGGAACTGCTCACCGGTCACGACAAATACCGCATTTCCGGCGCCAGCGCTGGCAACGAGCCGATTCCGAAAGACGCGCGCACCGCACTGGTGATGCCGATCTGCAACGAAGACGTGCCTCGGGTATTCGCCGGTCTGCGTGCGACTTTCGAGTCGGTCGCGGCCACCGGTGACCTGGATCGCTTCGACTTTTTCGTCCTCAGCGACAGTAACGACGCCGACATCTGCGTCGCCGAGCAACAGGCCTGGCTGGACGTCTGCCGCGAAGCCGGGGGCTTCGGCAAGATCTTCTATCGCCGCCGCCGTCGCCGCGTGAAGCGCAAGAGCGGCAACCTCGACGACTTCTGCCGTCGTTGGGGCGGTGACTACAAGTACATGGTCGTGCTCGATGCCGACTCGGTGATGAGCGGCGAGTGCCTGACCAGTCTGGTACGCCTGATGGAAGCCACGCCGGACGCCGGGATCATTCAGACCGCGCCGCGGGCGTCGGGCATGGACACGCTTTATGCGCGCATGCAGCAGTTCGCTACTCGCGTATATGGCCCGCTGTTCACCGCTGGCCTGCACTTCTGGCAGTTGGGCGAATCCCACTACTGGGGTCACAACGCGATCATCCGCATGAAGCCGTTCATCGAGCACTGCGCCCTGGCGCCGTTGCCGGGTAAAGGCGCGTTCGCCGGCGCGATTCTGTCCCACGACTTCGTTGAAGCCGCACTGATGCGCCGCGCCGGTTGGGGCGTGTGGATTGCCTACGATTTGCCGGGCAGCTACGAAGAACTGCCGCCGAACCTGCTGGACGAACTCAAGCGTGACCGTCGCTGGTGCCACGGCAACCTGATGAACTTCCGCCTGTTCCTGGTCAAGGGCATGCACCCGGTGCACCGCGCGGTGTTCCTGACCGGCGTGATGTCCTACCTGTCGGCACCCTTGTGGTTCTTCTTCCTGGTGCTGTCGACGGCGCTGCTGGCGGTCAACACGCTGATGGAGCCGCAGTACTTCCTCGAACCGCGTCAGTTGTATCCGTTGTGGCCGCAATGGCACCCGGACAAGGCGATCGCGCTGTTCTCGACCACAATCGTGCTGCTGTTCCTGCCGAAGCTGCTGAGCATCATCCTGATCTGGGCCAAGGGCGCGAAAGAGTTCGGCGGCAAGTTCAAGGTGACCCTGTCGATGCTGCTGGAGATGCTGTTCTCCATGCTGCTGGCGCCGGTGCGGATGATTTTCCACACCCGTTTCGTGCTGGCCGCGTTCCTCGGCTGGGCCGCGACCTGGAACTCTCCGCAGCGTGACGACGACTCCACGCCATGGAGCGAAGCGGTCAAGCGCCACGGTCCGCAAACCTTGCTGGGCTTCTTCTGGGCCTTGCTGGTGATCTGGCTGAATCCGAGCTTCCTGTGGTGGCTGGTGCCGATCGTCGGTTCGTTGATGCTGTCGATTCCGGTGTCGGTGATCTCCAGCCGCGTGGGCCTGGGCCTCAAGTCCCGTGACGAGAGCCTGTTCCTGATCCCTGAGGAATACAATCCACCGCAGGCGTTGCTGGCAACCGACCAGTACACCCATGAAAACCGTTATCACGCGTTGAACGACGGCTTCATTCGTTCAGTGGTCGATCCACAGCAGAATGCCCTGGCGTGTGCATTGGCGACCTCCCGTCACCGTGAGGCCGAGCCGATCGAATGGCTGCGGGTCGAGCGTGTACGGCATGCGATGAAAGTCGGGCCCGATGGCCTGACCAACAACGAGCGTGTGCAGTTGCTGAGCGACCCGGTCGCCCTGGCCCGCCTGCATGATCAGATCTGGAGCGAAGGCCACGCAGAGTGGCTGGACGCATGGCGCAAGTCGGTCAAGGCCGACCCCCACGCCCCGCTGCTACCGCTGCAGCCGATGAGCGTACAGCCTCAGTTGGCCTGAATGAAAAAACCCGCGAAAGCGGGTTTTTTTATGTCTCTACCCTGTGGTCATTTCGGATATCAACGGCTGCGACTCTCCCGCTGCGGTGATGGCCGTTACGCTTACTGCGTATCGAGTGTTTCTGTGCATCAGCGGGTTCAGCGTGGGGCTGACGGTTTTGTAGCTGATTTCATTACCGCCAGGGCCAGTCAGGACAATCTTGTATTCCCTGACCTCTTGCCCATCAACAGGCGGATCCCATTCAAGAATATGTCTTAAAGCCGCGTATCTATAACGGAAGTTATCCGGGCTGGCGGGGTCTTTGATGTCAACGGTGATGGATGAGGCTGTCGAGGCATTCCCGGAATCATCCAGCGCCACCACTTCAAAAAAGTGCGTCCCGGACATCAAGCCGATCGCGACGTACTGAGTCAGCGGCGTCGTATCGAAGTATTCCCTGTTGTTGTAAATGACATATTCGCAGACGCGGATATCGTCGGTTGACGCGTCCCAGCTGAGCGTAGTGGTGTCTGTAATTGTCGATTTCAGATGGGTCGGAGGGGTTGGGGGAGTAGTGTCCTTTAGTTCGTGCTTAAGTAGGGTGGGTTCGGATAGTTGTCCATAGATGTCAAATTTCGAAAAGCTGAAGGTGTATTCGACATCCGTTGCCAGGTTGGGGACGTTTACGCCTGGCAGTAAAAACACGTCGTGCCAGTGCTCATCGTTTATCGAAATACGCACGCCTGATGTTCCTCCTTCGAAAGCGCCCCATTCGAACCTGAGCGAATCGGTGGTCTCTTCAGTGATCGACACGACGGGGGCTGGAGGTGGCGGCAGAGGTGCTTGCCCTGTGGTTTTGAAAATCGTTCTGTCGCTGATTGCGGAGGCGTTGCCGTCTTTGTCCACGGCGCGTACGTTTACGAAGTGAAAGGCGCCGCTGACTAGCTTCGTTAAGGTAAAGCGTGTGTCCGGCGTATTGAACACAAGGAATGCATTGAGGACGACCTGATAGCCCGTCACACCCACGTTGTCACTCGAACGTTCCCACGTCAGCGTCGCTGATGTATCCGTAATGTCGCTGACAACCGGCGTGCCGGGTTTGGTGGGAGGAACCCCGTCGGTCAAGCTTTTTTCCAGCACGCTCTCTTCAGAACTGGCACCGTCGAGCCGGGCGCGAACCTTGAACGTGAAGTGGTGGGGCGCAGGCCCCGGAGAAAGGTCGGCCAGGTTGAAGCTATAGCCGTAGCGTCCTGGATCCGTGTTGAAAATCTTGCCGTTGATCGAGACCTCATGAGACGGCAGTTGCCCGAAAATCGGATTCCACGCCAGCCTGCAGCGCCCGTTTTGATGGCTGAATCTGAGGTTTACCGGTGCAGTCAGCCGGGTTTTGAACGTCACGGAACTCGGCTCGGATACCCCCAACTCATTGAAGGCGCGAATCTCTGCCTGATAATCCCTGTGGCTTCTCAGGTGTGTAATCGTGAACTCGAGCTGATCGGTCTGCGCAATCACAAAGCCGTTCAGGGAAATTCTGTAGCGAACATTCAGGCCCTCCGAGGCCGTCCAGGTCAGCGTCGCGGATTTGTCAGTAAGATGACTCACTGTCGGGGCACCCGGTTTTTCAGGGGGGGCGGTGTCGATGACCAGCGATTCATAAACAGAGGGAACGTCGAAAACGTTGATTGCCCACACCTCAACCAAAAATTTCTGATCTGAGGGCAATTTTTCAAAGGTATGGGTGTTCACCGTGTTCGGAATCAACGTCGGTGCTTCTTCGTTGACGGATATGGCGTAATTGACGACGTTGCCACTGGTCGAAGGGGACCAGGAAATAGAGGTCGCATCGACTGTCTTGGACGTGATCTTCAGGTTGCTGACAGGCTCCGGTGGCGTCGCATCAAACGTGAACTCATAGTCAAACGTGCGGGCCCCCGTCAGGAAGTGTGTAAAAAACATATGACACTGATGCACGATGTGCTCTCCCTGACTGGCCTGGAAGGCAAAGCTGGGGATTTGGCCGGGTTCAAGGATATGGTTGGAGGGAAAGTCTGCTGTCATGACGTTGTAAAACGTGGTCAAGTCAAGCGCAATACTGGTTTCCCATATGATGTTGGCATCATAACGTTTGGTTTGTTCATCGTATTCTTTGATCGATACCCTTGGATTGAGCAGGTAGTGTCTTGGCGGTATTGTTATTGACCCGTACTCGGAATAAAGATCATTGATGTCAACTGCGCGAACTTTTAGGGCATAGCTGTCGTCGGGGTTCAGCGAACTAATGTGAACGGCTGGTTTGACAGTCCCGGAGTTCACGAACTCAAGGAATACGTCTGCGAGATACACTTCATAGCCTCTCACGCCTGCTGCGTCGATGGCATGATCCCATTCGATATAGGCAGAGTCGGGAGTTAGACTAAGAAATATGAAATTCTCAGGGATGGTCGGAGGAATGACGTCTTGTATAAGAACAAAAGTGTTGGACCACTCCGACTCGTTGTCCGTTGTATCAATGGCTTTAACCTGAAACTCATAATTTTTCAGAGTGAAATTTTTACGCTCGTAAGGCATTCTGCTGGTTGAAGCAAAATGTTGGCCATTCGCATAAATGGCGTAATAGCGAACGGCGGTATTATCCACAGAGGGGGTCCACGTAAATCGCAGCGTGTTTTGAAACTTTCCATCGATGACGGCTTCATCCAAGGCAATGACTACCAAGTCGGAGGGTGCCGTCGGAGGGGATTTGTCTGCGGCCCGTAGTTTGTTTAGTTCAACGCACTTGTTGACCACGCTCGTTCTGGCATTTTCGCTGTTGATAAAGTCAATCATCAGGATCTTTACGTTCTGGAATCCCGGTTTGAATGCTTCAGTGCGCACGGGGCTGGTGGGCGGCAAATCCTTGGGCTTGTTGTTTTCGGTGACGGCGGCTGACAGCACTGAGTATTGAGCCAGTGGAGGATGTTTCATCATGTCCGTAACGAGTGATGTTATGCCTTCTTCCGAAGCGTCGGTTGAATTCCATAGGTGTTGGAGGGGGGACCAAAGCTGTTCTTGGGTGACCGTACCGCTCGGCCAGGCAGCGGCCTCGCCTGCGTCATAGCTCATGCATAAAATAACGTTCCGCCCCGGATATTCCTTGCGAAGATCGCCAATGCTCAGATTGCTTGCCAGCGGCGGTATCAGCATGTCCTGCAGTGAGCTGAATTTGGGCAGGCACCGTTTAAAACTGGTGTGTGAATAATTTCGCCCGCGATCATAACTATGGAAATCCATTATTATGAATTCGCCCGGGTTTGCCACAGCAAAACTCCTGACGGCCTCGACCAGATGCTCAAGCCGTCGGCCTACGCTGACAATTCCGTGCTTGAACTCGAAAATCTCGATGAACTTATAAGTTGGGTATTTATTGCCGATGGTTTTTTTATAACTGCTGTCCACCAGGCGAAGATCGAGATAGCGTGCGCCGGCTGCCAACTGTCGAGCAAAGTTATTGTATTGGCAAACCGCCCAGGGCTTACCCACGTCAAAATGCCCATCCTCGTCTACGCCGGAGTTGTGAGCGCCGGGAATTGCCAGTTGATGCAACCTCAAGTGATCGATCTGTGCCGAGATGTCAGTCATCCAGCGGCCTGTATTGACGGTCAGGCCCGAATCATCAGTTGAAGTCGATACCGTGGGTGGCGGAGTGTTGGTCATGATGGTGCTCCCGAGACAAGCAGAGCACCAGTGTGCGGCCAATTAAAAACTGGCGTAACTAGCAGAACTGTTAGTTGCAGAGCACGATGGATATGCTACTGGTTAACAGTTAAATCATCAGTAGCGGGCATCAGACCTTGAACTTACCGACCAGCATCTGCAAATGCGTCCCCAGCCGCGCCAGCTCGACGCTGGAGGCTGCAGTCTCTTCACTGGCCGCCGATGTTTGATCCGACACATCCCGCACATTCAGCACGCTACGGTTGATCTCTTCGGCAACGGCGCTTTGCTGTTCGGCCGCGGCGGCGATCTGCTGGTTCATCGCCTGAATGGCCGAGACGGTACGGGTGATGCTTTCCAGTGAGCCACCGGCGCGGCGGGTCAGCTCGACGCTGCTGTCGGTCAGGCTGCGGCTGTTGTCCATGATGGTCGCCACTTGCTGGGTACCGTTTTGCAGGCCGACGATCAGTTCTTCAATCTCTTCGGTAGATTTCTGAGTGCGCTGCGCCAGGCTGCGCACTTCGTCGGCGACCACCGCGAAACCGCGTCCGGCCTCGCCGGCACGGGCGGCTTCGATCGCCGCGTTGAGGGCCAGCAGGTTGGTTTGCTGGGCCACGGACTTGATCACGTCGAGCACGCTGCCGATCTTGTCGCTCTCGCGCTTGAGCTCACCCATGGCCTCGGTGGAATTGCCCACTTCCAGGGCCAGGCGCTCGATCTGGGCGATGGCTTCACCCACCACCTTGTCACCCTCGCGCGCCTGCTGGTCGGCGGCGACAGCGGCCTCGGAGGCTTCCTCGGCATTGCGCGCCACTTCCTGCACGGTGGCGGTCATCTCGTTCATGGCGGTGGCCACCTGATCGGTCTCGACCTTCTGGCTTTGCACCCCGGCGCTGGTCTGCTCGGTAACGGCGGACAATTCTTCGGCGGCGCTGGCGATCTGCGTCACGCCATCGCTGATGCCGCCGATCAGTTCGCGCAGGCCCTGGGTCATGTTTTGGATGGCCCGCTGCAGCTGGCCCAGTTCGTCCTGGCGTTTGGAGCTCAGGGAGTGTGTCAGGTCGCCGGCGGCGATGCGCTCGGCCACCTTGAGGGCCTGGTTGAGTGGGATCACGATCTGCCGGGTGATGGCCCAGGCCGCGAACAGGCCAAAAACCAGGGCCAGCGTGGTGGCCAGCAACAGCATGTTCTTGGCATGCGCCACGTCAGTATCGCGTACGTTGGTTTGCGAGAGCGTGAGTTTCTTGCTGACGTCCAGCAGGATTTCACCCTGGGCGGCCATGTGCTTGAGCGCTTCGGCACTGGCGACCTGGGAGTCACGGTACTGGCTGACGGCGGCGCGGTAGGCTTTGAGCGAGTCGGTCGCCTGCTGCAGGTTGGCGATGTGCTGCTCCGGCAGTTTCGACGGCAGGCTTTCCAGGTATTTCAACGCATTGTCGATGGCGTCCAGCGCGGGTTGCTCGGCCTCGGTCTTGCCGCTGTAGGTGTAGCCCCGCACCTGGAACCGCGCTTGCTGGATCAGCTTGCTCAGGTCGATGACGCTGTTGAACTGCACAACGCTATCGCCTTGAAGCAGGGTTTTTTCGACTTCGTTGACCTTGGCCACGGCATTGTCGGCGGTGGCGCCCAGTTTGCCGCGAGCATCCTCACGGTTTGCTCCAGCCTGGATCATGGCGGCAAAGGCTTGTTTGTACTGACCGACAGCGGCCAGTTGCTGATCGATCAACGCCACGTCGGCCGGTTGTTCGATCATCTGGCGGGCGGTTTGCAGGCTGCTGTCGAGCTTGCCCAGCATGTCGTTTACGGCACCGGGGCCTTGCTCGCCACGGCGCATTTCGTAGTCGAGGCGGGCGATGCGCAGGTCTTTGGTCATTCCGTTGATGTCGGAAATGAAACCCAATTTATCGCCCCGGCTGCTCACATCGCTCAGGCCGTTCCAGCCTGTGACCGTGATCAGCAGAGTCAGCAGCAACACAAGGCCAAAGCCGACTCCGAGTTTACGATTGACGCTTACATTCCCTAGTTTATCGGCCAGCCATTGGTACATGTTGCAACTCTCCCTGACCACTCATTGGTTTTATGGGAGTTGTATCGGCTGCAGGCAGGCAATCTGTAGGAAAAGTCTGACAGATGGTTAACAGTGGAAAGGGGCTTAGAAGAGGCGGGCCAGCAATGCCGTAACAGCAGTTTCGACCCGCAGGATGCGCTCGCCCAGTTGCACCGGTTGCAGGCCGGACTTGCCCAGCAGGTCGATTTCGTAGGGAATCCAGCCACCCTCGGGGCCGATGGCCAGGGTCACCGGCTCGCTCAGGGCCCGGGGGCAGGGCGGATAGTGACCAGGATGGCCAACCAGGCCGAGGGTGCCTTCGGTAATGGCCGGCAAACGGTCTTCAACGAACGGCTTGAAGCGTTTCTCGATGATCACTTGCGGCAGCACGCTGTCCCGGGCCTGTTCGAGGCCGAGGATCAACTGCTCGCGAATCGCTTCAGGCTCCAGGAAAGGTGTCTGCCAGAAGCTCTTCTCGACGCGATAGCTGTTCACCAGGACGATACGCGGCACACCCATGGCCGAAACGGTCTGAAACACCCTACGGAGCATTTTGGGCCGTGGCAGGGCCAATACCAGGGTCAGCGGCAGCTTGGCGGGCGGTGGCTGGTCGAGAATCACGCGCAGTTCCGCTTCAGCGGCGTCCAGGCGCAACACCTCGGCCGTACCCATCAGGCCGCCAAGGCGCCCGACGCGCATGCTGTCGCCCACTTCGCAGCGATGCACTTCCTGCATGTGGGTCAACCGGCGATCGCGCAGGATCACCCGGTCCGCCGCTATGAAATCGGCGTCTTCGAGCAGCAGCAGGTTCACGCTTGGGTCGCTGGCGGCTGGTCGTTGTGATCGTCAGCCGGCTGATCGTCCGGGTGTTCGCCGCGCTTGCTGATCAGGCCGCCAAACAGCACGCCGATCTCGAACAGCAGCCACATCGGCACCGCCAACAGCGTCTGCGAGAAGATGTCCGGCGGCGTCAGGATCATGCCGACCACGAAGCAGCCGATGACCACGTACGGGCGGATTTTCTTCAGGTATTTGACGTCCACCACGCCGATCCACACCAGCAGCACCACGGCCACCGGGATCTCGAACGCCACGCCGAAGGCGAAGAACAGCGTCATGACGAAATCGAGGTAGCTGGTGATGTCGGTCATCATTTCCACGCCGGCCGGGGTGGCGGCGGCGAAGAATTTGAAGATCAGCGGGAACACCAGGAAGTAGGCGAAGGCCATGCCCGCGTAGAACAGCAGGATGCTCGACACCAGCAGCGGCACGGCAATGCGCTTTTCATGCTTGTACAGGCCGGGCGCGATGAAGCCCCAGATCTGATGCAGGATCACCGGGATCGCCAGGAACAGCGAGACCATCATTGTCAGCTTGAGCGGCGTCAGGAATGGCGACGACACGTCGGTGGCGATCATCGTCGCGCCCACCGGCAGGTACTGGCGCAGCGGCGTGGAGACGAAGGTATAGATCTGCTGGGTAAAGGCGAACAACCCGGCGAAGATGATGAACACTGCCGCTACACAGCGCAGCAGGCGGGTACGCAACTCGGTGAGGTGCGAAACCAGCGGCATGTGCTGGTCGTTTTCAGGAAGATCGCTCATGGGGCTCGCGGCGGCAGTGTAGGGTCTTGAGGGGCCGGCGGGACAGGCGCGGCGGCAGGGACGACGGGTTCGACCGGTGTCGCTGCAAGCACGGGCGCCGCCTCGGCAGGGGCGACGTCGGCGGCAGGCACCGGGGTCGACGTTGCCTCAGGCTGGACCGGGGTCGGCTCCTGCTGAACCGGCGTGAAAATCTTCCGCGCCTCCTGCTCCAGCGACAGAATGTGTTCGTTGTGCAGTTGCCGACGAATTTCGTCGGCACCGATTTCACGTTCAACTTCCTGTTTGATCGCGTTGAAGCTGCGCTTGAGGCGTCCGACCCACAGGCCGGCGGTGCGCGCAGCGCCCGGCAGGCGCTCGGGACCCAGCACCAGCAGGGCAACGAGGCCGACGAGCAGCAGTTCAGAGAAGCTGATACCAAACATTAGTCAGTGCTCACACGTCTTTGCGGATCGGCTCTTCGACTTTTTGCGCCTGCACGTCGATGGTGTGCGGCGGGTTCACGTTCTGAGTGGTCTGCGGCTGAACGGGCGGAACCGGTTGGGCCGGGGTCACGCTCGGGTCGGCCGGTTTTTCGTCATCGTTCATGGCCTTGCGAAAGCCCTTGATCGACTCGCCGACGTCGGTGCCGAGGTTTTTCAGTTTCTTGGTGCCGAATACCAGCACGACAACAACCAGGATGACGATCCAGTGTTTCCAGTCAAAAATGCCCATGTTGCTGCTCCTCTCTAATAATTGTTCAGGCGGACGGACGCGAGGCTTTCTCGACGTGTCCGGAGAGACCGAAGCGACGGTCCAGTTCATCGAGTACAGCCTGGGGATGCTGCCCCAATTGGGCAAGCATGACCATGCTGTGGAACCACAGGTCGGCGGTCTCGTAGATCACATCGCTGCAGTCACCGCTGACGGCGGCATCTTTGGCGGCAATGATGGTTTCGACCGACTCTTCGCCGACTTTTTCCAGAATCTTGTTCAAGCCCTTGTGGTACAGGCTGGCGACATACGAGCTGTCGGCGGCGGCGCCTTTGCGCTCTTCCAGGACGGCGGCCAGACGGGTCAGAGTGTCACTCATGTTTGTGTCCTGCGGAATAGATGGCGTGTGGATCTTTCAGGACCGGGTCGACGGTTGTCCAGTCGCCGTTCTCATAGACGCGGTAGAAGCAGCTCTGGCGGCCGGTATGGCAGGCGATGTCGCCGATCTGTTCGACCATCAGGATGATGACGTCGGCGTCGCAATCGAGGCGCATCTCGTGCAGTGTCTGTACGTGGCCGGATTCTTCGCCCTTGCGCCACAGCTTGCCACGGGAACGCGACCAGTAGATGGCACGGTTCTCGGCGGCGGTGAGCTCCAACGCTTCGCGGTTCATCCAGGCCATCATCAGGACGCGCCCGGTCTTGTGATCCTGGGCAATCGCCGGCACCAGGCCATCGGCGTCCCACTTGATCTCGTCCAGCCAGTTTTTCATCTTTGGTTCCTGAAAAGCAGCGACAAGCTTCGAGCTTCAAGCCGCAAGTAAAAGCCTTTGCGCTTCGGTGTTTCGTATTCTGCAGCGCATATCCACCGGCGTGAATTAAACATGAGTGCTATCAACATCGCTTGCAGCTTATAACTTACAGCTGATTCAGGCTATCGACGCACGACCAGATACAAACCGACGGCCATCATGATTCCCGCTGGCCAATAAGCCAACTGATTCAACGGACCTCCGGCGGCAAGGATGGCGCCGCCGGCCAGATGCGCCGTGCCGAGCAGGCGCAGAAACCAGTCGTCCCGGCGGCGATGCCAGGGTGGCGGCGGGTCGTAGGCGTGGGGCTGGGACATGCGTTCGAGCAGGTCGCGGGCCATGTTGGCCAGGTGCGGCAGTTGTTCGAACTGGCTCTGCACGTTGCCGAGCAGGGCCTTGGGGCTGACGCGCTCGCGCATCCAGCGCTCGAGGAACGGCTGCGCGGTGTTCCACAGGTCCAGGTCCGGGTACAGCTGACGGCCCAGGCCCTCGATGTTCAGCAGGGTTTTTTGCAAGAGAACCAATTGCGGCTGCACTTCCATGTTGAAGCGGCGTGCCGTCTGGAACAGGCGCATCAGCACCTGACCGAAGGAAATATCTTTTAACGGTTTTTCGAAGATCGGTTCGCACACGGTACGGATCGCCGCTTCGAATTCGTTGAGTTTGGTTTCCGCCGGCACCCAGCCCGAATCGATGTGCAGTTGTGCCACGCGGCGGTAGTCGCGCTTGAAGAAGGCGAACAGGTTGCGCGCCAGGTAGTCCTGGTCTTCGGGGGTCAGGCTGCCGACGATGCCGCAGTCGATCGCGATGTACTGCGGGCTCCACGGGCTCACGGTGCTGACGAAGATGTTGCCGGGGTGCATGTCGGCGTGGAAGAAGCTGTCGCGGAACACTTGGGTGAAGAAGATCTCGACGCCGCGTTCGGCGAGCATTTTCATGTCGGTGCGTTGGTCGGCCAGGGTGGCCAGGTCGGTGACCTGAATGCCGTAGATACGCTCCATCACCAGCACTTTCGGCCGGCACCAGTCCCAATAGACTTGCGGCACGTACAGCAGCGGAGAGCCTTCGAAGTTGCGCCGCAATTGGCTGGCGTTGGCCGCTTCACGCAACAGGTCGAGTTCGTCGTAGATGGTTTTTTCGTAGTCGCTGACCACGTCCACCGGGTGCAGCAGGCGCGCATCGGCCGACAGTTTTTCAGCGGCGCGGGCCAGGATGAACAGCCACGCCAGGTCCTGGGCAATGATCGGCTTGAGGCCCGGGCGGATCACCTTGACGACGACTTCTTCGCCTGTTTTCAGTTGCGCGGCATGCACCTGCGCCACCGAGGCCGAGGCCAGGGGTTCGACGTCGAAACGGCTGAACACCTCACTGATCTTTTTGCCCAGTTGCTCTTCGATCAGCTTGACCGACAGCTGCGAGTCGAACGGCGGCACGCGGTCCTGCAACTTCATCAGCTCATCGGCAATGTCCTCGGGCAGGAGGTCGCGGCGAGTGGACAGAATCTGCCCGAACTTGATGAAGATCGGCCCGAGGTCCTGCAGCGCCAGGCGCAATCGCGCGCCACGGCTCAGGTCCAGGGTTTTTCGCGGGAACCAGCGCCACGGCAGGGCGTAGCGCAGCACCAGCAGGAACCAGGGCAATGGCAGGGCGAACAGCAGGTCATCGAGGCGGTAGCGGATCACGACGCGCTGGATGCGCAACAGACGGCGGACGGCAAGCAGCTTCATGCGTTATCGCTTGGGTCGAGGGATCGGGAAAGGCGCGCGAAACGCGCCTCGAGTCGTTCCAGATCGAGTTTGATCCGGTCCAGTTCACTGAATCGGGCTTCGGCTTCGCGCTGACCGACGAGGGTGCGCGATTCTTCGGCCAGGTATTCGCCCAGGTTCTGGCCCAGGCTGGCAAATCCTTGCTGATACCAGCGTGCACGACTGCGCAGGTGACCGCCCACCAGTTGGGTGGCAACGGGACCGAGCCAGCGCGAGAGTTCGTACTCCCAGTCCAGCTCAAGGTCCTGGAGAATCGCCGCCAAATCCAGCAGCACACCGCTGTCGCCTTCGAGCTCGACTTGCGGGCCATGCAGCACGGCCGTCTTGTCTTTGCTCATCGCCAGTTTCAACAGGCTCGAAGCCGGCGCGCGCAAGGTGCAGTCGGCGCCGGTTTCCCACTGGGAGGCGAGCATCAGGCCTTCATCGCTGGGCAGGATGAACAGGTGCAAGGCCGGGCTGCGGCAGTCGACGGCAATCACCTTGCCGCTCAAATGCGCCAGCCGCGGCAGCGCCGTGCTGTCGAGGCGCAGCACCCGGTTCAGACCGAGTTCAACGCTGGCGAACAGTCCGGCGAGCAGCATCAGGGCTTGATGCCGCGGTGCAGGGCGACGATACCCGCGGTCATGTTGTGATAGGTCACGCGGTCGAAACCGGCCTCGACCATCATCGACTTCAGGGTTTCCTGGTTGGGGTGCATGCGGATCGATTCGGCCAGGTAGCGATAGCTTTCCGAGTCGTTGGTGATCAGCTTGCCCATCAACGGCATGAAGGCGAACGAGTAAGCGTCGTAGGCCTTGGACATCAGTGCGTTGGTCGGTTTGGAGAACTCCAGCACCAGCAGGCGGCCACCGGGCTTGAGCACGCGCAGCATGGAGCGCAGCGCGTCTTCCTTGTGCGTCACGTTACGCAGGCCGAAGGCGATGGTCACGCAGTCGAAATGGTTGTCCGGGAACGGCAGTTTTTCCGCGTCGGCCTGAACGAATTCGACGTTGCCGGCCACACCCAGGTCCAGCAGGCGGTCACGACCGACCTTGAGCATGGACTCGTTGATGTCAGCCAGCACCACCTGGCCGGTGGGGCCTACCAGGTGCGAAAACTTGCGGGTCAGGTCGCCGGTGCCGCCGGCGATGTCGAGCACGCGGTTGCCGGTGCGTACGCCCGACAACTCGATCGCGAAACGCTTCCACAGACGATGCATGCCGCCCGACAGGAGGTCGTTCATCAGGTCGTACTTGGCGGCTACCGAATGGAAAACTTCAGCGACTTTTTCCGCTTTCTGGCTTTCCGGAACGTTTTTGAAGCCGAAGTGAGTGGTGGGTTCGGCATCGCTGCCTTTGCGCTGATCAGTCATATCGCTGTCACCAAGAGAGAATGCGCGACATTCTAATCCCCAAGGGATGCTTTGTCTTGGCAAGGCTGAAGGTAAGATGGATCCCCCTCGGGACGTTTTGCCGCGGTGACGGTCAAGATTCACCGAACACGTATTCATAGAACAGGAGTTGATCGATGGCCCATATCAGTGTTGAGCGTGCCCACAGCCTGGGCAAGGACGCGGCCCGCGAGAAGGCTGACAAACTGGCGCAGAAACTCTCCGACCAATATGGCCTGGAGCCCCAATGGTCTGGCGACACCCTGAACCTCAAGCGTTCGGGGGTAAAAGGGGCGGTGCATGTCGCCGACGATTCGATCCGGGTCGAAGTGGAATTGGGCCTGATGATGTCGGCCATGAGCGGCATGATCAAATCGGAAATCGAGAAGGCGCTGGATAAAGCGTTGGTCTGATCTCTGGGTGAAATGAGATCCCCTGTGGGAGCGGGCTTGCTCGCGAATGCGGTGTGTCATTCAGCATTGTTGTTGACGGATGCACCGCCTTCGCGAGCAAGCCCGCTCCCACATTTGTTTTGTGGCGTGCCCAGGGTTTCA
Source organism: Pseudomonas sp. KK4 (assembly GCF_001984065.1). Taxonomy (GTDB): domain Bacteria; phylum Pseudomonadota; class Gammaproteobacteria; order Pseudomonadales; family Pseudomonadaceae; genus Aquipseudomonas. The sequence continues at coordinate 18,862 of NZ_LYVP01000009.1, forward strand.
TGTCAGTTGTTAGGGTGCCGTTTCTAATTTTTCTCCCTACTTTGTGCATGAGCCCGACACTTTCGCGGGCAGTTCCTCAAACCTTCTGCGCGTGAGGTGCACCATGGCCAAAGTTATTTTGAAGAAAAAAATCGACGCTTCGACTACTGCTTTGAGCGACGTCAAATCCTATGCCCGCAAGATCTGGCTGGCAGGCCTGGGTGCCTACACCAAGGTCGGCCAAGAGGGCAGCGAGTACTTTCAAGAGCTGATCAAGGCTGGTCAAGTTGTTGAAACTAAAGGCAAAAAGGTAGTTGCCGAGAAACTTGAAGCCGCCAACTCCGAGATCGATGAAGCCAAGAGTGAAGTGACCACTTTCAAGGGCAAGGTTGAAGTCCAACTCGACAAGGTCGAGAAGGCGTTCGACTCGCGTGTTGCAAGTGCCTTGAATCGTATCGGCATTCCGTCTAAACATGACGTTGAGACACTCTCTGCTAAGCTCGATGAGCTGACGGCATTGCTCGAACGCGTCGCGCGTAAATCTTAAGGAGAACGGGATGGCTGTTAAAAAGAACACCGAAAAAGAAGGCAGCTCGTGGATCGGGAAAGTCGAAGACTACTCCCGAAAAATCTGGCTGGCTGGTTTAGGCGTGTACTCGAAGATCGACACTGACGGCAGCAAACTCTTCGATGCATTGGTCAAAGACGGCGAGAAAGCCGAGAAGCTCACCAAGAGTGCCGTCGGCAAAAAAGTCGACGCCGCCAAGGACTCTGCTTCTTCGGCCAAATCGCGCATCACTGGCGTGAAAGATCGCGCACTGGGCAAGTGGGATGAGCTGGAAGGGGCTTTCGACAAGCGTCTGAACAGCGCCATTTCCCGTCTGGGCGTGCCGAGCCGCAATGAAGTCAAGGCACTGCACAGCAAGGTCGACACCCTGACCAAGCAGATCGAAAAACTGACCGGTGCCAAGGTTGCGCCTGTTGCGGCGAAAACCGCAGCGGCCAAACCTGCTGCCAAGCCGGCCGCAAAAACTGCAGCCAAGCCACTGGCCAAAGCAGCGGCTAAACCTGCTGCCAAAACCGCTGCCGCCAAACCTGCTGCCAAAGCAGCGGCCAAGCCGGCTGCCAAAACTGCCGCAGCAAAACCAGCCGCCGCCAAAGCAGCGGCTAAACCGGTAGCGGCAAAAACGGCTGCCAAGCCAGCGGCCAAGCCAGCAGCCAAGCCGGCCGCCGCTAAAACTGCAGCGGCCAAGCCAGCAGCCAAACCCGCGGCCAAACCTGCCGCTGCGAAAAAGCCCGCAGTGAAAAAGCCGGCCGCTCCAAAAGCCGCCGCGCCAAAACCTGCCGTGGCCGCCGCCAAACCGGCAACCCCGGCCGCTCCGGTCAGCGCCTCGAACTCTGCGACCGCGCCGACCCCAGCCACCACCCCGACTGCCGCGCCAGCCCCATCGACGCCAACCAGTCAGTCCTGATTGTTCAGGGCTCTAGAAAACGCCCGGCCTGCCAAGGTCGGGCGTTTTTGTTCATGCACGGCCTACACAATACCTGTAGGAGCCGAGCTTGCTCGCGATGGCGTCGTGTCAGTCAACACTGAAGTCGACTGATACGACGCCATCGCGAGCAAGCTCGGCTCCTACAGAGGGCGGTGGGTTATTCGTGTTCTTCCAAGTACTGCATCGCCAAATGCTCGGTCGCCACTTTGATCGGCGGCAACAGATGCGGCGCCACCAGCATCATGATTTGGTAAACCACCAGCCTCACTTCGCCCTCGCGGTCGAGAATCCGCTGATAGTCCAGCGAGAACAGCAGCGTCATGGTGATCTGCTCCACCAGTTGCCCCAGGGCCTGGGTGTCGCTGACCAATTGCCCCTGTGCCTTCAAGCGCGCCAGCAACGAAGCGAGTGTGCGCTTGAGCCCGTTGAGCAGGTTGCGAATGCCCTTGGCCAGCTTCGGCAAACGCCCGGCCAGGTTCGACAGGTCCTGGAACAGGAACCGGTAGTGAGCCAGACGCTCGACGATCAGGTGCAGGAACAGCCAGTAATCCTCGGGGGCCAGTTCGACGTCGGACGGTGGGTCGAGCAGCGGTGCCAGCTCCGCCTGAAAGCGCTCGAACAACCCGAGAATCAGTGGTTCCTTGCCGTGGAAGTGGTAGTAGAGGTTGCCGGGGCTGATGCCCATTTCGTTGGCAACTTCCATGGTGGAGACGTTCGGTTCGCCCTTGTGATTGAACAACTGCAGGGCACATTCGAGGATGCGGTCGCGGGTTTTCATCCAGTCTTCTTAATGATCATGCCAAGTCAATTTCCAATCCTGTGGGAGCGAGCCTGCTGGCGATGGTCGCTAACGATTACGCGGGCTTTCTGAATACCCGCGGCGTCTGCGTGTTCATCGCGAGCAGGCTCGCTCCTGCGGATTTGGATGCGGCGTTGAAGGTTCAGCGCACACGCACGTAGGTACCGGGTGCGGCTTCCATCGGTGGGTAGTTCTGGTTGCCCAGGGCCATGTGGGTTTCTTTCTGCGCGCCGGAACGCTCCTGAATCCAGCCCAGCCATTGTGTCCACCAACTGCCGTCGACCTGCTTGGCATCGTAGTACCAGGCCCGTGGGTCGCTGCTCAGTTTGGCGCCTTCGACGTAGTTGGCTTTCGGGTTGTTCGGCGGGTTGAGGATGCTCTGCACATGGCCGCTGTTGGACAACACGAAACGCCGCTCGCCCCCCAGCAGCAGCGTCGAGCGATACACCGCGTCCCATGGCGTGATGTGATCGTTGATGCCGGCGACGCTGAAACTGTCGACGGTGACTTTCTGCAAATCGATCGGCGTGCCGCACACTTCGAGGCCGCCGGGATGGCTCAGCGGGTTGTGCTTGAAGAAGTCCAGCAGGTCCCCATGCAAGGCGGCCGGCAGGCGCGTGTTGTCGTTGTTCCAATAGAGGATGTCGAACGCGGGCGGCTCCTTGCCCAGCAGGTAGTTGTTGACGAAATAACTCCAGATCAGATCGTTGGGGCGCATCCAGGCGAAGACCTTGGCCATGTCCCGGCCATCGAGCACGCCCTTCTGGTAAGAGCGGCGCTTGGCGGCTTCCAGGGTCTGCTCATCGGCGAACAGGGTGGCCGGGGTGTCCAGCTGGCTGTCCAGCAGGCTCACCAGGTACGTCGCGCTAGACACCCTGCGCAGTTGCCGCTTGGCCTGCAAGTGCCCCTGCAACGCGGCGATGGTCAACCCGCCGGCGCAAGCGCCCATCAGGTTGACTTCTCGGGCGCCGGTGATCGCCCGGCAGACATTCATGGCTTCTTCCACCGCTTCCACATAGGTCGACAGCCCCCATTCACGGTGGCGCACATCGGGGTTGCGCCAACTGATCATGAAGGTTTGCAGGCCGTTCTTGAGCGCGAACTGGACGAAGCTGTTGTGGGGGCTGAGGTCGAAAATGTAGTACTTGTTGATCTGCGGCGGCACCACCAACAGCGGTTTGGAGTACTGCTTTTCGCTCATCGGCTTGTACTGGATCAGCTCCAGCAGTTCATTGCGAAACACCACGGCACCGGTGGTGGTGGCGACGGACTTGCCGACCTCGAAAGCCTGTTTGGTGACTTGGCGGGGCAGGCCATCGTTGTGCAGTAGATCATCGACCAGATGGCTGATGCCACGGACCAGGCTGTTGCCGCCGGAGTTGAAGATCTCCTTGATGGCCAGCGGATTGAGCAGGCTGTTGGACGGCGCCATGGCATCGTTCAGCAAGGAGAAGGCGAAGTGTGCGCGGGTGCGATCGTCGGGGCTCATATTGCTCTCGTCGATCCAGCTTTTGACCTGCTTTTGCCAGGCCAGGTAAGCCTGCAGGCTGCGACGATAGAAGGGGTTGAGGCTCCATGCCGGGTCGGCGAAACGACTGTCCTGAGGGTTGGTGGGGTGCAGGGTCTCACCCAGCAGGACGCGGCCCAGTTGACCCCCCAGTTTCAAGGCGTGCCGCGCGCTGTGCACCGGGTTGCGCAAACCATGGGCGGCAACGCTGCGCAGCGTTGAAAACAGATCGCGGCCACGCAGGCCGGTGATCGCACTCTGTGCGTTGATGAACGCGGCGGGAGAGGGCACCAAGTCCCTCGCTGGTTTGTCACGCATCAGTCAACACTCCTTCGTCTTCAGGCCAAATACAAACACACCGAACCAGAACACCATAGTCGCTGTAGCAGGTTGTTGCGCGGCCCGGCGTCCTGCCGGGCGATGACGAGTCGATTAACCGCCCAGTGGCGACGGATGCGGGTGCATCACCGCGCGCTGGCGCTCCTCCTCGAGAAATTTCATGATGATCGGCGCCACGGCTTCGGCGCGGGTAATCAGGAACAGGTGCCCGTCATCGATGATGTGCAACTGGGCGTTGGGGATGCGCCAGGCCAGCAGGCGCATGTTGACCAGCGGGATCAACGGATCGTCGTCACCGGCCAGCACCAGGGTCGGCTGGTTGATCTTGTGCAGCCAGTGAATGCTGGTCCAGCCAAGGCCCGCGAACAGCTGCCAGTAGTAACCGAGCTTGCCCGCCGAACGCACCTTCGCCGCATGGCTTGCCGCCAGTGTCGGGTCGCGACGGAACGAGCCGCCGTAGATCATCGGCGCGATGCGGATCACGTGCGAAGGCTGGATGTAGCGTCGTGGGCTGGCCATCATCCACAACACTTTCGGCTTGCCCGGCACCATCACCGCACCGGCGGCCGTCGCCGCCAGTACAAGCTTCTTGCAGCGCTCCGGATAGTCGTAGGCGAATTGCTGCGCCAGGGCACCGCCCCAGGACACGCCGATCGCATTGACCTGTCCGTAATCAAGGTAATCGAGCATGCGCGCCGTGAGCTTCGCCAGGCCCGGAAACCGGTACGGACGATTTGGCGTCGACGAACCGCCCACACCGGGAACGTCGAACGCGATGACCTCCAGGTCCGGGTCCAGCGCCGCGACGAACGGGAACACCAGCTCCAGGTTGGCGCCGATGCCGTTGAAAATCAGCAAGGGCGTCAAGTGAGGCTTGCCGGGGCGCACCGCCGTGCGGAGGGTCTGGCCATCCAGGTCGACGGTACGGAATATGAACGGTTGCGGCATGCTCTGGCCCTGTGGGTCACTTTTTCAAATTCTTCCCCGATCCCCTGTGGGAGCGGGCTTGCTCGCGAAAGCGGTCGTTCATTCAGAATCGATGTCGGCCGAGTTGACGCCTTCGCGAGCAAGCCCGCTCCCACAGTGTGGGGCGAGGTGTGTCGGTTACCGCTCGTGTACGTAGGTGCCCGGCGATGCTTCGCCCGCCGGATAGGCCTTGTTGCCCAGTTTGGTCGGGGCCTTCTTCAGTTCACCCGAACGCTGGGCCTGCCAGGCCTGCCAGTGCAACCACCAGGAATCGGTGTGTTTGCTGGAGTTCTCCTGCCACTGCTCGGCGGTCGCTGCCATTTCGGTGCTGGTCATGTACCGGGATTTCGGGTTGCCCGGCGGGTTCAGGATGCTCTGGATATGCCCGCTGCTGGACAGCACGAATTCGACATTGCCACCAAACAGCTGCGCCGACTTGTAGCAGGACTTCCACGGGGTAATGTGGTCGTTGGTGCCGGCCAGGGAAAAGATGTCGGCGGTCACCTGTTTGAGGTCGATGGCGGTACCGCACACTTCCAGTGCATTGGGGCGAATCAGTGGGTTGTTTTTGAACATCTCGATCAGGTCGCCGTGGAACGCGGCCGGCAAGCGCGTGGTGTCGTTGTTCCAGAACAGGATGTCGAACACCGGCGGCTCGTTGCCCAGCAGGTAGTTGTTGACCCAGTAGTTCCAGATCAGGTCGTTGGGGCGCATCCAGGCGAAGACTTTCGCCATGTCGCGACCTTCCAGCACACCGGCCTGGTAGGAATGTCGCTTGGCGGTCTCGAGGGTTTGCTCATCGACGAACAGGGCGACGTCGCTGTCCAGGGTGGTGTCCAGCACGCTCACCAGCAGGGTGAGGGCATTGACCTTGTTCTCGCCGATCGCGGCGTAGTGGCCTAGCAGCGCGGTGCAGGTGATGCCGCCGGAGCAGGCGCCCAGCATGTTCACGTCTTTGCTGCCGGTGATGGCCGTCACCACATCGACCGCTTCCTTGAGCGCTTCGATGTAGGTCGACAGGCCCCACTCGCGTTGTTCCTTGGTGGGGTTGCGCCAGCTGACGATGAATGTCTGCACGTTATTGCGCAGGCAGAAGCGCGCCAGGCTCTTGTCGGGGCTCAGGTCGAATACGTAGAACTTGTTGATCTGCGGTGGCACCACCAGCAATGGACGCTCATGGACCTGCTCGGTGATCGGTTTGTACTGGATCAGCTCCAGCACGTCGTTGCGAAACACCACCGCGCCTTCGGTCACGCCCAGGCTCTTGCCGACCTCGAACGCGCCCATGTTGACCTGGCTCGGCATACCGCCGTTGTGCACCATGTCCTTGGCCAGGTGCGAAAGGCCATCGAGCAGGCTTTTGCCGCCGGTTTCGAAGAAGCGCTTGACCGCCGCCGGGTTGGCCGCGGTGTTGGTCGGGGCCATGGCTTCGGTCATGAGGTTGATCACGAAATGCCCGCGGGCGACGTCCTTGGGCGAGAGGTTGCTGTCGTCGATCCAGTCGTGGAGTTCCTTGCGCCACGCCAGGTAGGTTTGCAGATAACGTCTGTAGAGCGGGTTCTGGCTCCAGGCCGGGTCGGCGAAGCGACGGTCGTCGCTGGTCGGTTGCAGCTCGGATTTGCCGAACAGCACGTTCTTGAGTTCAAGTCCGAAATGCGCAACGTGCTTTGCACTGTGCACCGGTTGCCTGATGGCCTGCCTGAGCACCATGCGAGCAGAAGCCAGTAGATCCTTTCCACGCAGCCCAACGACAGGATTCAGTCCCAAGGTGTTTTCCGAGGCCTGATACTTCAAGTCATCGTTATTCTTGTTACTCATCTACGACGCTCCATTGTCCTGAGACGAGTACCCGGTCCTGCTGTGTAGTCACACAGCGAATGCCAGGTACTACTGCTCGGGTGACCGTTAATTCTGCATCGCTGCTTTTTTCAATCGCAGAGAGCACTGCAGGGAACTTGCCAGCTCCATTGGTTACCCGAGTTTAATTTTTTTCGCAAGCGGGCCTGTCGCCTGCCTTGGAGCGGAGCATTCAAACAGATGAAATTAGAAAATGCCCTCTAAAGAGCAAGAGGCTCGGACTAGAGCATCAGCTTGACGACCGATTCGTTCGGGTCGCGGGTTTTTCCGGCGGCTTTGAGCTCGGCCAGATAATCCTCCCAGAGTGCGTCATGACGTCGCCCCAGTTCGTAGAGGTATTCCCAGGTGAACAGGCCGCTGTCGTGGCCATCGTCGAAGGTCAATTTCAGTGCGTACTGACCGGCCGGTTCCAGCTTGGTCAGGCCGACGTTGATCTTGCCAAATTGCAGGATGGGTTTGCCGTGGCCCTGGACCTCGGCGGAAGGTGAATGCACGCGCAGGAATTCGGCAGGCAGGGTGTACTCCTCGCCGGACGCGTAGGTGAGCGTCAGGGTTCTCGAGGCTTTGTGCAGTTTGATGTCGGTGGGTAGTTGGGTTGTCATGGGGCCGGTCTTCCGTCTTATTGAGGCCCTGTGTCGGCGGGTGATCCTGTGGCGAGGAAGCTTGCTTCCGCTCGGCTGCGCAGCAGTCGTAAGTCCAGAGAGTGCGGTCTTTCTGATGGACCGCATCGCTGGCTTTGGGGCCGCTTCGCGACCCAGCGGGAGCAAGCTCCCTCGCCACAGGAGCCCGCTCACACAGAATGTGACCTACAGGATATAACGGGACAGGTCTTCGTTCTGCGCCAATTCGCCCAGGTGGCTGTTGACGTAGTCGGCGTCGATCTGGATCGCCTTGTCATCGTGGGCGCTGGCCAGGTCGCCGGCGCTGAACGACACTTCTTCGAGCAGACGCTCAAGCAAGGTGTGCAGGCGACGGGCACCGATGTTCTCGGTTTTCTCGTTGACCTGCCAGGCGATCTCGGCGATGCGCTTGATGCCGTCCGGCTGGAACTCGATGGTCAGGCCTTCGGTTTTCAGCAGTGCGCAGTATTGCTCGGTGAGCGATGCATGCGGTTCGCTGAGAATGCGTTCGAAGTCCTGCGGCGACAAGGCCTTGAGCTCGACGCGAATCGGCAGGCGACCTTGCAGTTCCGGCACCAGGTCGCTCGGTTTGCTCAGGTGGAACGCACCAGAAGCGATGAACAGGATGTGGTCGGTCTTGACCATGCCCAGCTTGGTGTTGACGGTGCAGCCTTCGATCAGCGGCAGCAAGTCGCGCTGCACGCCTTCGCGGGACACGTCGGCGCCGCCGACATTGCCGCGCTTGGCGACTTTGTCGATTTCGTCGATGAACACGATGCCGTGCTGCTCGACCGCTTCCAGGGCCTTGGCTTTCAACTCTTCGTCGTTGACCAGGCGGCTGGCTTCTTCATCGCGCACCAGTTTCAGCGCTTCCTTGACCTTGAGCTTGCGGCTCTTGCGTTTGCCCTTGCTCATGTTGGCGAACAGGCTTTGCAGCTGGTTGGTCATCTCTTCCATGCCCGGAGGCGCGGAGATATCGACACCGGACATTTCCGCGACTTCGATCTCGATTTCCTTGTCATCGAGCTGACCTTCGCGCAGGCGCTTGCGGAACAGCTGACGGGTGTTGGAATCGGAGGCCGGCGCGTCGTCGTTGCTGAAACCCATGCGGGCCGGTGGCAGCAAGGCGTCGAGGATGCGCTCTTCGGCGGCATCTTCGGCGCGGTGGCGAACCTTGGTGATTTCCTGTTCGCGCAGCAGCTTGATCGCGGCATCGGCCAGATCGCGAATGATCGACTCGACGTCGCGGCCGACATAGCCGACTTCGGTGAACTTGGTCGCTTCGACCTTGATGAACGGTGCATTGGCCAGTTTGGCCAGGCGACGGGCGATCTCGGTTTTACCGACACCGGTCGGACCGATCATCAGAATGTTCTTGGGGGTGACTTCAACGCGCAGCTCTTCAGGCAGCTGCATCCGGCGCCAGCGATTACGCAAGGCAATGGCGACGGCGCGCTTGGCATCGTCCTGGCCGATGATATGGCGATTGAGTTCGTGGACGATTTCACGGGGAGTCATGGACATAATATTTGACGGACCTTTAACGAAATGAGTCGTGGCGTGCAGCCGAAACAGACTTACTCGTCGCCTTTGGCGCAGTCCTGCTCCTCAATGGTCTGAGTGTGGTTGGTGAATACGCAGATGTCGCCGGCGATGCCGAGGGCGGTCTCGACGATTTCCCGGGCCGACAGGTCGGTTTTTTTCAGCAGCGCGCTGGCCGCAGCCTGAGCGTAGGCGCCACCGGAGCCCATGGCGATCAGGCCGTTTTCTGGCTCGACCACGTCACCGTTGCCAGTGATGATCAGGGAAGCGTCCTTGTTGGCGACCGCGAGCATCGCTTCCAGGCGGCTCAGGGAGCGGTCGGTGCGCCATTCTTTGGCCAGTTCGACGGCAGCACGAACCAGGTGGCCCTGGTGTTTCTCCAGTTGACCCTCGAAACGTTCGAACAGGGTAAAGGCATCTGCCGTGGCACCGGCAAAACCGGCAAGAACTTCACCGTGGTACAGGCGACGGACCTTTTTGGCGTTGCCTTTCATCACGGTATTGCCCAGAGATACCTGGCCGTCGCCGCCCATGACGACTTTGCCGTGGCGGCGAACTGAAACGATGGTGGTCAAGGGAAGAGTCTCCACACAGCGGGGCGAAAGTGCCTTATGCCCATTCATATGGGGGTGGTGGAGAGGATTTCAACTGCGGGGCGGGAGAGGGGACGAGCGGTGTCTATCAAACGGGGATATGTAGTGTTGGACATGACACCATCGCCAGCAGGCTGGCTCCCACAGGGGGGGGCGCCAAACCTGTGGGAGCCAGCCTGCTGGCGATGAACGATGACGCGGTGTTGATCGTTCCCACGCGGAGCGTAGGAACGATCGGAGAAAGGGTCAGCGGCTCTGGCGTTGTTGTAACAACAAATTGCTGAACCCGGCGCCCGCCAGTTGCTTCTGCGCGGTGGTCAGTTGCTCGCGGTTGCTGAACGGCCCCACCAAAACCCGATACCAGGTCTCGTCCTTCACGGTGCCGGACTCCACCGCCACTGCCTGCCCCAGCAGGATGATCTGCGCCCGAACCTTGTCCGCATCGGTTTCCTTGCGGAACGAACCGGCCTGCAGGAAGAACTTGGTCACCGGCGCCGCCTTGGTCACGGGCGGCGCTGGCGGCGGGGTGATCCCGGACAGGGCGGCCTGGGCGCGGGCAGTGTCTATTTTTGCCGCTTCCGCTGGCGTCACCGGCGTGGTCGGCACGGCCGGCACTTGCGGTGTCGGCAGGGTTTTTTCCGGCACCGCATCCGGCGGCACAATCACCTCGGATTCCGGCAGCAGGGTGTAGAAGTCGTACTTGGGCTTCACCGGTTGCGTCGGGCTCGGCGGGGTCTTGTTGGCCTCGGCGATCTTGGTGGCTTTCTGTTGCTGCTCCACTTTCTCGCGCTTGACCGTGTCACTGCCCTTGCCCGGCTCCAGCTTCATCAGGAACACGATGAACGCGCCGACCGTCAGGCCGATCGCCATCCACAGCCAACCCGGGATCGGTTGCTTCGCTGGAGCTTGGTAACGGCTGGCGCCACGTTTGGGTGCAGGTTTTTTCTTGGCAGCCAACTTACATACGCTCCAGAGTTTCCAGACCCAAGAGTTCCAGGCCTTGCTTGAGGGTGCGTCCGGTCAGCGCGGCGAGGCGCAGGCGGCTCTGCATTTGTTCCGGGGTCTCGGCGGCGAGGATCGGGCAGTTCTCGTAGAAGCTGGAGAACAGGCCGGCGACGTCGTACAGGTAGGTGCACAGGATGTGCGGCGTGCCCTTCTCGGATACGTTGTTGAGCACTTCGCCGAACTGCGCCAGTTTCGCTGCCAGTTCGTGCTCGTGCGGCGCCTCCAGGACGATCTGGCCTTCGACTTCGCTGAAGTCCTTGCCCAGCTTGCGGAACACACCGGCCACGCGGGTGTAGGCATACAGCAGGTACGGCGCGGTGTTGCCTTCGAAGTTGAGCATCAGGTCGAAGTTGAAGCTGTAGTCGCTGGTGCGGTGTTTGGATAGGTCGGCGTATTTCACTGCGCCGATACCCACCACCTTGGCGATGTTGCGCAGGTCGGCTTCGGCCAGTTCCGGGTTCTTGTCCTTGACCAGGGTGTAGGCGCGCTCCTGGGCTTCGGTCAGCAGATCGATCAGCTTCACAGTGCCGCCGTCGCGGGTCTTGAACGGACGGCCATCGGCACCGTTCATGGTGCCGAAGCCCATGTGTTCCATTTCCATCGGGTGCGTCACGAAGCCGGCCTTGCGGGCCACGGCGAACACTTGCTGGAAGTGCAGGGCCTGGCGCTGGTCGACGAAGTACAGGGCGCGGTCGGCCTTGAGGGTGCCGCTGCGGTAGCGCACGGCCGCCAGGTCGGTGGTGGCGTAGAGGTAACCGCCGTCCGCCTTGACGATGATCACCGGCAGCGGGTCGCCGTCGGCATTCTTGAATTCATCGAGGAACACGCACTGCGCGCCGTTGCTTTCGACCAGCATGCCGGCGGCCTTGAGGTCGTTGACCACGTTGATCAGGTCGTCGTTGTAGGCGCTTTCGCCCATCACGTCGGCCATGGTCAGCTTGACGTTCAGCAGTTCGTAGATTTTCTGGCAGTGGGACAGCGAGATGTCCTTGAACTTGGTCCACAGCGCCAGGCAATCGGCGTCACCGGCCTGCAGCTTGACCACCAGGCCTCGGGCGCGGTCGGCGAATTCTTCGGATTCGTCGAAGCGCTGCTTGGCGGCGCGGTAGAAGTTTTCCAGGTCCGAGAGTTCGTCGCTGGTGATCGGGTTTTCCTGCAGGTAGGCCATCAGCATGCCGAACTGGGTGCCCCAGTCGCCCACGTGGTTCTGACGGATGACGGTATCGCCCAGGAACTCCAGGACGCGGGCCACGCCGTCGCCAATGATGGTCGAGCGCAAGTGGCCGACGTGCATCTCTTTGGCCAGGTTCGGCGCCGACAGGTCAACCACGGTGCGCTGCGCCGGGCCGGCCTTGCGTACGCCGATGTGCGCATCGGCCAGGGCGGCGTCCAGGCGGGTTGCCAGGGCATCGGTGTTCTGGAAAAAGTTCAGGAAGCCTGGGCCGGCGATTTCGGCCTTGCTGACGTTTTCGTCGGCCGGCAGGGCCGCGATGATTTTCTCGGCCAGATCGCGCGGCTTCATGCCCGCAGGCTTGGCCAGCATCATTGCGATGTTGCTGGCGAAGTCACCGTTCTTCTTGTCGCGGGAGTTTTCCACCTGGATCGCCGGCGACAGGCCTTCAGGCAACACACCTTCGTTGACGAGTTGGGTGATGGCTTGTTGGATCAGCTGGCGAATGGTGTCTTTCATGGTCTTCTCTTTCGACCGCAAGCGCGGCGGCGCAAGGTGCGCTGGTGGAAAAACTGGGCATTATCCGTTGCGAAGGCGGGCTTGCCAACCATTGTAGGTTCATTGCGGACTTACGGCGGATGATTACCCGTGGCGAGGGAGCTTGCTCCCGTTGGGCCGCGAAGCGAGCCTGAACTCAGGGGGTTCGATTCATCGCAAGCCTCGATATTTTTGCGACTGCTTCGCGGTCGAACGGGAGCAAGCTCCCTCGCTACCGGTTGCCTGGTTAATACAAATCAACGGGATCAACATCCAGCGACCAGCGCACCGCCCGCCCGCTCGGCATCTGCTCCAGCATCAACAACCAACTGGCCAGCAGCCGATGCAACGGCGCCCGGGCCGTGGCTTGCACCAATAGCTGCGCGCGATAGCGCCCGGCCCGGCGTTCCATCGGCGCGGGTACCGGCCCCAGCAACTCAATACCGGTCAGGTTCTGTTCAGTCAACAGGCGTTCGGCCTCGCTGCACGCTTCGTCGAGAAATCCTTCGGCCTGACCCGGTTTGTGCGCTTCGGCCCGCAGCAATGCCAGGTGCGCAAAGGGCGGCAGGCCCGCCGCGCGGCGCTCGCTCAGGGCCTGTTCGGCAAATGCGAAGTAGCCTTGCTCGGTCAGTTGTACCAATAACGGATGGTCGGCCAGGTGCGTCTGAATGATCACCTTGCCCGGCTCTTCCGCGCGGCCAGCGCGCCCGGCCACCTGGACGATCAGTTGCGCCATGCGTTCGCTGGCGCGGAAGTCGCCGGAGAACAGCCCACCATCGGCATCGAGAATCGACACCAGGGTTACCCGCGGAAAGTGGTGCCCTTTGGCGAGCATCTGCGTGCCCACCAGAATGCACGGCTGGCCCTTCTGGATGGTGGCGAACAGTTGATTCATCGCGTCCTTGCGCGAAGTGCTGTCGCGGTCGACGCGTAATACCGGATAGTCCGGAAACAGGATCGCCAGGCGCTCTTCGGCCCGTTCGGTGCCGGCGCCCACCGGCCGTAAATCGACCTTGTTGCACTTCGGGCACTGGCGCGGCACTCGCTCGACATAGCCGCAATGGTGACAGCGCAGTTCGCCATATCGCTGATGAACGGTCATGCGCGCATCGCAGCGCTGGCACTCGGACATCCAGCCGCAATCATGGCAGAGCAGCGTCGGCGCGAAGCCTCGGCGGTTGAGAAACACCAGCACTTGCTGGCCGGCTGCAAGGGTTTGGCCAATTGCCTGTTGCATCGGCCCGGAAATGCCGCTGTCCAGCGGCCTGCTTTTAACGTCCAGGCGCAGAAAGCGCGGTTGTTTGGCACCGCCGGCGCGCTCGTTCAGCCGCAGCAGGCCATAGCGCCCGGTATAGGCGTTGTGCAGGCTTTCCAGAGAAGGCGTGGCCGAGCCAAGCACAATCGGAATGTTTTCCTGTCGGGCGCGCACCAGCGCCAGATCCCGGGCGTGGTAGCGCAGGCCTTCCTGCTGTTTATAGGAGCCGTCATGCTCTTCGTCGATGATGATCAGCCCCGGGTTTTTCATCGGTGTGAACAGCGCCGAACGGGTGCCGATGATGATATCGGCCTCGCCGTCGCGGGCAGCCAGCCATGCGTCCAGTCGCTCGCGATCGTTGACCGCCGAGTGAATCAGCGCGATGCGGGCGTTGAAGCGCTGTTCGAAGCGCGCCAGGGTCTGCGGGCCGAGGTTGATCTCCGGGATCAGCACCAGTGCCTGTTTCCCGGCCTCCAGTGTTTCGCGGATCAGCTGCAAATACACTTCGGTCTTGCCGCTGCCCGTCACGCCGGCCAGCAGGAAAGCGTGATAACTGTCGAAACCGGCGCGAATCGCTTGACACGCGGCCTGTTGCTCGGGGTTCAGCGGCAGCTCCGGCTGGGCCAGCCAGTGTTCGTGGCGGGCGCCGGGGGCGTGCTTGCGCACTTCGACCTGCACCAGGTTCTTGGCCAGCAACAGATCGAGGCTGTCCTTGCTCAGCATCAATTTGCTCAGCAGTTGATGGGCCACGCCATGGGGGTGCTGCGCCAGAGTCGCCAGGGCCTCTCGCTGGCGCGGGGCACGGGCGATACGTGGGTCGTCGAGGCTGGCGCCGGGAGCGGCGGACCAGAAGCGCTCCTGGCGCGCCTCCGCCAGTTCGCCCTGACGCAGCAACACCGGCAACGCCCAGCTCAAGGTGTCGCCCAGGCTGTGCTGATAATACTGGGACGTCCACAGGCACAGCTTGAACAGTGCCGGTGGCAACGGTGGCGTGGCGTCGAGCAGCGCCAGGGCGGGCTTGAGCTTTTCCGCCGGCACTTCGCTGGTATCGGTGATCTCCACCAGGATCCCGATCATCTCCCGCCGGCCAAATGGCACCCGCAGGCGCATGCCAGGCTGCAACTGGGCGCGCAGGACCCCGGCGGGAGCACGGTAGTCGAACAGACGGCGCAGCGGCGAAGGCAGGGCGAGGCGCAAAATGGCGTCGGGCACGCGGGGAATTCTCGATAAGCGGGCAATGAAAGAGGGGCTGGGCATGACCTGTGGGGGCGGGCTTGCTCGCGAAGACGTCGTGTCAGTCGACGTTATTGCGGGCCGATACACCGCTTTCGCGAGCAAGCCCACTCCCACAATGGCATCGCGCTCAAGGTCGGGAGCCTAGCAGACGGTCGGTAGAAGCGACAGCTTGCGCGAATGGCATTGTCTGGTAGAATCCGCGGCCTAATTACGTGCGGTATTCAACAATAGTGTTGGGTGGCGGCACGCTAGCCTGAGGAAGACACCATGAAAGCTGATATCCATCCAGAATACCCAGCAGTTGCTGTTACCTGCAGCTGCGGCAACAAGTTCGAAACCCGTTCGACCTTCGGCAAAGCCCTGGCGATCGACGTGTGCAACGAATGCCACCCGTTCTACACCGGTAAGCAAAAGACTCTGGACACTGGCGGCCGCGTACAGCGCTTCGCCGACCGTTTCGGTGCTTTCGGCGCGAAAAAGGCCTAAGGCCTGTCAACTTGGGAAGCCGCTACGGTTTTTCCATGCTGATGAAAAAGGCGTCCCTTGTGGGCGCCTTTTTTGTGTCCGCGATTTGGCTATCGTCAGCCCAGGCCTTGTGCCCGGCGCCGGGCGGCCTGTCGTCAGTGACGGTGCAGCGGGTGGTGGATGGCGACACATTGCGCCTGAGCGACGGCCGCAGTGTGCGCATGATCGGCTTGAATACGCCTGAGCTGGGCAAGAAAGGCCGCTCCGACGAGCCGTTTGCCGTGGCGGCGCGCAAACGCCTCGAAGCCCTGGTGGCGGCAAGCGACGGACGGGTCGGTTTACTGCCCGGTAAAGAAAGCCAAGACCATTACGGCCGAACCCTGGCCCATGTCTACGGTGCCGATGGCGCCAACCTCGAAGCGCAAATGCTCGCCGAAGGCCTCGGTTTTCTGGTGGCGGTCCCTCCGAATGTCGATTTGGTTGGCTGTCAGCAAGCTGCGGAGCGCAGTGCCCGTCGGGCGGGACTCGGTATCTGGCGGCAGTCGCCGGTACTGAAGGCGGATCAGATCAAGACCTCCGGCTTTGCGGTGCTCAGCGGCCGAGTGAGCAGGGTGCAGCGTAATCGAGGCGGGATCTGGATCGAGTTGCAGGATTCGCTTGTATTGCGTGTTGCACCCAATTTGCTCGGCCATTTCGATGCCGCGGCGCTGGAAAAGCTCAAGGGCAGGCAAGTCGAGGCGCGCGGCTGGGTGCTGGATCGTTCGCGGCGCGGTGGGTTGCAGGATGGTCAGGCGCGCTGGATGTTACCGCTGACCGATCCGGCGATGCTCGAAGTGATCCGGTGATAAAAAATTGTAGACATTTTTTATGCCGATTGTGAACAGTCCACCCCTTGTGTTCCGCGGCTCTTGGCCAAAAGTCGTAAAGCAGGGCGGTTGACAGGGGTGACCGGTCAGTCTTGTGGGGATTTTGCCAGGCGCGTATCCTCGCTGACCAGTCTGTCCAACAGTAAAAGCGGAATGCCCCCATGTCTGATTTGAAAACTGCCGCTCTCGAATATCACGCCAATCCTCGTCCAGGGAAACTGAGCGTCGAGCTCACCAAAGCCACCGCTACCGCCCGCGACCTGTCGCTGGCCTACAGCCCCGGTGTAGCCGAACCAGTACGCGAAATCGCCCGCGATCCTGAACTGGCCTACAAATACACCGGCAAAGGCAACCTGGTTGCAGTCATTTCCGATGGCACCGCGATTCTGGGCCTGGGTAACCTCGGCCCATTGGCTTCCAAGCCAGTGATGGAAGGTAAGGGCGTACTGTTCAAGCGCTTCGCCGGCATCGACGTTTTCGACATCGAAGTCGACTCCGAAAGCCCGCAAGCCTTCATCGACACCGTCAAGCGCATCTCCATCACCTTCGGTGGCATCAACCTGGAAGACATCAAGGCGCCAGAGTGCTTTGAGATCGAACGCGCTCTGATCGAGCAGTGCGACATTCCGGTGTTCCACGATGACCAGCACGGCACCGCGATCGTCACCGCCGCCGGCATGATCAACGCCCTGGAAATCGCTGGCAAAACCCTGCCGGAAGCCAAGATCGTCTGCCTGGGCGCCGGTGCGGCCGCCATCTCCTGCATGAAGTTGCTGGTGAGCATGGGCGCCAACATCGAAAACATCTACATGATCGACCGTACCGGCGTGATCCACTCCGGCCGTGACGATCTGAACCAGTACAAGGCTGTCTTCGCCCACGCGACCGACAAGCGCACCCTGGCTGACGCCCTGGAAGGTGCAGACGTGTTCGTTGGCCTGTCCGGCCCGAACCTGCTGAGCCCTGAAGGCCTGAAGTCCATGGCGGCCAACCCGATCGTGTTCGCGTGCTCGAACCCGGACCCGGAAATTTCGCCGGAGCTGGCACACGCCACCCGTAGCGACGTGATCATGGCCACCGGCCGTTCGGACTACCCGAACCAGGTCAACAACGTACTGGGCTTCCCGTTCATCTTCCGCGGTGCCCTGGACGTTCGCGCCAAGCGCATCAACGAAGAAATGAAAGTGGCCGCGGCCAACGCCCTGCGTGAACTGGCCAAGCTGCCAGTGCCTCAGGAAGTCTGCGATGCCTATGGCGGCATCAAGCTGGAATTCGGTCGTGAGTACATCATCCCGAAACCAATGGACGCCCGCCTGATCACCCTGATCTCCGACGCCGTGGCCAAAGCCGCGATCGAGACCGGTGTGGCGACCCTGCCGTATCCGAAGCACTACCCGCTCAAAAGCGTGGATGACGTGTTCAACGGCTAACAGCAGCCGGCCATAAAAAAACCCAGCCAAGTGCTGGGTTTTTTTATGGGCTCTGTAGGAGCGAGCTTGCTCGCGATGAACTCAAGGGCGACGCGTTTATTCACAACACGCGTTAGCGTTAACGTCCATCGCGAGCAAGCTCGCTCCTGCAGATGCCTTTTAGAACAAATCGATCGGCGCCGCTTCGTCCGCCGGCAGCGGGCTGCCCGGCGCGCTGCCGTTGCCCAGCTCATTGACCGACGGTGGCGTGTCTTCGGCCTTGAACAGTTCGAAGTAGGCACCAGGCGTCCCCGGGCTCGCAGCACGACCGCTGACCGGGTCTACGCGCAGGCTCAGGATGCCTTCAGGCTCTGGCTGGGTGTGGGGTGGCAGGCCCTTGAGCGCGGCACCCATGTAGTTCATCCAGATCGGCAGAGCGACAGTGCCGCCGAATTCTTTGCGGCCCAGGCTTTCCGGCTGATCGAACCCGGTCCAGACGGTGGTCACGTAATCGGCGTTGTAGCCGGAGAACCAGGCGTCCTTGGATTCGTTGGTGGTACCGGTCTTGCCGGCGATGTCGCTGCGGCCCAGGGCCAGGGCGCGACGGCCGGTGCCGAGCTTGATCACGTCCTCGAGCATGCTGTTGAGGATGTAGGTCGTACGGCCATCGACAATGCGCTCAGCCACGGCCGGAGCCTGGGGCGCCGGTTGGGCTGTCAGTGCGTCAGCTGGCGTGGCGTTGACCGTAAAGGCCTCGGCCACTGGCGCGGCAATGCCGTCGCTGGCGGCGCCACCCTTCGGAACGCTCGGCGGGTTGGCGACGAACAGCGTATCGCCGTTGCGGCTCTCGACCTTGTCGATGATGTACGGAGTGATCTTGTAGCCGCCGTTGGCGAAGGTGCTCCAGCCGGTGGCGATTTCCATCGGGGTCAGGGTCGCGGTACCCAGGGCCAGGGACAGGTTGCGTGGCAGGTCCTGCTTGTTGAAACCGAACTTGCTGATGTAGTCGATGGTCCGGTCAACGCCCAGCGCCTGCAGCAAGCGGATCGATACCAGGTTGCGCGACTTGTACAGCGCTTCGCGCAGGCGGATCGGACCCAGGAAGGTGTTGGTGTCGTTCTTCGGCCGCCAGACCTTGTCCAGGTACTCATCGACAAACACGATCGGCGCGTCGTTCACCAGGCTGGCGGCGGTGTAGCCGTTATCCAGCGCAGCGCTGTAGACGAAGGGCTTGAAGCTCGAGCCCGGCTGGCGCTTGGCCTGCAAGGCGCGGTTGTAGTTGCTCTGCTCGAAGGCGAAACCGCCGACCAGCGAGCGGATGGCGCCGTTCTGTGGGTCGAGGGACACCAGCGCGCCCTGGGCTTGCGGGATCTGGCTGAATTTCAGCGAGTCGTCCGCCTGGCGCTGTACGCGAATCAGATCACCGACCTGGGCCACATCCGACGGCTGCTTGGGGTTGGGTCCCATGCTGTTGGTATTGAGGAACGGGCGAGCCCATTTCATCGTTTCCCAGCTGACGTGTTCATTGCCGGTGCGGGTCAGGACCTGCAGACCGTTCTTGTCGACCTGGGTGACGATGGCCGGCTCAAGGCTGCTGATAGTGCGCTGTTTGGTCAGTTCGGTCGCCCAGGCCTCACGGGTCTTGCCCGGCAGGCGCGATTCCGGCCCGCGATAGCCGTGACGCTGATCGTAGGTCATCAGGCCTTCATGAACGGCACTGTTGGCCATTTCCTGCAGGTTGCTCGGCACCGTGGTGGTGACGCGGAAACCTTCGGTATAGGCGTCGCTGCCGTAACGGCCGACCATTTCGGCCCGAGCCATTTCGGCGATGTAAGGGGCGTTCACTTCCGGGGTCGGCACGTGATAGCTGGCGTTCAGCGGCTCGTTGATCGCGGCGGTGTAATCGGCCTCGCTGATTTTGCCAAGCTTGTACATCCGCCCCAGGATCCAGTCGCGGCGCTCCTTGCTGCGTGCCGGGTTGGCCAGCGGGTTGAAGCGTGACGGGGCTTTCGGCAGGCCGGCGATCATCGCCATCTGCGCCAGGCTGACGTCACGGATCGACTTGCCGTAGTAGACCTGTGCCGCGGCCTCGATGCCGTAGGCACGGTTGCCCAGGTAAATCTTGTTGACGTACAACTCGAGGATCTCGTCCTTGGTCAGCTGGCGTTCGATCTGCAGCGCCAGGAGGATTTCCGTGGTCTTGCGTGAGAAGCTGCGTTCGCTGGTCAGGAAGAAGTTCTTCGCCACCTGCATGGTGATGGTGCTGCCGCCCGACTGTATGTGTCCGCTCTTGACCAGTTGAGTGGCGGCGCGCATCAGGCTGCTCGGGTCGACGCCGTAATGGTTGGCGAAATTGTCGTCTTCAGCACTTAGTAACGCATTGATGAAGTTGGGGGGAATGTCGGCGAAACGGATTGGCGTACGGCGCATTTCGCCGAATTCAGCGATCAACTTGTTATCGCTGCTGTAGACGCGAAGCGGAATCTGCAACTGAATGCTTCTCAGCGCCTCCACGGATGGCAATCCGGGGCTAAGGTAAAGAAACGCCCCGCTCAGACCCAGAAGCAGTCCGCAGAAAACCGCGACGATGGACCAACCGAAAAATTTCAGCAGACGAATCAAGGCTTTTGGATATCCAGGGTCAAAATTGAAAGAGGCATCAGGGTTCAGGGTAAAGGCGAACGGCCCGCGCTTGAGGAAAGCGGAAAAAAACGCTGGGCATTATAAGCATTTTTCCAACGCGGGCGTCATTGGCGGCTAATGTCAAGACGGGTGGATGGAACGCAAGACACATTACAGAGTCCGTAACTCACGGATAGTCATAGGGAATTGCTAGTGCCAGGACTCTTCAATAAAAAAGCCAGTACGCTTCTGGGTATCGACATCAGCTCCACATCAGTGAAATTGCTGGAGTTGAGCCGCCAGGGCGATCGCTATCGTGTCGAGGCCTACGCGGTCGAACCCCTGCCCCCCAGTGCGGTGACCGAGAAGAACATCGCCGAGCTCGAGGGCGTGGGTCATGCCCTGGCCCGTGTGGTGATCAAGGCTCGGACCAGCGTCAAGAACGTCGCGGTGGCGGTCGCCGGTTCGGCGGTGATCACCAAGACGATCGAGATGGATGCCGGCCTTTCCGACGACGAGATGGAAAGCCAGCTCAAGATCGAGGCCGATCAATACATTCCCTATCCGCTGGATGAAGTCGCCATCGATTTCGAGGTTCAGGGTGCATCGGCGCGTAACCCTGAGCGGGTCAACGTGCTGCTCGCGGCCTGTCGCAAGGAAAACGTCGAAGTGCGTGAGGCCGCGCTGACCCTGGCGGGCCTTACCGCCCGGGTGGTCGACGTCGAAGCCTATGCCCTGGAACGTTCTTTCGGCCTGCTGGCCAATCAGTTGATGGTGACCCCGGAGCGCCTGGTAGCGGTGGTCGATATCGGTGCCACCATGACCACCCTGAGTGTGCTGCTGGGCGGACGAATCATCTACACCCGGGAGCAACTGTTCGGCGGCCGCCAGTTGACCGAAGAAATTCAGCGTCGATACGGACTGACCGTCGAGCAGGCCGGGCTGGCGAAGAAACAGGGCGGTTTGCCCAGCGATTACGTCAGCGAAGTGTTGCAGCCCTTTCGCGAGGCGCTGGTGCAACAGGTGTCCCGTTCCTTGCAGTTTTTCTTTGCCTCCGGCCAGTACCACGCGGTCGACCATATCGTGCTGGCTGGCGGTACGGCGTCGGTCGCCGGGCTGGATCAGCTGATCGAGCACAAATTGGGCACGCCGACCCAGGTGGCCAACCCGTTTGCCGATATGACGTTGAACAGCAAGGTCAACGCCGCGGCCCTGACCAGTGACGCCCCCGCCATGATGATCGCCTGCGGGTTGGCCCTCAGGAGTTTCGACTGATGGCGCGGATCAATCTTCTACCCTGGCGCGAAGAGCTGCGCGAAGAGCGTCGCAAGCGCTTCCTGCTGATTCTGGCGGGCGTGTTGGTGGGCTCGGCAGGTGCCGTGCTGGTCGCCAACCAGGTGATCAACAGCGCCATAGACCGGCAGATTGCCCGCAACGATTACATCGGCAAACAGATCGTGGTGGTCGACGAGCGAATCAAACAGATCAGCGATCTCAAGGCTCGCCGCCAGCAGTTGGTCGAGCGCATGCGAATCATCCAGGACCTGCAAGGCAACCGCCCCATCAGTGGGCGAATTTTTGACCAGTTGGCGCGCACATTGCCCGACGGGGTGTATTTCACGGAAGTGAAAATGGCCGGTAAAACCTTGTCGATTGCCGGTGCGGCAGAATCGAACAATCGGGTTTCCGACCTGATGCGCAATCTGGAAGCATCCGACTGGTTCGATGCGCCCAGCCTGACGGAGGTCAAGGCGACCACCGCCGGTCAATTGGATCAGGCCAACGTGTTCCAGCTGACCGTTCGTCAGACCCAGCCCGCAGCCGTGGAGGACGGGAAATGAGTCTGTCCGCATGGCTGGAGGGGTTGCGCAAGATCGATATCAACGACCTGGACACCAATAACATCGGCTCCTGGCCGCCGGCGATCAAGGTGGTGGTGGGTGCTCTGGTCATGGTCCTGGTAATGGCCCTGGGCTACAGCTTTTCCACCAGCGAGCTCGAAAATCAGCTGCATCTGAAGCGTGAAGAAGAGTCGACACTCAAAGAGCAATTTGCCAGCAAGGCGCACATGGCGGCGAATCTGGAGCTCTACACCCAGCAGATGAAAGAGATGGAGAACTCTTTTGGCGTGCTGCTGCGGCAACTGCCCAGCGATACCGAAGTCCCCGGCCTACTGGAAGACATTACCCGTACCGGCCTGGGCAGCGGTCTGGAATTCGAGGAGATCAAGCTGCTGCCCGAGGTGACCCAGCCGTTCTACATCGAATTGCCGATCCAGATCACCGTCACCGGCGCCTATCACGACCTGGCCACTTTCGTCAGCGGTGTGGCGGGGCTGCCGCGCATTGTCACCCTGCATGATTTCGACCTGGCGCCAGTCAGTCCGGAGGGTGGGCCCAAATTGCGCATGAGCATCCTGGCCAAGACCTATCGCTACAACGACAAGGGGCCGCAGCCATGAGCCCGATCAGCAGGGTTTGCCTGGCCTTGGTGCTGGCCGTCCTGGCCGGCTGCGGCGGCGATAGCGACTTCAGCGACCTGGACGCCTACATGAACGAAATGCGCCTGCGGGCGCCGGGCAAGATTGAACCAACGCCCACATTCCGGTCTTACCCGACATTCACCTACAACGCGGCCAACCTGCGCAGCCCCTTTTCGCGGCAGGTCCGGGTCGATCTGGCCGGCCAGAAGCACGGCTCGCGCAACGTCAAGCCGGACCCGAATCGGGTCAAGCAATACCTCGAGGGTTTCAACATCGAGCAGTTTGAAATGGTCGGCACGATCTCCAATGCATCGGGCTCCTTCGCGTTGTTGCGCGGTGCGGGCGGGGTGCATCGGCTGAAAGTTGGCGATTACCTGGGGCGCAACGATGGACGGATCGTCGCCATCAACGCTTCACAAGTCGATGTGGTCGAAATCGTCCCGGACGGCCAGGGCGCCTGGCTGGAGCGGCCGCGGACCATCCCTTTGAAAGAACACTCATAGTGGAACTCGAACAATGAACAGGATTTTCTCCACCCTCGGGATGTCGCTATGGATAGCGCTGCTGTCGCCGATGGTATACGCGGCCAACCTCAAGGCGCTGGACGTCGCTGCGCTGCCCGGGGACCGCGTCGAGTTGAAGCTGGCGTTCGATGCACCGCCGCCGACGCCCCGTGGCTACACCACCGAGTCGCCCGCACGGATCGCGCTGGACTTGCCGGGGGTGACCAGCCAATTGAAGAGCAAGACCCGCGACCTCGGCAGCGGCAATGCCCGAAGCGCGACGGTGGTCGAAGCCAATGACCGCACGCGGGTGATCGTCAATCTGACCCAGTTGACCCCCTACGACCTGCGTGTCGAAGGCAACAACCTGTTTGTGGTGATAGGGCAGGGAGCCAGGAGCACGGCATCCAGAGCGCCGGCTGCCGCGGTGGCTACCCCGGCTCCGGCCCGTGCCCCCGTAGCAAGCTCGAAAACCATCCGGGCCGTGGATTTTCAGCGCGGAACCCAGGGCGAAGGCAATGTGGTGATCGACCTGTCGGATCCCTCCATCGCACCAGAGATCCAGGAGCGCGAAGGCAAGATCGTGCTCGGCTTTGCCAGGACCCGCCTGCCTGAACCGCTGCGGGTGCGCCTGGACGTCAAGGACTTCGCCACGCCGGTGCAGTTCGTCAATGCCAGTGCCACCGGTGACAGGGCCACCATCACCATCGAGCCCAGCGGTGCCTTCGATTACTCGACCTATCAGACCGACAACAAGCTGACCGTCAGCATCCGGCCGATGACCGTCGACGATCTGCAGAAACGCAATGCCAGCCGTCAGGCGTACACCGGTGAGAAGTTGTCGCTCAATTTCCAGGACATCGATGTGCGTTCGGTGCTGCAACTGATCGCCGACTTCACCAACCTCAATCTGGTGGCCAGCGATACGGTGCAGGGCGGTATCACTTTGCGCCTGCAGAACGTGCCCTGGGATCAGGCACTGGACCTGGTGTTGAAAACCAAGGGCCTGGATAAGCGCAAGATTGGCAACGTGCTGCTGGTGGCCCCGGCCGATGAAATCGCCGCCCGGGAGCGTCAGGAGCTGGAGTCGCAAAAGCAGATCGAGGAACTGGCGCCGTTGCGCCGCGAGTTGCTGCAGGTCAACTATGCCAAGGCGGCGGACATCGCCAAGCTGTTCCAGTCCGTCACCAGTGCCGAGGCGAAAGTCGACGAACGGGGTTCTATCACCGTCGATGAGCGGACCAACAACATCATTGCCTACCAGACCCAGGACCGGCTCGACGAATTGCGTCGCATCGTGGCGCAACTGGACATTCCGGTGCGTCAGGTGATGATCGAGGCGCGGATCGTCGAGGCCAACGTGGATTACGACAAGAGCCTGGGCGTGCGCTGGGGCGGTTCGATCCAGAACAAGGGCAACTGGAACACCTCCGGCGTCAGCAACGGGGCCAACGGTTCAACGACCATCGGTACACCGGGCAGTACCAGTACCAACTCGCCGTTCGTCGACATGGGCACCGCAGCCAACACCTCTGGCATCGGTATCGCGTTCATCACCGATAACGTCCTGCTCGACCTCGAACTCACGGCCATGGAGAAGACCGGCAACGGCGAAATCGTCTCCCAGCCGAAGGTGGTTACCTCCGACAAGGAAACCGCCAAGATCCTCAAGGGCACCGAGATTCCCTATCAGGAAGCCAGCTCCAGCGGTGCCACATCGGTGTCGTTCAAAGAGGCTTCGCTGTCCCTGGAAGTCACGCCGCAAATCACTCCGGACAACCGGATCATCATGGAGGTCAAGGTCACCAAGGATGAACCGGACTACCTCAACAAAGTGCAGGATGTACCGCCGATCAAGAAAAACGAGGTCAACGCCAAGGTGCTGGTCAACGACGGCGAGACCATCGTGATCGGGGGCGTTTTCTCAAATACTCAAAGCAAGGTTGTAGATAAGGTGCCATTTCTTGGCGATGTGCCGTATCTTGGCCGCCTTTTCCGGCGTGACGTGGTTTCGGAGAAAAAATCCGAGCTGTTGGTGTTTCTCACTCCGCGTATCATGAATAACCAGGCGATTGCTGTGAGTCGTTGATTCTGTGCGAAATTTGATTCTTGTAGGACCGATGGGCGCTGGAAAAAGCACCATCGGCCGGTTGCTGGCCAAAGAGCTGCGCTTGCCGTTCAAAGATTCCGATAAGGAAATTGAATTGCGCACGGGCGCCAATATCCCATGGATCTTCGATAAAGAAGGTGAACCGGGCTTCCGTGATCGCGAGCAGGCAATGATCGCCGAGCTGTGCGATTACGACGGAGTGGTATTGGCGACGGGCGGTGGCGCTGTCATGCGCGAAGCCAATCGTCGGGCACTTCATGCTGGCGGGCGGGTGGTCTATTTGCATGCTTCCGTCGAGCAGCAGGTCGGGCGCACCTCCCGCGACCGCAATCGACCCTTGCTGCGCACTGCCGATCCGGCCAAGACCCTGCGCGACCTGCTGGCAATCCGTGATCCGCTCTATCGGGAAATCGCCGATCTGGTGGTGGAAACCGATGAGCGGCCACCGCGCATGGTCGTGCTCGATATTCTCGAACGCTTGCAGCAGCTGCCTCCCCGTTAATGCGCAGCGCGAAATGCGCTATCCTCGGCGTCCTGCCACAACCGCTCAGGATTGTGGCGGATGGCTCTGGTGCGGCGTCACACCAGCAGATGCCACGGACTTTCGATAACTCAAGGCAGGACGCCTGATTCCATCTTCACTGTGGGGACACATGCAGACACTCAAGGTCGATCTAGGCGAGCGCAGCTACCCGATTCATATTGGCGAAGGTTTGTTGGATCGGCCCGAGTTGCTGGCCCCGCACATTCGCGGACGGCAAGTAGCGATCATCTCCAACGAAACCGTTGCGCCGCTCTATCTTGAACGTCTGACCCGCAGCCTCGCGCAGTTCTCGGTGATTTCCGTGGTGCTGCCCGATGGTGAAGCGTTCAAGACCTGGGAAACCCTGCAGCTGATTTTCGATGGCCTGCTGACCGCACGGCACGACCGGCGCACCACGGTGATAGCCCTCGGTGGCGGTGTGATCGGCGACATGGCTGGCTTTGCGGCTGCGTGCTACCAGCGCGGCGTGGATTTCATTCAGGTCCCCACAACCTTGCTGTCGCAAGTCGATTCCTCGGTTGGCGGCAAGACCGGCATCAACCACCCGCTGGGCAAAAACATGGTCGGTGCGTTCTATCAGCCGAATGTGGTGCTGATCGATACCGCCTCGCTCAATACCCTGCCGGCCCGCGAGCTGTCAGCCGGTCTGGCCGAAGTCATCAAATACGGCCTGATTTGCGACGAACCGTTCCTGACCTGGCTCGAAGACAACGTCGATCGCCTGCGCAATCTGGATCAGCAGGCCCTGACCTATGCCATCGAGCGCTCCTGCGCGGCCAAGGCAGCGGTGGTCGGTGCCGATGAAAAAGAGACCGGCGTGCGCGCCACGCTGAACCTGGGACACACCTTTGGGCACGCCATCGAGACCCATATGGGTTACGGTGTGTGGCTGCATGGTGAAGCGGTCGCTGCTGGCACCGTGATGGCTCTGGAGATGTCCGCGCGTCTTGGCTGGATCAGCGAGCAGGACCGTGATCGCGGCATTCGCCTGTTCCAGCGCGCCGGTTTGCCGGTCATCCCGCCGCAAGAGATGACCGAGGCCGATTTCCTCGAACACATGGCAATAGATAAAAAAGTGATCGACGGTCGCTTGCGCCTGGTGCTGCTGCGCCGCATGGGCGACGCGGTGGTGACCGACGATTATCCGAAAGAGGTTCTACAGGCCACGCTGGGAGCGGATTACCGCGCTCTGGCTCAGCTTAAAGGTTAATAAGAAAGCGATGACTAGTTTGCATGCCGACGAGGCTTTCCTCGGCCATTACCAGTTGAACCATGACCCCTTTGCGCCACGGGTCCCTGGCTTCAAGTTTTTCCCGGCCCAGCGCAAACCGGTGCTCGGGCAGTTGCATCACCTGGCGCGCTACAGTCAGTTGCTGCTGGTGGTCACGGGCCCTCAGGGCAGTGGCAAGACGCTGCTGCGTCAGGCGCTGGTGGCCAGCACCAACAAACAGTCGGTGCAGAGTGTGGTGGTGTCCGCCCGTGGCGCCGGCGACGCCGCAGGCGTGCTGCGCCAGGTCGCCCAGGCCCTGGATATTGCCCAGGCCGAGATTGGCGCCATCCTGGATCAGGTGGTGCAATTGGCGCTGACCGGCCAGGAAGTCTATCTGCTGGTGGATGACGCCGAGCAACTCGACGAATCGGCTCTGGAAGCCTTGATGGCGTTGGGTGCCGGTGCGCCGGAAGGGCGTCCCCATGTGTTCCTGTTCGGTGAGTCGTCACTGATCGCTCAGCTCGAAGCCTTGCAGCTTGAGGAGGAGCGTTTTCACGTCATCGAACTGCAGCCTTACACCGAAGAAGAGACCCGCGAATATCTGGACCAGCGGCTTGAAGGCGCGGGCCGGGGTATCGAACTTTTCACCGCGGATCAGATCTCTGATATTCACGAAAGCTCCGAGGGTTGGCCTGGCAACATCAACCAGGTCGCCCGCGATGCGATGATCGAAGCCATGATTGCCAGCCGCTTAGCGGTCAAGCGTCCAAGTATGGGGTTCAATATGCCGAAGAAACACGTATTGGCGATTTCCGCCGTCGTCGTGGTCGCGGTAGCCGCCGCCTGGTTGATGCCAGGTCGCAGCAAGGCACCGACCACGGGTGCACCGGCCAATGAACAGGCGCAACTGCCGCTTGGCCAGGGTCAGCCGCAAGCGGGCGGTGCGCCGGCCGTCGAATTCGCCGGCAACACGCAGCCGATGCCATTGCCGTTGGTCGGTAATTCGCAGCCGGTCATGCGTGGCCCATTGGCCGAAGCGGCGGGCGGCATCACCGAGGGCGACGATGGCGTGCCGGTTGAGGGCTCCAGCCAGACGCCGCCGACCGTAACCACGACCGCGCCGCCTGTGGGCGTCCCGGCCGGTCCTGCCCCGACTCCAGCGGCCAAGCCGACACCGGCGCCGACCCAGGTCGCCACCGCCAAGCCTGCACCAGCCCCTGCGCCTGTGGCCAAACCGGCTCCAGCCCCGGCCAAACCCGCGGTTGTCGCCACTGCCAAGCCTGCCGAGAAGCCGGCCGCCGCACCCGCCAAAGCCGCTGGCGGTACCTGGTACGCCGGTCAACCGACCAGCAACTACGTTGTACAGATCCTCGGCACCAGTTCCGAGGCCACCGCCCAGAACTTCGTCAAGGAACAGGGCGGCGAGTACCGTTATTTCAAGAAAGTGCTCAACGGCAAGCCGCTTTACGTCATCACCTACGGCAACTTCGCCAACCGCGATGCAGCCGTCACCGCCATCAAGGCCTTGCCAGCGAAGGTTCAGGCTGGTAAACCTTGGCCTCGCACTGTCGCCAGCGTCCAACAGGAACTGGCAACAACTCGCTGAAGATTCGGCGGCCTTACCCAGGCCGCCTCTCCCGGCACCTCAAAATTTCTGCAAGCGCATGCCGCCTCTTCAGGCCGCGTGCCTTGTGGTGTCTGCGTCACAGTAGTCTTTGAGTCGTTGCGGTCAAAATTAAAAAAGTTTTGACTAGCACAGCAGATCGCTTTAAACCTTTCACAAATGCGACATAGATTTGCGACATTTCGTCGTCAAATTTGTGAGGCCAAGTGTCGGTGTGTACAATGACCTCCCTTTTGCCCCCGCAAAGCTGGCGTACGTTCGGCGCGGATGGTAAGTGGTTGAATTGAAAAGAAATTTGCCTCGTTAAGGGGCAGCCTGGTGAGAAAGTGTCTATGAAAGCAGGTCTGTACCAACCAGATGAATTCAAGGATAACTGCGGTTTCGGCCTGATAGCCCATATGCAGGGCGAGCCCAGTCATACCCTTTTGCAAACGGCCATCGAGGCCCTGACCTGCATGACCCACCGCGGTGGGATTAATGCCGACGGCAAGACCGGTGACGGTTGCGGTCTGCTGATTCAAAAGCCGGACGTGTTCCTGCGAGCCATCGCCCAGGAAACCTTCGGCGTCGAACTGCCCAAGCAATACGCCGTGGGCATGGTTTTCTTCAACCAGGACCCGGTCAAGGCCGAAGCCGCTCGCGCGAACATGAACCGCGAGATCCTGGCCGCCGGCCTGCAGCTGGTCGGCTGGCGCAAAGTGCCGATCGACACCAGCGTCCTCGGCCGTCTGGCCCTCGAGCGCCTGCCGCAGATCGAACAAGTGTTCATCGGCGGTGAAGGCCTGAGCGATCAGGACATGGCGATCAAGCTGTTCAGTTCCCGTCGTCGCTCGTCCGTGGCCAACGCCGCCGACGTCGATCACTACATCTGCAGCTTTTCCCACAAGACCATCATTTACAAAGGCCTGATGATGCCGGCGGACCTCACCGCCTTCTATCCAGACCTGAGCGATGAGCGCCTGAAAACCGCAATCTGCGTGTTCCACCAGCGCTTCTCCACCAACACCCTGCCGAAATGGCCGCTGGCTCAACCGTTCCGCTTCCTGGCGCACAACGGCGAGATCAACACCATCACCGGCAACCGCAACTGGGCCGTGGCCCGTCGCACCAAGTTCGCCAACGACCTGATGCCCGATCTCGAAGAACTCGGTCCGCTGGTCAACCGCGTCGGTTCCGACTCCTCCAGCATGGACAACATGCTCGAGTTGATGGTTACCGGTGGCATCGACCTGTTCCGTGGCGTGCGGATGATCATTCCGCCAGCGTGGCAGAACGTCGAAACCATGGACCCGGACCTGCGTGCGTTCTATGAATACAACTCCATGCACATGGAGCCGTGGGACGGCCCGGCCGGCGTCGTGATGACCGACGGTCGCTACGCGGTGTGCCTGCTCGACCGTAACGGTCTGCGCCCGGCGCGTTGGGTCACCACCAAGAACGGTTTCATCACCCTGGCTTCGGAAATCGGCGTCTGGAACTACCAGCCTGAAGATGTGATCGCCAAAGGCCGCGTAGGCCCGGGCCAGATCTTCGCCGTGGACACCGAAACCGGGCAGATCCTCGATACCGACGCGATCGACAACCGTCTCAAGTCCCGTCATCCGTACAAGCAATGGCTGCGCAAGAACGCCCTGCGCATTCAGGCGACCATGGAAGACAACGACCACGGTTCGGCTTTCTATGACGTCGACCAGCTCAAGCAATACATGAAGATGTACCAGGTCACGTTCGAAGAGCGCGACCAGGTGCTGCGCCCGCTCGGCGAGCAAGGCTATGAAGCTGTGGGCTCGATGGGCGACGATACGCCGATGGCCGTGCTGTCCCAGCGCGTGCGCACGCCGTACGACTATTTCCGTCAGCAGTTCGCCCAGGTGACCAACCCGCCGATCGACCCGCTGCGTGAAGCCATCGTCATGTCGCTGGAGATCTGCCTCGGTGCCGAGCGCAACATCTTCCAGGAGTCGCCGGAACACGCCTCGCGCGTGATCCTCAGCTCGCCGGTCATTTCCCCGGCCAAGTGGCGCTCGCTGATGAACCTCGATCGCCCGGGCTTCGAGCGCGCGATCATCGATCTGAACTACGACGAAAGCGTCGGCCTCGAAGCGGCCATCCGCAACGTCGCCGATCAGGCTGAAGAAGCTGTGCGCGCCGGTCGTACCCAAGTGGTACTGAGCGACCGTCACATCGCTCCGGGCAAGTTGCCGATCCACGCCTCCCTGGCCACCGGCGCGGTGCACCACCGTCTGACCGAAAAAGGCCTGCGTTGCGACTCCAACATCCTCGTGGAAACCGCCACCGCTCGCGACCCGCATCACTTCGCCGTGTTGATCGGTTTCGGCGCCTCTGCCGTTTATCCGTTCCTGGCCTACGAAGTGCTGGGCGACCTGATCCGCACCGGGGAAGTGCTGGGCGACCTCTATGAGGTGTTCAAGAACTACCGCAAAGGCATCACCAAGGGCCTGCTCAAGATCCTGTCGAAGATGGGTATCTCGACCATCACGTCGTACCGTGGTGCGCAGTTGTTCGAGGCCATCGGCCTGTCCGAGGAAGTCTGCAACCTGAGCTTCCGTGGCGTGCCAAGCCGCATCAAGGGTGCGCGTTTCGTCGACATCGAAGCCGAGCAGAAAGCCCTGGCCACCGAAGCCTGGAGCCCGCGCAAGCCGATCCAGCAGGGCGGCCTGTTGAAGTTCGTCCACGGTGGCGAATATCACGCGTACAACCCCGACGTGGTCAACACCCTGCAGGCCGCCGTGCAGCAGGGCGACTACAGCAAGTTCAAGGAATACACCTCGCTGGTGGACAACCGTCCGGTGTCGATGATCCGCGACCTGCTCAAGGTCAAGACCCTCGACACGCCGCTGGACATCAGCGAGATCGAACCGCTGGAATCGGTGCTCAAGCGCTTCGACTCCGCGGGCATCTCCCTGGGCGCGCTGTCGCCGGAGGCTCACGAGGCCCTGGCCGAAGCCATGAACCGCCTCGGTGCGCGCTCCAACTCCGGCGAAGGCGGTGAAGATCCGGCGCGCTACGGCACCATCAAGAGCTCGAAAATCAAGCAGGTCGCCACCGGCCGTTTCGGTGTGACCCCGGAATACCTGGTCAACGCCGAAGTGCTGCAGATCAAGGTTGCCCAGGGCGCCAAGCCGGGCGAGGGTGGTCAACTGCCGGGCGGTAAAGTGAACGGTCTGATCGCCAAGCTGCGTTACGCAGTGCCGGGCGTGACCCTGATCTCGCCGCCACCGCACCACGACATCTACTCGATCGAAGACTTGTCGCAGCTGATTTTCGACCTCAAGCAAGTCAACCCGAAGGCACTGGTCTCGGTGAAGCTGGTAGCAGAAGCGGGCGTCGGCACCATCGCCGCCGGTGTGGCCAAGGCCTATGCCGACCTGATCACCATCTCCGGCTACGACGGCGGTACCGGTGCGTCGCCACTGACCTCGATCAAATACGCAGGCGCTCCGTGGGAACTCGGCCTGGCCGAAACCCACCAGACCCTGCGTGGCAACGACCTGCGCGGCAAGGTCCGGGTACAGACCGACGGCGGCCTGAAAACCGGCCTCGACGTGATCAAGGCGGCGATTCTCGGCGCTGAAAGCTTCGGCTTCGGCACCGCGCCCATGATCGCCCTGGGTTGCAAATACCTGCGTATCTGCCACCTGAACAACTGCGCCACCGGCGTTGCCACTCAGAACGAGAAGCTGCGCAAGGACCACTACATCGGCACCGTCGACATGGTGGTGAACTTCTTCACCTACGTCGCCGAAGAGACCCGTGAGTGGCTGGCCAAGCTGGGCGTGCGCTCCCTTGAAGAACTGATCGGCCGCACCGATCTGCTGGAAGTGCTCGAAGGCCAGACCGCCAAGCAGCATCACCTGGACCTGACCCCGTTGCTGGGCAGCGACCACGTGCCGGCGGACAAACCGCAGTTCTGCGGCGTGGAACGCAACCCGCCGTTCGACAAAGGCCTGCTGGCCGAGAAAATGGTCGACATGGCCACCTCGGCGATCAACGACCTGAGCGGCGCTGAATTCGCCCTGGATATCTGCAACTGCGACCGTTCCATCGGTGCGCGGATCTCTGGTGAAATCGCTCGCAAGCACGGCAACCAGGGCATGGCCAACGCGCCGATCACCTTCCGCTTCAAGGGCACGGCTGGCCAGAGCTTCGGCGTATGGAACGCCGGCGGCCTGAACATGTACCTGGAAGGCGACGCCAACGACTACGTCGGCAAGGGCATGACCGGCGGCAAGCTGGTGATCGTTCCGCCAAAAGGCAGCATCTACAAGACTCAGGACAGTGCCATCATCGGCAACACCTGCCTGTACGGCGCCACGGGCGGCAAGCTGTTCGCCGCCGGTACCGCGGGTGAGCGTTTCGCCGTGCGTAACTCCGGTGCCCACACCGTCGTGGAAGGCACTGGCGATCACTGCTGCGAGTACATGACCGGTGGTTTCGTCTGCGTCCTGGGCAAGACCGGTTACAACTTCGGCTCTGGCATGACCGGCGGTTTCGCCTACGTGCTCGACCAGGACAACACCTTCGTTGACCGGGTCAACCACGAACTGGTGGAAATCCAGCGGATCAGCGGCGAGGCGATGGAAGCCTACCGCAGCCATTTGCAACGCGTGCTGAACGAGTACGTCGAGGAAACCGACAGCGAGTGGGGTCGTGAACTCGCCGAGAACCTCGATGATTACGTGCGCCGTTTCTGGTTGGTCAAGCCCAAGGCTGCCACCCTGAAATCGTTGCTTTCCAGCACCCGTGCCAACCCGCAGTGATATGCGCCTGAAGAGTTTGATGAGGTTTTAAAATGGCTGAACGTCTGAATAATGACTTCCAGTTCATCGAGGTCGGGCGCAAGGATCCGAAGAAGAAACTGTTGCGTCAACGCAAGAAAGAGTTCGTGGAAATCTACGAACCCTTCAAACCCCAGCAGTCGGCTGACCAGGCCCACCGCTGCCTGGGTTGCGGTAACCCGTATTGCGAATGGAAGTGCCCGGTGCACAACTTCATTCCCAACTGGCTGAAACTGGTGGCCGAGGGCAACATCCTTCAGGCCGCCGAGCTGTCGCACCAGACCAACACCCTGCCGGAAGTCTGCGGCCGGGTGTGCCCGCAGGATCGGCTGTGCGAGGGTGCCTGCACCCTCAACGACGGCTTCGGCGCGGTGACCATCGGTTCGGTGGAGAAGTACATCACCGACACCGCGTTCGCCATGGGCTGGCGCCCGGACATGTCCAAGGTCAAGCCGACCGGCAAGCGTGTCGCGATCATCGGCGCGGGCCCGGCGGGCCTGGGCTGTGCCGACGTACTGGTGCGGGGTGGCGTGACCCCGGTGGTGTTCGACAAGAATCCGGAAATCGGCGGTCTGCTGACCTTCGGCATCCCCGAGTTCAAGCTGGAAAAAACCGTACTGAGCAATCGCCGTGAGGTGTTCAGCGGCATGGGCATCCAGTTCCGCCTCAACACCGAGGTGGGCAAGGACGTGACCATGGAACAACTGCTCGAAGAATACGATGCCGTGTTCATGGGCATGGGCACCTACACCTACATGAAGGGCGGTTTTGCTGGTGAGGACCTGCCCGGCGTGTATGACGCGCTGGACTTCCTGATCGCCAACGTCAACCGCAACCTGGGCTTTGAAAAGTCGCCGGAAGATTTTGTCGACATGAAAGGCAAGAAGGTCGTGGTACTCGGTGGTGGCGACACGGCGATGGACTGCAACCGTACCTCGATCCGCCAGGGCGCCAAGTCGGTGACCTGCGCCTACCGTCGTGACGAAGCGAACATGCCGGGCTCGCGCAAAGAGGTGAAGAATGCCAAGGAAGAAGGCGTGAAATTCCTCTACAACCGCCAGCCGATCGCGATCGTCGGTGAAGACAAGGTCGAAGGCGTGAAAGTGGTCGAGACCCGTCTTGGCGAACCGGATGCCCGTGGCCGTCGCAGCCCCGAGCCGATCCCGGGCTCCGAAGAGATCATCCCGGCCGACGCCGTGGTCATCGCTTTCGGTTTCCGCCCGAGCCCGGCGCCGTGGTTCGAACAGTTCGACATCCAGACCGACAGCCAGGGCCGCGTCGTGGCACCGGAACAAGGTCAGTACAAGCACCAGACCAGCAACCCGAAAATCTTCGCCGGCGGCGACATGGTGCGCGGTTCCGACCTGGTGGTGACGGCGATCTTCGAAGGCCGCAATGCCGCAGAAGGGATCCTGGATTACCTGGGGGTCTAAGCACCCGATCCAGACTTGAAATGCAGTGAAAATGTGGGAGCGGGCTTGCTCGCGAAAGCGCTGTGTCAGGCAACTGTAATGTCGACTGACACGACGCCTTCGCGAGCAAGCCCGCTCCCACAGTTGCTTTGTGGTGTTGCGAATGATGGGTTTCCCCGCGACAAATTGACCCGATAGACAAAAGGCGCGGCTCTTGCCGTGCCTTTTGCGTCGCGCTCTGAGAAAATGCCCGCACTTTTTTTCCGGATGCCGACATGACTGCCCTGAAGAACGACCGTTTCCTGCGCGCCCTGCTCAAGCAACCTGTGGACGTCACCCCTGTGTGGATGATGCGTCAGGCCGGCCGCTACCTGCCTGAATACCGCGCCAGCCGTGCCAAGGCCGGCGATTTCATGAGCCTGTGCATGAACCCGTCGTTCGCCTGCGAAGTCACCCTGCAGCCGCTGGACCGCTATCCGCAACTGGACGCGGCGATCCTGTTCTCCGACATCCTGACCATCCCCGACGCCATGGGCCAGGGCCTGTACTTCGAGACCGGCGAAGGCCCGCGCTTCAAGAAAGTCGTCAGCACCCTGGCCGACATCGAAGCACTGCCGATCCCCGATCCGCAGAAAGACCTGGGCTACGTGATGGACGCCGTCAGCACCATCCGCCGCGAACTGAACGGCCGTGTACCGCTGATCGGCTTCTCCGGCAGCCCATGGACCCTGGCCACCTATATGGTTGAAGGCGGCTCGTCGAAAGACTTCCGCAAGACCAAGGCCATGCTCTACGACAACCCGCAAGCCATGCACCTGCTGCTGGATAAGCTCGCGCAGTCGGTCACCAGCTACCTCAACGGCCAGATCATGGCCGGCGCACAGGCAGTGCAGATCTTCGATACCTGGGGCGGCAACCTGTCGGCGGCGGCGTACCAGGAGTTCTCCCTGGCCTACATGAAGAAGATCGTCAGCGGCCTGATCCGCGAGCACGAAGGACGCAAGGTGCCGGTGATCCTGTTCACCAAGAACGGCGGCCTGTGGCTGGAAAGCATTGCCGACGCTGGCGCCGATGCCCTGGGCCTGGACTGGACCTGCGACATCGGCAACGCCCGCGCCCGTGTCGGCGATAAAGTCGCCCTGCAGGGCAACATGGACCCGACCGTGCTCTACGCCAAGCCGGAAGCGATTCGCACCGAAGTCGGCCGCATCCTGGCCAGCTATGGCAAGGGCAGTGGCCACGTGTTCAACCTCGGCCACGGCATCACGCCTGAAGTTGACCCAGAACACGCCGGCGCCTTCCTGCGCGCGGTGCATGAGTTGTCGGCGCAGTATCACGAGTGATCACCGCCCAATAAAAAACGCCCGGCCTATGCCGGGCGTTTTTGTATGTCGGAGAATCCGTAGGAGCGAGCTTGCTCGCGAAAAACCCGAGAGCGCCGAGGCGTATCAGGTGCCCAGCGTCATCGTTAACGACCATCGCGAGCATGCTCGCTCCTACAGGGGGGAGCGGTCAGGCCTTGACCTCGCCGAGTGGCGGCAACTTCGCCAACCTCAATGCCATCAACAACGCCACCACCAGCAACGAACCGATAAACAGCCCAATCCCGTTCCAGCCACCCAGGTGCCAGAAAAAGCCGCCCGCGGTACCGGCAATGCTGCCCCCGGCGTAATAGCAGAACAGGTAGAGCGACGACGCCTGGCCCTTGGCCTTGATGGCGCGACGGCCGATCCAACTGCTGGCCACCGAGTGCGCGCCGAAGAAGCCGAAGGTGAATACCAGCATCCCGAAAATCACCAGCGGCAGCGGCGTGAACATGGTCAGGGCCAGGCCGCCGATCATCAGTGCAATGGTGCTCCACAGCACTTTTCGCCGGCCGAGTTTGTCGGCCAGGGAGCCGATTTTCGCTGAGCTGTAGATGCCCGACAGGTACACGATCGAGAGCAGCCCGACGAAAGCCTGTTCCATGTGATACGGCTCGGCCAGCAGGCGATAACCGATGTAGTTGAACAGCGTGACGAACGCACCCATCAACACGAAGGCTTCGAGGAACAGCAGCGGCAGGCCGGCATCACGAAAGTGCATGGTGAACCCGTCGAGCAGGCTGCGCGGATGCAGCGAGCGGGGGCGGAAGTTGCGCGATTCGGGGAGGATTTTCCAGAACACCGTCGCCGCGATCAGCGCCAGGCCACCGATCACCAGCATCGCGGTGTGCCAACTGACGAAGTCGATCAACACGCCGGTGATCAAGCGCCCGCTCATCCCGCCGATGGCATTGCCGCCGATATACAGGCCCATCGCCAGGCCGATGTGCTGCGGGTGAATCTCTTCACTCAGGTAAGTCATGGCGACCGCCGCCAGGCCGCTCAATGACAGACCGATCAGCGCGCGCATCACCAGCACGCCTTCCCAGCTCGGCATCATCGCGCTGGCCATGGTGCACAGTGCCGCGCAAAACAGCGCCGTTACCATCACCGGTTTACGACCGATCCGATCGGAAATCGGGCCGGTGATCAGCAGGCCGATGGCGAGCATGCCGGTGGCCACCGAGAGAATCAGGCTGCTCTGCGCCGCATTGATGGAATATTCGTGGGACAGCAGCGGCATCATCGGTTGCACGCAGTACAGCAACGCGAAGGTGGCAAAGCCGCCGCAGAACAGTGCCAGCACCGTGCGCATGAAAGCCGGCGTACCTTTTTCGATGTAGATATCCATCAGCTCGCTGACAACATCGGCGGGTGCAGCTTCATGGGCGAGTGGAGCAACGGCAGTTTTCACGGGGGACCTCGGAGGCGCTCGGCCGGGCAGGCAATGAAAAAAGCATATAGCTGGCTAATGATTCAATCCAATATATTGTTCGACCTGTTTGATAGCTTTGACGACCTAATGGGGTATTCATGGAATTGCGTCACTTGCGCTACTTCATCGCGGTTGCCGAAGAACTGCATTTTGGCCGCGCCGCACAGGTATTGGGCATTTCTCAGCCACCCCTGAGCCAACAGATACAGGCGCTGGAACAAGAGGTCGGTGCGCGCCTGTTCGAACGTACCAATCGTCGGGTCGAGTTGAGCGAAGCCGGTCGACTGTTCCTTGAAGAGGCGCGGTTGGTGCTCGCCCAGGTCGACAAAGCCGCGGATGTCGCCCGACGGGCGCAACTGGGTGAGTTGGGTGAACTGAAAATCGGCTTCACGTCGTCGGCGCCGTTCAACTCAACGATTCCACAGGCGATTTTCTCGTTCCGTCAGCGTTTCCCGGCGGTGCATTTGAATTTGCGTGAAATGAGCAGCACCCAGGTGGCTGAGGCGTTGATGGACGAATCCATCGAAGTCGGCATCATGCGGCCCCTGGTGCTGCCCGATTCGCTCAGTGTGGTCGAGTTGATGCGCGAGCCCCTGGTTGCCGTGCTCAGCGCCAAGCACCCATTGGTCCAGGACAGTGAAGAGGGGTTGTTCCTGTCAGCCCTGGCGTTGGAACCCTTCGTCTTTTTTCCCCGCAGTTATGGCAGCGGTCTATACGCACAACTGCTCAGCCTGGCCCGCGACGCCGGCTTCAGCCCGCACTTCGCCCAAGAGGCCGGCGAAGCGATGACCATCATCGGCCTGGTGGCGGCTGGGCTCGGCGTCTCGGTGCTCCCGGCGTCCTATCAGCGGATGCGCATCGACGGCGTGGTCTATCGTCCATTGCTCGACCCGGCCGCGGTGTCATCAGTGTGGCTGGTACAACGCAAAGACCAGAAATCGCCGATGGCCAGGGCCTTTGTGGAGTTGTTGACGAGGAAGGTTGAGCCGCTGGGACCGTGACGGCTATGCCGTCGATCGCGAGCAGGCTCGCTCCCACAGGTAGCGTGACATGAACACGGTCTGCGCCACGCCGTTGAACCACTGTGGGAGCGAGCCTGCTCGCGATGGACCGAAAAACGCCGCGATTACCGAGGCGAACCGAGTCCTCGTTTACACCCAGCGCTTGAAAATCAGCGACGTATTGACCCCGCCAAACGCAAAGTTGTTGTTCATCACGTACCGGTTGCTCATCTGTCGGAACTCGCCGCGCAGGTAGTCGAGTTTGCCGCAGTTCGGGTCGACATGGTCGAGGTTGAGGGTGTGGACGTAGAGGTCGCGGTTGAGCATTTCGATGCTGAACCAGGACTCCAGCGCACCGCAGGCGCCGAGGGTGTGGCCCAGGTAGCTTTTCTGCGAACTGATGGGCATGTGTTCGCCGAACAGGCTGCTGGTGGCCAGGGTTTCGGCGATGTCGCCTTGCTCGGTGGCGGTGCCATGGCCGTTGACGTAGCCGATGTCGGACGGCTGAAGGCCTGCGTCTTCCAGTGCCAGTTCCATCGCGCGGCGCATGGTGATTTGTTCGGGGCGGGTGGTGTGCTGGCCGTCGGCGTTGCTGCCAAAGCCGACGATTTCGGCGTGTATGTGCGCGCCGCGTGCCAGGGCATGTTCCAGTTCTTCGAGCACCAGCATGCCGCCGCCTTCACCGATCACCAGGCCGTCGCGCCCGGTGTCGTAAGGGCGGGGCGACAAATGTGGCGTGTCGTTTTTCAGGCTGGTGGCATACAGCGCGTCGAAGACCATGGCTTCGGTCGGGCACAGCTCTTCGGCGCCGCCGGCGAGCATCAGCGGCAGGCGGCCGAACTTGATTGCCTCGTAGGCGTAGCCGATGCCCTGGCTGCCGCTGGTGCAGGCGCTGGAGGTCGGGATCAAGCGGCCGGTCAGGCCGAAGAAGATGCTGATATTGGCCGCCGTGGTGTGCGGCATCATGCGCACGTAGGAGTTGGCGTTCAGGCCTTCGGCCACCGAGTTGAGCAGCATGTTGCCGAAAGCCTTGATCTCGTCGGTGCTGCCGGTGGACGAACCGCAGGCCACACCCATGCGCCCGTCCTTGATCGATTCGTCACCCAGCAACCCGGCATCGGCCAGCGCCTGTTCCGCCGCGCCAACGGCCAACCGCGAGACCCGGCCCATGCTGCGCAGTTGTTTGCGGGTCCAGTGGCTCGGCACCTTGAAATCATCGATGGGCCCGGCCAAACGGGTGTTGAGTTCGGTGAAGCGATCCCACTCGTCCATGCGCCGGATGCCGCTGCGGTTGGCCGCAAAATGGCCGGCGATGGTCTCCCAATCGTTGCCCAGTGAGGTGATGCCGGCCATGCCGGTGACGACGACACGCTTCATCAGCACAGGCCTCCGTTGACGGCCAGAACCTGCCGGGTGATGTACGAGGCTTCCGCCGACATCAGGAAATTCACCGCGCCGGCCACCTCTTCGGGGGTGCCCATGCGTTGTGCGGGAATCATTTTCATCAGTTCTTCCACCGGCACGTTTTCGTCGAGCATCGCCGTGTCGATCAGGCCGGGGGCGACACAGTTGACAGTAATCTTGCGCTTGGCCAGTTCGACCGCCAAGGCCTTCGCCGCGCCGATCAACCCGGCCTTCGAGGCGCTGTAGTTGACCTGGCCGCGGTTGCCGATCAGCCCGGACACCGACGTGATGCAGACAATTCGCCCGGCGGCCCGACGACGGATCATCGGCATCATCACCGGGTGCAGCACGTTGTAGAAACCGTCGAGGTTGGTGCGCATCACCACATCCCAATCATCCTCGCTCAGCGCTGGAAAAGCACCGTCACGGGTCAGGCCGGCGTTGAGCACCACGCCGTAATAGGCGCCGTGAGCTTCCACATCGGCTTCAAGCGCGCTTTTACAGGCAGCGCGGTCAGACACGTCGAATTGCAGGACCCGCGCCGTGCGGCCCAGGGCTTCGATTTCAGCCTGCACCGCGACAGCGTCCGCCAGGCCGCTGCGGCAATGCAGCACGATGTCGTGCCCGGCCTGAGCCAGGCGCAGGGCGATGGCGCGGCCGATGCCACGGCTGGAACCGGTGACCAGTACGGATTCAGTCATGACTGGACTCCTGGGGTTTCATCAAGATATTGGGCCGGCCGAGGCGGGCGGTACACATTCAGACGGGCGGTGGCGTGAATGCCGGGGGCGTGGATATGGCATTCGAAAACGCCCATGCCGTTGTCATCTTCCAGCGAGCGCAGGCCGTGGATGGTCAGCTCGGTGCCGGCTGGAAAACTTTCGACGTTGCATTCGAACTTGCGGCTGCCCAACAGGAAACCCAGCTCCACCGCATCGCCGCGCTGGCGCGCATGGCAACCGGCAAACGCTGCGACGCTCTGGGCCATCAGTTCGATGCCGACCCAGGCCGGCAGGCTGCCATCGGGGCGATTGAACAGCCCGTCGGGCTTGACCCTGAGTTGGGTGTGAATCTGCTCGTCATCGAACGTCAGGATCCGGTCGATCAGGATCATGTCGCCGGCGTGGGGCAGCAGTTCGGCGAGCGGCCAGTCAATCATGGGGCGTCTCCGATAATCAGGCTGACGTTGTTGCCACCGAAAGCGAAGGAATTGCTCATCAGGTAGCGGGGACCAGTGGACGCCAGGCGAGTGGCCGGGGTCACCCAGTTCAGCGCGGGCAACTCGGGGTCCGGCTGGGCGTCCCAGACATGCGGTGGCAAGGCGTGTTCGCGATTGTCGGCGCTCAGGCTCAACCAGCAGAACGCCGCTTCCAGTGCTCCCGCCGCGCCAAGGGTGTGGCCGGTCATGGGTTTGGTCGACGAGCAGGGCACGCCATTGGGGAACAGCGTATGCACCGCCAGGCTTTCCATGGCGTCGTTGTGTTGCGTGGCGGTGCCGTGCAGGTTCAGGTAGCTGATCTGTTGCGGTTGCAGCCCGGCGCGGCTCAGGGCTTTGCCCATGGCTTGCAAGGCACCGCGACCGCTCGGCTCCGGCGCGGAAATGTGATGCGCATCGGAACTGGCGCCGCTGCCGAGCAGGGCTATCGACCGGTTGCCGTCAACCTGCCTGCTCATCGAAAACAGCACCGCCGCTTCGCCGATGTTGATGCCGTTGCGGTTCACCGAGAACGGGTTGCAGCGTTGATCGCTGACAGCTTCCAGCGAAGAAAATCCATTGAGGGTCAGTTTGCACA
Source organism: Pseudomonas sp. KK4 (assembly GCF_001984065.1). Classification (GTDB taxonomy): domain Bacteria; phylum Pseudomonadota; class Gammaproteobacteria; order Pseudomonadales; family Pseudomonadaceae; genus Aquipseudomonas. Next base: position 60,804 of record NZ_LYVP01000009.1, read on the forward strand.
GGCTGTCGACGCCGCCACACAACACCACGTCGCAGACGCCAAGGTCGAGCAAGCGTTGGGCGCTCATCAGGGCCCGGGCGCTGGAGGTGCAGGCCGTGGAAATCACATAGGCCGGGCCGCTCAGTTGCAGCCATTCGGCGAGGAAATTGGCAGGCGCACTCAGCTCCTGTTGCTGGTAGTCGTACTCGGCCGGAAATTGGCCGTCACGCAGGTAATCCGCCAGGCCCCGGCTGGCTTCATCGATGCCCGAGGTGCTGGTGCCGAGCACAACGCCGACTCGGTCGCGACCGTAAGTCTCGATGGCTTGATCGATGTCCTGGCGAATTTGCAGGGCGGCTTCCAGCAGCAAGCGATTGTTGCGCGTGTCGTGCCGGGACAGCTCCGCAGGAATGGCCGCCAGTTCGCCACGCACCGCACCTACCGGCAAGGCGCGTTCGGGCACCCAGCCGCTTTCGCTGCGCATGCCGGAACAGTCGCCAGCGAACAGATTGCGCGCGACTTCGTCCTTGCCACGGCCCAGGGAGCAGATGACCCCGAGGGCGTTCAGGTAGGCGGTCATGGCGTCTCTCCACTCAACGAGGTGACGTGGTATTTCGGGCCTTTGGGCAGATTCAATTCAAAGTTCATCGGTTGTGCATAACGAATGTCCCAACGCTCGGGAAGCGAGCGCTGCGCACCGTGTTGCCAGGCGGTCGGGTAGTTGCCGATCAACTCGTCCCTGGGCGTCAGCGCGAACAGCAAGGCGGCGAACAACTCCCGCGCTTGCGGATTGGGCGGCAGCAAGCCGTCGGCCTGCCATTGACCATCCTGTAATTTTTGACGGGCCTGGGGAATGCCCAGCAAGTCCATCATCGACCAGCGAATGGCCGGGCCTTCACGCTGGATCACCAGTACCCAGTCCTGGCGCTGGTCGTCCTGCAGGCGCTCGATGTGCAGTTGCAAGGGCAGCGCCAGCGTCGGTGTCTGCTCGGGCAGTGGCGGGCGGCTGGCGCAGCCACTGAGCAGCAGAAAGACAACCAGCAACAGAGCGCAGACGATCCCTGTGGGAGCGGGCTTGCTCGCGAAGACGGCGGCACACTCAACATTGATACCGGCACACCGACCGCTTTCGCGAGCAAGCCCGCTCCCACAGGTCATGCATTGCGTGTGGTTCATGGTGAACATCACAGAGTACCCTCGAGAGGCTTGCGCGCCACCACATTGACCAAGGTCTCTTCGCGCTGGCCAAAGGGTTTCGGCTTGCGCAGGCCGAGGTGTTCCAGCAGCCCGAAATCCGTCGCCCGGCTCCACCACAAATAGGGATAGGACACGTTCTGTGGCCCGAATTCGAAACCCTGTTGGCGAATCATTTCCAGATACTGTGCGGCACTTTTCTGCACCTGCATCGGGTGGCGGAACAGCCAGCGGATGACCCAGGTATCAATGTAAGCCTCGGTGGATTCGGCGAACAGCAGGTAACCGCCGGGCTTGAGCACGCGGTAGAACTCCGCCAGCGCCTTGTCCTGTTCCACAAGATGATGAAAGGTCTGGTGACAGAACAACAGGTCGACGCTGGCATCGGCCAGCTGGAGGCTCGCACAGTCGCTACCGATCAATTCCACCTTCACGCCCTGGTTGACCGCTTCTTCGCGGCAACGGTCCAGGCTCGCCGGGTCGGCGTCCACACCAATCAGGCGTCCCGGCATGAACGCCTGGCGCAGCAGTTGGAAGGATTTGCCCTGACCGCAACCGGCATCCAGCAACACCGGCTGGCTCGGCGGGGCTTCGCTGAACAGGCTGCGCAAATCGTTGATCGCCACCCGCAATACATAGTGCTGCCAGGTACGGCTGCGCAGGAACCACAGACCGAAACGGGTTTCTTCGACGTAGTTGTCACTCGAGTAGCTCATGTCGCCGTCCTTGCGCAGAGTTCTGAAATCACCTTCAACCGGCGTTTGGCTTCGCTGACGAACGGGTTGCGTTCGTCCCAGGCGTAACCGGCCAGGATCGAGCTGATCATGCGGCGGATATCCGGTGAGCTGCTCTCGTGAAAAATCACGTCCTGGAAGGTCCCGGCGTACCAGCCTTCGACGTAGCAGCGGAACGTATCGACGCCGCGCTTGAGCGGTTCAGCGAACTCCCGTTGCCAGTCGACCGTTTCGCCCTGCAACTGGCGGTGCAGCACGCCTGCGGCCATGCTCGCCGAACGCATGGCGATGGTCACGCCGGAGGAAAACACCGGGTCGAGGAATTCCGCCGCATTGCCCAACAGCGCGAAGCCCGGGCCGTGCAGGGTTTTGACGTTGGCCGAGTAACCGCCGATGGTCCGCGCCGGCGTATCCCACCGGGCATTGGTCAGCACGCTGCAAAGGCTCGGCGTTTGGGCGATGAACCCACGCAGGCAGGCATCAAGATCATCGCTGCGGCCCTCGAAATGTTCCTGTGCCGCCACCACGCCGACCGAGCAGCGGCCGTTGCTGAACGGGATGGTCCAGAACCAGATATCCCGTTGCGTCGGGTGGGTGGTGACGAGGATCTTGGTGCGGTCGAAATTCGGATGGTCGATAAGGTCTTCGACGTGGGTGAACACCGCCTGACGCACCGGGAAGTTCGACGGTGCTTCAAGGTCGAGCAAACGCGGCAGGACGCGACCGTAGCCGCTGGCGTCGAGCATGAAGTCCGCCTCGATGCGGTAATCACTGCCGTCCTCGCGACGCACGCCCAACTGCGGTTTGTCCCGTGAAATATCAACGCTGACGATGGTTTCGCCATAGCGGATCTCCACCCCTTGCAGCGTGGCCTGATCGGCCAGCAACTGGTCGAAATCGGCGCGCTGCACCTGGAAGGTGGTCGGCTTGCCGGGGGTGAAGGTGTCACCGAAATCGAAGGTGCTGTAGTGCTCGCCCCAGGCGAATGCGGCGCCAGTTTTCAATTGAAAACCCGCCGCATTGACCGCCTCGAGCATGCCCGCTTCCTCGACGAAATCCAGGCAATGGGACAACAGGCTTTCACCGATGGAGAACCTCGGGAAATGCTGGCGCTCGATCACCAGCACGTCGTGGCCCTTGCGCTTGAGCAGCGCGGCGGCGATGGCACCCGAAGGGCCTGCGCCGATGACCACGATCTGGCGGCGTTGCGTTTCAACGGTTGGCATGGGGGCTCCTTGCCGGGGCGGCAGCGTTCAGGGGAATGCGGTGCATGCCGGCCAATGCCGGCAGCAGTGTCGCCACCAGGCCCATCAACATCAGCGCAAAGTACAGCGCCGGGCTGATGAGCTGTTGTTGCAGCAGCAGATTGAGAAACACGATTTCGCTCAGGCCGCGAATGTTCAGCAGCACGCTTTCCCGCCAGCGGCTGGCGCCCTGAAAGGACGCGCCGGCCCAGCCCAGTCCTAGCCAGTTGCCCAGCAGTTTGCTGGCGATCGGCAACAGCAACAGGGCCGCCAACTGCAGCCAGCCAAGGCTGTCCATGGCGCTGTGGACGTTGATCTGCACGATGCCGAAAGTGAGGATCAGCGGAATGGCGATCCAGGTTTGCAGGCGGGTCATCCAGATGGCCGGCAGCGGCAAGGTCAGCGGCGCCTTCAGTGCGGCCATGATCAACACGTAGCCGATGCCGAAGATCAGGGCATTGAGCTTGTAGTGCTCGGCCACCACCAGCAGCGCGAAAAAGCCCAGGCTGTACAGCCACTGTTGGCGCAGGCCCAGCAGCCGCAACAGCAAGGGCAGGCAGGCACCGGCCAGCGGCAGCAGCAGACTGCTCAGGTGCAGGGTGCCCTGGGCAATGGCGAACAGGGTCCAGCAGCTGAGATCGATGACAATCGCGGTCTGCACCAGTCGCCGGGTCGCCGCGTAGGGGTAATCGATGTGCCGCAGGTACAGGTACAACACCGGGATCGCAGTAATGGCGAACACCAGGCCGATGGCCAGAGAACTGAGCCAGGGCTGCGGCGGCAACAGCCAGATCGCAGTGACCAGACCGCAGGCAAACGGAATGCAGAAACTCGGCAGGGCGATTTTCAAGCTCTGGCGGTCCAGTTGCAGATCGATCACGTCGCTTAGGATGTAACCGAGCAACAGCGCGAAACTGAGGCTGTAGAGGTTCTTCAGCCAGACCGGTGACACCAGCGCCGCGCCGCTCAGTTGCCATTGCGGTTCGATCCAGAAGTACATCAGCAGCGGCAGACCGACGGTCGCCAACAGCAACTGGCTGACGATCGGGATCAGGCCGAAGTGTCGACCGACCCGGGTCGCCACCGCGAACAACATCAAGGCCATGACCCAGAACAACGCAATCATCATGCTGTCGGCTCCGCGACCGTGGCCGTATGCGTATGACGACCGGCCCACGGCGCGAGCATGAAGCTGAACATCAGGCCCAGGCTCACCGACAGGCCGAAATTGCTTACCGCCGGCGTGCTCGACAACGCCAGCAGGCCAAACGAAAGCCATGTGGTCAGCGCCGCCAGCAAGGTGCCCAAAAGGCTCACGGCCGCGCCGCCGACCTGTTCGCGCATGAGGATTGCGTAGTCGACGCTGATCGCCGTCACCAGCAGCAGGCCGAACAGACTGAACAGGGTCAATGGCTGCCCCAGCCAGCCGAGGCTGGCCAGGCTGCACAGCGCGGCCAGCAGCGGCAGCGACACGATGCGCAGTGCGCCGCCGAAACCGAACGGCAGGATCAACACCAGCACGATCAGTACGCAGGAAGCGAGTTTCAGTTCCGCCGCGCTGACCTGAGTCGCAGCGAATACGCTGTTCAATTCGCCCAGCCGATCCACCAGCGTCACGCCCGGCAAGTCCTTCGCCTGGATTTGCAAGAGGGTAGGGTTATTCAGGCCTTGCAGGCTGACCATCGCTGCCACTCCATTCCCGGTAGGTCCCAGCCATAGCAGGCGATAGGGTTCAGCCAGGGGCCCGGCCAGCGCGCTGTCGATGTCTTCGACGGGCAGTGCCTGGAGTTTGGCCAGTTCCGCTTGCAGCGCTTCGATCGGCACCCCGACATCGAGCAACGGCTGCCAGTATTGCGGCAACTTGCCCAACGCCTCGCGCACCTGGCGCTGTTCGCTCGGCTGGCTCACCAGTTGCTTGAGCGACAGGTAACCCTGCAGCTTGTCCAGATTGATCAACTGATCCAGGCGCTCATTCAGGGCGGTCTGGCGGTCGAGCAGTTGCTGTTCGTTGGCAGCCTGCACCAGGAAGAACTGGCTGGTGGGTTGATAGCCAGTGATCCGCGCAATCGTCTGCGCCTCGTCGGTCAATTGCCGAGGCATGTCGACCCACTGGCGAATGTCGTTTTTCGTTTCCAGCTTCAGTAGGCCGCCGGCGCAAAAAGCGATCAGCAACGCCAGCAAAACCGGCGTCTGCAAACGTTTGAGCAGGGCTTCGTGAAGCCGCAGAAGGCCTGTGGATAGCCGCAGCGGCCATTGCGCCGGGCGCAGCTCCACACCCTTGAGCAGCGCTGGCAGCAGGCACACGGCGCACAGATACGCGCCCAACAGACCGGCGGCGGAGAACACCGCGATCTGGGTCAGCGCCGGGAACGGGGTCCAGGCCAATGCCAGGTAACCGATGGTGCTGGTGATCAGGCTCAACGTCAGGCCGGGCAAGGTCAGGCGCAAGGCCGGCCAGCTGTGCCAGGGCTTCAGGCTCCAGCTCTTGGACAGGTAATGCAGCGGATAATCGACGGCGACGCCGATCAGGCTCGAACCCAGCACCAGGGTCATCACGTGCATATGGCCGAACAGCGCCACGCAAGCCACCGCACCGAACAGCATGCCCACCAGCACCGGAACGAAGGCCAGCAGCACCCGCCAGCGACGGAAGGCCAGCAACAGCAGCAACAGGATGCCGACGGTGGCGCCACCACCCACCCAGGTCATTTCACGGGTGGCTTGTTTCTGACCGTTGGCGGCGTACAGCAGGCCGCTGGCAGCCAGCAGTTGCACCCCGGACTCGGCGGCTTCTTCGCGACTATGGGCCAGCAGGTCGGCCACTTGCAGCGGCAGGTTCATGTCGAAGGCGTTGCCGGTGGTGCGCGAACGCAGCAGCACCCAGCTCTTGCCGTCGGCATCGGCGATCAAGGCACCGCTGCCGATGTCCAGCTGCACCGCGCCGTGTTGCGGCTGGCTGTTCTGGATGCGTCCGGTCAGGCCCAGCCAGTCGTCCTGGCTGGGCACCAGGGTGAAACCGGTGAAGGGATCGAACAACGTCTGCACACGTTGCTGAATGAAGGCATCGGGGTGTTCGATCAGTTGCTGGCGATCATCCGCCGACAACATCGCCACGCGACCTTGCAACAACTGAGTGCGCAGCGCCGGCAAGTCCGCCTGCAGGTTCCACTGGACCTTTTCGAACAGGCCGCTGGCTTGCCATTGATCGCCCAGTTTCTGCGCCATGGCGATGGCTTGCTGGCGGTCGGCGTGGCCGACCAGCACCAGCATTTCGCGGTTCAGCGGTTCCTGCATGCGTTGTTCGGCGCGCAGCTCCAGGGCATCCGGCGCGGTGCCGGGTACCAGATCCATCAGGTTGGCCGACAGCGGTGCGCCGTCACGCCACTGCCAGCCGGCGAATGCCAGCATCGCCAACAGCAGGGTCAGGAACAGGCGCGGGAGCAGGCGTTCACTCGGCAAAGTCATGTTGCTCCGCGTCACTCAAAGGAAGGGCGCTGGTGCTGTCCTGCATGCGCAACAGGGTGCTGTCGCCCTGTGTCTCCAGCAGTTCGATGCTGTGCACCAGTTCTCCGCCGGTGATGTTGATCTGATTGAACACTTGCTTGAGCAGCATCGAACGCGGCACCAGTGCGAGTTTCCAGCGCTGCGCATCGCCGCTCAGGGACAGTTCGAAATCCCGTTGCAGCCCGCTGCTGTCGCCTTGCAGCACGGCGAGGAACAAGCGGTTCTGCTCGGCACCGGCGCTCTTGCCCGGCAGCATCTGCCAACCGCTGGTATCACGTCGGGCGATGCCCTTGGCGGTGATGCGGTAATCCTGTTGCAGCGGGGTTTTCAACAGCCACAGCAAACCGTGGTTTTTTGCCAGCACGAACGTGCCCTTGCTGGTGAGAGGCTGTGGCAGTGCGCGCAGGTGTTTTTCCTGGATGAAGTTGCCGTGGATCACCTCAGGTTTGGCCAGTTGATCGCTGAGTTGTTGCAGGTCGAAAGCCTGCGCCAGCCCCGACATACCGAGCAGCACCAGCGCAGCGAAGTATTGGAATGCTGCCAACCGTGGCGAGCGAGCTTGCTCGCGCCGGGCTGCGCAGCGGCCCCAATACGCTGGCAAGGTCTGGCGCAATGGTGAGTGCTGCGCACTCAAGCGCGAGCAAGCTCGCTCGCCACAGGGAACGCGCATGTCATCAGCATTGGTGTCGAATTCTGAAATCATGGCAGTGCTCTCTGAACGGCATCGGTAAAGACCTTCGGCGAAGCCAGTTGCATCTCGCGGCTGCTCATGTCGACGGCAACCTGCACGGACATGGCGCGGGTCAGACGTTCGCCGGTTTGCAGGTCGCTGATCAGGTAGTTGATCTTCAGACGGTTCTCCCATTCCACCAGATTGGCGCGCACGTTCAGTGTTTGCCCGAACACCGCCGCGCGCACGTAGCGCAGTTGCAGGTCGATCACCGGCCAGGCATAGCCCGATTCGGACATGGCCGTGTAGTTGTGGCCGATCCGGTCCAGTAACGCGCAACGGGCGACTTCCAGGTACTTGATGTAATGGCCGTGCCAGACGACGTTCATGCTGTCGACGTCGAAGAACGGCACGAGGATTTCCGTATCGGTGTGGAGCACTCCCTTGCTACGCATGCAGCCTCCAGTGTTGCTCGGCGATTCGTTGCAGGCACAGGCGCAGTTCGCCTTCCAGGGCACGGTCTTCGATGACCGGCGCAAAATCCCTGGCCAATTCTTCATGCATGGCGGCAAGGGCGGGCGGCAGTGGCCGCGCATCTTCAGCCTTGCTGCGCAGCCACACGCCCTGATTGGCCGCCAGCAGCGTGGCGGCGGCTACCTGTTCGGTCAGCTCCAGCACTCGGATTGCATCCCGCGCGGCGATGGTGCCCATGCTCACCTTGTCCTGGTTGTGGCACTCGGTGGAGCGCGAGAACACGCTGGCCGGCATGGTGTTTTTCAGCGCTTCGGCGGTCCAGGCGCTGGTGCCGATCTGCACCGCCTTGAAGCCGTGATTGAGCATCGCGCGATCGGCGGTGGCGCCGGACAGATTGCTCGGCAAGCCGTGGTTGTAGCGCTCATCCACCAGCAGGGCCAGTTGCCGATCGAGCAGGTCGGCCACGTTGGCCACCAGGTTTTTCAGGCTGTCCATGGCAAAGGCGATATGGCCGCCATAGAAATGCCCGCCGTGCAGCACGCGTTCGGCTTCGGCATCGATGATCGGGTTGTCGTTGGCGCTGTTGAGCTCGATTTCGATGAACGAGCGCAGCCAATTCAGGCTGTCGGCCAGCACCCCGAGAACGTGGGGCGCGCAGCGCAGGGAGTAGCGGTCCTGAAGGCGATGCAGCGGCGCGGTCGGTGCGTCGATCGCCAGGTCCTTGCGTAACCACGCAGCGACCTGCATTTGCCCCGGATGCGGCTTGGCGGCGAACAGGCGTTCGTCGAAGTGTTCCGGATTGCCTTGCAGGGCGACCACGTTCAACGCGGTGATGCGCGTGGCCAGTTGCAGCAGGTAGTCGGCGCGGGCGAAGGCCAGGCAGGCGAGGCCGGTCATCACGGCGGTGCCGTTCATCAAGGCCAGGGCTTCCTTGGGCCGCAACACCAAGGGCTGCCAGCCAAGTTCTCGGTGCACATCCGCCGCTTGCCGGCGTACGCCACGGAACATCACTTCACGTTCGCCGGACAGGGTCGCGGCCACATAGGACAGCGGTGTCAGGTCGCCGCTGGCGCCCACCGAGCCTTCCTCCGGAATCAGCGGCAGGATGTCGTGTTCAAGGAACGCCTGAAGACGCTCCAGCAGTTCCACGCGCACCCCGGAAACCCCGTGGCACAGCGACTGCAAACGCGCCGCGAGCACGGCGCGGGTGGCTTGGGCATCGAGCAGTTTGCCGAGCCCGCAGCCGTGGAAGGTGTACAGATGACGCGGCAACGCCTCGACGTGATGCAAGGGTACTGCGACCACGCAGGAGTCACCGTAACCGGTGGTCACGCCATAGATCACGCCTTCCTTGTCCAGCAGCGAGTCGAGGAACCGCGCACCCTTGGCGATGCGTTCGCGGTAGGCGGGGTCGCTCTGCAGTTGCGTCGGCGCCAGGCGGTTGGCCAGGGCCAGCACGTCTTCGATGCGCAAGGGGAGTTCGCCGAAGGTTACCGGCTCAAGCGTTGGCGTCGTCATCGGTTTTCCAGAAAGGGTAAAAGTTGAACCATTGTTGAGGCGCTTGCAGGCAATAGTGACTCAGGCGCTCGGCATAGCGGGAGGCCCACTGATGAATGACCTGCTCGCGGTCGCTGCGTTTCCAGGTGATCGACTCGGCGAAGGGCTCCAGGGTCAGTCGGTAATCGCCGTCGGGTTTTTTCAGGCACAGCAGCAGGTTGACCGGGCATTTGAGCACGCCGGCCAGCAGCCACGGGCCTTGCGGAAATCTGGCCGGGTGGCCCAGGAAATCCACGGTCACGCTGCGTCCGCCATGCAACGGCACGCGGTCGCCGGCAATCGCCAGCCACTCGCCGCGTTCCAGGCGTTCGTGCAGTTGCAGCATGATCACCGGGTCCAGTTCGCTGACCTGGATCAGGCGCAGGTTGGTGGCGCCGGCTTCACCCAGCAAGCGGTTGAACTGCTCGGCATGCTTGGTGTGCACCAGCACGTTCATCGTCACCTTTTCGCCGATCTCCGCCAGCGCGCGACAGACTTCCAGATTGCCCAGGTGCGCGCCCACCAGCATCTGCCCACGGGTGCCGCGCAACTGATTGCGCAGCAGTGCAGGGTCGATGATTTCGATCTGCTCGATGCTCAGCTTGCCGTTCCATACGTCGAGTTTGTCGAGCATCGAATCGGCAAAGGCCATGAACTGGCCGAACACGCGCCAGTGGGTGGGGCGCAGGTCGGGGCGAGCGCTCCAGTCGGCGAGCCGTTGCTGGTATTGCCAGGCGCTCTGGCGGGCGCTGCGGCCGAACAGGAAAAAATACAGGACGATGCCATACAGGATCGGGCTCAACAGGCGTCGGCCGAGGATTTTGGCGCCCAATGCAGTGAGCTTCATCAGCCAGAAGCTGCCTCGCTCCTGGCGATCGGCCCAGTGCTGCTTGTCGGTGCTCATGTGCGCCACCGCTGCCAGAGGATCCGGGGCGAGCGCAGCAACATGCCGAAGAACAGGCGGGTGTGCATGCTCGAGATCAGCACGTTGTCGTGGAACATGCGGAAATGTGAGACACCGTCCAGCGGGTAGTGGACCTTGGTCGGCAACCACTGCATCGGCTGATTGCGCCAGGCCAGACGCACCAGGATGTCGGAATCGAAGTCCATGCGCCTGCCGATTTTCGCGGTGTCGATCAGCGCCAGCACCGGGGGTAACGGATAGACGCGGAAGCCGCACATGGAGTCGCGAATCTGCAGCGACAGGGTGTTGATCCAGACCATGACGTGGGTCAGGTAGCGAGCGTACAAGCGGCCCTTGGGCACGCTGGCGTCGTACTGCGGATAACCGCAGATCACCGCGTCGGGGTGGGCACTGGATTGCTCGATGAAGGTCTGCACGTCCTGCAGGTCGTGCTGGCCGTCGGCATCCACCTGCAAGGCGTGACTGAAACCCAGGCGCGACGCTTCCCGCAGACCGGTCATCACCGCACCGCCCTTGCCCTGGTTGGCGGCCAGGCGGATCAGATGCACCTTGTCGCGCAGGGCCAGTTGGTCGAGCACGGCGGCGCAGGTTTTACCGCTGGCATCGTCCACCAGGATGCACGGCAGATCGCAGGCGAGCAGGGCATTGACCACGGTGGTGACGGCCGTTTCGTGGTTATAGACCGGGACGATGGCGCAGGGGTTATGCATGATCTGAAAACTCGACAAAACCCCTGTGGCGAGGGAGCTTGCTCCCGTTCGAGTGCGAAGCGCTCGCCATGAAATCGATGTTGCATTCGTTTTGGGCCGCTTCGCAGCCCAGCGGGAGCAAGCTCCCTCGCCACAAAAAGCACGGTCGCCACGGATTATTCATCACCTGCCGCCTCCAGCAAAATCCGCCCGCTGGAGCAGGTGGCGGTTTCGTTGCGGTAGGCGAAATACAGTTTGCTGCGCACCGCATCGAAGCGCAGGTGCAACTGGACTTCATCCCCTGGGCGTATCAGTTGCTGGAACTTCAATACTTCCATGCCCGCAAACCTGGCTGGCAAGTTCATCAATTGCTGACCCAGGTTCATTGCCCATTCAACTTGCACCACGCCCGGCAACACTGGGGCTTTCGGAAAATGCCCGCTGAAGTAGGCAAGATCCGGCGGTACCGCCAGTTGCAGGCTCCACTCGCCCTCGGTGTCGGCCTGTTCCAGGACTTGCGGTGCCTTGGGGCGCGGCGCCAGCAGCAGGGCTTCGACATCGGCCTGGGGCAGCTTGCCTTGAGGGTTCAGGGGCAATTGCCGCAGCAGGCGCCAGCGTCGAGGCAAGGCCAGGGCTTCGCAATGCTGGCTCAGGTGTTGGCGCAGGGTTTCGGTGAGGCTGCGTCGGCCTTGATTGCGCAAAACATGCAGTCCGGCATCGGTCAGCACCAGCAGTGCACCCAGCGAGGCACGGTTTTCCTGGACGACGCCCAGCCGTGCCTCGGCAACCCAGGGGTGGGCCATCAGCGCCTGCTCCAGCATCGGCAGCGAAATGCGTTTCTCTTCGAGCTTGACGATCCGGTCCAGCCGCCCCAACAGCTCGAAACGGCCGTCCGCCGCGATGCGTGCGGCATCGGCGGTGTGCTCGACATGGCCGGCAGGCAAATAGGGTGAGGTGATCAGTAGTGCGCCATCAGGGTCTTGATTGAGCACCACGTCGGCAAAGGGTTGCCACAGGTCAGGTCCCTGGCGCCAGGCAATGCCACCGGTTTCCGAGCTGCCGAAAATCTCCGTCGGCCACTGTCCCAGGCGTTCGTGAAGGCTCTGCGCCGCCTCGGCCGGCAATGCCCCCCCGGAAGAAAACACCCTTCGCACTGCGCTCAGGGCCGGCCAGTCAAGGTTGTCACCCATGCGCTTGAGCAGCGCCGGGCTGGCGACCCAGGCGAAGGCCGGGTGCTCGCGGCTGGCCCGTTGCAGGTCTTCGGGAAACGCCAGTTGCTTGCGCAGGAACGGACGCCCGGCGCACAGCGGCCACAGCACGCGGAACAGCAGGCCATAAATGTGTTGGGTGGCAACGCTGCCGATGATGCACGCCGGGCCCAGGTCTGCCCCCCACAGCCGTTCCAGGGCTTGGACTTCAGTGACCAACTGGCGCAGGCTTTTTTCGATGCGCTTGGGCTCGCCGCTGGAGCCGGAGGTGCACAGGCTCAGGGTGCAGCGATCCAGATCCAGCGCTGCAGCGTCGAGCGGCGGGTGCTGAAAATCGTTCAGGCGGGCGTCGGCGGGGTGATCGGTCAGCCACAGGTCGACGTCGCTCGACCAGCGTTGGCGGGTCTGAGGTTGCAGGTCTGCCGGCAACAGCACGCTGACCCCGGCGCGCCACGCACCCAACAGGGCAATGGCGAGGTCAGCGGCATCCTCGAGGTGCACCGCAATGCGCCGCACGCCCCGGGCTTGCAAGTCGGCAGCGAGCCCCAAAGATTGTTCGCACAGCTGCGTGTGATTCAGCGCCGGTTCCGTCGTGATGACACGTTGCGGCGCGGGCTTGAGCAACAGGTGCTCAAGTTTTATCCAATTCATGGGCGGCCTCTTACCCGTTGTCGTATGAGCCATTCAATGGCAAACATCAGGCCTATCAATCCGTAGGAAATCAGGCCGGTGTACAACATCCACCAGCTCAGCGGCGCCCACAGCGTGAGGGCTGCGGCGCACAAACCGTTGCAGAAAAAAAACACACTCCAGGCGATGGTCACCTGTCGGGTATAGCGAATGCCCTCGGCGGGCAGATGGCCTTCACGCAGTCGGGCCAGCCGCTCCACCATCGGCGGGCCGTACACCAGGCTCAGCCCGAACAGCGCCAGCATGAAGGCGCTGATCAGCACCGGGTACCAGCGCAGCAGTTGCGGGCTGTCGAACAGCGCCAACAGCAGGCAAAAAATAATGGCCACTATGGCCATCCACAGGCTGCCGGGCCGGCGTCTGCCGGTCAGTGCCCGGGCCAGCCACAGGCCGCCCAGCAACAGACCGAACTGCCACGGCGCGAAATGCTCCATGCCGAAATACACCGCGAAGGGGTACAGCAAGCCTGCCAGCAGCAGGCCAAGGCCGATCAATCGGCTCATGCGGCCGGTTGAACCAGACGGTAGACCGCCTCGACCACATCGCTGACGGTACGCACCGATTTGAATTCCTCGGCGGCGATCTTTTTACCGGTCTGACGCTTGATGTGATCGATCAGGTCGACCGCATCGATGCTGTCGATTTCCAGGTCTTGATAAAGATTGGATTCGAGGCTCACGCGCTCGGGGTCCAGTTCGAACAGCTCGACCAAGGCATCGCGCAGGGTGTTGAAAATTTCGTCACGAGTTTGCATGGTCCGGTCTCAAGCTGCCTGTTTTGCAGTGACGAACGCCGCAAGGCTCGCCACGTTGCTGAAGTGATTACGAGTGTCCTTGGCGTCGGCGTCGATCTTGATGCCGTACTTTTTTTGGATGGCCAGGCCCAGTTCCAGGGCGTCTACCGAGTCAAGGCCCAGCCCTTCGCCAAACAGGGTCTGTTGGTCGCCGATGTCTTCGGCGCTGATGTCTTCGAGGCCCAGGGCTTCGATGATCAATTCTTTGATGTCCCGGTTCAGGCTATCGGTGTTCAGATCGCTCATCTTCGGCGAGCTCCTTAATGTAGTAGGCATGCAAATGATCGTTGAGCTTGCGCGAGGCCTGGGGCGCGGGGCCCAGCGCGGCGAAGGCCTGTGGGTCTATATCGGCGCCGACCCGGAAACTGAAGTGCACGCGGCGTTTGGGAATGCGGTACCAGGGTTCGGCCTTGGTCAGTGTCGTGGGGCTGACCTTGATGACGACCGGGGTGAGGATTTTCGCACCGCGCACGGCAATTGCCGCGCCCCCCCGATGAAAGGCCGGGGGCTGGCCCGGTTGGGTGCGGGTGCCTTCGGGAAAGATAATCAGGGTCTGGCCGCTTTTCAGGGCATCGGCGGCGGCATCGAGCATGTCCATGCTGCCATCGTTGCTGATGTATTGGGTACGGCGCAGCGGGCCGCGGGTGAAGGGGTTGTCCCAGAGACTTTGCTTGACCACGCAGTTGGCGTGGCGCACGAGGCCGATCAGGAACACCACGTCGATCAGTGACGGGTGATTGGCGACGATCATCTGCCCGGGGCGGCCGAGTTTTTCCGCGCCCTGTATGTCGTAGGTCAGCACGCCGGCACGGGCCATGAAGCGGACAAAAAACCAGAAGCAACGACTGACGGTCTGCCGCGCACGCAACCGTCGGGTTATGGCATCGCCCGGCAGGCAGCCCAGCAACGGGAAAACCACCAGGCGCAGGCACATCCCGCCGAGCCCGAACAAGGCAAAGCTTGCGGCGGTGGCCAGCAGTCGCCAGTGGTAGGCGTCGCGGTTTTTTTCGGTCACAGGTTGCGTTGCCAGGTCCATACACGATTTTTCCAGGCATGTTGGCAGTGGGTTTGCTGGCCCAGCAGTGCGCGCAACAGGTTCAGCGCGTGCGGCCAGCGGGGTTTGGACAACGCATCCGTGGGGCTGTTCATGGACAGCCGCCAGTCGGTACCGGGTGTGATCAGCAGACCGACCGCATAGGCAAACGGCACATCATCGATCCATGTCGAATAAGCCTGGGGCGGCTGCTCTTCAGTGATCACCAGCAATACCGCTGGCGCACCTTCAGCCAGCAGGGCTGCGGCCTCCAGCATGCCCTGTTCCAGGCCATCGCCGGCGGCGGCAAGGGCGGTCATTTCGCTGGTTTCGCCGCGCATGATCGACCACAGACCGATGATCGCGTTATGCACCGACAGGCTGAACTGGGTCGGCGACAGTGGCTGGTCAGCAGCCAGGTCGCTGAGGATATCGACGGTGCGCGGTGTTTCGCCGTGGCGGGAGACGAAGACCAGCGGCAGATCCTGATGACCTTCGGCCAATGGCCAGCCGACACTGAAGGCCATCCGCGCCAGTCGGCTGAGACGCCGGCGTTGCATGGCGGGCAAGAATGACACGTCGGGAACGGCATCGCTGACAGGCAACTCGACCGGATGCCGGCTCCAGGCCTGCCAATCGTCCACGCTTTCGAGCCCCGGGGCCCATGCGCGCCACTGGGCGATGTTGAAATTGATCACAGACATTCATCCCGCCCCTGCGGGCTTGCTTGACGCGCGAAGTGGCAGATAGCTGCACTCACGTTACGTGGCGCTTGGCGCCGAGTGGTGCGCATTATCCCGGTGCCGGGAACCTGTAGCAAATGCTGGTTACATTTTGCACAGTCAGTGCATCGGTCGATTCGCAAAATCTGAGCGTTTGGCAATTATTCACATCTGGCCGTCTGTCGGCTCCTGCTGACGCTCACGGTCGAGCTTGCCGTGTTTTGCGCAGCAGATTGCCGATCACCGTGTAGTCCCTGGGCCAGCGAGCTAGCTAAGCGATACCGTGGACTACTACACTCGGTCATTCTTTGATACACGGAGGTTTTGACATGCGGCGCGTGGTGTTCAATCAGAAAGGTGGTGTGGGCAAATCCAGCATTGCCTGCAATCTGGCGGCGGTCAGCGCCAGCGAGGGCTATCGCACCCTGTTGGTGGATCTCGATGCCCAGGCCAACTCCACTCAATACCTGACGGGACTCACCGGTAACGATATTCCGATGGGGATTGCCGATTTCTTCAAGCAGACCCTGTCGTCCGGGCCGTTCTCCAAAAAGAACCAGGTCGATATCTACGAAACCCCGTTCGACAATCTCCACGTCATCACGGCCACCGCGGAACTGGCGGACTTGCAGCCCAAGCTCGAGGCCAAGCACAAGATCAACAAGCTGCGTAAGTTGCTCGAAGAGCTCGACGAAGATTACGACCGGATTTACCTGGATACCCCGCCGGCATTGAACTTCTATGCAGTTTCGGCGCTGATTGCCGCTGATCGCGTGTTGATCCCCTTCGACTGCGACAGTTTCTCCCGTCAGGCGCTATACGGTCTGCTGGCGGAAATCGAAGAGTTGAAGGATGACCATAATGAAGGCCTCGAAGTCGAAGGGATTGTCGTCAATCAATTCCAGGCCCGTGCCAGCCTGCCGCAACAGATCCTCGATGAGCTGATCGCCGAGGGGTTGCCGGTATTGCCGGTGTACCTGGGCAGCTCGGTGCGCATGCGCGAATCCCACCAGGCCAACACACCGCTGATCCACCTCGACCCACGGCACAAGCTGACGCAGCAGTTTGTCGAGCTGCATAACCTGCTCGAAAACGCCTGAGTCCTGTCTGTCACATCAAGCAAACCTGTGGGAGCAGGCTTGCTCGCGACAGCGCAATGTCAGTCACTATCAATGTCGACAGGCACACCGCCTTCGCGAGCAAGCCCGCTCCCACATTGGAATGTGTGCAGCCCTTAAATCCCCTGACTACGCAACCAGCTCATCAGCTGCGGCAACGGCAAAGCCCCGCTCTGGCGCGCCACTTCGCGACCGTTCTTGAACAGAATCAGACTCGGAATCGAGCGAATCCCCAGCTGCGCCGACAACTGCTGGTTCGCCTCGCTGTCGAGCTTGGCCAACCGACACTTGCCCGCCAACTGCCCGGCCGCCTGCTCGAACACCGGAGCAAACGACTTGCACGGCCCGCACCAGTCCGCCCACACGTCTACCAGCAACGGCAGATCGCCCTTGATCTGGCTGGCGTAGTCGCCCTGTTTCAGTTCGAAAGGTGTGTTCAGCAAGACCTCGGCCTTGCAGCGCCCGCATTTGGGGTGATCGTTGAGTCGCTCGCCCGGGATGCGGTTGAGGCCATTGCAGTGGGGGCAGGGGATCAGGAGTGGGTCGGTCATGAGGAAGATCCTGTTAAGAAGCGGATGACTGCTATTTGGAGACGTTTGCTCATCTTTTCAATCGCGCCCTGTCTGTCGGTGAAACTAGGCTGTGTCGTACTGAGCGAGACCATTGGTCTGTTCAGGGGTTATCGCGATTTGCGATATTTTCGATCTGTGATTAACTTCCCATAGCAAAATGCGATAAGGATGTTGCATGCGAGTGTTTTCAGAAAAACTCTTCATTTCCCGCAACAGACAAAGTCGGAGAGCTTCATGTTTTCGATATTGGTGGCAACAAATTGCGGCTAATCGCCTACGTTCGATATCGGCAACAAAAAATTTACATCAAGCATTTGCTGGATCACCGCGAATACGACCGCGGCAAATGGAAGGAGGGAAGGGTATGAGCATCCTGATAAAAAACGCAGTGGAGCACTGGGAGTTTGTAGCGCCATTGCTTCGCAAACCCAAAAGCGAACAGGACTATGACACGCTGGTGCAGGCCCTCGACGAGTTACTCGAGATGACCGGGGTTGACGAATCGCACCCTCTGATGAGTTTGGTGGACATCCTCGGTGACTGGATTGAAGAGTGGGATCACAAGCACCACCCAATGCCCGAGGCCACCGGTGCTGAAGTGCTTGGTTACATGATGCGCGAGCATGGTTTGACTCAAAGCGACCTGCCTGGGGTCGGCCCTCAGTCGGTCGTTTCCGAGATCCTGAGCGGCAAGCGCCAGCTCAACCTGCGCCAGATCCGCTGGTTGGCCGAGCGCTTCAATGTGCCGGTGGATGTCTTTATCTGACGCGCCTTAGGACGAACAACTGATCTCCAAATGCTTGCCCCACTCCGGCGGCCGCTCGGCATACCCCTCCATCCCCGGTTGTTCCTCGAACGGCTTGCTCAGCACCGCGTGCAGCCGGCGAACTTCCGAGTAGTCGCCTTGCTCAGCCGCGTCGATAGCCTTTTGCGCCAGGTAGTTACGCAGGATGTACAGCGGGTTGACGGCGTGCATCCGTTGACGACGCTGCGTCTGGTCGAGTTCGCCTTCGCGGGCAACCCGGGCGGTGTAGCGCTCGCCCCAGGCATCGAAGCCCTTGATGTCGACGAAGTCGTCGCGCAGGCGATGGATGGCCGCTTCGGGTGATTCTTCGCCCAGTCGGCGCAGGAACAGGCTGTAGTCGACGCCGCTGTTCTGCATCAGTTGCAGCAGTTGTTCGAGCAGCGCCTGGTCGTCGTCTTCGGCAGTGGTCAGGCCCAGGCGGCGGCGCATCAGGTCCAGGTAGTGGGCCTGGAACAGCGGCAGGTAGAGGCCCAGGGTTTCGCGCAAGGCTTCGACGCTGATGAACGGCGTCAATGCCTGGGCCAGGGCGCTGAGGTTCCACTGGCCGATCGGCACCTGGTTGCTGAAGGAATAGCGACCCTGGTCGTCGGAATGGTTGCAGATGAAGTGGGTGTCGAAGTCGTCGAGGAAGGCGAATGGACCGAAGTCGAAGGTGATGCCCAGGATCGACATGTTGTCGGTGTTCATCACCCCATGGCAGAAACCGTAGGCCTGCCATTTGGCGATCAGTTCGGCATTGCGTTCGACAATTTCACGGAACATCGCCAGGTACGGTTCCGGTTGTTCAAGGCACTCGGGGAAATGCATGGCCAACACATGGTCGCCGAGGGCTTTCTGCTGTTCCGGGCGCTTGGTGTAGTAGAAATATTCGAAATGGCCGAAGCGTACATGGCTCGGCGCCAGGCGCAGGACCATGGCTGCGCGTTCCTGCTTCTCGCGCCACACCGGGGTGTCGGAGCCGATCACGCACAGCGCCCGGGTGGTCGGAATGTTCAAGGCATGCAGGGCTTCAGAAGCTAGAAATTCGCGGATCGACGAACGCAGCACCGCCCGCCCGTCACCCATGCGCGAAAACGGCGTCTGGCCGGCGCCCTTGAGGTGCAGATCCCAGTGCTCGCCGGCCTCGTTGTACACCTCACCCAGCAACAGGCCGCGGCCGTCGCCCAGTTGCGGGTTGTAGGAACCGAACTGGTGGCCGGAATACACCATGGCCCTCGGAACCGCGTCGGCCCAAAGCTTGTGGCCGCTGAACAGCTCGGCGAACTCCGGGGTGTCGGCCACGGCCGGGTCCAGATCCAGCAGCGCCATGGCGGCGGGGCTGGCCACGACCAGGCGCGGGTTATCGATCGGCTCAGGCAGCACATGGGCGGAAAACGCATCGCCCAGGCGGTCGAAGCGGTTGTCGAAGGTCAGTTCGTCGAGGGCTTTCAAAGACCGTCTCCAGCAGAATGTCCGAGCATTCTGCTGGGGAATTCCCGGTTAGTCGAGTTTGGCGGCGGGCGGTGCGAGGGGCGGTTGCTTGCCATCGGTCAGCGGCACGATGGTTTTGCTCTCGGGCTCGATCGGCACCATCTTGTATTCCTGGCCATGAAGATTCTTGAGATAGACCTCCATCTGCCGGAACGAGATATTGATGTGCTGCTTCTTGAACTCACGGTTGATGAAGCGGTTGACCTCATCGAGCACCGGGTTACGGTCACCCAGGTCGCGCACATGCATGCGCAACTCGTGGTCGAGGGTGCTTTCGCCGAAGTTCAGGAAATACACATGGGGTTCAGGATCCTTGAGCACCCGCGGATTTTCACGGGCAGCCTTGAGCAGCAGTTCTTTGACCAGGTCCAGGTCCGAGCCGTAATCGACCCCCAGCTTGAGGGTGACCCGGGTGATGGTGTCGGTCAGCGACCAGTTGATCAATTGCCCGGTGATGAACGTTTTGTTCGGAACGATGATGTCCTTGCGGTCGAAGTCGGTGATGGTCGTGGCGCGGATGCGGATCTTGCTCACCGTGCCCGACAGGTTGCCAATGGTGATGGTGTCGCCGATCCGCACCGGGCGCTCGAACAGGATCATGATGCCGGAGATGAAGTTGGCGAAGATCTCCTGCATGCCGAAGCCCAGGCCTACCGACAGCGCGGCCACCAGCCATTGCAACTTGTCCCAGCTCACGCCAAGGGTCGACAGCGTCGACACGAAGCCGACACCGGCGATCACGTAGGACAGCAGCGTGGTGGTGGCGTAGGCGCTGCCTTGGGCCAGGTTCAGTTTCGACAGCACGAACACTTCAAGCAGGCCGGGCAGGTTGCGCGCCAGGGCGAAGGTGATGCCGATGATGATCAGCGCGCCGAGCATGTCGCCGATGCTGATCGGCACCATGCTCATGTTGGCGCCGGTGCCGCTGGTGTATTCGTAGAGGGTGATGTTGTCCAGGTACGAGAACACCGTGATCAGGTCGGCCCAGACCCAGTACAGCAATGCCATGAAGCCACCAAGCAGGGCCAGGCGGATCAGGCGCAGGGACTGCTCGTTGACCTTCTCGATGTCCAGGGTCGGCTCTTCGATCACCGCTTCGCCGTCGCCGGCCTCTTTGGCGGCCTGGCGTTTGGCCAGTGCACGCTGGTAGGCCAGGCGGCGTGCCGCGACACTCAGGCCGCGCACGAAAGTGGCTTCGATCACCAGCCAGAACATCAGCAGGTACAGGGTGTTGATCAGTCGGTCGCTGAGTTTCAGCGCGGTGTAGTAGTAGCCGAAGCACACGGCGACGAACAGGGCCACCGGCAGGGCGGTGAACATGACGCCCACGGCCTTGCGGAACAGCGAGGCGTTTTCGTGGGTGGGACTGCTGAGCAGCAGTCGACTGAGCAGCCACGTCATCAAGGCATAGCAGATGAGGACCACCGGCATACCCAACACGTCGTCGGCCAGTGCCGCGGGTTGCAGCTCGGCCACCGCCACCACCGCCACCAGCGCCATCACCACCATGCCGAGCCGGCGGACCCAGCCGCGCAAGAATTCGACCTGAGGTTTTTCCCAGCGAAAATGCAGTTCCGCCACGCCGCCGGGCGCCAGCACCCGATACGCGGTGTAGAACACCAGCCAGGCCCCGGCCATTTGCAGCAGCGCCGCGCCCATGTTGGCGTTTTGCCCTCGGGCGTCGATTTGCAGAGCCAGGCCGCACAAACCCAGGCCCAGCGAGACCGGCATCGCCAGCAAAATGTTGATCAGGATCGCCTGGGGCGTATGCCACTGGCTGTCGCGCTTGAAGTGGCCGATGTCCAGGTGAACCTTGTTCAGCCGGGCATACAGTTGCTTGCGGCGCCACAACAATGCACCGATCAGCAGCGCCAGGGGCAGGAACAGCAGCGGCCGCTGGGTCAGGCCGTCGACCAGTTCACTCAGGCTCGAAGCCAGGGGCAGGGTCTCGACCTGACGTTGCAGGCGATCCGGAACGCTGCGCATCCATTCCACGTCCAGCGGCTTGTTGCTGGGAATCCAGAACATCTGCTCGTCCAGGGTCGCGCGCAGGCTTTGCGCGGTGCTGAGCAGCTGTTTCTGGTTCAGTTGCAGGGTGATGGATTCGTTGAGCACCGCACTCAATTCGCGGTTCAGCCGCTCCAGCAGGTCGGCCCGGGTGGTGGCCAGTTCCAGCAGGCTTTTGCGCAGTTGCGGGGTGACTTGCTCGGGCGGCTGGTTGGCCAGCAGGTTGTCGACGTAGGTGATCGGGTTGCTGAGCAGTTCCCGTTGCTGGCTGACTTCGAACTGATACAGGCGAATGTCAGCGATCTGGTCGGCCAGATCACGGTCGACCTTGAGACGCGGCAGGGCCTGTTTCTGTTTGTAGAGAATTTTCGATAGCAGCAGGCTGCCTTTGAGCACGTTGATCTGCTCGTCCAGCGCTGAATCGCTCTGGGTCACGCTGTCCAGTTGCTGCTTGGTTCGCAGGTTCTGCTGGGTGACTTCATTGAGGCGGTCGGTGCTCTTGAGCAGGTAGTCCGAGAGTTTGAGGTTGGCCGCGCTTTCGGTGGCCAGCAGGCTGCTGCCGCCGGCTTTTTGCGCTTCGATGGACTGCTGCGTCACCGTCTCCTGGGATTGCGCCAGGCGTTTCTGGTTGATCAGGTTTTGCAGGTCCTGGATTTCCCGGTCCATCCGACTGGACTTCTCCGATAACAGATCATGCTGACTGTTGCCCAGGTCTTGCAGTTGGGTATTGCCGGCCAGTTCCTGGCGACGCAGCGGAATCAGCGCGTTGAGGGCCGCGAGTTCAGCGTTGAGCTGATCGCGCTGCTCGGTGCTCAGGCTCTTGCCGGCGTCCTTGCCCGTCTTGAGGACATTGTTGATCTGCTGAATGCGCGTCTGACTGCTGGAAATCTCGGCCTGGGCGCGCTCGGGGCGGGTCTGGGCGGTGATGACCAGGCTGTTAGCGTCGGCGAGCTCCTTTTGCAGATCGCTTTGCTGGGTCGAGCGCTCGGTGAGCATTTGCTCGAGCTGCTGAATCGACTCTTTGGTATAGCGTTGCGCAACCGGCACCACGGTACTGGCCTTGAGGCGCGTGAGCTCTCGCTGGTTCTCGATGGTCTGCTTGGGCGCGGTGGCCAGTTGCTGCTTGAGGTCGCTGAGTTTTTGTTCGTAATCGCGCTGATTGTTGAGCTGCGTGAGCGTGCCTTGCAGGACCGACTGCAGGGCTTTTTGATCAGCCTCCGGCAGTTTGCGGTCGGCGATCTTGTCCAGGCTGGCCTGGACGCTTTCGCGGGTGGGTGGTTCGGCGGCTTGCAATGTGCCGACGGATAGGCTCAGGCCCAACAGGACCATGACGAAAAAGGTGCGCAGGCTTGACATAAAGACCGATCGAAAGACGAGGCGAAGAATGGAGTTTAGAGGAAGAGTCCGGGGCCCGGGCGACTTCCTTCGGGGAATCTGACGCCCACTTTGCCGATCTTGTTCCCGTCCATGACCGCGACGGTCCAGATGGTATTGTTCCACTCCACCTGGTCGCCGACCACCGGTGCGCCCCCCACTTTCTGGGCGATGAAGCGACCCAGTGACATGTCCGGATCGATGCCTTCGACCTTCAACCCGTACAAGGCGGCAACCGCGGCCAGCTGGGCGTCTCCTTCGAGTACGAAGTCGCCGAAGAAACGCAGATCGAGGCCCCGTTGCGGCGCCTGGCTGAACAGTTTTCCGAGGGCCGGAAGGTTGTGTTCATGGCCGATCACGCAGAGCAAATCGTCGACTTCCAGCACGGTACTACCCGACGGATGGAGCAGTTGCTGGCCGCGAAACAGGGCGGCAATACGGGTGCCTTCGGGCATGTTCAGTTCGCGAAGGGGCGAACCGATGCACCATTTTTCAGCGCCGAGGCGATAAACGAACAGCTCCCACTCGCTGGTGACGTGCACCTCCAGCGCCGAACGCGAGATGGGCGCAGGCTCGGGCGGCACCGTCACTTTCAACAACTTGGCCACCCACGGCAGGCTCGTGCCCTGCACCAGCAGCGATACCAGCACAATAAAGAACGCGAGGTTGAAGTAGAGCTGGGCATGGGGCAGTCCGGCCATCAACGGGAACACGGCCAGAATGATCGGTACCGCGCCGCGCAAGCCCACCCAGGAAATGAACGCCTTCTCCCGACCATGGAACGCCTTGAACGGCAACAGCCCGACAACCACCGAAAGCGGCCGGGCGAACAGAATCATCCACAGCGCCAGGGCGAGGGCGGGCAGGGCGATCGGCAGCAGGTCGTGGGGCGTGACCAGCAGCCCCAGCACCAGGAACATGCCGATCTGCGCCAGCCAGGCCATGCCGTCGAGCATGTGCAGGATGCCGTGGCGGCTGCGCACCGGGCGGTTGCCGATCACCAGGCCGCACAGGTACACCGCCAGGAAGCCGCTGCCATGCAGGGCGTTGGTCAGGGCGAACACCAGCAGGCCGCCGGCGATCACCAGAATCGGATAAAGGCCGGTGGCCAGGTTGATGCGGTTGACCAGTTGCAGCATCAGCCAGCCGCCGCCCAGGCCGATGACGCCACCGATGCCAAACTCACGCAGCAGGTGGGTCAGCAGGCTCCAGTGCAGGCCGGTCTGGCCGCTGGCGAGCATGTCGATCAGGGTCACGGTGAGGAACACCGCCATCGGGTCGTTGCTGCCGGACTCGATCTCAAGGCTGGCGGTGACCCGCTCGTTCAGACCTTTGCCGCCCAATAGAGAGAACACCGCGGCGGCGTCGGTGGAGCCGACGATGGCGCCGATCAGCAGGCCCTGGATCAGGTTCAGGTCGAACAGCCAGGCCGCCGCCATGCCGGTCAACCCCGTGGTAATCAATACCCCGACCGTGGCCAGCGACAAGGCCGGCCAGAGCGCCACGCGGAAACTCGAGACCCGGGTGCGCAACCCGCCGTCGAGCAGGATCACCGCCAGTGCGAGGTTGCCGACCAGATAGGCCGTCGGGTAGTTGTCGAAGATGATCCCGCCGCCATCGACGCCGGCGGCCATGCCCACGGCCAGGATGATCACCAGGATCGGGATGCCCAGGCGCGATGACAGTGAGCTCACCAGAATGCTTGCACCTACCAGCAACGCGCCGATCAAGAACAGGCTGTTGATGGTCGTCGCATTCAAAGGCAGTACTCCAGGAAGCTGAAAGGCGGGCACAAACTGACCATGCAGTCTGCGTGCCAGCGATTCTAACCTGTTGAAATGTGATGCTGTCAAAAAGCTTTTGCCGGCCGGCCATGTCGCTGTGTTGAGGGAGCTTGCTCCCGCCGGGGCGTGCAGCGGCCCCCAGTAAGCACCGCGTAGCGTCAGGTACTGCGCGGTGTGTCGATTTGCGGTTGCTTCACAACCGAACGGGAGCAAGCTCCCTCGCCACGGGTCTTGAGTCAGCTGTCAGAGGCTGAACCGCCCAACCATGGTGTTCAGGTCCACCGCCAACCGCGACAGCTCACTGCTCGCCGCGCTGGTCTGGCTGGCGCCGGTGGCCGATTGCACCGACAGGTCGCGGATGTTCACCAGGTTGCGGTCCACTTCGCGGGCCACTTGCGCCTGCTCTTCGGCGGCGCTGGCGATCACTAGGTTGCGTTCGTTGATTTCGACGATGGCGCTGTTGATGGTCTCCAGCGACATTCCTGCGCCACGGGCGATGTTCAGGGTCGATTCGGCGCGCTCGGTGCTGTTGCGCATCGAGTCCACCGCATGTTCGGTACCGCTCTGGATGCTGCCGATCATGCGTTCGATTTCGCTGGTCGACTGCTGGGTGCGGTGGGCCAGGGCGCGGACTTCATCGGCCACCACCGCAAAACCGCGACCGGCTTCACCGGCACGAGCCGCTTCGATGGCGGCGTTGAGCGCCAGCAGGTTGGTCTGGTCGGCCAGCCCGCGAATCACGTCCAGCACCTTGCCGATATCCCGGGACTCATTGGCCAGATCGCCGATCAGCGTCGCGGTGCTCTGTACATCGGCGCTCATGCGCTCGATGGCGCTGACGGTTTCCTGCACCAGATCGCGGCCGTCACCAGCGGACGTGGTGGCGTTCTTGGAGGCCTCGGAAGTGCTGACCGCGTTGCGCGCGACTTCTTCCACGGCGCTGGTCATCTCGTTGACCGCGGTGGCGGCCTGTTCGATCTCGTTGTTCTGCTGGGTCAGGCCACGGGCGCTTTCGTCGGTGACACTGTTGAGCTCTTCGGCGGCGGAAGCCAGTTGCGTGGCCGAGCCGGAAATCCGCTGCAGGGTATCGCGCAGCTTGTCCTGCATCTTTGACATGGCCATCAGCAAACGCCCGGCCTCGTCCTCGCCGTCGACCTTGATCGGCTGCGTCAGGTTGCCTTCGGCAATGTGCTCGGCGGCATTCAAGGCGTTGGCGATCGGTCCGGTGATGCTGTTGGTCAGCAACCAGGCGAACAGCAGGGTCAGGGCGGTGGCGATGACCAGCAGCACGACCACCAGGTTGAACGCCGTATCGTATTGATCCGCCGCTTGTTGGTTGGTATCGAGGGTCTGTCGGGTATTGATCTCCAGCAACTTGGCCAGCACGGCGTTGATCGCTTCGGAATTGCTCAGCAGATCGGCGTTGAGCAGGCTGCGCAGGTCATCGACCTGATTGTTGCGCGACAGGGTCTTCATCCGCTCTTCGATCTGCCGGTATTGCCCCAGCAACTGCACGTATTGATCGTAGGCCGTGCGCTCCTGAGGGCTGGCGATCAGTTTTTCGTAGATGCCCTGGGCCGTGCGGATCTGCTGGTTGCGCTGCTCCAGCAGTTCCATGGTTTTCTGCTGCACGTCCGGCTCGCGATTGACCAGCAAGCGATAGGACAAGACCCGCAGACGCAGCGTCAGTTGCGTGAACTCGTCGAGGCTCTTGATGCTCGGGACGCTGTTATTGGTGATGTCTTGGGCGGCGCCACGGATCTTGCTCATCTGGTTCAAGGCAAACACCCCCAGCACCATCATCAAGCCGCCGATCAGGGCGAAACTGAGGAACGCTCGAGGGGCGATATTCATATTGCGAAGGGACATGGCGGGTACCAAAAAGAGCGCGTCCGTGCGGGGCTGAGTCTGCTGTATGGATGACTTATCGGTCACGTGCGTGAAGTCTTGAGCCCGGCGTGGTGGCCCCCGACAACCGTTGCGGCGACGAAGTGCAGGAACCAGATCGGCCAATCACAGTCTTTTAAGTTCGCCGGAACGGTCACTGGTCAGGAAAATCAAGGCCTTGAGCCGGTTTAACCCTGGCATACCCAGAGACTTTTCTTTATCGTACGCGCCCTTTGAAAATGCCTGGAAAATCAAAATGTTGGAAGCATCCCTAAGCCAATTGGAACAGCTGGTCAGCGACCTGGTGCAACAGAACCAGAGCCTGCTCGGCACCAACCAAGCCCTGAGCGCCGAACTGGCTCAGGCAAAGGATGAAAACGAAAGCCTGCAACTGAGCCTGATGGAACAGGAAGAGAAACAAGGCGCCACCGCCGCACGCATCCAGGCCCTGGTTGAGCGCGTCAGCGCCGGCCCAGTCAGCGCATGAGTTACGGCGCGGGGGTGAAAGTCGTCTCGATCCTGGGGGAGGACTATTCGATCAGGGCGCCGGCCGGTGAAGAGCAGGCGCTGCTCGACGCTGCAATGATGTTGAAGGCCGCCCTGGCCGAGACCAAAAAGAAGTACCCGACCCTGATCGGTGACCGACTGCTGGTACTGGCCGCGATGAACCTGTGTTCTCAACAGATCGAAATGCAAAAGCAGCACAAACTCGAACTCGACCGTTACCAAGAGCAAGTCAGCGCCACGGTCGAAGTGATCTCCAAGACGATCAATCAGGCCTGATCGGCTTTGCGCACAACCAAAGAATAGATTGTCGATATAGATGTATACAATCGGCACGGCTGTTGCAGTGTTTCAGCCTCTTATTCTTTGGGGGTGCTCCATGCAGTTCTGGCGACGCAGTATTCAATGGCAGTTGATCCTGAGCATGGGCGCCGCCCTGTTGCTCAGCATTCTGATCGTGGTTGGCGTTTATACCCTCGTGGTCAACCGTCTTGCCCAGCGCTATCTGGTCGAACAAGCGCTGCCGTCCAGCATCGAAGCGATGCGCAACGACATCGAACGCATCCTCATCCAACCCCTTACCGCCGCCAAGGACATCGCCAGCAACAGCATGGTGCGCGACTGGCTGGCCGGGGGTGAAAGCCCGGCTGAGACTCCCGCTTTCATCCAGTATCTGGAGGGCATCCGTGCCGAACACAAAGCATTTACCGCGCTGATCGTCGGCACGGCGTCCAACCACTATTTCACCGAAAAAGGCCTTGATCGCTCCCTCAGCCGCGCCAACCCCAAGGACGCCTGGTTCTATTCCTTTCTCGACAGCGATCAGCCGCGCACCCTCAACATCGACCATGACACCGCCACCGGAGAATTGGCGCTGTTCATCGATCTGAAGGTCGAGCAGGCCGGCAAGGTTGTGGGCGTTGCCGGCCTGGGATTGAGCATGAAGGAGCTCTCGGAGCTGATTCACAACTTCAGCTTCGGTGAGCGCGGCAAGGTCTATCTCGTGCGTTCCGACGGTTTGATCCAGGTGCATCCCGAGGCGCAATGGAGCGGCAAGCGCACCTTGGCCGAGCAGATTGGCGCGTCGGCGGCGCAAACGGTCCTCGGTCAAAAAACTGTCACGTTCGTCCGCGACGGTGAAGACTTTCTCGCGTTGAGCCTGCCCCTGCGGGATTTGGGGTGGACCCTGGTGGCCGAAGTGCCGCAGTCGCAGATCTATGCCGAAGCCCGCCGCGCGATGTGGATGAGCAGCGGCATCGGCCTGGCGGTGGCGCTGGTGTGCCTGTTGCTGGTGGTGTTGCTGGCCCGCGGCCTGGTGCGGCCGATTCGTCAGGTAACAGCGGCGCTGGTGGCCATCGGTAGCGGTGGGGGAGATTTGACCCAACGGCTCGATGCCAGCCGCGCCGATGAGTTGGGCGACCTGGCCCGTGGCTTCAACCGCTTCCTCGACAGTCAGCGCGACATGATCGGCGAAGTGCTGACCACCAGTGAGCGCTTGCGTACGGCGGTCGGACAGGTGGCGCGGGTGGTGGACAACACCGCCGAGCGTTCCGGTCGGCAGCAGGAAATGACCGACATGGTCGCCACGGCCGTTCATGAAATGGGCCTGACCGTGCAGGAAATTGCGCAGAACGCGGGTAACGCAGCGGTTGCTTCCCAGAACGCCCGGGAGGAAGCGATGCAGGCGCGGCAAGTGGTTGGCGGGTCGATCCGGCATATCGAAAGCATGTCCGACGAAATCGGCCTCGCCGCCAGCGCGGTCGGGGAATTGGCCGAGCAGGTAGCCTCAATCGATCAGGTGCTGGCGGTGATTCGCGGCATCTCTGAGCAGACCAACCTGCTGGCCTTGAACGCGGCCATCGAAGCGGCGAGGGCCGGGGACATGGGCCGAGGATTTGCCGTAGTGGCTGATGAAGTCCGCACCCTGGCACGCCGCACCCAGGCGTCTACCGATGAGATCCAGCAGATGATCGGCAGCCTCAAGCAGGGCGCGGAAAACGCAGTGTCATCCATGCACAGCGGGCAAGCGGCCACCGGCACGGGCGTTGAATCCAGCCAGCGTACCGGCGCGTCACTGACCGCCATCACCGGGCAGGTCGAGCGCATCAGCGACATGAACCATCAGGTGGCGACGGCGACGGAAGAACAGTCGGCGGTGACGGAAGAGATCAATCGCAATGTGCAGGGGATCTCCGATCTGGCCCGGGCAACGGCGGGGGAGGTCAGGGCTTGTCGTGAGGACTGCCAGACGTTGCAGCGCCTGGCCGATGATCTGGCGCGGCAGATGGGTGGGTTCAGGTTGAGTTGAAATCGCGTTGGCAGTGCTGACGCCTTCGCGAGCAAGCCCGCTCCCACAGTAGTCCGCGATCATCCAGATAATGCGGTCAACAGTGGGAGCGGGCTTGCTCGCGAATGTCTGTCAGCAGTACAACACGTTTCTGGTCAGAACCACTCATCCTGCATCCCAAGGCACACATCATCCCGGGCTTCAAGGATCGCCAGTTCATGGTGGCACGCCGGAATTTCCCACGTCAGGAAATAGCGCGCCGCCTGCAACTTGCCTTTGTAGAAACTCACGTCGGCCGCATTACCCTTGGCCAGACCCTCTTCGGCACGGATCGCCTGTTCCAGCCAGCGCCAGCCGATCACCGTATGCCCGAACACTTTCAGGTACAGCGCCGAGTTCGCCAGGCTGCTGTTGACCTTGCCCTGCGCCAGATCGGTCAGCAGGCCGATGGTCACGGTTTGCAGGCGCGCCACCAGGTTTTCCAGTGGCTCGCGCAGTGCAGTCAGCGATTGATGGGCTTGCGCACGAGCGCCGGTATCGGCGATCAGGCGGATCAGTTGCTTGAGCCCGGCGCCGCCGTTTTGTGCGAGTTTGCGGCCCAGCAGGTCCAGGGACTGAATGCCGTGGGTGCCTTCGTGGATCGGGTTCAGGCGGTTGTCGCGGTAGTACTGCTCCACCGGGTATTCGCGGGTGTAGCCGTGGCCGCCGAGGATCTGGATGGCCAGTTCGTTGGCCTTCAGGCAGAACTCCGATGGCCAGGATTTGACGATCGGCGTCAGCAGGTCCAGCAGTTCGTGGGCCTGCTTGCGCTCGGCTTCGGTCTCCAGGGTGGTGGTGTCATCGAACAGCCGCGCGGCGTACAGCCCGAGGTCGAATGAGCCTTCAACGTAGGCTTTTTGCGTCAGCAGCATGCGCTTGACGTCAGCGTGCTGGATGATCGCCACCGGCGCGGTGTTCGGGTCCTTGCTGTCCGGCACCCGGCCCTGCGGACGCTCGCGGGCGTATTCCAATGAGTACAGATAACCCGCGTAACCGAGCATTACCGCGCCCATGCCGACGCCGATCCGCGCTTCGTTCATCATCTGGAACATATAGCTCAGGCCCTGGTGCGGCTTGCCCACCAGATAGCCAACGCATTCGCCGTTATCGCCGAAATTCAGTGCCGTGGACGTGGTGCCGCGCCAGCCCATCTTGTGGAACAGACCGGCCAGCAACACGTCATTGCGCTGGCCCAGGCTGCCGTCATCGTTGACCAGGAACTTGGGCACGATGAACAACGAAATACCTTTCACCCCGGCCGGCGCATCCGGCAGCTTGGCGAGCACCATGTGCACGATGTTTTCCGACAGCGGGTGATCGCCGCCAGAGATGAAAATCTTGTTGCCCTTGAGGCGATAAGTGCCGTCGGACGCCGGTTCCGCGCGGGTACGAATGTCCGACAACGATGAACCGGCGTGGGGTTCGGTCAGGGCCATGGTGCCGAAGAAACGGCCGTCGATCATTGGTTGCAGAAAGCGGCGCTTCTGCTCGTCGGTGCCGAAGCTTTCGATCAGGTTGGCCGCACCCATGGTCAGGAACGGGTACGAAGTCGATGCCGCGTTGGCCGACTGGAAGTGGGCGAAGCAGGCCTGGGACAGCAGGGTCGGGAGCTGCATGCCACCCGCCTCGAAACTGCGTGCGGCATTGAGGAAGCCGGCTTCGAGAAAGGCGTCCACGGCCGGTTTCACTTCCGGGATCAGTATCGCCTGACCGTCCTCATAGCGCGGCTCGTTCTCGTCGCCCTTGCGGTTGTGCGGGGCGAAGAACTTCTCGGCAATGTTGCGGGCGGTGCCGAGGGCGGCATCGAAGGTTTCGCGGTTGTGCTCGGCAAACCGCTCACGCTGGGTCAGGCCCTCGGCATCAAGGACTTCATACAGCTCGAAAGCCAGATTGCGGGAACTGAGCAACGTCTCGGACATGGCGGCCTACCTTTTATTGAAGTGGACCGAGTCTAGGCGTGGGAATAGAGGCTGAACAGGATGATTGATGAGGGTGATGGTGCAGTTGGCGCCGATCAAATGTGGGAGCGGGCTTGCTCGCGAAGAGGCCGGTACATCCAACATCCTGGTTGAATGACAGTCCGTTTTCGCGAGCAAGCCCGCTCCCACAAGGGGTCTTGCTCAGGATTAGCCGATCGTCATCAGGCTGGCGTTACCACCGGCTGCCGCCGTGTTGACGCTCAACGCGCGCTCGATCACCAGACGCTCCAGCGCTATGTTGGACTCGCCCTGGGACAGACCCTGGACGCCAACGATGGCACCGGCACGCTTGGCAACCTGCTGGCAGACCGCACGCAACTGGTCGGAATGGCCGTGATGCAGCACTGCATCAAACACCACTTCATCCTTGTTCCAGTCAGACACCAGCTTGATCCGCGCCTGAATTTCTTTCGGCAGGCGTGCGAACAATGCCTTGCTCAGCTCAGTTTCCGGCCATACCGCCGAACCGCCGACGGCCAACACCGCCGCCAGTTGCGTCAGCAGATCGCCTTCGACGTCCGCCAGGCACAGCACGTGCTCGCGCGGCAGGATCGCATAGCTGTTGCGCTCGCCGGTCGGGCCGGCCAGGACGCGGGTGATGCCGCTTTGCGACTGCGCGGCGAACTGCACGCACAGGGCGCTGAGGTCGGCGAACTTGTTGCTGTCAGCCCAGGCTTTCAGGGCGGTCAGCGGCTTGCTCATGGCCTCACGCAGACGCACGTCCGGAGCAGTCACGGCATCGCCACGGGCGAAGGAATGTTCGATCGCATCGACAGGGCGGGTCGACAGCAGGCGATACAGGTACAGCGGACCACCTGCTTTCGGACCGGTGCCCGACAGGCCTTCGCCGCCGAACGGCTGCACGCCGACCACGGCACCGACGATGTTGCGGTTCACATAAACGTTCCCGGCGTTGACGTTGTCGATCACCTTGGCGATGGTCTCGTCGATGCGGGTGTGCACGCCCAGGGTCAGGCCGTAGCCGGACGCATTGATCTGGCCGATCAGTTGGTCGATGTCCTTGCGCTTGTAGCGAACCACGTGCAGCACCGGGCCGAAGATCTCCCGTTGCAGTTCGTCGAAGCTTTCCAGTTCGATCAGGGTCGGCATCACGAAGGTGCCGCGTTTGACTTCCTCGGCATCGGCGATGGCCACCTGATACACGCTGCGACCTTTGTCGCGCATGGCCTGGATGTGCTTCTCGATGCCGGCCTTGGCTTCGGCGTCGATCACCGGGCCGATGTCCACGGACAGGCGCTCCGGATTGCCGAGACGACTTTCCGCCATCGCACCCTTGAGCATTTCGATGACGCGGTCGGCGGAATCTTCCTGCAGGCACAGCACGCGCAGTGCCGAGCAACGCTGGCCGGCGCTGTCGAAGGCCGAGGACACCACGTCGATGACCACTTGTTCGGTCAGCGCCGAGGAGTCGACGATCATCGCGTTCTGGCCACCGGTTTCGGCGATCAACGGAATCGGACGACCCTGGTTATCCAGACGCCCGGCGATGTTGCGTTGCAGCAGGCGAGCCACTTCGGTGGAGCCGGTGAACATCACGCCTTTGACGCGATCGTCGCCCACCAGGCCGGCACCGACGGTTTCGCCACGGCCCGGCAGCAATTGCAGCACGCCTTCCGGGATCCCGGCTTCGAGCATCAGGCGCACCGCTTGAGCAGCCACCAGCGGGGTTTGTTCCGCAGGCTTGGCGAGCACCGGGTTACCGGCGGCCAATGCAGCGGCGACCTGGCCGCTGAAGATCGCCAGCGGGAAGTTCCACGGGCTGATGCACACCACAGGGCCCAGCGGGCGGTGGGCGTCGTTGGTGAAATCGTTGCGTGCCTGCACCGCGTAGTAACGCAGGAAATCCACGGCTTCACGCACTTCGGCGATGGCGTTGGCGAAGGTCTTGCCGGCTTCACGGGCCAGCAGGCCCATCAGTGGTTGGATTTCGCCTTCCATCAAGTCGGCGGCACGCTCCAGGATCGCGGCGCGTTCGGCCGGCGGGGTGGCCTGCCAGATCGGTGCGGCGTTCAGGGCGCATTGAATGGCGTTGTCGACGTCTTCGACGGTGGCTTCCTGTACGTGGCCGACCACGTCACGCAGATCCGACGGGTTGAGCACCGGCACCGGGTTTTCAGCGCTGGAGGCGCAACCGAGCATCGGCGCGGCTTTCCAGTGGTTGTGCGCGGTGGCCAGCAGCGCGCAGGACAGCGACGCCAGGCGATGTTCGTTGGCCATGTCGATGCCGCTGGAGTTGGCGCGCTCGGCGCCGTACAGGTCGCGGGGCAGCGGAATGCGCGGGTGTGGCAGACCGAAGCCGCCTTCCACCGTGGCCATCTGCTCGATGCTGGCGACCGGATCGGCCACCAGTTCCTGGATCGAAATCGACTGGTCGGCGATGCGGTTGACGAACGAGGTGTTCGCGCCGTTTTCCAGCAATCGACGCACCAGGTAGGCGAGCAGGGTTTCGTGGGTGCCGACCGGTGCGTACACGCGGCACGGACGGTTCAGCTTGCCTTCGGAAACTTTGCCTACCACCTGTTCGTACAGCGGTTCACCCATGCCGTGCAGGCACTGGAACTCATACTGGCCCGGGTAATAGTTCTGACCAGCGATGTGGTAGATGGCCGACAGGGTGTGGGCGTTGTGGGTGGCGAACTGCGGGTAGATGACTTCCGGCACCGACAGCAGTTTGCGCGCGCAGGCGATGTAAGAAACATCGGTGTACACCTTGCGGGTGTACACCGGGTAGCCTTCCAGGCCTTCGACCTGGGCGCGCTTGATTTCGCTGTCCCAGTACGCGCCTTTCACCAGGCGGATCATCAGGCGATGACGGCTGCGGCGCGCCAGGTCGATCACGTAGTCGATCACGTACGGGCAACGCTTCTGGTAAGCCTGGATCACGAAACCGATGCCGTTCCAACCGGTCAGTTGCGGCTCGAAGCACAGGCGCTCGAGCAGGTCCAGGGACAGCTCCAGGCGGTCGGCTTCTTCGGCGTCGATGTTCAGGCCGATGTCGTATTGCTTGGCCAGCAGGGTCAGCGACAGCAGGCGCGGGTACAGCTCGTCCATGACGCGCTCGTACTGGGCGCGGCTGTAACGCGGATGCAGCGCCGACAGCTTGATGGAAATGCCCGGGCCTTCATAAATCCCACGCCCGTGGGACGCTTTGCCGATCGAGTGGATGGCCTGTTCGTACGACGCCAGGTACTTCTGCGCATCGTGCTCGGTG
This sequence comes from Pseudomonas sp. KK4, assembly GCF_001984065.1. Lineage (GTDB taxonomy): Bacteria > Pseudomonadota > Gammaproteobacteria > Pseudomonadales > Pseudomonadaceae > Aquipseudomonas. Next base: position 95,257 of record NZ_LYVP01000009.1, read on the forward strand.
AGGGCGGCTTCACCCAGCATGTCGTAGGAATAACGGAAGCCCTTGGCTTCGAACTTGCTGGCGTTGGCCAACGCTTCGGCGATGGTTTCACCGGTGACGAACTGTTCGCCCATCAGGCGCATGGCCATGTCGACGCCCTTGCGGATCATCGGCTCGCCGCTCTTGCCGATGATGCGGCTCAGGGACGAGGTCAGGCCGGCTTCGTTGTGGGTGGCAACCAGTTTTCCGGTCAGCAGCAGGCCCCAGGTGGCGGCGTTGACGAACAGCGACGGGCTATTGCCCAGGTGCGGCTGCCAGTTGCCGGTGCTGATCTTGTCGCGGATCAGTGCATCGCGGGTGCCTTTGTCCGGGATGCGCAGCAGCGCTTCGGCCAGGCACATCAGCGCCACGCCTTCCTGGGACGACAGGGAAAATTCCTGCAACAGGCCCTGAACGATGCCCGCACGACCGCCGGCGCTTTTCTGATTGCGCAGTTTTTCGGCAATCGAAGCGGCGAGCTTGTTGGTGGCTTCGGCCATGGCTGCCGGCAGGCGAGCCTGTTCCATCAGCATCGGGACCACTTCCGGTTCCGGGCGACGGTAAGCGGCGGTGATCGAGGCGCGCAGTACCGATTGCGGCAGGATGCTTTCAGCGAATTCAAGGAAGCACTGGTGTGCGTGATCGACGTGGACGTCGCCGGCGTCGTCAGCATCCTTGGCGGTCAAACCGCTCAGCTCGGTCAGGGTTGCACCACCCTCGAGTTTTTCCAGGTAATTGAAAATTGCCTGCTTGATCAGCCAGTGCGGCGTGCGATCGATCGAGTTTGCGGCGGCCTTGAGGCGTTCGCGGGTCGGGTCGTCGAGTTTGACCCCGAGGGTGGTGGTAGCCATGTTTTTATCCTCATGTTTGCCACTGTTGCGTGGCATCAGCTGGCGGCAAGGTTAGCCGTGCGATGAAGGAGGTGCAACCGGGTGCAACCCTTTTTTTGTCGGAAAAATACACATTGGGTCATGAATATAATTCTGGTACGTCAGTGCCGCATCACCTTGGTGCTTTTTGGTTAGGATGGCGGCTGTTCTTGCTTCGTAAAGGAGCAAAAACCGGGGGCTTCATGGGTGTTTTGATAAGGTGCAACTAATTCTCGAGAAATGGGTTGCACCTTATTTGCTTTGTTGCATAGCATTCGCGCCCCAAGGTGCAACCGTTTGAAGAGACGGGTGTGTCGGGCCGATGGCTTTCCTGGGGAAACATCGGTCATAAATGCGCGAGCTTGCCGGTCGCCTGTCCAACGTCATCGTTAGGCAGCGGTCTGCCAGTCGCTGCTACATAAAAACAAAGCCAGGGCGTCACTTAATGAGCGTAAGCAATCCAACCCTGATCACCTTCGTGATCTACATCGCAGCCATGGTGCTGATCGGCTTCATGGCCTATCGCTCCACCAACAACCTATCCGATTACATCCTGGGCGGTCGCAGCCTGGGCAGCGTCGTCACGGCATTGTCCGCCGGTGCCTCCGACATGAGCGGCTGGTTGCTGATGGGCCTGCCGGGCGCCATCTACATGTCCGGCCTGTCCGAAAGCTGGATCGCCATCGGCCTGATCGTCGGTGCCTACCTGAACTGGCTGTTCGTTGCCGGTCGTCTGCGTGTGCAGACCGAGCACAACGGCGACGCCCTGACCCTGCCGGATTACTTCTCCAGCCGTTTCGAAGACAAGAGCGGCTTGCTGCGGATCATTTCCGCCGTGGTCATCCTGGTGTTCTTCACCATCTATTGCGCCTCCGGCATCGTGGCCGGTGCCCGTCTGTTCGAAAGCACCTTTGGCATGTCCTACGAAACGGCGCTGTGGGCCGGCGCTGCGGCGACAATCGCCTACACCTTCGTCGGCGGTTTCCTGGCCGTCAGTTGGACCGACACCGTGCAAGCCACGCTGATGATCTTCGCCCTGTTGCTGACGCCGATCATCGTCCTGCTGGCCACCGGCGGGGTCGACACCACCTTCCTGGCCATCGAAGCGCAGGATCCGAGCAACTTCGACATGCTCAAGGGCACCACTTTCATCGGCATCATTTCGCTGATGGGCTGGGGTCTGGGCTACTTCGGTCAGCCGCACATCCTGGCGCGCTTCATGGCGGCGGATTCGGTCAAGTCGATCGCCAATGCCCGTCGCATCTCCATGACCTGGATGATCCTGTGCCTGGGCGGCACCGTGGCGGTCGGGTTCTTCGGCATCGCCTACTTCTCGGCGCATCCGGAAGTGGCGGGCGCTGTGACCGAAAACCACGAGCGCGTGTTTATCGAGCTGGCCAAGATCCTGTTCAACCCATGGGTGGCCGGCGTGCTGCTGTCGGCCATCCTGGCGGCGGTAATGAGTACTCTGAGCTGCCAGTTGCTGGTGTGCTCGAGCGCCCTGACCGAAGACTTCTACAAGACCTTCCTGCGTAAATCGGCGTCCCAGGTCGAGCTGGTCTGGGTCGGCCGCGCCATGGTGCTGCTGGTAGCGCTGATCGCCATCGCCATGGCCGCCAACCCTGAAAACCGCGTGCTGGGTCTGGTCAGCTATGCCTGGGCCGGTTTCGGCGCCGCCTTCGGTCCCGTGGTGTTGATCTCGGTGATCTGGAAAGACATGACCCGCAACGGCGCACTGGCCGGGATCCTGGTCGGCGCGATCACCGTGATCGTCTGGAAGCATTTCGAGCTGCTGGGCCTGTACGAAATCATCCCGGGCTTCATCTTCGCCAGCCTGGCGATCTACATCGTCAGCAAACTGGGCGCGCCGACTCACGGCATGCTGCAGCGTTTTGCGGCGGCCGAGGCAGATTTCCGCCTGAACAAGTAACCGCAATGAGCGAAGGCTCTGAACGATGACTTGAATGAAAACGGCCCGCTTCCTTTGGAGGCGGGCCGTTTTTTCTTTCGGGCAGTGTCAGCAGGTACGCCGGCATCGCGAGCCAGCTCGGCTCCTACAGGGGTGTGAGTGTTTCTGAGGGAATGTCTGTCGCCAGAAGAGCCGCTTTCTGAAGGCCAACGCTTCAAATGAAGTAGGGCGTTTCTGTTTTTCCTGTCCGTCGTTCATACCTCTTGCCGCTCATGCAGAATCGCTCGCTCCCTTCTGCAGAGACACACCGGATGTCCACTTCTGCTAATCAACCTCGCTTCACGCTGACCGTCGATGACTTTCACGATGAACTTGCGGTGCTCGAATTCACCGGCAAAGAGGCTGTCAGCCAGCCGTACCGTTTTGACCTGGAACTGGTCAGCGAACGGCCGGACCTCAAGCTCGAAGACCTTCTTCACCGTATGGCGTTTCTGAGTTTCGATGGCCGGCGCTCGGGTGTGCACGGCCAGGTTTTTTGCGTGGGACAGGGCGATTGCGGCGATCGCCTGACGCGCTATCAGGTCAGTCTGGTGCCCCGTCTGAGCTACCTGGGCCGGCGAATCAATCAGCGGGTTTTCCAGAAAATGAGCGTGCCGATGATCATCACGCAAATTCTCAAGGACCATGGCATCCTCGCCGACGCCTTCGAGTTCCAGCTGGGCGGTGAATACCCAGACCGCGAATATTGCGTGCAATACGCCGAAAGCGACCTGGCGTTCGTCCAGCGTCTGTGTGCCGAACTCGGCATTCACTTCCACTTCCAGCACAGCGTCGACAGGCATCTTCTGGTGTTTGGCGACGACCAGACGGTTTTCCCCGATTTACCCGAACCCACCTTGTATCTGCCGGACAGTGGCATGGCGCTGCCAGTGCCAGTCATCAGGCGCTTCAGCGTGCGCCTGGAAACCCGCACCACCGCCGTGACCCGCCGCGATTACGACTTCCATGCACCGGGCTTTGAACTGGGCAGCCGTCGTGACAGCGGGCAATGGCCGGTGCTGGAGGATTACGCTTTTCCCGGGCAATTCAATGATCGCGAAGTCGGCGGTCGCCTGGCGGAACGGGCGCTGGAACGCCATCGCGCCGACTACCGTCAGGCGCACGGCAGCGGCAATCAGGCGGCCCTGCGCAGCGGCCATTTACTGCGGCTGGATGACCATCCGCGCCAGCATCCCCGGGACAAGTGGCTGCTGACTGAAATCGAACACCATGGGCGGCAGCCGCAAGTATTGGAAGCGTTGCTGGGCAATGATGGCGCGGAGGGTTTTCAGGGGTACCGCAACCGCTTTGTGGCGACGCCGTCGGACGTGGTGTTTCGTCCGCCACTGATCGAGAAACCCCGTGTCGCAGGGTATCAATCGGCAGTGGTGACCGGCCCGGCGAACAGTGAAATCCATTGCGACCCGTACGGTCGGGTCAAGGTGCGGTTGATGTGGGATCGCGGCAGTCCGCTGAGCGAGCATTCCAGTTGCTGGCTGCGGGTGGCCAGCGGTTGGGCCCATGATCGATACGGCGCTGTGATGATCCCCCGAGTGGGTATGGAGGTGTTGGTCGGGTTCGTCGATGGCGACGCCGACAAGCCCTTGGTCATGGGGTGCGTGCCCAACGCGGCGACCCCGGTGCCGCTGGACCTGCCGGCGGACAAGACCCGCAGTATTTTCCGCAGTCAGAGCAGTCCCGGCGGCGGTGGCTACAACGAATTGCGCATCGAGGATCGCAAGGGCGCCGAGGAAATTTTCCTGCGTGCCCAGCGAAACTGGAAACAGCAGGTGCTGAACGATATGCACCTGCAGGTCGGGCAAGACCAGCACCTGCATGTCCAGGGTGATCGGCACATCAGTGTGAGCAGTCAGTCCGTCAGCGCGAGTGGTCAATTTTCGATCAGGGCAGGCGGCCAGGTGGTGATCGACGGCGGCGTGCGCGCGACGATTCAGGCCGGCGGGCACTGGATCAACATTGGCCCGGAAGGCATTTTCAGCAGCGTGCCGATTGTGGTGGGGGGAGCACCGATGCTGGCCAGGGGCGCGTCGAGCCCGCAGGTGCCAGCCGTTGCGCTGAGCCTGGCGCAGAAGCTCAACCTGCAAGGCAACGCGCCTTTTTGTGCGGTGTGTCAGGTTTGCGAAGGAGGTGCGTGTGCAGCGTGATCCTTTATCACCTCAAGCCTGGCTGCAGCGCCAGCCGTTGCAGGCTTCTGAGCAACTGTTCGCGATATTCAGCAACGCCAGCGCGGCCAATCCCCTCGAAGCCTGGCGGCGCTTGGAGCCCTCAACAGTGCCCATCCCGATCTGGGCCAATACGGCCTATGCGGAGTGGGAAGCGGTTATGCCCGTTGTTTCAGTCATCCCGGCGGCCAGTGAGTTTTTACACTGGGCGGCGACCACCACGTCTCGCGACTGGGGTTGGTTGGCGGTTTCCTCGGCTGAACCGCAAGCGCTGGTCGAGCACCTGCGTAGCCTCACGCAGGTCCTGTTGCCCGATCGCAACGCGGTGTTTTTCCGCTTTTGGGATGGGCGCCATCTGTTGCCGATACTTCAGTGCGCCGAGGTCGACAGCGCGCAACTGCTGCCGGTGATGGGGCGATGCTGGATCAATGGGCAAGGCGTCGAGATTGCGGGGCGCGCGCAAAACGCCAGCAAGGTTTTCCCCTGGTGGGAGGTGCCGGAGGCGCTGTTACAGCAGCTTGGCGCTGATGCCTCCACCACGTTGGTCAGCAACTTGATGCAATGGTTGAGTGAAGAGCAGCCGGGCGTATTCGAGGCGTTTCCTGAGACGGTATTGCGCTGCAAGGTCGCGAATGCCCTGGCGGGGCGTGATTCGTCCCCGGTATCGAAAGAGCCATTGTTGGCGTATCTGATGGAGGAAATGCAGTAGGGGTTGCGTGAAGGGGTGGACGGCGGCACTTGCAGGAGCGTTCGCAGGTGCAGTGCCAAGCGGCTGCTTTGTGGTGATGAGGGTTCATTCGTGGTGAGGGGATGAATCCCCTCACCACAAGCAGTCTCCCTGATAGCAGGTATGAATCCTGGCCAGCACAACGCCGCTCAGTCGCCTGCGCCTGACTTGAAGGCCGGTAAAAGGTAAACTTCCCGGCCTTCGCAGGAGCAGCCATGAATTATCGTCACGCCTTCCATGCCGGCAATCACGCCGATGTGTTCAAACACCTGACCTTGACCCGCCTCATCGCCCTGATGTCGCGCAAGGAGCAGCCGTTTGCCTATCTCGACACCCACGCCGGCATTGGCCTGTACGACCTTCAGGGCGATCAGGCCAGCCGTACCGGTGAGTACCTGGAAGGCATTGCGCGCTTGTGGGATCAACCGGATCTGCCGATCCTGACCGCCGATTACATGCAGGTGCTGCACGAGATGAATCCGGATGGCCAGTTGCGCTATTACCCGGGCTCCCCTGAACTGGCACGTCGCCTGACCCGCCCGCAGGATCGTGTGTTGCTCAACGAAAAACACCCCGAGGACGGCCTGCTGCTCAAGGACAACATGGCCGGCGATCGTCGGGTCAAGGTGCACTTGGGCGAAGGCTGGCATGTGCCGCGGGCATTGCTGCCGGTGCCGGAAAAACGTGCGGTGATGCTGATCGATCCGCCGTTCGAAAAGCTCGACGAGATGCAGCGCTGTGCGGCGTCACTCAAAGAGGCGATCGGCCGGATGCGTCAGACCGTGGCGGCGATCTGGTACCCGGTGAAGGATCAGCGCGCGCTGCGCCGCTTCTATCAGGACCTGGCCGGCACCAGTGCGCCGAAGTTGCTGCGAGTGGAGTTGCTGGTGCATCCGCTGGACACGCCCAACAGCCTTAACGGCTCGGGCCTGGCGATTGCCAATCCGCCGTGGGGCCTGGAGGAGGAGTTGCGGGAACTGCTGCCGTGGTTGTCCGAGAAGCTTGGACAGACCCAGGGTGGCTGGAAGATGGATTGGTTGATTGCTGAGAGTTGATTCTGTAGGAGCGAGTTTACTCGCGATGGTCGTGAACGATAACGCGTAAAACCTGATGCCCAGTGGCGTCCTTGGTTTTTTCGCGAGCATGCTCGCTCCTACAGGTCTATCAGATCGGGCAGGTCACGCCAGTGCCGCCAATCCCGCAGTAGCCTTCAGGGTTCTTGGCCAGATACTGCTGATGATAGGTCTCGGCGAAGTACACAGTCGGCGCCTGGTCGACTTCGGTGGTGATTTCACCGAAACCGGCTTTGTTCAGCTCGGCCTGGAACGCCTGTTTACTGGCTTGTGCCTTCTCCAGTTGCTCAGGGGTGGTGCAGTAGATCGTCGAGCGGTACTGGGTGCCGATGTCGTTGCCCTGGCGCATGCCCTGGGTCGGGTTGTGCAGTTCCCAGAACATCTTCAGCAAGTCGTCGTAGCTGACTTTATCCTTGTCGTACACCACCAATACCACTTCGGCGTGGCCGGTCAGGCCCGAGCAGACTTCTTCATAGGTCGGGTTCGGCGTGAAGCCGCCGGCGTAGCCCACCACCGTACTGACCACGCCTTCACGCTGCCAGAACCGCCGCTCGGCGCCCCAGAAGCAGCCCAAGCCAAAAATGGCGAACTCGACGTCGTTGAAAAATGGACCCAGCAGCGGGGTGTCTTTGAATACGAAGTGATTCTCGGGCAGGACCATCGGGGTTTCGCGGCCAGGCAGAGCTTGTTCTTTGGTAGGGAGCACGTTTTTGTTCACCAGAAGTTCCGAGCGCAGAACCATTGTCAGTCCTCAGTCAGGATGGAATGTAAATAGACAGACTATCAGTGTGCCGAATGCCGACGCGTTACGCACTATCCCTGTGGGAGCGGGCTTGCTCGCGAAAGCGGTGGGTC
>NZ_LYVP01000010.1 GCF_001984065.1 Pseudomonas sp. KK4
CTTTTCGCACCGCCGGCAACCCGATCAAGCTCAATGCCTACGCCGACATCGACGTCACCACGCCGGTGCGCGCCCCGGGCCTGGACGAACATCGCGAACGCATCCTTTCGCAACTGATGTCACCCACCGGCGATTACGCGCCCGCCGCCGGTACTTTCGACGAATCGCTGCTGCAAGAAGCTATTTGAAACCCTTTCAAAGCCTGCCCCTTTTTCCGGGAGAATGCTCCATGACTGCTGCAACCGTTCCAGCCATCCAAGACAAGAAATCGGCAACCACCAGCGTCAAACCCGCCACCGAAACCCGCAGCGCTCCAGCGCCGCGTTACGAATCGATCCTGGCCGAAAGGCGCGAACGCGTCGGGCTGATCACCCTGCACCGGCCCAAGAGCCTCAATGCCTTGAGCGTGGCCATGTCCCGCGAAGTGGTCGCGGCGCTGCACGCCTTCGATGCCGACGACAACATCGGCGCGATCGTCATCGCCGGCAGCCCACGGGCGTTTGCCGCTGGGGCGGACATCGAGGAAATGGCAGACAAGACCTTGGTCGAGCTGCAACAACACGACGTGTTCGCCGCGTGGTCGCAACTGCCCACCATCAGCAAACCGATCATCGCCGCCGTCAGCGGCTATGCCCTGGGGGGCGGTTGTGAACTGGCGATGATGTGCGATTTCATCATCGCCTCCGAAGATGCGCAGTTCGGTCAACCGGAAATCAAACTGGGCATCCTGCCTGGCATCGGCGGTTCTCAGCGCTTGACCCGCTCGGTGGGCAAGGCCCTGGCCATGGACATGATCCTCACCGGTCGCACCATCAACGCCGCTGAAGCCAAGGCTGTGGGCCTGGTGGCCCGGGTGGTGCCGCCGGCGGACCTGCTGCAAACCGCACTGGAAGCCGCCCACACCATCGCCGGCTACAACGCCCCGGCCGTGCGCATGGCCAAGGAAGCGGTCAACCGTGCACTGGAAGTGAGCCTGGCCGAAGGCATGCTGCACGAACGCCGACTGTTCCAGGCCGCGTTCGCCACCGATGGGCAAAAGGAAGGCATGCAGGCGTTTCTCGCCAAGCGAGCACCGGTTTTCCGCCATCGTTGAAGGGTTGACTGACGCACCGCCTTCGCGAGCAAGCCCGCTCCCACAGGGATCTGCAGCGTACAGAGGATTTTTGTACGACGAAGAACAACTGTGGGAGCGGGCTTGCTCGCGAAGGCGTCGGCAGCATCAACACCATCAAATCGAATATGAGCGGCGCGGGGGAGCGGTGATGCACCTGCCCCCGTTGCCCATGAGCATCAAAGCTCACCGGTCAAAAACTGCGCCCGGCCATGGCCGAAACTCCAGTCGGCATCTTCGTTGGTCACAATGGAAACCATCACGTCGCTCGGCTGTATATTGCAGTGGGTCTGTAACGCCTGAGTCAGCAGCTCATAGAACCTGACCTTCGACGCTTCACTGCGCGGTCGGCTGGTCACGCTGACAATGATCACGTCCCGGGTTCTCGGGATGTCCAGCCCGGTGTCCTGGACGATCATGCGCCCGGGCCGGTGCTCGTTGACGATCTGGTAACGGTCACGCTCCGGCACGTCAAACGCTTCGACCATCGCACCATGCGCCGCGTCCAGCAGGGCTTGCAGTTGGGCGTCGTCGCGGCCCTCCATCACATCGAACTTCATCAGAGGCATGTGGGAAATCTCCGGTATCAGGGGGATGCTGCATCGCAGCGGCAGACCCACACTAAGCCTTTGCTTTGTTCATGACGAGGTGCAAAAATCGAATTAATTGTTTGCCTACGAGAACAATCCCATCATGCCTAAAGTGGAAGTCGAACGACTCTGGACCCATGTGCACTGGCTGGCGATCCTGGAAGAGCAGGGGACTTATACCGCCGCAGCCATCCGGCTCGGGGTCAGCAAATCGGCGGTGAGCCAGCGCATCGTCGAGTTGGAAAAAGCCACCGGATTGAGCCTGGTCCAGCGCACCACCCGCAGCGTGCGCCTGACCGACGCGGGCAACGCCCTGGTGCGCGACGTGCGCAGCGCCTACGAACAAATCGCCCGCAGCTTTACCGACGTTCGCGATTCGGCCGGGGTCGCGAGGGGGTTGCTGCGACTGACCGCGCCCGTCGCCTTTGCTCGCCAGCAACTGGTGCCGGTGCTGGCCGGCTTCTTCAACGAATTCCCCGAAGTCCGCGTACAGCTCGACGTGTCCGACCAGATCTCCTCCATTGCGTCGGAAGGTTTTGACCTCGCCATTCGCCACAGCAACCAGATCCCCGACACCCACGTCGCCTGGAAACTGAGCCCGACACGCTCGGTATTGGTCGCCACCCGCAGTTACCTGGACGCCTTCGGCGAGCCGCAACATCCAGAAGAGCTCGTTGACCATAAGTGCCTCTATTACCCCAGAGGCAGTGACACCCCAGCCTGGGCATTCGAAGCGCCTGCCACCTCGCCAATGGCAGGAAAACGCCTGACAGTTCCGGTCAAAGGCCTGTTCGCCACCAACAACAGCGAAGCGCTGCGCGATGCGGCGTTGACCGATCTGGGCATCGCGCTGTTGCCGGATTTCAGCGCTCAAGCGGGGCTCAGGAACGGCACGCTGGTGCAGGTGCTGCCAGAGTGGAAATCGGTCGGAGCCTTCCCGGAGGACATCTACCTGGTGCGGCCTTATTCCACCCATGTGCCCAGAGCAGTGACGGTGTTTGTGGAGTATTTGCGCGGGCAGTTTGCGGGGGGATTCATGGAGTGACCAAGGCAGCTCTCATGCGCCGATTCCCGACGAATAAGCAGGGTAGAGAGGGCGCTTGCCATGGCCCTTATATATAGCTCTACTAAATAGACGTTTAGTATAGTTAATTGCTATTGATATTAAGTTTATCATTGTCATGGATAATCGATAGGGGCAGCAAAATGATCCGTCCCACATTCACATCCTCTCATTTGTCCAGGCATTCAATTATCGCGGCCCTCGACCTGCAACCGCACCAGGAAGGCGGTTACTACCGCAGAACCTTTCAAAGCGATCAACACCCAATGATCGCGACCCCGCAAGGTCACCGATATTTGATGACCTCGATCTACTATCTGCTGACCGAAGAATCGCCCATCGGGCATTTTCATCTCAACCAATCGGACATCCTGCATTACCACCAATTGGGCGACGCAATTCGCTACAGCCTGATCTATCCGGACGGCACGTTGAGAACTGTGGTGATGGGCAGTGACATTCTGGCGGGACAGCAATTGCAGCTGCATGTACCCGGTGGCGTCTGGAAAGCCTCGCAGCTGGAAAACGGATCGGCGGGATTTGGTTTGATCAGCGAAGCGGTGTCGCCAGGGTTTGATTATGCGGATTGTGAATTGGGGCGTAGAGAAAAGCTCTGGGTGGAATTTCCGGAGCATGTGGAGCTGATTGAGGGACTGACGCGTGACTGAGTTTTCGAGGGTGGTTTCTGGTGGTGAAAAGCACTGGGCCACCGGGGTGACTTTGTTACATCGCATTACGTGTAATGTATATTATGTTAAACGATGTGTCAGAGCGGAACCTTACGAGGTTGCTATCTACCTGTAACCGTCTCGCAACATAGAAATATCTCGCTGGCCTTGATGTTCTCTCGGTGGAAAATTGTTTGGCATCGCGAAGCCCTCGTAGCTATTCATCCTTGTCACTCTCTCGCAAGTCATCCTTATCACGCTCTCGTAAGAGCCAGCAGACGATGCCGAGCACCAGGGTCGCAAATCCTAGTGCGGCAATGGTGAGCGCAGGCGTAGCGGCAGAATCGAGAATAACGAACTTCCGGCTGAGCGCCAGCAAGGCGATCAACAGCACGGTGCGAACCTGAACGATGCTGTTGCGTCGTAGGGCCGGGCGCACAATCGAATGCTTAAACTCCAGGGCTATCAGCACGGTGAAGATTGAACCAAAGAGGGTCTGGAAAACATCGTGATCTAGAGGGTCAATCGCACCATCGATCACCAACGGCACAACCCTGCGACAGAGCTGCAGTAGCGCCATCAAAATCACAGACGCGATGATGAGACTGAGCGCAAGAACAACCAATTGTTCGAAACGTTCGTACGCATTCATCAGCGCCCACTGAAGTCTGAAATTTTTCAGCGTCGAGTTGCGCTCACGCCCTTCAGAATCAGGCTTTGGCACGATAACCCTCCACACTTGCGTCTTCAGTCTGCCGGGCTCATCCAGGCATTTGAGGATCCAGTAGATCATTGCACGTCGTGATCAACAGGCCCGCTCCCAGGTTACGTGAGTGTGTTGAGGCTAAGTTCCAGTCTCCGCAACAGGTGCCAGATCATCTGGCTGGTCTGGAGGACTACCCTTTTCGGCGGTCTTTGGCGCATCCACCTCCACCTTATTGAAGACCACTTCGCTGCGCTCCTTGTCGTAACCCAACTCAACGCTGTCGCCGGCTTGCAGCTTGTCAGCGAGCATTTCCTTCGCAAGCCGCGTTTCGACGGCCTGGCGAATCTGACGTTTCAACTCACGCGCGCCAAACTCAGGCTGATAACCAACATCCGCCAGATGATCGATGAGTGAGCCATCAATTTTCACTGTGATGTTCTGTGCAGCTGCGGTTCGAATGACCCGATCAAGCTGAATGCTCACAATCGATCGGATGTTGTCACGGGTAAGGGCATGGAACACGATGATGTCATCAATACGGTTAAGGAATTCGGGACGAAAATGCCCTTTCAGGACGCCCATTAATTCATCGCGTAACGCTTTATCCGTAAGGCGTTCATCTTCGGGGCGCTCAAGATTCTCCATGATCACGGGAGAGCCCAGATTGCTGGTGGCAATGATGATCGTATTGCTGAAGTCCACGACACGCCCCTTGCCGTCCGTGAGACGCCCATCGTCGAATACCTGCAGCAATACGTTGTTCACGTCGGGATGCGCCTTCTCGATCTCGTCGAGCAGGATCACACTGTAGGGTTTGCGGCGGACACGCTCTGTCAACTGCCCGCCTTCGTCGTATCCCACATAACCGGGTGGCGCACCGATCAACCGGGCAACCGCATGACGCTCCATGTACTCCGACATATCAATACGAATGATCGATTGCTCATCACCGAACACCGTTTCCGCCAACGCTTTGGCAAGTTCGGTTTTGCCGACACCCGTAGGGCCAAGAAAGAGAAACGTGGCAATCGGTCTGTTGGCCTGGCCAAGGCCGGCTCGAGACAAACGAACGGCATCGCTGACCGCGCGAACAGCATCTTCCTGCCCGACCAGCCGATCACGCAATGTGTCTTCCATATTCAACAGCTTTTGACGCTCCTCCTGCGTAAGTTCGGTCACAGGAATACCGGTGAGACGGGACAGCACTTCGGCAATCGACTCCAGGGTCACCTCAAGGGTTTCGGAACCTGTTTTGCGCTCCCAGGCTTCTGTTTCCTCTCCCAGTTGCGCTTGTTTTTGACCAATGCGCTCTTCGAAGCCTTTGGATTCATCAAAACGTTTACGGGAGGATGCATAGTCCTGCTCACGTTTAAGTTGGGTGATTTCGGCTTCCAGCTCCTGAATGCCAGCCGGCCTCGAGGAGGAACTGATTCGAACGCGGGCCGCTGCCTGATCGATCAGGTCAATGGCCTTATCCGGCAGATAGCGCGAGGTGATGTAACGATCCGACAGCTCTGCCGCCGCCACAAATGCTTCATCGGCGAATGTGACCTGATGGTGAGCCTCAAGCTTGTCGCGCAGCCCACGCAGAATAATGATGGTCTGTTCGACGGTGGGCTCGGCTATCAGCACAGGCTGAAAACGTCGTTCAAGCGCTGCGTCTTTTTCGATGTGCTTTTGATATTCATTGAGTGTCGTCGCACCGATCAAACTGAGCTCCCCGCGCGCCAATGCGGGTTTCAGCACGTTGGCAATGTCCAGGCCGCCCTCCTCACCACCCTGCCCCGCACCAACGATCGTATGTAACTCGTCGATGAACAGAATGAGCTCCGAGCTTTTTGCGGCGACTTCATCAAGCAGTTGCTTGGCTCGCTCCTCAAATTCACCACGATATTTGGAGCCTGCAACCATTGAGTTCAGATTGACTTCAACAAGCCGTCTGCCGCGCAAAATCTCAGGGACATCGCCCTTGACTATTCGTTGTGCAAGCCCTTCGACGATGGCTGTCTTACCGACGCCAGGTTCGCCGATAAGCACCGGATTGTTCTTTCTGCGCCGCGCCAGCACCTCGATGGTATTTTCGATTTCCTGTGCGCGCCCCAGTACGGGATCCAGTTTGCCCTCACGAGCCAGCGACGTCAGGTCGCGACCGAACTTGTCGAGTGTCGGTGTTCCCGTCGGGGTGTCGACTCGCCCATCCTCAGCGCCCTTACCCACTACCTTGACCACCTTCTGCCGCAAGGCTTCAGGCGTTACGCCGTATTTTTTAAGCAATGTCCCGGCAATACTTTCCGGGACAGAAGCAAGCCCGATCAACAAATGTTCGGGGCCTACGTACGAATGCCCTAAATCACGAGAGGCCTGGAATGCAAAATTGAACGCTTTCTTCAAGCGCGGAGAAATGGTCATCTGATCGACCGAAACCTCGGCAGTGCCCCTCTGCGCATGTTGATCGACGTAGCCTTTGATATCGTCCGGAGAAAGCTTCAGCTCCTTGAGCAAAGCCGCACCAACATCGGTATCCGCCAGCACGTACAACAGATGCTCGGTATCGAGATCGCTGCGGTTCAGCTCATGGGCTTTCTCTCCTGCGCGCTGCAGGATTTCGAGCGTCTGGGAACTGAATGCATCGGTTGCATCGACAGATTCTCGAGGCACTTGCGCAGAGAGCCTGAAGTCATCCGCCCCCTGCTCCATTGCTCCGCCCATACCGTCGAAAAAGCGAGAGACTCCCCCGCCCAACAGAGAGTCGAATGGGTTCAACATGCTTTGATGACGTATAAGTTGGCGGTAATCGTGGTCGCAAACGGACATTGTTCTGGCTTGGCCATTTTGCGATACGGTCACGCGCGCGACCGCTGGTCTCGCATTACATATTTCACAGAGAGTAGCCATGATGAGTTGTCTCCAAAGGTGGATAACACGAACTCATTCAGATGGATCTACTTCCCTGTAAACGATGCTCAAGAAGCTGAGACATGAGATCCGCATTACATTGAGCTTGTTCAGGAAGACGATTACGTTGGAGGGAATGGCTGTCACGACAGACGACGCCATCCAATCAAGATAGTCGGATCTCATCAAAACACGCTATGGGCGACCCAGGATACCGACGAACGACGTCTGATAATTTCATGGGCAACAGAACGAGCGCGCGGGGCCTTGCTGAGGAAACCGAAAACTCGTTCAGCGACTACGGCAAGCGATAACAACGACTATAGTCATTGGTGAGCCAGAGCGAATCCTGTCGCCGCTCTACCCTCCTGGCCCTCAATCAAATACCGCGAAAGCGCGGCGGACGTCGTCGTGCTTCTTGACGCGGAACGTGAACGTCTCGTTGCCGAAAACACTCAGGCTCAGGCTGAGATCGAGGCATCGTTGCCTTTATAAATCACTTGATGGTGGATGGAGTTATCCCGCCGGGCAAGTCGTATCCCCCTGAGTAGACCCCAACCACCTTTCTATCAGGGCTCAAGCAATGAACACCTCAGAATTGGATGATGCAAAAAAAACGAATGACGACCTGGCTCAGGGGCCGCTGTCTGCCGGCACTGTCGCGCCCGACTTCACGCTGTACGCGACTCCTGATCAGCAGCTATCGCTGCGCGAGCTAAAGGGAAATCCCGTGATTCTGGCGTTTTATCCCGCTGACTGGAGTGCGGTTTGTGGTGACCAGCTGACCTTGTACAACCAGTTGCTACCCACATTTAGAGAATACGGTGCGACGCTACTGGGTATTTCGGTTGACAGCGCCTGGTGTCATCAGGCCTTCGCCAAAGACCGGAATTTTCACTTCAGCCTGCTGGCCGATTTCGAGCCCAAAGGTGCTGTGGCGCGACAGTATGGAGCGTACGACTCCCCCTTGGGAGTTTGTAAGCGGGCACTGTTCGTGATTGACAAGGAGGGAGTGATCGCCTGGAGCTACATCTCACCAATGGCAATCAACCCTGGGGCGGACGGCATTCTGGACGCGCTGGATGCTCTGGCGAATTCGCCACAAAGCACGCTAACCAAAAATTAACAGGTGATCACATGGCCACTCTCAAAGTGCCGGTAAGTGCCAACGACCATCGCCAGGGAAATGCGCATGCCAAAGTCACCTTGGTGGAATTTGGCGACTATGAATGTCCCTACTGCGGTTTAGCGTATTGGGTCGTCAAAAAGCTACAGCAGCATTTTCGCGATGATCTGCTGTTCGTGTTCCGTAACTTTCCACTGACCACCGCGCACCCGCATGCGATGGCCGCAGCGGTCACCGCTGAGTATGCCGGGAGTCGAGGGTTCTTCTGGGAGGCTCACGACGAATTGTATGAAAATCAGGATCGATTGGGTCCGCCGCTGTATCGCGCCATTGTTCTAAAACACGGCCTTTCCAGCGAGGAACTCGACGTTGCCATGCGAGAGGACACTTACATCCCCAAAATACAATCCGACTTCAATGGCGGTGTACGCAGCGGCGTGAATGGCACCCCGGCGTTTTACATTGACGGGCTTCGCTATGACGGGGCTCCAGAGTTCACCGAAATGAGTCAGCTGATTGAGCTTCTGTTAGTGCGCGGACGAAATCGCTAGATAGCCACATCGGCCTGGCATCACCCACACCGTAGCCGAGGGCGAACGTGCCCCATTGCGCAGTGCACCAGGTGTGCATTCGATAATATTTCAATACGGGAGATTGAAGAACCCACGGTGCTGCCAGCGATAAGCATCGCTCATAAAGCAGCGGCACGAAAATTTCAGCCCAGCGAACCAAGGACATAAAAAATGGCGATGTTAATTTTTGACAATTCGGAAGATTCCATAGTCGAGGCCCGTGTCCTGGTCGAGACGCTGAATGAATGGTTGGCGGAACAGCAACCCAGTTGCCCGCTAAGGTCCGCCCGTGCGCAATGTTGCTATCGGCCCGATGGCACGCTGGATTCTGTATTGACCGTACTAACAGACGTGGTGGTGGATTAAAGAGGTGCACACGGAGCCAGCAGCGAATGAAATCTTTGAAGTATTATGAAAAGAATCGACACGCCACATGGTTAGAGTTGTTTTTTGACCTGATTTTTGTTGTTGCAATTGGCAAGGTTACGCATACTCTCGGACATCTTCATCACGGCCATTTTGAACAGGAGCAATTATGGACATTTTTACTGCTTTTTGTTCCATTATGGTGGATCTGGTCCAGCCACACGATTTACTCAAATAGGTTTGATACAGACAGTAATCTTCACCGCTTGGCAACTTTATTTTTAATGTTGCTGCTCATTGTGCTGTCTGCACGGATTGGGGAAGAATTGGAAGTCAACTATGCGCTTGTTATTGCCTGCTATTTTGGTATACGTGCCATCATCAGTATTATGTACATTTCGTCCATAAATAAATTCGATCATCGTAGCGAATTCTCCTTCAGGCTTGGCTTCGCCCTGTTAGTTAGCGCAGTTGTTAGTCTTTCATCCATTCTTTTTGACCCACCTATGCGTTACCTTGTCGCTTACATTGGGATTTTTCTTGACATTCTGCTCCCTTTGTTTTCTTGGGGTAAGCTAAAGCCATTGCCTGCACATACAGAACACTTGGTTGAACGACTAGGTTTACTCACCCTCATCTTATTGGGCGAGTCGGTAATTAGTCTTACTGGAGGGTTATCTGACATTCAATGGGATCGTTATAATGTGATGGCAGCAATCACCGGATTTATCATGATTTGCAGTATCTGGTGGATCTATTTTGATAGCTTTTACCTACTGAGCAAAAATGAAAGTAGTATGAGTGGACACTCCTTAATCTACTCGCACCTTTTTCTATTTATGGGGCTAGCACTTCTCGCAAATTTGATCAGGCATGCGATCCTGAATGACATTGCGATGCGCGATTTCCAGATTACGTCAATCATCGGCATGGCCTTATTTTTCTTAGGCAAGCAATATGGCTACTTCATAGCGGTACCTAAAATAAGGAAATACATACTACAAAACACCTTGATCGTGTTTTCTCTAGGTGGTTTGGTTATATTCCTACCCCGCGTCGAGTACATATTGGTCGGCCTGACAGCAACCATGATCTGTTATGTTTTACTAAACTTCCGGTATCGTTGAATCTTTAACGTTGGGCCATATCACGGGTGGATCAGCTATCCGCGCACATCAATACACCCCACCAACCAAAGCGGGTGGTCGCCTGGAAAGCACGGGGGGCAAACACCGCGCGGCGGGAGGCCCGCGCCAAGCGGCAAAAACCTAATCAAAGAAGGCCAGGGTCCGAACTTCGATACTCTCACGCGGCGGGGATCCCGGCGGCGTATTGGGGTCCTTGAAGGCGGTATGGGGCGTGAAGCGGGCACGGCCGTCGTGACGTGAGTCATACCCCTTGATCAGCAAGACTTCGTCACGGCGCATATCCGGAAAATAGTACCAGCGCTGTTGCGGATTGTAGGCCAGGTGGTAGATCTCACCGATACGATCCGGATAGACCAAATCGGTGGCCAGCAGGTCATTGGGGTCGAGCGTCGAGGCATCCAGCACCGCCAGCGGTGAGCGCTTGACGGGCCCGCTCATCGGGCGCCAGAGGTTAATCTGGGCCACCGACACCAGTGCGGCGGCCTGATCCTGGCCCAGCACGTCGCGAATACGCTCAGGCCCCGAGCGGTCTGTGTAGTCATTATGCACACGGCTGGCTGGCCCGCGAATATCCCGCCGCTCGGCGTCGCTGCGCCTGGTGTGGTCGAAGATGACGACCCGGCTCGCGCCCGTCAACTCCTTGATCAAGGCCCTGACCTCGTCATAGTAGACGCTTTCCACTGAGGTATCGTCGTAGAGATCGTCGACCACCGTATCCCGCCGATGGAGTTCAAACCCCTGCTTGTCCAGAGAAAGGCTGTCTGCTAACGGACGACCGTTGTGTATCGTGACCTCGCGCTCCTCCTGCTCAGCAAAGTAGTGCGGTTCACTGTTACCGGTCAGAGCCTCGGTATGCACATAGGGCTTCGTATCGTGCTTGACCAGGTAGGTGAGTTTTGTGATGACGCTAGCGGGCATATCAGTTGTGCACTTCAAGTAACGCCTCCCGGTCTGCTGACCGCATTCGGCGTGGTGTCACCGTGGCGGCGCTGTCGCTTGCCTGTAAACTGCCTCATCCTCGATCGTATGCCTTCCAAGGGACACTTTCAAATGCACCCCGAGGTGCATGGTCCCCGACCGGTAGAAAAGGACATACCTACCTCGGCACCGACGTGCAGCTTGACCAGTACTGGCGCGTCGGACTCCAGGCCCGCGCCTAGGGCGACTACTACATCGAAGTTCTGAACCAGCAGCGCAAATACGGTGGATATCCGGATGGAAGATCGCATCCCAACACATCATCTTTTGCGCAGCATTGATCAGTATCTCTATCTGAGCAACCTGCGATAGCTGACCAAATTGAGAAAGAAAAAACTAGATATTGACATATCTCGATATCACAAATAGTGTGAGTTCGAAGCCACCCCCCGTATCTCAGGAAGCGCCAAATGCAGAAGATGTGGGTGAACACCTCAACGAAGCGCCTTACGGTTTGCTCTGATCCCGTGGATCCGCATCCATTTAGCGTAATACATCGATATTTCTATATATGCAGGTAAATGAAATGACACAGTCCGCGCTCTTCAAAACCGCACAGCTGGGGCCCTACACCCTCAAGAATCGAATCGTTTTGCCACCACTTACCCGTTCGCGTAGCTCCCAGCCTGGCAACATTCCGAACGATCTCATGGCCACTTATTACCGCCAGCGTACTGGCGCGGGATTCATGGTGACCGAAGGCACCCAGATCGAGCCTCGTGGACAGGGTTATGCCTGGACTCCCGGCATTCACAGCGCCGAGCAGATTGAAGGCTGGCGCAAAATCACCGACGCCGTTCACGCCGAAGGGGGTGTGATCTTCGCTCAACTTTGGCATGTCGGCCGCGTGTCGCACATGTCCTTGCAGCCCGGCGGTGAAGCGCCGGTCGCGCCGTCAGCCATAAAGGCGGACAACGTCAAGGTATTCATCGAGACCGGCCCTGGCACGGGTGCACTGGCCGATCCATCGACCCCGCGCGCTCTTTCCACCGCAGAGGTGAAAGAACTGGTCCAGCTCTATGCACAGGCGGCCCGCAATGCCCTGGACGCTGGGTTCGATGGGGTGGAACTGCACTGCGCGAACGGCTACCTGGTGAACCAGTTCATTTCCGCCCACACAAACCAGCGTGATGATGAATATGGTGGCTCGTTGCAAAATCGACTGCGCTTCCTGCGCGAAATCACCCAGGCAGTTGCTGGCGTCGTTGGCAAGGAGCGTATGGGCGTTCGCTTCGCCCCGCTCTTCGCGACCACCGATGAAGATCGCGTCTACCTCGGCCTGGTCGAGAAAGATCCCCATCAAACCTATGTCGAAGCGGTGAAGATTCTCGAGGAAGTGGGTATCGCCTACCTGTCGCTCGCCGAGGCCGACTGGGAGAACGCACCCGATCTACCTGAGGCGTTCCGGGAAGATATTCGCAGTATCTTCAGCGGTAAGATTCTCTATGCCGGCAGGTACACCGCTGAACGCGGAAATCGTGTCATCCAGGCGGGTTGGGGGGATCTGATCGCGTTTGGTCGTCCTTTCATCGCCAACCCCGACCTGCCCGCCCGTATCGCCAACGACTGGCCGCTCAATCCGGTCGACCCGACAAGCATGTATGGCGGTACCGACAAGGGCTACACCGACTATCCGAGCTATCGCCCCTAAGCAATCCGCGCCGCGTCCCGGACTCCAGGGCGCGGCTTACGCTTGCTGACCGAGGAAGAGGAACATCTTGCCTGGCAACAAACGGACGCAGAGGCCACTTTGGGTGCCTTCCAATTCTCCGTGCGAACGACGAAGATATCGCAATATCGCGAAAAACAGGTATCGCCAACTTTATGAACATTGACATCAACGAAGCCCTGAAAGCCTTGGCGAACCCGACGCGCCTGGACATCCTCAATTGGCTCAAGGATCCCAGGACGAACTTTCCCGAGCAGGAAGTCGACCCGGAAACAGTAGGCGTGTGCGTCAGCATCATCCAGGAGCGCACGGGCCTTTCGCAGTCCACTACATCGCTTTACCTCACAACCCTGCAGCGCGCGCACCTGGTAACCTCGCAGCGGATAGGCCCTTGGACCTATTACAAACGTCACGACGAAAATATCAATGCCTTTTTCAAAGCGCTGCAAGAAAAGATCTAGGTCCAGGCTACCTGAGGACCGTTTACCGGCGGCGCCCAAAGCTTTCCCTTAACGAAAGCGCTTCAAAAGGTGGATTGTCGCCCATCAGCGCTCAGTTTAAACGGGGTGGGCCGCGACCCACTCTTTGAGATGAGCAACAAAACTGAGAACAGTCGGAGCGATGTTTTCTCTCGAAGGGTATACCGCATAGATTCCCACCGGCGGCTCAATGGCCCAATCGGAAAATGCCTCCACCAGTTTTCCTGAATCAAGATCATCTCGTATATGCCAGTCCATCAGCAGCGCTACTCCATGCCCATCTATTGCCATCTGGCGAACCACTTCCCCCAAACTGGATGAAAAACGGTTGCGTATTTTGCATGTTTTTTTAACGCCTCCTCGGGACATGGTCCAACTGGAATCTTTTCCGACGATGAGGCCGTCCAGCGTGGTTAAGTCTTTTGGAGAGGTAGGCATACCCTGTTTTTCCCAATATTGGGGGGCGGCGCAAATCAGACGTCGGGACGCAGAAATCCTCTGCGCGATCAGGGATGAATCGGCCATTACTCCGTGCCGAATCGCAAGGTCGGTACCATGGGCGGCCAAATCAACCAGTTGATCTGTCGGGTGTAAATCAACGATAACGCCAGGGTAGCGTTTGAGATAACTGCTCACGACGCTCGATAAATAACCTTGGGCAAATGTCGCGGAAGCGGTTATGCGTAGATGACCGGTAATTTCGGTCTTCTGGAAAAATCCTCGCTCCGCTTTTTCGACGCTTTCCAGGATGCTTAGTGCGTGTTGATAAAGCTTCTCACCGTCCGAAGTGGGACTTAGCTTGCGGGTGGTGCGGTTAAAAAGTCTCCGACCAACGCTGTCTTCAAGGGCCAGAAGACGCTTGCTTGCGCCTGCGGCAGTTATCCCCATGCGTTCGGACGCTGCGCGAATGGAACCCTCCTCGAAAACAGCAATAAACAACCGCAATTCATCAATGGAATCCAGCATTTATTACCAACCAAAAGGACCGAAAGATTCAATAATTCTAGCGTATTTATCCCATATTACTGATGATAAATTTGTTGGCCTATTGTTCCTCGGAGTTTAAGCCTTGAAAGCCATTGTGATAAATCAGCATGGTAACTCAGACCTTTTTGTAGAAATTAATACGGAAAACCCCGTTGCCCGCCCAGGTCATGTGATTATCGACGTGCGGGCGACAAGCGTGAATCCAGTGGACACGAAAATTCGTCGGGGCAGCGAAGGTACGGCCGGTCTGACTTTTCCGGCAATTCTTCACATCGATGTTTCAGGGGTGGTCAGCTCCGTTGGTGCTGGTGTGACCCGCTTTAACGTAGGCGATGAAGTCTATGGCTGTTTCGGCGGCATCGTGGGGATTCCCGGTGCGCTGGCAGATCAGATGGAGGCCGATGCTGAGATGCTTGCTCTAAAACCCAAGTCGCTCTCTTTTGGCGAAGCAGCCAGCTTGCCGCTCGTGGCAATTACGGCCTGGGAGGCGCTGATCGACCGAGCCTCGATCAAACCCAATGACAACGTCTTGGTGCATGGTGGCACCGGTGGTGTTGGGCACATAGGCATTCAATTGGCCAAGGTCCTGGGGGCCAGGGTTTCGACGACGGTTTCAACGCCAGAAAAAGCGGAAATTGCCCGTCAACTGGGCGCCGATGAGATTATTTTTTATAACAGCGAGACGCCCCAGGAATACAGTCAGCGAATCACCGAAGGAAAAGGATTCGATACGGTCTTCGATACCTTGGGCGGTGAGGTCTTACAAAACTCACTGAAAGCCGCGAAGCTTAAGGGCCATGTGGTCTCGATCATCGGTTACGACAGCTACGATCTGACCGAAATGCACTTTAAGGCATTGAGACTCGACTTTGTATTCATGGCTATTTCGATCATTCATAACGAAGGCCGCAAGCACCATGGCGAGATCCTGCAAAGACTGGCTGCCCTGGTTGATCGCGGCCTGGTTAAACCATTGATCGATGAGCGCCATGACTTCACTGCTGCGGGTGTCAGCGCGGCACATGATCGCCTTGAGTTAGGCCGTGCCATTGGCAAAGTCGTCATTGAGCGACAGGCTTAGTCGTGCTGGGACAGGATCGCTTCCAGCAGGCCCGGAAAACGGTTACTCAAGTCTTCTCTACGCAACGAGTTCATGTGGGTCGTGCCGATGGTCTGGGTTTGAACCAAGCCGGCATCTCGCAGCACCCGAAAATGATGGGACATGGTGGACTTAGCGCGGCCACCGTCCAGGTCGCCGCAGCTGGCCTCTCCCAGCTCGGCGAGGCGCCGAACAATCTCCAGGCGTACAGGGTCGCTCAAGGCGTAAAACAGACGCTCAAGAACGAATTCGCTGAGAGGAAGGTGTTTGAAGGGGCGCATGAGCGAATCATACACGGGTTTGCTCTAGGTCAATAGTTCGAATATTATCGAACAACAGTAATAGTATCCCTCGGAGAAAAAACCTGATGTCTGCACTGTTCCAACCTTTCACGCTCAAGGATGTCTCCCTTCGCAACCGGATCGCGATTCCCCCCATGTGCATGTACTCGGCCAATGATGGCCTGATCAACGATTGGCACACTGTGCACTATGCCACCCTCGCGCGTGGCGGGGCGGGACTGGTGGTTGTCGAGGCGACCGCCGTGTCACCCGAAGGACGGATCACGCCTGGCTGCGCTGGTATCTGGAATGATGAGCTCGCTCGTGCCTTCGTGCCGGTGGTGCAATCGATCAAGGCTGCCGGCGCAGTGCCAGGTATCCAGATTGCCCACGCGGGGCGCAAGGCCAGTGCGAACCGTCCTTGGGAAGGTGATGATCATATCGGCGAGGATGATTTGCGTGGCTGGCAGACCATCGCCCCGTCTGCTGTTGCCTTTGGCGCTCACCTCGCCAAGCAGCCGAAAGCCATGACGCTGGACGATATCGCCCGAGTGCGCGAGGATTTTGTCTCCGCCGCTCGCCGTGCACGTGAAGCCGGCTTCGAGTGGTTGGAGCTGCATTTCGCCCATGGCTATCTGGCCCAGTCATTCCTCTCTGAACACTCCAACCTTCGTGACGACGCCTATGGCGGAAATTTCGATAACCGTAGCCGCTTTCTGCTGGAAACACTGGCGGCGGTTCGCGAAGTATGGCCAGAGCACTTGCCGCTGACCGCTCGTCTGGGTGTCATCGAATACGACGGTCGGGATGAACAGACCTTGTCAGAGGCTATCGAACTGACACGTCGTTTCAAGGACGGTGGATTGGACTTACTCAGCGTCAGTATCGGGTTCACCATCCCTGAATCCAACATTCCTTGGGCCCCCGGTTTCATGGGCGAAGTTACCCAGCGGGTACGGCGCGAGGCGGGGATTGCGGTGGCCTCGGCATGGGGTTTCGGCACGCCGAGCGTCGCCGAAGAAGCGGTGAAGAGTGGTCAACTGGACCTGGCGATGATTGGTCGGGCGCACCTGGGCAATCCCAACTGGTCCTATTCAGCCGCCCAGGCGCTGGGTGTAGAGCGTGCTGCCTGGACCCTGCCCGCTCCCTATGCCCATTGGCTTGAACGCTACAGGTGATCCCGCCGGAGCGAGGGCGCTCGCATGGCCTTAGGGCTATCAACTTGGTCGAATGCCCAAGCGGGCAAGATTGTTGTCGCGCTCTCACCCGGATTCAGGTTTTTGGCCGCATGGCCGGCATGGACATCTTCGATACTCCGTGCCAGCCAATGCGCTCCCTCTTTATATCGCACACAGACAGGAGGTTTGATGACCACCCCTCTGACACTGATTGCCACCTTGGTCGCCAAGGCCGGCTTCGAAGCCGAGCTCGAGCAAACGCTGCAGGGCCTGCAAAGCCCAAGCCGAGGCGAAGCGGACTGTATCCAGTACGACTTCCATCGTGATGCCGAGCAGGCTCGCACTTTCCACATGATCGAGCAGTGGCGGGACGAAGCGGCGCTGACTGCTCACGAAGCGACACCGCATTTTCAGGCAGCGCTCCCTTTCATCGAACGTGCTGCTGAAAAGCTCACCATCACGAAAATGTATCGCATCTCCTGAGGATCTTCGAATGAAAGCCATTGCACACTTCAAATGCCTGCCTATTGAACATCCCGACGCCTTGGTGGAGATCGATATTCCCGAGCCAGTGCCGGGGCCGCGCGACTTGCTCGTAGAGGTAAAGGCCGTCTCGGTCAATCCTGTCGATACCAAGGTGCGGCAGGGCTACGTACCGCACGAGGACGAAAGCCAGCCGCGCATCCTCGGTTGGGACGCTGCTGGCGTGGTCAAGTCGGTCGGCAGCGACGTGACGCTATTCAAGCCCGGTGACAGGGTCTGGTACGCCGGATCGCTGATCCGCCCGGGCAGCAACAGTGAGCTGCAACTGGTGGACGAGCGTATCGTCGGCTCAATGCCCCAGTCGCTGGATTTCAGCAAGGCTGCGGCATTGCCACTGACTTCCTTGACCGCTTGGGAATTACTGTTTGATCGCCTCGGTGTTGCACGCGATACCACCGACAGGGGCGAAACGCTGCTGATCATCGGCGCTGCAGGCGGGGTGGGTTCAATCCTGACTCAGCTGGCGCGTCAGCTAACCGGGTTGACGATCATTGGTACGGCTTCGCGCCCTGAAACCCAGACCTGGGTCACCGAGCTTGGTGCGCATCATGTCATCGACCATACCAAGCCACTCAGCGAGGAGCTCAAGCGCATCGGTATCGCACAAGTCAGCCATGTCGCTAGCCTGACCCAGACCGATCGGCACTACGAGCAAATCATCGAATCACTGAAGCCTCAGGGCAAGCTGGGCCTGATCGATGACCCGGCCACGCTGGACGCCGTACCGCTCAAGCGCAAGAGCCTGTCGTTGCACTGGGAGCTGATGTACACCCGCTCGCTTTACGAGACAGAGGACATGCAGGAGCAGCACAACATCCTCAACGAAGTTTCGCGGCGCATTGATGCGGGTGACTTGCGCACCACCGTTGGCGACAACTACGGGCGCATCACCGCAGAAAATCTTCGTCGTGCCCATGCTCTGCTGGAAAGCGGCAAGGCGAAGGGTAAGGTCGTGCTGGAAGGCTTCTAAGAGGGTGTAGACAAACCCGCCGCCCCATTCGTTTTAATGCGATTTGACCATGCCACACTACAAGGCTGATCGCGGATGGGCTGGCTGGGGCAACGTCTTGGGCTGCGGGCCAAAATTCTGCTGTTATTGGCGGAGGGATTAACGCCCAAAGAGGTCAGCCATCAGTTCCAGGTCTCAGCGCCCGCAGCGCTTGCCAAACTCTTCAAGTGGAACAAGACGACTGAATCCATCATTAGCTCTGTAAACAAAAACAAAGCTGGGAATTAACCGCTCATGACAATAGTTAGAGAAGCGGAATGCTATAGGTCACAAAAATACGATTCTGATCTACGTTACGAGATGCTTCGCTGTTGGACTTGCCGTTACGCCAGCCGAACCCGACGCCTTTTAGCGCTCCCGACTGAAGGACGTAGTCCAGGCTAATGTCTCTTTCCCATTCCTTTTGGTTGGCGCCTGACGTCGTTTTAATGTTATCGCCAGAGAGGTACATGACCGAGCCTTTTAGGCCAGGGACGCCCAGAGCGGCGAAGTCGTAAGCATACTGACCGAAAGCTGTGCGCTCGCCTGCGCGGGTGAAAGTTTGGATAAAGCGGTCTGTATACAGATACAGGCTTGCTCCACCGGCGCCCTTGTTTGGCAGGCTACCTTGACTGAGTTGAGTGAAGTTGCTGCCATCCGACACACTTTGGTACCCCGCAGTAATTGCGTGGCCACCCAGTGTGTAAATCAACGCGGCACTCCAGGTACGGTTATCGATTTCTCCATCACCGTTTTTGGTGTAGCCACTCATTCTGTAGCCTGACGTACCGGAGCTATTTGCACCTGACGAGTCAGTTTTGAAGTAGCGCAGGTCGGTTTTGAGGGACTGATTGTCCGAGATGGCAAGGGTGTGAATCAATCCCAAAAAATGCTGCGTATAGTAGTTATCGAGGCCGGCGTAGTAGTACTGAGCTGTCAGATCCTTGGTGACTTTCCAATCGCCCCCGGCGAAGTCAAACTGATTGCTTTCACGCGTACCACCAGTAACGGCCAGCCCCGTCTGATCGCTCGAGCCACGTCCTGTTGCATGTTCAATCCGACCTCCAGTCAAGGTCAGGCGATCGAGCTCGCTCGAGGTGATTTGAACGCCCTCGAAGGTTTGCGGAAGCACGCGCCCATCGTTGGCGACCAGAATGGGGAGTTTCGGAATCAAGGTGCCGTAGCGAAGTTCAGTTTTCGACATTTTGACTTTTCCGGTCAGCCCCAGCCTGCTCCACTCGTCGACGGCACGGTTGTCACTGTCAGAAGGCATCATGCTGCTGCCGACATGCCGTCCTTTGCCGCTGTCCAGGTTAACCCCCAGCAACCCCAGGCCATCGACACCAAAGCCAACCATGCCGTCGGTATAGCCCGATTTGAAGTCCAGCATGAAACCCTGCGCCCATTCTTCGGTTTTAGAAGGGGCGGCAACGCCATCGCGGTTGTCGTTATTGAAGTAGAAGTTTCTCATTCCCAAGGTGGCATTGCTATCACTCAGGAAGTCAGCATGCGCCTGGACACTCAGGGTGATACTAAGAAACACCGAACTTGCAGTTATTGTTTTTCCACTCATTTATATAGCGCTCCATTTGTTATTTTGAAGTAATAGAAGCAACGCAAAATTTTCCAGGTGCGCGTTTTTTTATTCTTAATATCCTGCTAAAGACGAGAAATCGACGATGCCTAGCCCCTCCTGCATCAAGCTAATATCGTTAATGCAAGTTCCAAAGTTACTCATCGCACCTGTTTCTGTTATGCAGCGCGATAGCGTTAGAGCCGATTGTGTGAGAAAGGCGCAGGGAGTGCCTTGCCTGGGGAAATGGAGTTCTGCGTTGGGGTCTGAAAATTTATCTTATCGTCTGAATTTCAGGACTGGGGCCGGACACAATTGTCGGTCGAGTATCTAAAGGCTCAGCGGGCTGACCTGACGACTGTCCTCAATAGCAACCCGCGGCGCGCCGATCACGACGCCCTAAGGCCCAGACTGCGGTGTAATCATCTGCGACAGGTACCGAGACGGACGACGAACATGGCGGTTCCCCGCAATGCCGCCTACGCTTGTTGGATGGTGCCCATGCTTTTGCTCAGGCGATGTATCGGGTTGGAACGATCTGATTTATTTTGACCGTCCGCTCAGTGCCAATCCGGACCTGCCCGCCGCGTATTGCCAGCAACTGGCCCCTCACTCCGGTCGACCCGACCAGCATGTACGGCGCAACGGGCGAAGACTACACCATTACCCCACCTGTCGTTCTCAAGCGACCGATGCCGCAGCAACTCTGGAAACAGGGGCGCTGTTCACGTTCTCCCATTGAGGAAGATGAGTATGTATCGGCCGAGCACGATTCCTTATCAGCAGCATCGAGGGTTCAGCCGAACCTTCACTCAGGGTCATTTGAGCCTTGGATTGTTCTTTCCTTTGGAGGCCTTCGATGGGGACACTCCGAGCATGCTCAACCAGGTCGAATTGGCCAAACGAGCGGAGGCTCTGGGCTTCTGCGCACTCTGGTTTCGCGACGTGCCTCTTCGGGACCCTGGCTTCGGCGATGTTGGCCAACTGTTCGACCCTTGGGTTTACCTGGGCTACATGGCTGCTCATACGTCGGAGATAACGCTTGGCACCGCATCCATTGCCCTCCCTGTACACCATCCTCTGCACACGGCCAAGGCATCAGCCAGCGTTGATCAGTTGAGCGCAGGTCGCTTGATACTGGGGGTAGCTTCCGGCGATCGCCCAGTGGAGTTTTCGGCTTTTGGCGTCGATCCCGAAAGGCGCGGAGAAATCTTTCGGGAGCACTACGAGGTGATTCGCAGAGCCCACAGCACCAGCTTTGAGCCCATTCGCTGGAGCGGTGGAGAGATGCGGGGCGCAGACCTCATTCCGAAACCCACTACCCAAGTCATTCCAATGCTCGTGACTGGGAATAGTCGCCAGTCACTGGATTGGATCGCGCGCGAAAGCGTCGGATGGATCAACTATCCACGTATACCGAACATGCAGCGAATGATCGTGGAAGATTGGCGGCAGGAGGTCATGAAGCAATGTGGCCCCGTCTATAAGCCCTTCACTCAGTCGCTCTACATCGACCTTGATGAGAACCCGTCTACGCCGCCCACTCGCATTCATTTGGGGTTCAAACTTGGACGCTACCATCTCCGGTTTTTGCTCGAGTCGCTTGAGGAAATCGGAGTGGACCACGTTATCCTGAATCTCAAATACGGAAAGCGCCCTGCTGAGCAAGTCATTGAGGAGCTGGGTACTCACATCGTTCCGCAATTCGGAGTACAGCCGCGTCCTGAAGCGAATTGATACGCCGGTTGGTTTGCTGCGTTACAACAGACGGGCCTCACGGCCGTGCTGTTACTGGAGTGCGCCGCTCTAATGATGCTCACTGAGCATCCCGCGCTTCTTGGTTTGGCGGATCAATGCGCTCGATGTTCCCTAGTACCAACGCTCGTCCGGCAAACAGGCCGCCCGATGTTTCCAAGGCAAAACGTTCGGCATCACGTTTGCGCACTTCGTCGATCACCGCGTCGGCTTCGCGCTCCGACGCCCCCAGAGTCACCACCGCCTGACGGCCGAACAGCAGGGCCGACTCAAAGGTTTCCCGCACGATATAGTCGGCGTCGTGTTTGACCAGTTCCAGCGCATGTTCGCGGTCAAAAGCGCGCACCAGCAATTTCACTTGCGGGCAGTAGTGCCGCGTACTTTCGACAATGCGTGTCGCGGTTTTTTTTACCGTCCACACAAACAATGATGGCGCGGGCGTAGCACAAGATCCTGAGCGTTCACCAGGAACTCTCCAGGGTAAGAGTGGCACCTGAAGTGTAGTTCAGGACACCGGCATCGTTTGAAAGGGTGACCAAAGATTCAGCAGCTTCTGCCGGTCCATACCGTAAAGGGCGTCCTAACAATCCTTTCATTTATACCGAGCGCGCAGGCATGGCTTGAATCTTGGGCAATGCACTTTGCCCACGATAGTCAGCTTAAATACAAGTGTTTTAAGGGGTCGCCAACCAATCCATCTGATATGGTAAATTTTCGATCACCTGAGCCTTTTTCGTCAACCAACAGTCTATAAAGCGCATGCCCGATGCTCTTTCAAATAACAAAAAGCAGCCGACTAGTTTTGGCTCTTGGGCACGGTGACGCGTTCAAGAATTTAGACCACCCCAGGATCAACAATAGAACCCTATTTATCAGAAATAAATGGGACAAATAGCTATTCACTTGATTTGGAGATAACCACTGTGCGAAAGCTTGGCTTGGGCTTCCTGGTAACTGGCGTTTTTGGGCAACTATCAGCACTGCTATGGACCTACACGTCCACTGGACCAATTTGTCAAAATAACGCCGACAATTCATACCTCCAACAAAAAGTGACAACGTTCGAAAAACTACTCGATGACACCGCTAATAAAGTTGTGACAGAGCTCAGTACAAAACATTCCGGCGGACTCGTGCCCTTTGAGAAAAACAGATCCAACATACCAGATTCAACCGAGGCTGACGCCGTACAGTTTCTGGTCGAAAAGCCGGACGAAACACCAGAACTTACGCTGCCTTCATTGCCCACACAGGCACACAAATGGACAATTATTCTGAGCAGTCTGATTGCTTTTACCGGCCTGCTCTTGGCAGTCTTCGCCCGCAAAAAAACCATTGATCCGCAATGGCACGTCTTTCGCACCGTGCCAGGCTCGCTAATCACGCAGGAACGCCCGTGTTTGACGTGCGGCGGCTTCATTTCCCACGCTGCAAAAGCCGCTTCAGCCACGCCTTCATCCGGCCTGTGGGTTATCGAAATTGCGTTGAACACACCCAGCCGTCATCGCACCACAAAAGCCATTAAGCAGCTGGAGTTACCGGTAGCGCGTAAAGAAAACAACTTTGTCGTCATCGGCCCGTATAAACAAAAGCAGGACGCGGCTCGAGTCGTGAAAGAGTTGAGTGAAAGTCATGGCGTTAGAGGATGGGTGATGGCGGGAATTTGACATAGTCCGATTTAGCGCTGGGCCGACTTCGAACAACCAGCTACTTATTTTATGCCACAAGAGAGCATTCATGATCGCAAAAGAACTTAGAGCCGAACTCGCCCTAAATAAATTCCTGGACGCCAACTTATGGATCCAACTTGAACTCAGCGAACTGAACTACAGCCTCGCTGAAAACTGCGGGCTCTCGCCAGAAGAATATCGACTTAAATTTCTGCAAGAAGCATTTGAAGCAGAAGCGGACGCTCACGATTGCGATTACTGGGACTTCATTCTGCAATGGACAGCCGAAACCGAGGAAGAACTTGAGTTGATGCGGGAAGAACGCATGAAAGAGATTTATGACCTTCTGGACAATTAGCAACCCTTACAACTTTCGTACTCTTTACAAGCCGCCAGTTTCAAAATGACAGACCAACTTCATCGACGGGAGTATTGCCCAATACCTCCGCCCTCCTCTCGGTTCAAACCGCCGCATAACAATCCACTACACGCCGGTACTGGCTGGGAGAAGCGCCGATGTGCTGACGGAAAAACCGTGTGAAATGACCTTGCTCGGAGAACCCGAGATTCTCCGACAACAGGCCCAACGTTCCACTGCGCTCACGTTCCAGCCAGGCAAAAGCCCGGCGCATGCGCGCGTCGTTAAGCAAAAGGGTCGGCGTCATGCCGGTATCTTTCTTGAACAGCGCAAAGAAGTGTGCCCGAGACAGACCACAGGCCCGCGCGGCGTTGTCGATCGGGTTCGGATCATCGAGGTGCTCAAGCAACCAGGCCGTGCCACGGCGCACGCGCGCATCCCGGAACTCACCTGTGTTGGGCGCACCCAGTAGAGACAAATGCCGCCAGCTGGAAAACGCCTCGATCAGTTCGATCAGGAAGTCGAACAGCATGAACTCCAAGCGCTCTTTCGGCACGATCCCACAACCATGCGCTTCGGCGACCAGGATGTCGGCCAGGGTGCGATTTCGACTCGACAGCTCGATGCATGACTGGGCGAAAAAGTCCGGCCGACCGCTGAGCGCCAGCGACTGCTGGGCGGTGGCCAGCCAGGCGGGCTCGATGTAAAGCGCCAGGATAAGGGTGGCACTGGCACCCGGCTGCGGATCATAGAAATGCGGCTCCCAGGCGTTGACCAGCACCGCAGTGCGATCACTGAGCGGAACCCGCCGACCGTTAACGTTGAAGTAAGTGTCCTCGCCGGACACTTTGACCAGCACATGGCATTCGGAATGGGTATGGGTGACCAGCGAATGATCCATATTCAGCAAGGCGACCCGGCCAAACCTGCCGTGGAAAACCCGTTGGGCAATCGACATCAGATTCCTCCGCTCGCTTGAAGCGATATTGTTATCGGCCTCAATGCCTATCATCGGGGCGTTTATCTATTACTCAAGCCCGTCGATCGGTCCATGGTTCAGCAACACTTGGCTGACCACTATCGCGCGCGACTGACCGAGCGTCTACCTCGACTTTCGCAGCCCCCACGTTCGTCGGAAAAAACGCCTTACAAGGCATGGCGTTCTTTGCCGTGATAAACGCGCAGGATATCGGCGACCACCGCCAGAGCGATTTCCGCCGGGGCCTTGCTGCCCAGATCGAGGCCGATGGGCATGTGTAAACGGGCGATCTGTTCATCCGTCAGACCACCGATGCGCTTCAGCCGCTCGGCGCGTTTGGCCGAGGTTGCCTGAGAGCCCATGGCGCCGATGTAAAACGCCGGGGTGTGGACCGCTTCCATCAGCGCCAGATCATCGATTCGCGGATCGTGAGTCAACGCCACCACCGCGGTCGCTGCGTGGCAGCCTCCGGCGGCAATGAACATCGAAGGCAGCACACGTTGCATCTCCACGCCTTCGAGATGTACATGCTGCATCTCTTCCCGGGGGTCGCAGGCGATGACTTCACAGCCGATGGCGCGGGCAAAACTGGCGCAGACTTCCGCGACCGGCGACAGCCCGGCCAGAATCAGTCGCAACGCAGGGCCAACACTGATGCGCACCGTCTCGTCGACGACTTGCACCCGCTCGCTGCCGTGTCCGGTGTCCGGGTCCAGGCGCAAGGCACCACTGCTCAGTTCGACGTGACGCAGCAGACGACGCTGACCCAGCAACGCCGCTTGCAGACTCTCCAGGTGTGCGATCCATTCAAGGCTGGCAGCGCGGTGTTCGACCAGCACTATCAGCACGCCACCACAGGGCAACCTCAGGCGGTGGCGTTGCTGGACGCTGTCGCCATAACTGACGATCTGTGCCGGTTCGCGTAATTCACCGCGCGCCAGACTTTCGAGAAACTCCTCTTCGACGCAGCCACCCGACAGCGAGCCGACGTGTTCGCCCGA
Source organism: Pseudomonas sp. KK4 (assembly GCF_001984065.1). Classification (GTDB taxonomy): domain Bacteria; phylum Pseudomonadota; class Gammaproteobacteria; order Pseudomonadales; family Pseudomonadaceae; genus Aquipseudomonas. The sequence goes on from NZ_LYVP01000010.1 coordinate 25,784, forward strand.
GCCGTTGGTCACCAGCATCGCACCCGGCGCACGCGGCGCCGAGCCATAGGTGGAGAGCACCGTGCACAGCCACTGTGCCTGCCCAGCGCGAGCCCATTGCAGTGCCTGGTCGATCACCTGAACATCGAGATGATGCATGTTTTCTGTACCTCAAGCAAAGCGTGGTGCTGCATGCAGGGTTACGTTTACGGTAACCTGCGAGCAACCTTGTTCAATCGTTGATTCAACATGTCGCCACAACAATTTTTGCAACTTGGGCCGCTGCGCCTGGAATATCGCCAAATCCCTGCGGCTGACCCATCGCGACCGACGCTTGTGCTGCTGCACGAAGGCCTCGGAAGCGCCGATCAATGGAAAGACTTCCCCCAGCGCCTGGCCCAGGCCAGCGGTTACGGTGTAGTCACTTACAGCCGTCAGGGTTATGGGCAATCGAGCCCGGTGCCCCTGCCGCGTCCGCTGAACTACCTGAGCAGCGACGGCCCTCGTGAACTGCGGCAACTGCTCGATGCCTTGCAACTGCCGCAAGTGGTCTTGCTCGGTCACAGTGACGGCGCATCCATCGTCCTGGCCTATGCCGCCGCCAACGATCCGCGCGTGTTGGGCAGCATTGCATTGGCGCCTCACGTGATTGTCGAGACCGAAAGCCTCGATGGCATTCGCCATACCACTGAGGCTTGGCATCAGGGCGAATTGCGCGAACGCCTGGCGCGCCACCATGGGAGCAATGTCGACGGTGCTTTTCACGGCTGGAGCGACAGTTGGTTGCACCCGGACTTTTCCCTGGACGATCTCGAAACGCAGTTGGCTTATATCGAAAAACCGCTGCTGGTCATCCAGGGTCGCGAAGACCACTACGCGACGCCCGAGCAACTGGCAGTCATCCAGCGACAGGTGCCTGGACCGTGCCGCTGTGCGTTGCTGGATAACTGTCGGCACTTTCCCCAGACTGAAGCGCCCGAGCAGACCTTGCAGCTGATCTGCGAATTCCTGGAGCACCTCCCCGCGTTTATTTGAAATTGCCTTGGGTTTCTGGAATCACCACACTGCCAATCAGGTAGATCACAGACAGACCGACGGCAAAAAACGCCAGTACCATGGGGATCTGCGCGGGGCTGCTGCTGACCAGAGACACAAAGGTCGGCATGGTTCCGCCGAGGGCGAAACCGATGTTCCAGGACAATCCGGTGCCGCTGGCTCGCAGCTCGGTGGCAAAGCGTTCGTTGAGGAAGATCAGGATAGGCGCGATGATCGCCCCGCCCATGAAGCCTATGCCCATGCAATACAGCGCGGTGCGGGTCAGCGAACCCGGCTCGGCGACCCCATGGAACATCATGGGCAGGCCCACCAGGTTGATCACACCCAGCAGCATGAAGGTCTTCTTGCGACCGATCAGGTCACTCAGGTAACCGAAGGCCAGTGCGCCGACAATGGTTGCCACCGACCCATACATGAGCAGCTGCGAAGTCTGCGCATGAGGCACTTTGGCGACCACGTTGAGCAACGTCGGCAGATAACCGCAGGCCAGGTAATACGTGGCACCGCCTCCGAACGTAATCAGCAGATTGACCAGCATCACGCCGCGGTACTCGCGACCGAACAGACGCTTGAGCGGCGACACGACCACTACCGCCGGCCCCTTTGTTTTGCGGGCTTGTTGCAGTTGCCGCCAGACAGGGCTTTCATCCAGGTAACGGAACATCACCAGACCGAAAAACGTGCTGAGCAGGCCGCAGAAGAACATGAAGCGCCAGCCCCAGACGTCAAATTCTTCCCCGGGAAAGATCTCCGACAACACCAGATAAGTGAATGACGCCAACAGCGCGCCCATACCGGCGCCGGCGCCACCGATCAACCCGGACATCAAGCCGCGATAGCGCGGCGAGATGGATTCGGTGCCGATGGTGTGAGTGGAGGCAACGATACCGCCAACGAAAATGCCCTGAATGACCCGCAAGAGCAAAAACAGTACCGGGGCCAACACCCCGACCTGGTGAATGGTCGGCAGCGCGCCAAACAGTGCCGTGGAAATACCGACGCCGACCATCGAGACCATCAGCGCACGCTTGCGACCGTGTTTGTCGGCATACGCACCGAAGATCGCCGAGCCCAGCGGACGCACCAGCAAGGCCACGGCGAACGAGGCATATACTGCGGCCAGGGACAATGTCGGGGTGTCCGAGGGGAAAAACATGCGACCGATGATCGGTGCCACGTAGAGCAGGATGAACAGGTCAAACAAATCCAGCGCCCAGCCGAATGTCGAGGCAAATGCCGCGAGCAAGGCCTTGCCCGGTGGAATCTGTGGTGTATCGGTAGTGGCGCTGGTGGGTGATGCAGTTATTGTTGTTGTCGTGGTCATGGTTGCCTCACACAAGCGGTGAATCAAAAGGGGCGGCAGGCCCTGCTCCGTAAGGTGTACGCCGTTACCAACATACTCCCGGGCCTGCTCGCCGGTACGATTTACTCGCCGATAAACACGGCCGCACGCTTGCTGTGGAACGCCTCGACGCCTTCCTTGAAGTCCTTGGAGCTACGCAGACGGCTGTAGCAGTGACCTTCCATCTCGATCGCGACGGTCAGCGGCGCATCTTCGTTGTCGTTGATCAATTTTTTCGCCGTGCGCTGAGCCAGCGGCGAGAAGCGCCGCAGTTCATCGACCAGTGCATCGACGGTGCTTTCCAGTTCGGTGTCCGGCACGACCTCGGTCGCAATTCCCCAGGCATAGGCCTGGTCGCCAGTGATGCGCTTGGCGCGCATCACCATGTGTTTGGTGCGGGTGATGCCGATGATTTTCTGCAGGCGTGCGGAGCCACCCGAGCCCGGGATCTGACCCAGGTTCTGCTCAGGCAAGGCGTAGCGAGTGGTTTGCGAAGCAATGCGGAAATCGCAGGCCAGGGACAGCTCGAAACCGACGCCGAAGGTGTAGCCACGGTTGGCAACGATCACCGGTTTTTCGCAACGTGCCGGTGCCGCAACGTTCCAGGCCAGCTTCGAAACGTGCTCTGGCGAGGCTTCGAGGAAGCCCTTGATGTCGCCACCGCTGGAGAAGTGTTCACCCACCGAGCGCAGCACGATGACGCGTACGCCTTTGTGTGCATCGAGGGCTTCGAAGACCTGGCGCAGTTCATCACGCTGCCCCATGGAAATGACGTTCAACGGCGCGCGATTGAGGATGATGTCGGCGCGCTCGCGAGACACATCGACTTCAACCTGGAAGCCATCGAACTGAGTGTCGAGAAATTGCTGGATCGCTTGCTGTTGCATGAGAGTTTCCTCTGGATGATTAGCTGATGGCCTTCAAGGCCTGTTCCTGAAATTGAGCCAGCAGCACGCGCCGCAGCACCTTGCCCACTGGAGATTTGGGAATCTGATCGACGAACTGGTAACGCCGTGGCCGCTTGAATTTGGCCAGGCCCGAAGCGATGCAATGGGCATCGAGGTCGCCTTCCGAGACGTCGGCGCGCAGCTTGATAAATGCAGCAATGATCTTGCCCCACTGCTCGTCGGGCAGACCGACCACCACCACTTCTTCCACGGCTGGGTGCAGGGAAAGCATGTTTTCGATTTCTGCCGGGCTGACGTTTTCGCCGCCGGTGATGATCAAGTCATCGACACGGCCCGTGACGAACAGATCGCCCTCCTGATCGAAGTAGCCGATGTCACCGGTGAAATACCATCCGTCACGCAACGCCTTGGCGGTCGCTTCGGGGCGGTTCAGATAGCCTTCGAACGCCTCGTCACTCGCCAGGTCGGCGATGATCTGGCCCTCCTCCAATGGGTTGACCTGCACGTCCGCCGTTTCAGCATCGATCGGCACCACGCGCACGCGCTGGTTCATTGCACTGCGCCCTGACGAGCCGGGTTTGCGGCTGGCTTGCTGGTCGATGGTGAAGGTGTAAATCTCCGAGCTGCCGTAATGATTGACGAACAATTGCGGCTGGAACGCCTGCTCGACGCGACGCATCAAGCCGTCGCTCATCGGTGCACCGGCAAAGCCGATTTTTTCCACACTGGCGACTCGCTCGCGAGCAAAGGCCGGGTGTTCGATGAGCATGTGGTAGAGCGTCGGCACCAGGTACAGGTTGCTGACCTTTTCCCGCTCGATGGCCTGCAGCGTGGCTTCCACATCGAACTTCGGCACACAGACGAAATGTCCGTCGATCAGCGCCATGGACAACAACGAACGCACGCCCATGGTGTGGTAAAGCGGCATGACGCCCAGCGTGCATTCATTCTGGCGGTAGAGGTTTTGCGCTACGTGGGCAACCGCCGCGGCGCGTTCGCTACGGTGCCGACGAGGCACGCCCTTGGGCTTGCTGGTGGTTCCGGAGGTGTACAGCAGCAGTGAAAAGTCTTCGGCGTCGGCCTGCAAAATCATGCCGGAGGGGGTCTGCGAACACAGTTCCTCGAAACTCAGGTCGGTGTTGGCGGCACGCAGACCGGTGGCGATCCGTGGCAGCCTTGTAGCGGCGCTGCAACCGGCCACGGCGGTCACGGTCGCGTCGTCGTAAGCCACTGCACGGATTTGCGCATCTTCGATGCAGTAGCCCAGTTCCTCGGCAGTCGAACGCCAGTTCAACGGGGTCATGACGATGCCCGCAAACTGACAGGCCCAATGCAAGGTTGCCATCTGCCAGCGGTTTTGCATCACTACCAGCAGTCGATCACCGCGTTGCAGCCCAAGGCATTGCAAGCCCCAAGCGGCGCTCTGGATATCGACGAACCATTCTTCATAGGTTTTCTTCAACGCACCGTCACTGACCGCCACGGCATGCGGTCGGCGTTCAACGGCAGCGAGGAAACTGCGTCCGAGATCGAACATTTTTGTTATACCCCTTTGTTCGTTTGGCGCTGGGCAGCGACTTCGAGCACGGCCTGAACGATGCCGGTGTAACCCGTGCAGCGACATAGGTGCCCCGAAAGCATGTCGCGTACCTGGGTCTCGTCCGGGTTGGGTACCCGCTCGAGAAAATCCACGCAGGACATGAGAATGCCCGCAGTGCAAAAGCCACACTGCAAGGCGTGATGACGGCGAAAGGCTTGTTGCAGGTCGCTCAGAGTGTCGTCGTCAGCCAGGGACTCGACGGTCTCGATACGCCGCTCGTGCCCCTGTACTGCGAGCATCAGGCAGGAACGCATCGCGACTCCGTCCACCAGCACCGTGCAGGCACCGCAGACACCGTGTTCGCATCCGACATGGACACCGGTGGCACCGAGGTCGTGGCGCAGGAAGTCGCAGAGTTGGGTCCGCGGTTCAGCCAGGGCTTCGCGGGAGCGGCCGTTGAGTTCCAGGCGAATCGGAAAGGTTTGGTCGGCAGTTACACGCATGTTCAGACTCCTTCGATCAGCTGATGACCCAGCTCGCGAATCAGTTGGCGGCGATAGGCAGCGCTGGCCTGCACGTCGTCTTGTGCGTCGAGCGACCAGGCGGTTTGATTGAGCGCGTCCGGCAGCCCCGCACCACGAGGCAGACTGCGACGTTGCGGACGGTCCGCGACCCCGCCGATGCCGAGTTCGACCTGGTCCGCGCCGATGGCCGCGGCCAGGGAGACAATTGCAAAGTCGCCGTGGCGCATGGCGATCTCGCGGAAGCGATAGGTAATGCCTTCGCGCTTGAGCGGAAAACGCACCTCGACAACCAGTTCATCCGCACGCTTGTCGGTGGTGAGAATGCCTTGAAAGAAGTCGGCAGCCTTGACGATGCGCTTGCCTTTTTTCGACTCAAGAACGATCTCGCCACCCAGCGTCACCAGGCACAGCGGTAACTCGGCGCTCGGGTCGGCATGAGCCACCGAGCCACAGACTGTGCCGCGATTACGCGTCTGGAAGTGACCGATCCAGGGCATCGCCAGTGCCAATAAAGGCACCTCGTCCATCAGGGTCGAACGCGCCAGCAACTGCGCCTGCCGTACCCCGGCACCTACCGCCAGACAATCCTTGCGCAGTTCGATATAGGCCAGGTCAGCCACATGATTGATATCGATCAGCAACTTGGGTTGAGCCAGGCGCATGTTCAGCACCGCCATCAGCGATTGGCCTCCGGCGATGATGCGAGCTTCCTGGCCATACTCGGCGAGCAACTCAACGACCTGACGACGGTTTTCAGCCCGAACGTAATCGAAAGCAGCTGGTTTCATTGAGCACCTCCCTTGCCAAACAGCGCGCCAAGCGAGGCACGCAATCGCGCCCACCAGCCGGTGGAGATGGCTTGGCCGCTGACCCGTTGCGACAGGCGAGTAAAGATTTGTCCGATGATCACTTTCGAGGCCCCTTGCAACATTCGGCCGCCGACCGCGGCGACTTTGCCGCTGACCGCCACCTGGTATTGGTATTCCAGGCGTGTGTGGCCATTTTCCAGTTCGACGAAACGCACCTTGGCCTGCCCCTGGGCCGACCCCATCGAGCTGCTGCCGGAACCGGACAGACGCAATGAATGCGGCGGGTCCAGATCACTCAGGGCAACCTTGGCCTCGAAGCGCGCGCGGATCATGCCGACGCCGACGGTGACATCTGCGCGGTAGCGGTTTTCGCCTTCAAGCACGAGGTCGTGACAGCCGGGAATGATCGCCGCCAGCGTCTGCGGGTCGAGCAAGGTGTCGAAGACCTGTTGCGGCGAAGCAGGAATCACCACCGAGTCGTTGGCCCGCAGTGCCGGTCCACCGGCAGGTGCTGCGTCGAGGTTGTCATCGGCCTCCATACCGGCTGGCCGTGGCGGCTCGTCGATGCCGATGAGCGTGCGTACTTTCGATGGCGTCAGTGGCAGGCGGATGTCCGAGCGAGCGAGGGCGTCGGCCACCGCGTTGGCGATACACACCGGCGTGCTCATATTGTTGCCCTCGCCCACACCCTTGGCGCCCAATGGGGTGAATGGCGATGGCGTTTCCATGTGCAGGATCACCGGTTCGATCGCTTCCGGTGCGGTGGGCACCAGATAATCGGCGAAGGTCCCGCTCAAGAAGCTGCCGTCCTCGCCGTAGGCGAACTCTTCCATCAGCGCCGCGCCGAGGCCTTGGGTGAAGCCACCACGAATCTGGCCATCGACCAGCGCCGGGTTGAGCAGGCGGCCGGCGTCATGACAGGTGACGTAGCGATCGATGTGGATCTCGCCGGTCATGCGGTCGATTTCCAGACCGCAGATGTCGAAGACAAAGCCGTAGCACAGCGAGCTGTTGACCTGATCCTGGTCGTCTGGGGCCACCAATTGCGGCGGGCTCCAGAACGCGGTTTCGCGCAGACCGCCACTTTCACCTTCCGGCAGCAGGCCCGGCGACCAGTGGGTCGCACCGGCTATCCGATGGAATGGCGCCACCGCCCCGCCATTGACCACAAAAATCTTGCCGCCGGCGAAACGAATATCTTCGGGACTGGCCTGCAATTGCTCGGCGGCAATCGCGGCGAGGCGATCGCGGATCTTCAGCGCCGCCTTGTAGACGGCACCGGCCACAGCGCCGGCGAAGCGGCTGGAATAGTTGCCCGAGGCAATCGACCAAGCGTCCTTCTGGGTATCCAGTTCGACGTTGACCACGATAGATTCCAGCGCAACCCCAAGCACTTCGGCGACGACCTGAGCGACGGTGGTTTGATGGCCCTGCCCTTGGGGTGCCGAGGACACGTGCACACTGACGTCACCCAATGGGCCGACGTTGATGGTGGCGGTGGCGACAGCGCCGTTTTTCGGACCGGCCTTGCGCCGCTCTTCGGGTGTCATCGCGGTGGTGATGTATCCCATGTTGGAAATCGAAGGCTCGATGACGGCGGCATAACCGATGCCGTAGATCCGGCCTTCGGCACGCGCCTGATCACGACGTTTGAGCAACTCGCCGTGTCCACCGTCAGCCGCCGCCAAGGCAATGCCTGCCTGGTAATTGCCGGAATCGAGCAACGCACCGGCGGCCGCGCGATAAGGGAAGGCATCGGCCGGCACCAGGTTGCGGCGGATCACGTCCAACGGATCAAGCTTCAACTGCACGGCGATGTGTTGCATCAGACGCTCAAGGGCGAAATACACCTGTGGGCCACCAAAACCACGGTTCAGGCCGGAAGGTGTTTTGTTGGTCAGCACCACTCGGTTGCGCACTTGCAAATTGCGGATCGCGTAGGCGCCCGTCAGGTTGCCGTGCATCCGGTAGAAAGTCGCCGGTTCAGGCGCTCTCAGGTAGGCACCACAATCGTCGATCTGGTCATATCGCAAGGCGGTGATGCGGCCATCCGCTTCTACCGCCGCTTCAATTTCGGTCACCCGATTGGTCGCCGAAGAAGCCCCCTGAAGATGTTCCAGACGGTCCTCGACCCACTTCACCGGTGCACCGACCTTGCGTGACGCCAGGCCCATCATCACCACGTAAGGGAAAACCCCTTGCTTGATGCCAAAGCTGCCGCCGGAATCTTTCGGTGTGCGCAAACGCAAGCGGTTACCGGGCACATTCAGTGCCCTGGCCATGACCGTGTGCAACGCATAGGGGCCCTGGAAATTGGCCAGCACGTCATAAATCCCTGTAGCGCGCTCGTACTGAGCCAGCACCACATAGCATTCAATGGGCGTGCAGGAACTGCGCGGAAACTTCACTTTGAGCGAGACTTTGTGCGGCGCCTGCTCGAACGCCTGCTCCGGCTCGCCATAACGAAAGCGTCGTTCGTTGACCACGTTGCTGCCGACGGCTTCGTGCAGGATCGGCGCCTGTTCGGCGGTGGCCCGTTCGGGATCGATGATCGGGGGCAGCGGCACGTATTCAACGCGCACACCTTCGATGGCGTCCTCGGCCAGATAGCGGCTCTCGGCGATCACCACGGCCACAGGCTCTCCGACGTAACGCACCTTGTCGACGGCGACGCACCAGTGCTCCATGGGCTGCCGCACCCCCACCGGGAACGGTAGCGCCCAGCGTTTGACGTCTTCGCCGACCAGTACGCCGTGCACGCCTTTCATCAGCAGCGCTTTGGAAAAGTCCACCGAGGTGATCCGCGCATGAGCGTGGGGTGAACGGATGATCGCCGCGTGTAGCGTACCCGGCGGGATCGCAGCGTCATCGGCATAGCAGCCAAGGCCGCGCAACAATGCGGCGTCCTCGACACGGGTCTGACGGGCGCCGATGTGGCCGGTCTGGCTTTCGGTAGCAGGCTGGAAACTAGTCATTTTTTTCGCGGCTCTTGTTGTTGTGCAGCGCGATAGCGTTAGAGCCGAGTGTGTGAGAAAGGCGCAGGGAGCGCCTTGCCTGGGGAGAGGGAGTTCTGCGCTGGGGTCTGAAAATTTGCCTTAGCGTCTGATTTTCAGGACTGGGACCCGACAGAATGGCCGGTCAGGGATGGGACGCTGGATGGCTCAGGAAAGCTTCGATTTCTGCACAGGGCATCGGTTTGGCAAAGTAATACCCCTGAAAAACATCGCAGCGACTGCCCTTCAGGAAGTCCACCTGAGACGCCGTTTCAACGCCTTCGGCGACCACCGTCAGGCCGAGGTGATGAGCCATGGAAATAATGCCTTGAGTGATCGCTGCGTCGTGATGGTCGGTGGCGATTTCCTGGATGAACGAGCGGTCAATCTTGATCTTGTCGATGGGCAAACGCTTGAGGTAGCTGAGGCTGGAAAAACCGGTGCCGAAATCATCGAGAGCAATGCGCACCCCCAATGCCTTGAGCCGGTGCAACGTGTCGATCGCCTGTTCAGCGTTATGCAACAGAAGCGACTCGGTGATCTCCAACTCCAGTTGCTCACCACAGAGTCCGTGTTTCTCCAGGGTGGCTTGTACATACTGGACGAAATGGCCACGCTGAAAATGCATCGGCGAAATATTCACCGCCATCGAAATGCCCGTGATGCCCTGCTCGCCTAGCTGGCGCAACTGCGCGCAGGCCGTATCGAGTACCCAAAGGCTCAGCGCAATGATCTGACCGCTGTCCTCTGCCACCGGCACAAACACCGCGGGTGAGATAAATCCTTTTTCCGGATGCTTCCAACGCAGCAACGCTTCGATCCCGACCACCCGACCCGTGCGCGCGTCTATCTGCGGTTGATAATGCAGCTGTAACGACTGAGTTTCGATAGCCTTTTGCAGGTCATTGCGCAGACTCGCGTGCTCGCAAACGCGCTGATTAAGATCGCTGGTGTACCACTGAAAGTTGTTGCGCCCTTGTTGCTTGGCTTTGTACATGGCCATGTCAGCCTGCTGGATCAGCTGCATCGGCTGCTCGATGTGACCATCGCTCAGGGTGATGCCGACGCTTGCACTCAGGTGCAGGTCAATGCCCTGGATGCAGTAGGGCCTGGCAATGCTGGCCATCAATCGCTCGGCTACCGGGACAACGTCCTCATCACGAAGCAGGTCCGGCAGCAGGACGATAAATTCGTCACCGCCCATGCGCACGATGGTATCGCCGGGACGAACCTGCTGAGTCATTCGCTGCGCCACCTCAATCAGCACCTGATCGCCAAAGTAGTGCCCGATCGAATCGTTGATGGATTTGAATCCATCCAGATCAATGCACATCACCGCCAGACGACGCTTACGCCGACGACTGATGTGACAATCCAGAACAAGCCGGTCTTCAAGCGAAACACGGTTAAGCAAACCGGTCAGGCGGTCATGGCTGGCGTTGAAACTCAATTGGCGCTCGAAATGCTTTTGCTCGCTGATGTCCCGGGCAATGCCAAATACCCCGACGATTTCTCCGTTGACCATGATCGGCAGGTTAGAGATGTCCATGGTAAGCAGGTTTTGACTCTCGTCGAGAACCCGCGCCTCGAAACGCTGAGGTTCTCCGGCGCGGGCTGCGGAAAAATGCTGACTGACCCGTTCCAAGTCTTCTTCGAGTACCAGATGGGAGAAGTGATGACCAATGAAATCGCTCGCGGTGTGCGGTTTCAGCTTCAGGCCCGCCGGATTCACACTCTGGATGTTGCCGGCCAGATCGAGGGCGAATACCGGGTTGGGGTTGTAGGTGAACAAAGAACGAAAACGTTGTTCGCTTTCCTCCAGACGTTGGCCGTCACGCTCATGACGGATCGCAATGACTGCCAGCTGGGCCGCGCAGGCCAGTCGTTGAATCTGCGCCTCATCCGGCGCATTCGTGCGGTTCTGGTACAGGGCAAATGTACCCAACACGCCTCCCAGATGGGAGAGCAAAGGCACCGACCAGCAGGAACGCAGGTTATGCCACAGCGCCAGGCCGCGAAAACGCTCCCAGTTTGGATCTCGGGCGATGTCTTCGGTCACCACAAGCTCGCGCCGGAACGCTGCGGTGCCGCAGGTTCCTTCGTGTGGACCAATGGCCATTCCATGAATCGCGTCACTGTATTCGACCGGCAGGCTGGGCGCCGCGCCGCTCAGCAAGCGTTTGCCCTCGGCATCAGTGAGCAGGATAGAGCAGAAGGTTTCGGGGGCCTGTGCGTCGTGCATCTGACAGATGGCGCAGAGTATGTCGCCCAGATGATGGTCGGTCGCGATCATGCCGAGAATGTCACGTTGCGACTCGGGGAAGGTCTTGCTGTGAAAGCTCGGACGAGTATTCATGGTGGTTCCTGAAGACTCTCGAGGTCGTCCGGTCTTCAGAGAGCCAGAAATAGTGGCGGCCGATCACTGTCCACTAGTGCTTCGGACGCGCACTCTATAGAGCGCCAGCTAACTAATAAAAGGCTCAGATCCAACATAAAAAACAGTATCAGATTGCCGCGGTTTGGCTGAAATGGTCGGGGTGCTTGGCCGTTTTGATGTTCTGCTGGCGCGGACAGTCCGGAAGCTGCAGCCCGGTTTCCATGAACTTGGACCGATGAACATTTCCACGCCAATAGCCTTCGGACCTGCCGCAAAACATAGTAACGGCCTGCCTATGAACATCTGACATGGCCCACTTGTTAAATGATGTGTCAGCCTAGGTCTCCCCGTTGATCTTGCAAGTCCACAATTATGCAATGGCATGTTTAAGCGTTAGCGATACCCAAGCGTGCATGTACCGTCCATAAACCACTCAAATTACATAAGGCTCGAACAGCCTCCGGACATTCACCCGCGCCTTCAGCTTTGCGGCCAACAGGTACAAACCTCCCACCTTGCGATGCAGAAACAGTACATCCGCAGGTGGCGTGTGCCAGAAGTCGCGGTCGGCACCTAGTTCCCAACCGGTATCACGCAGGCGTACGGCCAGGTCAGACGTCGCAAAGTCATAGGCACCTTGATACCTGAGAGGCTCGCAGGCCTGTGTAATGAGCTCAGTGAGCACCGCTCGGTGTCTGGGCAGCGTTTCAGGTCGAAAGTAGCCAACTTCCAGCGCGGCATTGGTGATGGCGGCACGGTCTTCATGCAGCCCTGCAATCAGCAAGCGGCGATAAGCCTCGGTGGTGTTGCGGTCATAAAATCGCGTGGCACCGAAGTCCAGCAACACCATCCGGCCGGAATCCTGCTGATAACGGTAATTGGCAAAATTAGGGTCGGTCTGCACGCACTGGAAATCGAACACCTCGCGCAGAAACAGGCCGAATAGCAACATGATGATCCGGTTGCGCTCTGCCTGGGGCGCGTGCTCCAGTGACTCCATCGCAACTCCGTCAACGAAGGACATCACCAAAATATTGGGCGTGCTGAACTGGGCAAACGCACGAGGAACCAGAAAGTCAGGACTGTCGGCCAACAGTTGACCAAAGCGCTCTAAGTGTTCGGTTTCTTTCATGTAGTCCGCTTCATCCTGCAGTTGACGCTTGGCCTCTTGCAGCAATGGGCCGACGTCCATGCCCTCAGGCAGCATCCCGGACAGGCGCAACAAGGTAGCAACGTTATCCACATCGCTCGAAATACTCTCGCGCACGCCAGGATATTGCACCTTGATCGCCAGGCGTTGGCCGTCCTTCCCTTTCGCAACATGAACCTGGCCGATGGACGCTGCCGCCAATGGCGTGAAGGAAAACCGTTCGAAGCGCCCTTCCCAACCCTTGCCCCAGCTTTCGTTGAGGACTGCCACCAACTGGCTCATGGGCATAGGATGAGCGTCGCACCGCAGACGAGAAAGGATGTCGCTGAACTCGCGCGGCAACAAATCACCGGCATCCATCGATAACAACTGCCCGACCTTCATGGCGGCGCCACGCAGTTGCGACAGTTGCTCGACCACCCGGTGCACATTGCCCGACGTCAACAGCAGTTCGCTGAGCGCCGGACGCTTGCCCTGAACCCACTGCCGAGCGCCTTCGGCTAGCATGCCGCCCGCGACACCCGAGGCCAAACTGCCTAAACGCATCAACCGCGATAAGCGGCTGCCAGGCACGGGCAACGAGCCGGGCACCCGAGGCTTCATGAATGAAGCGCCTCAACGATCGCGGCAAGCAACAAGCAGACGCTCGCCACGAGGGTAAGCCGTAACCGCATCGGCAGGTACCAGGCGGGCAAGCTCGTAACCCGCAGCAGCTGCCTGTCCTGCCGGAGGTGGGCAACTAAACCGATCACCAACAGCACGCAACCCAATGGCATCGGCAGTAACGTGGCAAGCCAGGCAATAAGCGCAGGAATGACACTCCAGATGAACCGGTCTCTGCCCTGCTCTGCGCTCATGTCTTGCACGGTCATGGCGAAACCCCAGTGTAAGGCGCCTACAAAGCCCAGTATGACCGCGCCATAGTTAACAAGCGCAATCGCAAACAACGGTCGATAGTCGAGAGAAAACGGGATCAGCAGCGCCAGAAAAATAAACGGCAAGAGACCGCCATAACCCAGCAGGCTGATGTGCTTGGGCAGAGAGGTTGAAGGCAACGCGTTCATTTGTATTCCTCGCAGTGAGCGACACTCAAGACTGTAGGCGCAAAAGCCCCGCCTGGGCGAGATATTGAAGGGGATCCGAAGCTGGGGTCAGTGTAATGAGTCGCTTGGTAGAAACAGGTCATTGCCCCATTCCGTTTGGGGCAGGCAGGCGACTGCATGGCCACTCAAAAAATCCCAGATCCACCCATGATTGATTCATTTCACAGTAAAAGAATGACCGTGATTGTCAGGTTGTATGTTTGGGCCTATCTTATACAAAACCTATACAAGACAATCAGCAATGTACAACAAAGAGCCTTGGCCACTGACGCTGTACTTTGACGGCAACTGTCCGTTGTGTGCGCGTGAAATCACGATCCTGCGCCGTCACGCTGCACAGACCCGACTGCTGTTTGTTGACATGGAAAGTCCTGAGTTCGACGCCAAGGCACTCGGTTTCACGTTCGAGCAAATGCAAGCGACGCTTCATGCCCGTTTTGCCGATGGCCGCTGGGTCAAGGGCCTGGACGCCACCCTTTGGAGCTGGCGTGCAGCCGGCTTGGGATTTTGGGCCACGCCGCTAACTTGGCGTGCACTCAGGCCCCTGCTTGCACTCGGTTATCGCATCTTTTGCCGTCTCCGTCCCCATTTGGCGTGGTTACCTCACCCGGATGGCCGCCGTCGATGTGTCGATAACCGTTGCGCGGTGCCGCAAGCAAAACCCCCACACGAACGCCTCTACAGCCAAGGATTGCCGTCACCTAAAGCGCAGCATGGCTGCGAGGAGTCCAAATGATCTCAACAATAGCCGAGCATTATCGTGAGATTCTCGTTGCCGTAGGCGAGAACCCTGAGCGTGAAGGATTGTTGGACACGCCCAAGCGCGCAGCCAAAGCGATGCAATACCTGTGCAACGGCTACACCATGGATCTGGAGGAAGTCATCAACGGCGCACTGTTCGAATCGCTAAACGACGAAATGGTCATCGTGCGCGACATCGAACTGTATTCGTTGTGCGAGCACCACATGCTGCCCTTCATCGGCAAGGCTCATGTCGCGTACATCCCGACCGGCAGGGTACTGGGCCTGTCGAAGGTTGCACGAGTGGTCGATATGTTTGCCCGCCGATTACAGATTCAGGAAAACCTCACCAGACAAATTGCCGACGCCCTTCAGCACATGACCGATGCCGCCGGAGTGGCGGTGGTTATTGAGGCAAAGCACATGTGCATGATGATGCGAGGCGTGGAGAAGCAGAACTCGGTGATGACCACATCGGTGATGCTCGGCGCCTTTCGCGACTCGTCCGCTACCCGTCACGAGTTCCTGCAACTGATAGGGCGACTTGGATAACGCCAATGGATCACGTCTGTCTGCGTGGAGGCTGAATGAACCGTTCCTTCAGGATGAACTCCCTTGGCCAGGGCTACCGTGCCTTGGTGATAGGCGCCAGTGGAGCCCTCGGCGCGTCGTTTTGTGAGTTGCTCAACGATGATCCAGGATGCTCGGTTGTTCGTGAACTGGGGCGTAACAGTGCTCCAGGATTGGATCTGGAAAAGCCCGACACGATCGCCAGCGCGGCCGCTGAATTAGCGCAAGAAGCCCCGTACCAGTTGATTTTGCATGCTGCCGGTCTGCTTCATCGCGAAGACATCAAGCCTGAAAAAAGTTACACCTCAATGGAAGCGGATGCGCTCCAGGCGATCTTCCAAGTCAACACGCTCGGGCCTGCACTGGTTCTGCGTCACTTCCTGCCCTTGCTTGACCGTAACGGCGCGATGGCGGTGCTCTCCGCCAAGGTGGGCAGCATCGGCGATAACCGTTTGGGCGGCTGGTATGCCTATCGCGCCTCCAAGGCAGCATTGAACATGCTGATTAAAACGGCTGCGATCGAACTGGCACGAACACGCCCTCAGACCCGCTTGTTCAGTCTTCATCCGGGCACGGTCATTTCGGGCCTGTCCAAGCCTTTCAAAGGCGCTTCTGCCGCCAGGCCTGCAAGCCTCGCTGCACGCGAACTGTTATCACTGATTGACCGCTTGGCGCCTGCCGACAGCGGCCATTTTTTTGCTTATAACGGAGAACGCCTACCCTGGTAGGCAGGGAGTGCACCTTGAATCTGCAAGCGTTGACCGAACGGGCCGCGAATGGCGAGGTAAGGGAGCTGGAGCTGCTGTCTCTGGAAGGCGGCTTTTATCTGGCGCGAGTCGGGCTGGATCACGGCCAATTCACGCTGCTGGACGACGAAGCGAAGCCTATGCGCCTTCGCTCTATCAATCACCTGCGTGACATGTTGCAGTTTGTCCCGCCATTTCCCTGCGTGCTTGTGCAGCAGTGCGTCCATGATGAGATGTGCGGATCACGTGAAGAGCCCATTGGGGCGCTACGCATTCCTTTCTCGCTGATTGCGCCTTGGTGAGTCGTCTTCCGTTGAACGCCGTCGAATGGAGAGGCGACGCAAGCGTGGCCGTCAGAAACTGCTTGAAAACTGGATGCCGGGGAGTTGTTTTGAAGAAGAGTGAACTGCCGGTCAAAACCTGTGCAGCCTGCGGACTGCCCTTCGCCTGGCGTAAGAAATGGGCGCGCTGCTGGGATAAGGTGCGCTACTGCTCGCAGCGTTGCCAACGGCGCAGAAGCAATGGATGCCATGTCATCCCCTCCCCGACTTGAATGCCGAGTCCGTAACAGCCTCATTTCTAAATGGCCATGCCGAGACAAGGGCGTGCGGTGTTTAACCTGGAATATTCTTGTACATTAACAACCATTCTGTATAAGTTTTGCAGGGGCGTGATGAACGTGCCGTGCAGTCCCTACCCACCGAGGTACGTATGTTCAACTCGCAAATCAAAAAAGAACTGACCATCTGCAAGCAGCGGTTGGCTGACAGTGAAGCCACCCTCGCAGCATTAGATTGCTCCATGGCTCTGATTGAGTTCCTACCTGACGGGACGATCCTCGGCGCCAATCACAATTTCCTGACGCTGATGGGCTATCGCCTTGAGGAAATTCATTCCCGGCATCACCGTTTGTTCTGTACACCACACTACGCCAACAGCCTCGCTTACACGGGTTTTTGGTCACGGTTGAGTAGTGGTGAGTCCATAAACGGCCGCTTCCTGCGCTTGGACAATCAGGGGCATGAGATCTGGCTGGAGGCCAGCTATAACCCTGTTCGCGACGACGCTGGACGGGTGATTAAGGTCGTCAAGATTGCTACGGATGTCACTGCCCGGGTGCAGAAGGAACAAGAGCAGGAAAGTCAAATCAATGCGATTAACCGCTCCATGGCAACCATTGAGTTCAACCTGCAGGGACAAGTCATCACCGCCAATGAAAATTTCCTTGCCGTGATGGGTTACCGTCTCGATGAGATTGTTGGCAAGCACCATCGCCTGTTCTGTGAGCGTCGCGAAAGTGAATCCAATGAGTACCACCAATTTTGGGAGCGCCTGAACCAAGGCGAATTTTTCTCCGGTAAGTTCAAGCGTTTCAACCGTCAGGGACAAATCGTCTGGTTACGTGCGACTTATAATCCAATGTTCGACGCCAACGGTCGCCTTTATAAAGTCGTCAAGTTTGCAAGCGATATCACTGCTCAGGTACTCCAGCAGGAAACTGAGTCACGCGCAGCACGGATGGCCTATGAGACTTCGCTGAAAACCGACAATACCGCACTTGAAGGTGCCCGAGTGGTGCAGGAGACCGCGGATGTCATGCAAAGCCTGGCTGGGGAATTGAATCACGCAGCCGAAGGTATCAATGATGTCAGTCAGCAGTCGGAAGTAATCAGCAGCATCGTGCAGACCATCCGTGGCATCGCAGAACAAACGAATCTTCTTGCGCTGAACGCAGCCATCGAAGCGGCTCGGGCCGGAGAGCAGGGTCGAGGTTTTGCGGTGGTCGCTGACGAAGTGCGAAATCTTGCTTCGCGCACAAGCCAGGCGACTATCAAAATTGTCGAGGTGGTGCAGCACAATCGTGAATTGGCCCGGGGGGCAGTGGCCAGGATGGAGGCGAGTAAAGACAAGGCAGAACAAGGCGTCAAATTAGCCGGTGAGGCTGGTCAAGTAATCCTGGATATTCAGGACAGTGCTCGCCAAGTCGTACACGCGATCAGCAAGTTCTCGTCGACATTAGCCAGATGATTGAGCCTTGCGGCATGTACAAAATGTTGGCTTGATCGATAGCTTCATAGTGATTGAAAAAACGGGGGTTTGAATGAAAGAAAGATCGCGACCGGAACCTCCTTGTAAGGCCTGCAGGGAGGGCAATGAACTGGGTTTTGAGTTCAGCATGGCGTTCCAGCCCATCGTAGATCTGCGCGATAACAGTATTTTTGCCTACGAGGCTCTGGTACGTGGTTGCGATGGCACTGGTGCGGCTGCCATTCTTGGACAGGTGAACGAACAGAATCGTTATGCCTTTGACCAAGCATGTCGAGTCAAGGCTGTCGAGCTTGCTTCACGTTTACAAATACCCTGCTTTGTCAGCATCAACTTCTTACCCAATGCGGTATATCAAGCCGCCACGTGCATTCGGGCGACGCTTGAAGCTGCGCGCAGATTTGGATTTCCCACCGAAAGGCTGATTTTCGAGATCACCGAAAACGAAGAGCTGGTGGACAAGGAACATCTGAAAAGCATCATTCGAGAATATCGCCTCAAAGGCTTCAAGACAGCGATAGATGATTTCGGTGCTGGGTACTCGGGGCTTAATTTGCTGGCAGAGTTTCAACCTGACATCATCAAACTGGACATGAGCCTGGTGCGTAACATCGGCACTGACCCGGTGCGACAGGCCATCGTCCAAGGTATATTAGGTGTATGCAAAGCGCTCAATATTGAAGTGATTGCAGAGGGCGTAGAGACCCATGCCGAACTGCAGCAGTTACTGGGCTTTGGCATTAACTTCTACCAAGGTTATCTGTTCGCAAAACCCGAATACGAAACCCTGCCTGACGTGCAATGGCCGACATCCGATAACGGCGTTCATTTCAGCCCATAGCAATCGTTCCTGGCCCACCAGGGTTTCCAGCCAGAATCGCGAGCGATTGGCCGTTGAACCCTCTGAACTCAGCGGCCGTGTATGGCGCTAATGCCGATGGTTATACTGATGACTTCGTGTAAGGCGGGTAATCGCCAAAAATGAGATGTCACTCACTGGGGCTCTGAGAAATGATCGACGCAGAACTGCTAAAACTCGTGGTTGAAGCCTCCAACGACGGCATCGTGGTAGCAGAGCAGGAAGGCGACGAAAACATCCTGATCTACGCGAACCCAGCCTTTGAACGCCTGACGGGGTACAGCATTGACGACATCCTGTACCAGGACTGCCGTTTCCTGCAGGGGGATGACCGTGACCAAGCCGGCTTGACGGTAATCCGCGAGGCGATAAGAAACGGTCTCCCCTGCCGACAAGTCATTCGCAACTATCGCATGGACGGCAGCGCGTTCTGGAACGAACTGTCAATTACCCCCGTGTTCAACGACACCGATCAACTGACTTACTACATTGGTATCCAGAAAGACGTCAGCGTCGAAGTTGAGGCTAGAGAGCGAGTGCGTGAGCTGGAAGCTGAAGTCGCACAGTTGAAGACCCAACTGGCTCAATTGCAGTCTAAAGCCCGTTAGCGTCAGGGCGCCTTGTTTTCGACCAGACAATGACCGCCATCCAACTGTTCAGCCGTCAGTCATCGTAACGGCGTTGCGTCCCAGCGGGTTCAGGTTCCGGCACTTTCAAGGGGAAACACCAAGTGAAAGCGGGTACCCGCTTCGGTACTGTCAACGCTTACAGAGCCGCCGTGCAGTTGCATGATTGAGCGCACAATGGCCAAGCCCAGGCCACCTGAGTCGTCGGGCTGATTACGTGAAGGGTCGCACCGGTAAAAGCGCTCAAACACTCGCGGCAGATGTTCTGCTGCAATAGGTTCGCCGTGGTTGTGCACCGTAATTTCGAGTGTTCCTTGCGAAACTCTGCTGCTGATCGTCACGGCAGATCCGGCAATTGCGTAGCGCAGTGCGTTGGCCAGCAAGTTGGCCAATGCTCGACGGATCAGGCCTGGATCACCCAGCAAGTGGTCCTGAGTCTGGTTTATCAGTTGCACATCTCGCTCTTGCGCCACGCCTTCGAAATACTCACATAACTGCTCAATCAGATCGTGCAGGCCCACTCGCTCAAGTTTTACGCAAGTGTTCGGTTGCTCGGTCCGGGCAAGAAACAGCATGCTGTCGATCATTCGTGCCAGCCTTTCATACTCTTCCTGATTGGAAACCAGCAGGTTCTGATAGTCCTCGATCGAACGGCTGCGCCTGAGGGCTTGCTGGGTATGACCCATCAGGTTACCGAGCGGGGTTCGCATCTCATGGGCGAGGTCTTCAGAGAAACGTGAAAGCTGGGCGAATCCGTCTTCAAGGCGTGCAAGCATTTGGTTAAGGGCACTGCAGAGCAGTTTGAGCTCGGTCAGTTCATTGAACTCATCCAACCGCAGATGCAAGTGCTGCACATCAATTCCAGCGGCGCGCTTGGCCAGCAGGCGCACAGGGTACAAGCCTCGTTGACTGACCCACCAACCGAGTGCGAAAGCCAAGAGCGCGCCGACAGACATGGCCAACCAGAGCTTGAGTCGGTAGGCCCCCAGCATTTGGTCGCGCTCACTCAGCAGCTTGCCGGCGATCAGGGTCAAACCGCGATCACCCTCCGTGACATCCTTCCAGGCGAGCCGCACTGACTCCGTAGAGTGATCGTCACCCAGGCGAGCCTGGGGTGCAGCCGACAGCTTGGGCAAGGTCATGCGCACTGGGTTGATTTCGATCAACACTTTGCCGGTGTCATCAACGATCCAGAGCAGATTGTCGCGATTGCCCAACATGTTTTCGTAGAGCTTGGGCCGACCTCGCAGCTGCTCGATGCTGTCGCTGTCGCTGATCAATGCTTGCATTCGATCCAGTCGTCCCAGCAGCGCCTGGTCATCGCGCCAGGCAATCTCTCGCTGCAACGATTGATAAAGATAAAAGCCAATGGAGCCCAGGAGCAGCGTGCTGACCAGCGCGAACATGATCGCCAGGCGCAGGCTCAGGGTGCGCGGAAAGAGTTTCAGGATTGCACCTCGAGCATGTATCCGATGCCACGCACTGTGTGTATCAATTTAAGTGAATATGGATCGTCAACCTTGGCACGCAGTCGACGAATAGCGACATCCACCACATTGGTGTCACTGTCGAAGTTCATCTGCCAGATCTGCGAGGCAATCAGCGAGCGCGAAAGCACCTCCCCTTCACGACTGAGCAGCAGATGCAGCAGGGCGAACTCCTTGTTGGTCAGGATGAGACGCTCACCGTTGCGCGTTACCCTGCGTCGCAACAAGTCCAGGGTGAGGTCGCCAGCCACAAAATGCTCAACCTCGCGAGGCGGGCCGCGACGCAGCAAAGTGCGTACGCGTGCCAACAACTCCGCATAGGAAAAGGGCTTTACCAGATAATCATCGGCTCCCGACTCCAACCCCTTGACCCGATCATCAATCGAATCGCGTGCGGTGAGAAAAAGTACCGGGGTCTGCCACTTGCGCCGAATGATTTGCAGCAATTGCCAGCCATCCAGCCCCGGCAGCATGACATCCAGAATGATCAGATCGAACTCACTCTCCTGTACCAAATGCTGGCCATCCAGCCCATTAAGGGCAACCTCTACGACGTAACCCGATTCGGTCAGGGCTTTGCGCAGGTAATCGGCCATTTTCGTTTCATCTTCAACCACCAGGATACGCATCTGTTCCTCCAGGACTGGAGCACAGGCTAGCTCGCTTCGCTGATTTCTCACATTACAAATTGGTAATCCGCAGGCAATGATACTGACGGGGCGGGCTGGTCATGATGTCTGGCAATGACTCATACAGACTCAACCGACCAAGGAAACAGCATGCGTACAAGCCTATCGACTTCATTGCTGATCACACTCGCAATGAGTTCTGCGTTCGCCGTTGCAGCCCCGGCCCAAGTGGCACAGCGCAAGGATGTGACCCTTGCAATGGCCAATGATCTGCTGGATGCCGCGCTGATGGCCTGTCATGCCGATGGCCGCACAGCCGTTGCCGCAGTGGTAGACCGCGCAGGCAATCTGGTTGCCCTGCAACGCGACGACAATGTGGGCCCGCACAACACGCTGGCCGCGCAACGCAAAGCCTATACCGCGCTGTCGACCAAGACCTCCACGCTGTTGTTGGCGCAACGCGCCCGCGCTAATCCAGATGCAGAAAACCTCAACACCCTTGACGAGCTATTGCTGCTCGGCGGCGGCGTGCCATTGCAATTTGAGGATGAAGTCATCGGCGCCATCGGTGTCGCCGGTGCGGGCGGCGCTGCAAACGATGAAGGTTGTGCAGCAGTCGCTATCAACAAAGTTTTACCTGCCGTTAAAAACTAAGGACATCACCATGACTGTATTGAAAGGTTTCTTCGCTGGCGCGGTATTGAGTGCCCTGTCTGCCTTTGCATCAGCGGCCACCAATCCATTGAGCGTGCACGTACTCAACTTGCAGGATGGCCTGCCCTCCCCTGGCGTCAATGTCACGCTGGAAAAACAGGACGGTAAAGACTGGGACATGCTCAACAGCGCGGCAACCAATGAGCAAGGTCGTATCACAGGGCTGTATCCGGAAGGTCGGGATCTGGAGAAAGGCACCTACCGTGTCACCTTCAAAACCGGTGAGTGGTTCAAGGCGCACAAAACGGCCAGCTTCTTTCCAGAGGTACCGGTCATTTTTGAGGTGGACGGCACCGTTGCGCACTACCATATCCCGTTGCTTCTGAGCCCGTACGGCTTCTCCACCTACCGAGGAAATTGACAGTCAAGTGATGCGTGATGGCGCAGCAGAGCGTCCATGGCGAAATGTGCGGCTGGCGTGAAGGGCGAGGGTGTCCGCGTACTTTCAAGCGAACACCATTGCTCTTCACGCCGGGACTTCGGTGCGTCAACGTAGCGTTCACTCCTCGCCGAGCAGCAGCGCAGGTAATTGATAAATCTCACCAACGACCTGCATCGTCGCCTCCTCGATCGTCCCCTCATTACGACACAAAACCCACCCCTGATCCGCAACCGCCTGTTCGAACGCCTCGGTACACGCGATCTGTTCCGCCAGGCTGTGAATCACCGTACTGCCCAATCCACGAGATCGCGACGCAGCCCTTGCCCATGAAATATCCGGGGATGTGACAACGCCGACATGCAGGTCCGGCACTTGCACGTTCCGATCAATGTTCAACCGTAGAATCTCTGCAAACGGTACCATCCGGCGAAACGCGGCATCGGATGGATACCAGCGATCGATCAGGATAATGCTGCCCGATGGTTGCTCAGGCAGTACATGCCGGCTGATCCACAGGCGGCTATCTGCAAAGCGCCGACAAACCTCCAGCTCCAACTCCCTGCCAGGGTTTCTGACGAGTTGGTTAACGAGCGCCATTGTTTCAGCCCTGCAGGGATCGTTATTTCTCTCGCAAAGCCGGATGACCTTCCTGTTATCAGCCCTCAGTGCTTTCGTAACGGCTTCCAACAGCGTGGTTTTGCCCGTGCCCTTGGGCCCGTCCAGAGAAACGAATATCGGACGGGTCATTGTTCAAGCATCGATTGACAGACGGTTTTTCCAGGACTGAAAGCGTGCATTGGCATCGGGTTACCTTAACAAGTAGGGTGCTTCTGAACCCTATGATCGCCTGTAAGTTAAACGCTGTCTCAGGCATTGACCTGCGGACTGTGCCTTGCCCTCCCCCCAACCACCGTTTTGCACCACACAAATCCCTCCCACGGTTTCGCCACGCCGTTTGATCGCTGTGGTTGCACGCAGCGCTTTGGGATTCACATCCTTTGTAATGACCGCACTGCACAACTTTCGTGATTTTCCGATTTTGCGGCGTGTGGTACGGCGTGATGATGGCATTCGTCTGAGTTCATTCACGCGAGGTAATGATCGATGCAAACCATGCTGCAAATTCAGCAGCTGCAGTTGAAGCTCGTTGAATCGGCTTCAGTCAGCGAAAACTGTGCAATCGACCTGATGGACATTCTTTTCAAGTTGAAGGCTGAGCAGGCGAAAGATGTGCTCGGCATCATCGAGGTGTTGTTGAGCGAGGCCGAGGCGTTGAAACAGCTGTCACGGGATGTCTGGGCGAGTCATGGGTGTGCGTGATGGCCAGGCACGCACCGTGAAACAATGACGCGATCAAACTTTCGCCTCGTCAGTGCGGGTGCCATCAGGATCGAAGGCGTTTTCTATGGCCGACACCTTGCCCTCCCGTACATCGAGAATCTGGTCGGCAATGCGGATCATGGCAGGACGATGGGACACTGCGATGACCGTAATGCCAGGGGTCAGATTCTTCAGGACCTGGCATATCTCGGCCTCCGATTCCGGATCCAGCGCACTGGTGGCTTCGTCCAGGATCAGCAGCTTGGGGCTATGGGCCAGGGCTCGTGCGATGACGATGCGCTGCCTTTGGCCCCCGGACAGTTTGGCACCCCGCTCGCCTACGATCGATTGCAGCCCGCCCGGGCACTCCTGCACAAACTGCCACGCGCCGGCCTGACGAAGCGCGCGCTCCGCATCCGCGGCATTCAAGGCCTTGTCACCCAAGGTGACGTTCGCCAGGATGCTATCGTGCAGCAGTAGCGTTTCCTGTGTGACGTAGCCGATCATTCGGCGCCACGCTCTCCTGTCCAGGTCATGCAAATCATGGTCGTCTACCCTGATGCGCCCCGATTGTGGCGCCAGCAGCGAACAGATCAGGTCGAGCACAGTGGTCTTGCCCGCACCGGAAGGACCGATCATGGTGGTGAAGGTACCGACCGTAAAACTCATTGAGACGTCGTCAAGCACCTGACGCCCGCCGTAGCCAAAGTGGATATTTTCAAAGGTGATATGCCGCTTGAGGGCAGGAATGCGGGTGCCGCCGACGGGCTCGGCGTCGGCGATAGCGTTGTCGATCGATTCGTTAATGGCCCAGTAGGCGCTCTCTTGAGCGGCCATCCGGTGATAGCGCTGCTGCGCCTTGTGCAGCAAGCCCAACATGCGTATTACCACGAATATAAGCACCATCACCGAAGACAGCGGCAGCCCGCCCATCACCAGCCCGGCGTAGAGACCCGCCGCAGCAAGGATCGCCAACATGGGCTCCTGCAGGGCCCGCAGTGTTTCGCGGCTCATCACCTCACGTTCCAGTGCCGTGTTGAGCTCGCCGGCATGACCGCGCAGCAGGGAGTCGGCGATGTCATCCCGGGCCATGGCCTTGAGCGGTTTGACCGAAGCCAGCGTATCGGTCAGGTAGACCAGCAGCTCACGCATCAGTCGGGTCTGGCTTTTGCCCACGCGCCGCGATGTCTTCACCAGCCCCCGCACAGCCACCAGCAACACCGCACCGATCAGCAGCGACAGGAGCGCCGCCTGCCAGGAAACGAAAAGCGCGATGACTGCATAGGCCGCCGCCTGTATACCCAGTGCCAGCATATTGGCGGCGTGCTCATACGCGGTGGAAGCACGGTAGGCTTCGGTCGCCACGGCATTGGCCAGGGCGCCCGCCGGCTGGCGCAGATAATATTCCCAGCGGCTGCCCAGCGACGCCTTGATCAGGTCAATGCGCAAGTCAGTCGCCACATGCGCCACCGTGTAGCCAACCTGCCGATTGCCCAGCAGTATCAGCAGGTTGCTCAGCGTCATGCCCACGACGATGATCACCAGCATGTTCGCGATGGTGGGTTGCAGACCGATCGCGTCCATTATCCCGAAGACCTGCACCGCCAATTTTGAGTGCGGCTGGTCCTCCAGCACAGCCGATATCAGGGGCAGCATCGTGCTCAGACTGACGCTTTCAACCACCCCTGCCAGCAGCAAGCTGAGCAGCATCAGGACGGTACGGGCCGGATAAGAGCGGCCAAAGGCAAAAATAATCCGCATGAGTGTCGTTCACTATGACTGGGTAAAGATTAGCTCACCGACAGCTCGCGACACTTATCAAGCGCCCACTGTGACGAGGCCCATCGGGCTGCGCAATGAAGCGAAGGCCTCGATGATCTGGTCTATTTGTTGGGGTGTATGCGCCGCACTGACGCTGCAACGCACCAATGTGACGGCACCGGGGGTCGCGGGAGGAAGGACCAGATTGACATAGACGCCCTTCTCTATCAGCGCTCGCCAGACAGCCAGGCCCTCGTGAGGCGAATTGAGCATGACGGCAATCACCGGGCTGGCTTGCGGCCCCAATCGGTAGCCGGACTCTGCCAAACCCTCATAAAGCCGCCGGGCGTTCGTCCACAGCTGACGCCGCAACTGCGGGCGTTCCTTGATGGCCATCAGCGCCGACCTCACCGAAGCGATCGCCGAAGGTGCAGGCGAAGCAGTGAAGATGTAAGGTCTGCTGGCGTAGCGCAGCAGGTCCATCTGCGCGTCGTGGCAGGCCGCAAATCCGCCGACGGCGCCCAGGCTCTTGCTGAACGTGCCCAACAGAATGTCCACCTCCGAGTCCACGCCCAACGCCTCGGCCAGCCCTCGCCCTTTTTCACCCAGGACGCCAAAGGAATGCGCTTCGTCAACCAACAGGTAGCCTCCGAGGCGACGTTTGACCTCGACTATTTCCCTGAGCGGGGCCTGGTCACCCAGCATGCTGTAGATCCCTTCCACCAGGATGATCGCTTCGCGCGCGCGTTCGCCGAGCCGGATCATGCGCCGCTCAAGGTCAGCGACGTCGTTATGGCGGAACCGGATGATCTCCGCGCCTCCCAGTTTGCAAGCGTCGTAGATGCTTGCGTGGCAATCGGCGTCAAGCAACACCACCTCGCGCGCGCTTGCCAGCGTTCCGATGACGCCCAGGTTGGCGACATAGCCCGTGGAGAACACGATGACCGAACGCCGCCCCAGAAACTCGACCAGTTCCTCCTCCAGCGCGCTGTGCCCGGCGTAACTGCCGTTGGCCATGCGCGAACCGGTGGTGCCAGTGCCTTCAAGCTCCAGTGAGCGCTGTGCGGCCTTGATACTGTCGGGGTCGAAGGTCAGCCCGAGATAGTTATTGGTGCCGGCCAGAATGACCTTTTGGCCCTGGATGCTGCCCTCGGTCGGGGAATACATCTCATCGATGCGAATCCCGAAAGGATGCAGGTCTGAATCCGTGAGACTGGCACGCTCCGCTGCCAGTTTGCCGAACTTGTCAAACAGTCCCATCGGCATGCTCCATCAGGTTGAGAATTGCGTGTGACAGCTGCGCGGGTGTGCGCACATCCATCAAAATATTGAGATGGATCGAGATGTCGAATTCGTCTTCCAGCTCCATCAGCATGTCCATCACCTTGATCGACTCCATACCCAGGTCCTGGGCCAGATCGGTATCCGGGTAAATTGACGCGCCGGGAGGTGCGAACCGCCCGATGAGCATCAGCACCCTTTGGAGTATCGCTTCTTGTGTGATCATCATCGGTCTCCTTGAGTTCAGTGGCTCTTTGCCCGCTCAGAACAGGTGATTGCGCAACGCTTGCCGCAAAAGAATCCGCGGCTCCCAGCCCAGCGTCGCGCTGATGTGCGCATTGCTGCACGTCCAGTCAGGGTGCATCAATTCATTGACTTTACCGGGGGTCAGCATGGGGGCCTGGCGGGTGAACCGGGACAGCACCAGGTTCGCCCGGGCGATCCCTTTCAATACTGCACCAGGGAATACCGCTTGCCGTACTGGCGCCTGGCGGATATCGGAGGCGATGCCCGCCAGGCTTGCCCAGTCATAACCCTGCGCCTGGCCGTCACACAGCTCAAAGGTCTGCGATTGCCCGACAGGCGCATCCAGCCACTGCATGACGGCACTGACCAAATCGTCCACATGGAGAAAGCTGAACAGTGAATCATCCCGACCCAGGGTCACCAGCCAGCCGCGCAGCAGCCACTCGAACACCGGGCGCAATTCGCGGTCGCCGGGGCCGTAGACAGCGGTCGGCCTGAAAATGCACACCGGAATCGGTCCGGCCGCGGCATTGACCTGTCGTTCGCCTTCGAATTTGGAAGCGGCGTACCAGGACAACGTCGGATGACGGGCGGCAAGGGACGAAATCAGCAGAAAGCGCTCGCAACTGCCGCTACGCCGTGCTGCCTCCATCAAGCGCTTGCTGCCCAGCACATTGACCGCGTCGAAGTCCCTGGCATCTCGGCCCCTGACCTTGCCAGCACAGTGAATGACCGCATCCGCCCCCCGGGTGAGCTCGGCAAGCGCCGGTTCATCTTCGAGTGTTCCCTTGATCCACGTCGTTCCATCCTCTGCCGTCCCGCTCCGGGAGCGAGCCAGGGCCCGCACTTGCACGCCACGGTCGACCAGTCGCTGGCGCAAGACACCGCCAATGAACCCGGTAGCACCGGTGAGCGACACCACGCGTACGGTCACGTCTGCTCCAGTGCCGGGCAAGAGCGGTCGATGTTCGCCTGGGCCATGAATCGCTCAAGGGCCTCGGCACGGGATGGCTTGCCCGAGGAGGTTCGAGGCAGCGAGTGAGGCGGCACAAGGTCAACCTGGGCTGCGAGACCAAACTCACTGATGATCTTCGCAACGAGGGTGCGCACCAGTTGCTCGCGAGGTTGCGGCTCACGAATGCGACATTGAACCTGAACCACGACCTGGGGCTCATCATCGCCGGGAACAATGAATACGATGGCATCGCCGGGCCGCAGATCGGGTTCGGATTCCACCAGGTACTCGATATCCTGCGGCCAGATGTTTCGACCGCGGACAATGAGCAAATCCTTGCGCCGGCCGGTGATGTGCAGTTCGCCCCCGGACAGATAGCCCAGGTCACCGGTGTCGAGCCAACCATCTTTCAACGCTGCCCGGGTATTTTGCGGGTCATTGAAATAACCCGCCATGACGCTGGGCCCGCTCACGAATATCTCCCCTATCTGACGTTCAGCAACCACCCGCCCCAATGCATTGCGAATCTCCACCCGATGCCCGGACAAAGGGGCGCCGCAATTGGTAAACGCACAGCTTCCCGGATCATCCGCGGCGACTGTCTGGGCCCTGAGTTGATGCTCCACGACCTGGCGATCGACATGATCGACCAACACCCCTACCCCGCGGCGGGCGAAGCTGACGGCAAGCGTGCTTTCCGCCAGGCCATAGCAAGGGGTGAATGCAGCCGAGTCGAACCCGCTGTCGAGAAAGCATTGCGCAAAACGATTCAAGACCGATGCCCGAACAGGTTCTGCCCCGATCCCCGCGACACGCCAGCAGGAGAGATCCAGCGCAGCTTTCTCGGAATCCCGGATTCGCCGGGTACACAGGTCATAGCCGAACGGCGGTGCGACAGAAATAGTCACCCGGTTCTGACTGATCAGTTTGAGCCATTGCCCGGGTCGCGTGGCAAAATCCCGGGTGTGCAGGTAGTCGACGGTCAGTTGCGCGGCCATGGGTGCCAGGACAAAACCCACCAGGCCCATGTCATGATAAAACGGCAGCCAGGAGGCACAGCGGTCCCCCGGGCGAACGCCGATACCTTCCACGACGATGCCTCTGACATTGGCCATCACTGCACGCTGGGTGATGATCACACCGCGAGGAAAACGGGTACTGCCGGAGGTGTATTGCAGGTAGGCGATGTCCTGCGGCTCTACAACGGGAAGTTCCTGCACCGCGGGCAAGTCGCTCATTTGCGCTACAGTCCCCACGAACACCTGCTGGGAGTTGCCCAGCGCTTCGCGGACACAGGGCAGCCACTCTTCCAACCCCAGGACGGCCGATGGCGTGCAGTTGGCGAACAACCCTTTCAACTTGTCGACGTAAGAACGATGGCTTCCCAGGCTGGAAGGGACCAATAGAGGAACGGCGACCAGGCCGGCGTATTGGCAGGCGAAAAACGACTCGATAAAGCTTGGGTGCGTATCGGCGATCAACGCAACCCGGTCGCCCTTCTTTAACTTGAGCCCAATTAGCCGTTGAGCAATTGCCACCGCATTACTTCGCAGCGTCGCGTATTCAATCGCAGTACTGACCTGGCAATGTCTGTCGTAGAAGTTCATGCCGGTTCGACCTGAAGCGGCATAATCGAGCGCTTCCACCAGCGTGGAAAAGTCGGCCAGACGTTGGTTGAGTGCCTGTTTTGCAGTGGTCGCAGACATAAAGAAACACCCATCCATTTAGCCCGAGAAAGGAAAATTCAAATAGCGGGTTGACCAACTGTCCCAGTCAATCGACTGGTGTTTACTGCCCCCCTTTGCCGTTCCCTGACGTCCAGACGCCAGGGATAACCGGCTGGCAGAAAATCTTTTGAGCTTTTCAAGTAATTACAAAGCCTAACGCAATACTAATCGGCATCTGGGTGAGCGCAAATTTTTTCCAGAATCAGCGACGACCGGCGAGCAACGCCTCTGGCAATAGCACACCGCGGTCAACGCGCCCCCACGATAACTACAATGCATTTAAGCCTTAGAAAAGCATTGGCGCCAATATTTGGATCACACCCGCCCTCTTCCAATACTTGAGCTACGCTCTCACGGGCAAAGCCAAACAGATGCTAGTTCAACTGATCCTGACTTTTGTGGCCAACGATGACCAATATGAAGTTGCCAATCATTACGCGACCTGTCCTTACACGTTTGGATCTCAAGACATTCATCACTTTCCCCGGCACTCTTTATCGCAACGATCCTTGTTGGGTCGAACCGATCCACTATGAGCGCCATGAACTGCTTTCCAAGAAAAATCCGGCGTCCCCTCATCTGACATGGCAGGCATGGCTGGCCTGGTCCGGCAACCAAGTCGTGGGACGGATCACCGCACAGATCGACACCCTGCACCGGCAATTGCACGGTCAGGATTCAGGTCATTTCGGGATGCTTGAAGCCGTGGACGACCCCGCTGTATTCGACAGCCTGTTCGCGGCGGCAGAGGCCTGGCTGCGCGAACATGGCGCTGCTCGTATCACAGGCCCTTTCAACCTGACCATCAACCAGGAAAGCGGGCTGTTGGTGGAGGGATTCGAGACTCCGCCGTCCGCCATGATGGGACATGGTCAGCGCTTTTATGACCAACGACTCACCGCCCTGGGCTACCGGCAAGCCAAGGACCTGCTTGCCTACTGGATGCGCACCGACCAATTGCACTTCCCGCCGGCCTTGTCGGCGATGATGGCGCGTGAGCGACAGCGCGTGGTGATCAGGCCGCTGGACACCCGACAGTTCCGGCGCGACATGCGAATCCTGCGGGAGATCTTCAATGATGCCTGGAGCCGCAACTGGGGCTTCGTACCCTTTACCGAGTCCGAATTCTTCGAGCTTGGCAGCCAATTGAGGCTGCTGGTCCCCAAAGACCTGTTGTACATCGCTGAAGTCGACGGCGAACCCTGCGCGTTTATCGTGGCCATCCCCAACATCAACGAGGCGATCGACTCCCTCGAAGGGCAATTGCTGCCCTTTGGTTGGCTGCGGCTGCTGTGGCGGCTTTACGTCAAGGGGACGCGCACCGCTCGGGTGCCCCTGATGGGCGTCAAGCAGCGTTACCAGTTCAGTCGATTGGGACCTACACTCGCCTTGCTGTTGATCGAAGCGCTCAAGCCGCCCTTCGTCAAACGTGGCATACAAGCGCTGGAAATGTCCTGGATCCTGGAGTCGAATGCTGTGATGCGCAAGATCCTGGAGCAGATCGGTGCCACCCCTTACAAGCGCTACCGGATTTATGAAAAGCAAATCTGAGGCGAAACCATTCACGGCGCTGGTGCTGGCTGCAGACCGGGCCACGGACGATCCCGTTGCCGCGCTTGCCGGGACAGGCTGCAAGGCCCTGGTGCCGGTGGCCGGGGTTGCGATGGTCCGTCGCGTGGTCGAGGCGCTGGAGGCCAGTGAGCGGATCGAGCGAATCGTACTGGTGGGCCCTGCACGGCATTTACTGGAGCAGGATGCCTCGATGTCGCCATTGCTCGACACCGGCAGAATCAGTTGGCTGCCACCGGCCAACTCCCCCAGCGCCAGCGCGGCCCAGGCATTGGCGCATCAACCCGCCGACAGACCCGTGCTGGTCACCACGGCGGACCATGCGCTGCTGTGCCCGGAGATGGTCGACTATTTTCTTGAGCAAGCGACATCGGGCGGCCATGACTTCGTGGTGGCGGTGACACCACTGGAGACGGTGCTGGCCCGTTTTCCGGGGACCCGCCGCACCGGTATCCGGCTTCGCGGCGGCCCTTATTGCGGCAGCAATCTGTTCGCCTTCATGAACGAGGATGCGCGACGCCTGGCCAGCTTCTGGCAACGGGTCGAACAGGATCGCAAGCATCCCCGGCGAGTGATTGCCGGTGCGCTGGGCATCCCGGGAATACTGCGATACCTGTTGGGTCGATTAACCCTGGAACAGGCACTGCAACAGCTTTCCGCCAGGCTGCACGTGAGGATCGGCGCGGTGATCATGCCTTTCGCACAGGCCGCTATCGATGTCGATTCACCGCTGGATTATGAGATGGTGGAGAGGTTCCATGCCCAGAAAAATCAATCGATACCGAGCGATGCCTGATGGCGTTGGGGGGGGTCACTGCGCACGTCCAGGGGGCTTGTGCGGATGCGTGCGACGGTCAGGGGCCAGTACATGTTTCTGATCGAACGCTATGTGATTGCAGAAATCCGGCGCCCCGTGGTGGTCATGGTCAGCATCCTGGTCTTCATCTTTGCCAGCTACTCCGCCGAGCGCTACCTCGCTGACGCGGTCGAGGGCACGCTTGCTTTGCAGGCAGTGCTGGAAATGGTGTTCTACAAGGTTCTGATCGCGCTGGAAATGCTGGTGCCTGTGGCGCTGTATGCCTCGG
Source organism: Pseudomonas sp. KK4 (assembly GCF_001984065.1). Classification (GTDB taxonomy): domain Bacteria; phylum Pseudomonadota; class Gammaproteobacteria; order Pseudomonadales; family Pseudomonadaceae; genus Aquipseudomonas. The sequence continues at coordinate 58,309 of NZ_LYVP01000010.1, forward strand.
TGACCCTGGCGGTCGGACGCCTGTGCCACGACTCCGAAATCATCGCGATCTCGGCTTCGGGTGCAAGCCCGCTGCGCCTCTATCGGGCTGTCCTGCTGCTGGCGATACCCATCTCGCTGGCGGTGGCCCTGCTCTCACTCTACGGGCGCCCCTGGGCTTATACCCAGGCCTATGTACTGGAGCAGCAATCGCGCACGGACCTGGACGTCAATCATCTTCAGGCGCAACGGTTCAACCTGAACAATGAAAACGGCAGGATGATCCTGGCCGATCGGATCGACCGCACTGATGGCCGGCTCCACGATGTACTGATCTATGATCCGGGCGACTCGAAAACCCGCGTGTTTCGCTCCGAGCAAGCCCGCATCCTGGATCCTGATCCAGACGATCCGATCGTGGAGTTGACCCAGGGCCGTTCGTATCTACTCAAGCACAGCTCATCAAAGGATATTTCGGAGCAGTTCGTGCACATGAGGTTGCATTTGCCCCCCGTCGAAAGGGCCGCCGAAGGTAAGCGCAAGGCGGCTCCCAACGACGTGTTGCAGGCCTCCGGCGCACCGTTGGACAAGGCCGAGCTGCAGTGGCGCCAGACGCGGGGTGTGAGTGCCACAGTCCTGGCATTGCTCGCCATCCCGTTGAGTCGCAGCCGGCCCAGGCAGGGACGGTTCGCCACCCTGCTGCCGGTGACCGCAGCCTTCGCCTTGATCTATTACGCAGCGGACATCTGCAAGACGATGGTGGGCAACGGCACCCTGCCCTTGTATCCGGGGCTGTGGACCGTGCCGCTGCTGATGAGCCTGGCGCTGCTGGTTCTGCTGGCGCGGGACCTGGCACTCTTTCGGTTCGGCAACTGATGAAAATCCTCGACCGCTACATTGTCCGTCATGTGTTCTTCGGTTTCGTGGCAGCCGCAGCGCTGCTGCTGCCGCTATTCACCACGCTCGACCTGGTGGGTGAACTGGATGATGTGACGCCTGGCGGGTACCGCTTGAGTCAGGCCATCGAGGTCGTATTCATGACGCTGCCACGCCGTGTCGTCGAGCTCGGCCCCTTTATCGCCCTGCTCGGTGGCATTGCCGCGCTGGGCCAGTTGGCGGCCACCCGGGAACTGACGGTCATGCGCGCTACCGGGCTGTCGATTGCCCGCATCGGGTTTACGGCGACGCTGGCCGGGCTGGCGCTGGCGCTGGCATGGGCGGCGCTGGATGAGTGGGTGGCCTCCCCCCTGCAGCAAGATGGCCTGGAGCTGCGCAACGAAGCCATGGCTGCCGGTGCGCAGGCCAGCAACGATCAAGGCAGCGTATGGGCCAGGCAGGACGATCAAATCGTGCGCGTTGGCAATCTTCAGCACAAACGGCTGCCGGTTAATATCGAGATTTTCAGGTTCGACAAGGACCGCTCACTGGTTTCCTACATCTTTGCCGAATCGGCAGACATACAGGACGCAGGCCAATGGCGCTTGAACAACGTCCAGGTCAAACAGTGGGACCAGGGCAAGGAAGCTACGCAGCAACTGGACCATATGCCCTGGCAATCGATTTTTGGCGGCGCGCGACTGGGCGACATTACCTTGCCGACCGACAGCCTGTCCGCTCGCCAACTCTATCGGTACATCGCCTACCTCAAAGGCTCGGGCCAGCCCTCGGCGCAATACGAAATGGCGATGTGGCAAAAAGTCGGGCGACCGATCCTGACCCTGGCAATGATCCTGTTCGCCATCCCGTTTGCCTTTGCCCAACCGCGTTCGCCCAATCTGGGTGCGCGGCTGGCTTTGGGTGCGCTCGTCGGGTTAATGGTCTATGTAAGTAATCAAATCATCGTAAATCTCGGTCTTCTGCTAAAGATGAACACACTGATCACGACGCTGGGGCCGGCACTGATCCTGCTCGCAGTGGCCATTGTGACGGTGGGTTACATGGACCGGGGCAATCGTTGAAACAGCCCAGGCTTTTCATTGGATGGGGTTGCGCCCCGTGTTCCTTCAATCAACCCGAATCGGTGCAGGCGGAACAATGAAGACTCCCGTATACCTGATCAGCAGCAGCCCGGTACGTCTGTGGGGCCTCACTTCCAGAGAGCGACTGGGTCGCATGCTCGCGAAGTTACCCGACGCCCAACTCTGCGATGCCGGCGATCCATTGCCGGCACAAGGCGAGGTCGTCCTGCTGCGCGAAGACTACCTCTACGATGAACGCGTACTGCGGGGGCTGTTGAAAACGCCTGAAGTCGCACTGCAGGACCCGCGAACCGGCGCCGTCGTCGCCGCCCATGCCAGTGTCGAGCGGCTCGCCCACTTGCCCAGCCTGGACACTGTCGCCGTAGCCGGATTGCGCCAAGTGGTTCCCGATACCGTGGCCACCGCCATGCAGACTCAACTGCGCAAATTCGATCCTCCGTGGGTCGCTCAAATCACTGACACCAATCAGGCGCATCTTGAAAAGTCATTGTTCAACGGCTCCTACAAAGGTGTCACCGACTTCATTACGCGAGCGATCTGGCCTGTCCCGGCTCGATGGGCCACCGTCTGGTGCGTGCGGCTGGGGCTGAGCCCCAATCAGGTAACGGCAGCCAGCTATGTCCTGGCCATCCTGGCGGGCGTTCTGTTCTGGCATGGGCATTTTGGCGCAGGGCTGATCGCCGGCTGGCTGATGACGTTTCTGGACACGGTCGATGGCAAACTGGCCCGTGTGACCGTGACTTCCACCCGCTTCGGCAACATTTTCGACCATGGCCTGGACCTGATTCACCCGCCGCTCTGGTATATCGCCTGGGGCATGGGCTATGAGGCGACGTGGGACTCTGACATACCGCTCACTCCGGTACTGTGGGCCATTTGCCTGGGCTACGTCGCGGGTCGGCTGTGCGAAGGCGCGTTCAAGTTCGCCGCGCCCTTTTCAATGTTTCTGTGGCGTCCGTTCGACTCTCTCAACAGACTGATTACCGCGCGGCGCAACCCCAACCTGCTCATACTGACTTGCCTGTGGGCATTGGATGCCCATGACACGGGATTGATCTGGGTGGCCGTCTGGACCTGCGTGTCGACACTGGTCCTGGGGGTTCGCACCGTATCGGCCCTTGTCTTGAAGCACCGAGGCCGCCCGCCACAGCCCTGGCTCAGCCGGATCGACATGGCCGCCGAACGTGATCGATTGATCGTGCGAATGTTTGCGCCCCGCTCGGGCCTCAACGATGCATGACGTTTGCCCGCGCCCACAAAAAGTCGGGGTCGTGCTCAACCCTTGCAGTGGCACGGTGCGACGCGCCCTGCCCAGGTTCCGTCGGCTTGCAGGCGACGTCCCCGGCGCCTCGGTGCTCGAAGCGACCACGGCCCGGGAGATCGCCCATGCCGTGCATGACTTGCAGCTCAACGAAAGCGACCTGCTGGTCGTTCTGGGCGGTGACGGGACCCTGCAGGCCGTGATTTCCATCCTGCTCAGCCATGAGCCTTGCAGGCTGCCTGCCGTGATGGTGATTCCGGGCGGCACCACCAATATGAGCGCTGTTGACCTGGGCGCACGGCTGAGCGTCGAAAAGGCGCTCACGCGCTTGTCCGCCTGGCTGTCCGGGAAGGCCGTCGCGCCAAAAGTGGTGTCCCGTGCGGCGCTTCGGGTAGACAGCCCGCTGCACCACGTGCCTCGATTTGGAATGTTCTTCGGCATCGGTGCCGTGGTCAACGGCGTGCGCTACTACCATCAGACGCTGCGGCCCAAGCGCGTACCCGGGGCGCTGGGGCCCGTGCTGGCGTTGGGCCGAATGCTGTTTGGCGCGCTGCATGACTTGCCACACGACCTGTTCCGCGCATTACCCGCTCGCCTGGGGACCCATCGTGGTGTCTGGGAACGTGACTGGCTGGTGGTGTATGCCACGACGCTGGACCGGTTGCTGGCTGGCAGCAGGCCCTATTGGGGCACCGAACAGCAGCCCATTCACCTCACCGCCATCGCGCACCGTCCCAGGCGGCTGGCCTTCATCCTGCCGCTTTTGCTTTGGGGGCGGGCTGTCTCGATGCTCAAGGAGCAGGACGGCTACTTCAGCCACAACTTCACCCGGATGGACCTGGGTGGCGCCGATGAATATGTGCTGGACGGGGAAATTTATGCGGCACAGGGCACCCTCACGCTCGCTGCCACAGACCCGATCCGCTTCATGACTTTCTAGGACCTGTGAGAGCCGATGCAAGCCGCAGACTCCATACCGCCTCCCTCGGACTTGCTTGAACGGGTCAGGGAGCAATGTACGCAGCCGATGTCCGGCGACCTAGACGGGATTGTCCGTGCAGTGCATGCGCGCCTGGGTGATGCACTGGTAGCGTTGCTGGTCTACGGCTCCTGCCTGCGCAATGGCGATCTGAGTGATGGCATGGTCGATCTCTATGCACTGGTCGATAGCTACGCGCACGCTCATCGCACGCGCGTGCAGCAGCTCGCCAACGCATGGCTTCCGCCCACCGTGATCGTCATCAGCGCTGCGACGCCCGATGGGCGCACACTCCACGCAAAATGCGCCATCCTCTCACTGCAGGACTTCGAGACGGGTACCCGTTCCTGGTTCCAAAGCTACCTCTGGGCCCGTTTTGCCCAACCGTGCCGGCTGGTCTATTCCAAGGACGAGCAGACGCAAGGGCGCGTCCATTTGGCGCTGGCTCAAGCGGTGATGACCCTGATGGGGCGCTGTATCGCCAGCCTGCCGGACCGATTCGACAGTTTTACGCTCTGGGAACAATCACTGTCGCTGACCTACCGGACGGAGCTGCGCCCGGAGGCAACCGATCGGCCCAGGCAATTGGCCAGGCATGACCTGGCCTATTATTCGCGCATCACTCAAGCCGCGGCGCCGTCATTCAAGCAAATGGCAGCCTGTGCAGGCGAAACCGACAGCTATCGCAACCTGTGCCCGCCGGCAACGCGCCGAGGCAATGAACGGCTGTGGAAACTGAGGCGGGTCCAGGGAAGGACCTTGAACGTGGCACGTCTGGTCAAATCGTTCTTCACCTTCGAAAACGGTGTCGACTACGTTATCTGGAAGCTGGAGCGCCACCTGGGTGAACCCATCGTCGTGACTCACCGGTTGCGTCGCTTTCCGCTGGTATTCGGCTGGCCCCTGCTCTGGCGCCTGCTGAAAAACCGCCGACTACGCTGAAGGGGCTCCCTGTCATCGCGAACAACAGAGGCAAACCCATGGATAGCGACGAACAACGCGTCTGCACCGCACCCATCAAGCGTAAGCATCGCCCCAGCGTGGCGCTCGGTTTGTGGGTCATCAAGCGCCTGGAAAAGATCATCCGGCGAAACTCCACGGTGGGCGACAGCCCTTTCTTCGAGCCTCGACAATTTGCGTGGGCTGCGGAGCTGGAAGCGAACTGGCGCAGCATTCTCAAGGAGCTTGAGGTCGTGCTCAACGACCGCGACCGACTGCCCAACTTTCAAGACATCTCCAAAGATCAGCGCAACATCACCCAGGACGACAAGTGGAAGACTTTTTTCCTCTACGGCTACGGTTACAAAATGGACAAGAACTGTGCCCGCTGCCCGGACACCACGAGAATCGTGGAAGCCATACCGGGCATGTTCACCGCATTCTTTTCGATCCTGGCCCCAGGCAAGCATATTCCCCTGCACCGAGGTCCCTACAACGGGCTGCTGCGCGTGCACCTGGGGCTTGTGGTGCCCGAGCCCCGGGAGAAGTGTCGCATCCAGGTCGCCGATCAAATCCGCCATTGGGAACGCGGCCAATGCCTGATATTCGACGACACCTACCGGCATCAAGTGTGGAACGATACGAGCGGCACCCGCGTGGTTCTGTTCCTTGATGTCGAACGACCGCTCAATGCGCGGGGCACGCTGCTCAATCGCCTGGTGCTGCGCCTGATTCGCTGGTCGCCGTTCATTCAGGACGCGCGCCGCAACCATCGTGCCTGGGAGCGTGGTCTTGAACCCTAGCGCCATCCACGGGCACGCCAGCAAGCACCGGGCACAGTCAGGCAACGAGGATTTCCAGCAACGATGACCAATCTTCTGCATATCTCCGATACGCATTTCGGCACCGAACAACCCCTTGTTCTGCAAGCCTTTGAAGCGCACGTCAAACGTCACGGCGCCGACCTGGTGATTTTTTCAGGGGACATCACGCAACGCGCCAGGCGAGCGCAGTTCGCTTCGGCCCAGGCGTTCATCCAGCGCATCAGGGACTACGGGGTAGCGCAGGTTCTGACGATACCGGGCAACCACGATATCCCCCTCTACAACCTGCTTGCGCGCCTGTTTTCGCCCTATGGGAATTATCACCGGTACATCGACAGCGACCTGGCCCCCATTTTCGAAAACGACGATGCCTTGATCATCGGCTTGAACACCACGCACCCTGCACGTCGCAAGGCAGGCAGGGTCACGGCTCGACAGGTCGAGGAAGTGGCCAAGCGGTTACAGCAATGCGATCCGCAAAAACTGCGCATCGTCGTCGCGCATCAACCGTTCGGCGCCATCGTCGCGTCCGACCGACGCAATCTTCAGATCGGTGCAGGGGCTGCGCTGCAGCGTTGGGCCGCAGCAGGGCTCGACCTGGTGATGGGGGGCCACATACATTTGCCCTACGTGCTGGCACTGAGCACGCAATATGCCGGGCTGGCCAAGGAAATCTGGGGCGTGCAGGCGGGAACAACTTTCTCGTCGCGGGTGCGTGGCAATGCCCCCAACTCATTCAATCGAATCTACCTGGACAAACGAGCAAGGCAGGTCAGCGTCGAGCGCTGGGAATACTCCCACGCGCGCAGCACGTTCGAGAGCAGCGTCGACATTCTCTGTGACTGCCTGTCATCAGCGGTGGCAAACCCGAGTTGAAGGGTTTGCCCCACCGGGTCACGAGCTCTCTTTCTCATCCTCGGCAAAGGCGATGGCCGTGCCGTTTTTGCGGCATGCCCAAAACTTGACCAGTGCCTGCGCTGCCTTGAGGTCGGCAGGAAAGTCCAGCTCATTCCAGTCCAGCCCTTCAATCGACTGTGCGAACACCTGCCCGGTTGTCGATGCCAGGTGATTGATTATGCTCAAGTACCAATTTTGCAGGGCTTCGGGACGGCGCATGCTGTCCTCCAGCGCACTGCGAAACAGCGGTCCGCCGCCTGCCTGAAAGTGCATCATGCCGATGGATTCACCGTCGACGCTATCCAGCGCAATCTGCTTGCTGACGGCGCTGATCCGATCACCGACGAGGCTGACTTTCATGTCGTCGCTGTCGTAAGCCGGTTTCTTGTCGATCGCCAGTGTGATGGCCCTGGCAGGCGCGTCCAGCAGCCTCTCCAATACCGGCGGTTCGAACAGCGTATCGCCATTGAGCAGGATGAAATCGTCATGCATGACATGGCGGGCCATCCAGCAACTGGCCAGGTTGTCGGCCACCTCGAAGAACGGGTTGTAGATTGTCGAGATCACGCCCGGCCCATAGCGATCGTGCAAAACTTTTTCAACCTGGTCTGCGCCGTAGCCGATCACTGCTGTGATCCGGGTTATTCCGGCAGCCATCAACGCATCGATCTGCCATTCAATAACCCGCAGCCCGCCGACATCGATCAGGCATTTGGGAGAGTTGGCCGTATAGGGAAGTAGCCGTCGACCTTGCCCGGCGCTCAATATGATTGCGGTAGTTCGGGTGCGTTGTTCAAAAAACCCCATATTTCCCGGCTCCCAAGTCAAGGATCTGAACCAGCGGCGCCCTGCATGAAGTGAGGGCGTAGTTGGTAGACTAGATCAATCACTACACTCGGCTAATATTTCGACGCCCGCCCATCGCCTCGATTGATTCGATATCGCGGGCAAATTTTATTCTCGACGCCTCGCATATTCGCTCTATGCTTTTGAAAATCATTTTCTGGAGGAAATGCTCATGCGCTTGGAGGACTCAATACAGTCATCCTCAAGCATTGATACCCGTGGCCCCGTCGCCGAAGCGAGCGTCGGGGAACAGGTAGCGATTCCCCGCATCGAGCCGATAGTCCTGCCAGCGCGGGCCGGTGCACCCCAGGCACCTGCGGTGCGCATATTCCTGGGTACCGAGCCTGCGCAGTATCGAGCCGAACGAATTTTTGTCTTTGCGCTGGAGCAAGTGCGAAACCCGGATCGCCGGTACGAGATTTACCGGATGACAGGCTTGCCCGGATTCGACCAGACCGGCTGGCGTACCGGTTTCACCAATTATCGCTTCGCTATCCCGGACCTCGCCGGGCGCCACGGTCGCGCGCTGTATAACGACGTCGATCAACTCTACACAGCCGACCCGGCCGAGCTGTTCGACCAACCGATGGGAGAGCATGGCTATCTGGCCCTTGCGCCCAGAGAAACGGCCGTCATGCTCATCGACTGCGAGCGGATGCAGCGCTGCTGGAACATGAAAGCCGCGACCACGACCAGTAAGAAAAAACTGCATGCGCTGGCGGCAGACATCCCGGGCAACTTCGGAATACTCGATGCCATCTGGCACGCCCGAGACCTGGAATACAAACACGGCGAGTCCCGGTTGCTGCACTACACGACACTGCATCTGCAGCCCTGGAGACCGTTGCCGGCCCAGTACAGCTATCAGATCCATCCCTTCGCGGAAATTTTTCTCAGCCTTGAGCAAGCGGCAGACGCCAGCGGATATGAGCTCTACACGGCCGCCCGGCCCAGCCCGGGGTTTGCCCACTGCAAAAGTGAAGTCAGCCCGCCGCCGGCGCTGATCCCGCAGGACGTCATGTTGCGCAGCCGTGACCTGCAATGTGCGCAGTTCGGCTTGATCGGGCCATGGCAGCAAACCCAGGCACTTGGCCCCACCGTCAGGCAGTTGGATGTCGAACAACTGCGCCAGGTGGATTTACCGCCGCAGGATGCCATTGCAGCCCATGGCCTGGAAAAGCTGCCTCTGGAAGATTTGCCCTGGGTCATCGATCGGCTGTTCAGTCTGGCGACCCGATTGCTTTACATCAAGGCAAGGCTCAGTGCCGATGGTTCAATGATCAGCACTGTTACGGGATGGCGCCGGCTGCTGCGACGCATCGCACGGCGTTATCCGGACCGTTGCTGGCAACTCGATTGCGTGGATGAAAAGGGTCGGACCCAGCGCTTCGTCGCGGACTATGCGCTGCGGCTCAAGTCAGCCCAAACCCCCAAAGTATGGGTGCTGTTGAGCAAGCATGCAGGTGACAACGCGCAGTTGATCGCCATGGCTGATGCGTTGGGCTGGCCTTACGAGTGCAAACGCATCACCACCCCGCCACGTCCTTATTTGCTCGACGCCTTGCTCGGAACTCTATGGCCCAGACGACCAATACCTGGCCTGGAGGCACCCTGGCCAGACCTGGTGTTCAGTTCGGGACGACGCAGCGCCCAGATCGCCCACTGGATCAAGCATCGCTCCAGAGGCGCGACACAACTGGTCCACGTAGGGCGTGCCCAACTCCCCCTGAGGCGATTCGACCTGGTCTTGTCCACGCCGCAATACGGGCTTGCCCTGGCGGACAATGTTGTGGACCTCCCTGCCCCGTACATGGCCCCGCGCACGCTGGATCAGGCGCAACTGGAACAATGGCGGCAGCGCTTCGCGTCACTGCCGCGGCCCTGGATCGCCGTGCTGGTGGGGGCAAGCGCCTCACCCTATTGCATGGACGCCGATGCACAGGCTCGGCTCGGCCGTGAAGCGAATGCCGCGGTAAAAGCCCTGGGTGGCTCGATTCTGTTATCGACCAGTCCGCGCTCATCTGCGACGACCACCGATACGTTACTGGCTGGCGTAGACATTCCATGCTGGTCATATCGATTCGGTGAGACGCAGGACAATCCTTATCCTGCATTTCTCGCCCTGGCCGATGGTTTTATCGTCACCGGCGACAGCCTTTCAATGCTCACAGAGGCCTGCATGACCGGACGACCGGTGGCAGTGTTTACGCTGCCCATCCAGCGCAACGGCAAAGCCCGACTGCGCCATGCACTGGAACAGCGGCTGGGGGTCATCGATCGGACAACGGGGGTGCGTGGCACGCCCAAGCAGCAGGAGGGTTTCAGCCGGTTCTATTTCAAACTCGTGTCTGGGGGGTTGATAAGGCGCGAACGGCAATTCGAGCAGGCGCATATCGCACTGGGCGTGATGCCCTTGGCAGAGGGCCCCCTGCAGCCGCCGATGCTGTCTCCAGCCATGCTGCAAAGCGCCCGCGAACGCGCCATCAACGCCATTCGCGACTTGATAATCGGTGAGCGCCCGGCATGATTCTGATTGAGCGTGATCGAGTGTACTGAGAAGTCTGCGCATCAACCCCCGCGCCCATTGATGGGGCGGCGGGGGTGATCGGTGCCCCGAGCTATTGGCCGGTAACGCCTTTACTTGCAGGCCAATTCAACAGGTGGTGGGTGAAACCATAACTCGCTGCCTGATAGTAGGTAATGGCTCGTGTAACCAGCGGGTCGTCAAGCTTGACTGTCACCTCATGGCTGGCCCCCAGCGCATCATCATGACGTCGCAACATCCCTCGGGGGCTGAGAATCGCCAGGTCCTTGCCATCGAACAGGCCCAGGTGCTGGTAATTGCCGACCACCACCCGCGGCGGCAGGCCGGACGGCTCAAGCATATTGCGACCGAAGAACGTCGATTCATAATTGAGATTCAACAACCCAAGCAGGGTTGGAGCCAGGTCGATCTGGCTCGCAAGCTGGCCGTCCTCGCGCGCAGGAATGAGCTTGGGCGCATAGATGAACAAAGGGATCTGATAGTTACGAATCGGAAGATCTTCTTTACCCGCGCTGCCGGCGGTGTGATCAGCGACAAAGACGAAAATGGTGTCGTCGAACCATGCTTTCTTGCGGGCGGCTTCAAGAAATTTGCCGATGGCATAGTCCGTGTACTTCACGGCACCGTCGCGTCCGTCACCGGATGCAATGTCGATCCTGCCTTCAGGATAGGTGTAGGGGCGATGATTGGAGGTCGTCATCAGTTGCAGCAGGAAGGGTTTTTGATTGGCAAAGTTCGCGTCTGCCAGCTTCAGCGTTTGCTGGTAGAGGTCTTCATCAGCCATGCCCCAGGCATTTTTGAAGTGGATCTCGGCTTCGTCGACACTGCTCTGATCCACGACCCGATAACCGTTGCCGCTGAAGAATGCATTCATGTTGTCAAAGTAGCCACGGCCGCCGTACACAAACACGCTGTCGTAACCGACGTGGCTCAGCTGTTGGCCCAGGCTGGCGAAACCACTTTCACGGCCAATCCGTTTGACAATGGAGCGTCCCGGCGTCGGCGGGATAGACAGCGTAATGGCTTCCAGGCCACGGTCCGTGCGGGTACCGGTGGCATAGAAATTGTTGAAATACAGACTCTCCTTGCGCAACTGATCGAGGTTGGGCGTCAGGTTGTCGGGGTTGCCATTGCTGCCCATGTACTTGGCGCTGAAGCTTTCGATAGTCACCAGAATAATGTTGTGACGCCGGGTCTGGTCACGCTGGGTCACGGTGCGGCGGACATCGAGCGAATCCTTTTGGATAAATTGCACGTCCCTTTCTGCCAGCTCCTGGTGGATGTGCCGGGCAACCACATCATTGGGCAACGTGCCGTAGAACTGGTCGTAGTCCAGCTCGTTATTGCGAAAGGCGGCGAAGAACTGATAGGGACCATTACTGGCCAGCTCATGTTGATAGGTATTGCCGCCCTTGCCCCGCGGAGTGTCCTGGTCAACAACCAACAGAACACCCAGGCTCAGCCCAACAATCACCCCGATACTCAGCAAGCGCTGGCGCCAGGACGGTAACGGGGCGCCGATCACCCGCTGCAGCGGTTTGTGCAGAGCGATGCACATGACAATGGCGATCGCCGCCAGTGCCCCCAGCAATTTACCGATGGGGTATGACTCCAGGATGTTGTTCAACACCTCGTCGGAATACACCAGGTAGTCCACGGCAATGAAGTTGAAGCGCACGCCGAATTCGTCCCAGAACAGCCATTCGGCAACGGCTGTGAACAACATGACGAAAACGCTGAGCGTCAGGAGCCCCTGCAAAAACCAGCGGTGCCCACGCGAACGCCATAGCGCCGGGGGGCACAACAGCACATACAGGCTCATCGGCAATGCGGCGTACAGCAAAAAGCTCAGGTCGTATAAGAGGCCCACCCCAAAGATCGACGCAAAAGCAGTACCCGACTCTGAAAGATGAGTGACCAGCAACACCAGGCGGGTGAGGAAAAAAATCACCAGCCACAGGCCTGTGATCATCAATAGGAAACGCAGAGGGGCTGAAGCGGGCAAACGCATTGATAACTCCTTGTTGTGCTCCCCTTCCGATTGGGAATTGCAGTGCCGATCAGGGCGACGAGTCATCAGCATTCGGACATTCCTGTCTTCAAATGCACGGCGTTATGACTCTCTTTGGAGGGGACGGTAAATCTACCGGATGATTTGGCAAAATTTCGTCAAAACGATAGGACGCGCGGGTGATCGTCAGGATCGGTCGTCGACGTAACGCTGAACCAGTTGCATGCCGGCAATCGGCAACCCTATCCCCGTGACGCACAGGGTCAGGATCAGGCTGTCAATGCCAAACGCAATCAACGCTCCACCCACGAATGTGACAGGCAGCAGGGGGAAAAACACAATGCAGATGACCAGCGCGTGGGCACCCAGGATACGTTTCAATCGGCCCTTGGCGTTGAAAATGCAGACCATCCAAAACAACGCCCAGAATGCAATGGTCATCAAGTAAAGGGCCAAGTGGAACAGATCCCCTATCATTCCATAACCGTGCATGTGCATAAATCCTTGTTGTTTCTATTATTTTTGCTCTCACCCACTAGCGTAGCGGATTATGCGCAGTGTCGCTTCGCCAGCTATCGCAACCGCTGAAAAGCCCCCGGCAATCGTTCCAATGTCGGTGCGCTGGGCGATGACGACATCGCCAGCGCCAATGCGTACCTTGGGCCGAAGTTGTCGTTTTGAATGGATTGCCTCTGTCACGCGTACTGATGACCTTATTGCCCAGACGTCCCGACAACAGGTTTCGCCCGTCAAACATGTTCCTGGCAAAGGGTGTCCCGCGGCAGCCGGCGTCGTCAGCTTCGTGGTACTGACCGCTAACGTCGCTGGCGCAGAAACTCCTCCAGCTCTCTGATGGGCAGCGGCCGACTGAACAGGTAGCCCTGCGCTTGATCGCAGCCGTTTGCCGTGAGGAATGCCAGTTGTTCAGGTGTCTCCACGCCTTCGGCTATCACCTGCAGGTTGAGGCTGTGTGCCAATTCAATGATGGTTTTGGCGATGGCCGCGTCCTGAGGGTTGCTGGTCACTTCGCGAATGAAGGCGATATCAATTTTGAGCTTGTCGATCGCAAATCGTCGCAGGTACGCAAGGCTCGAATAACCGGTGCCGAAGTCGTCGATGGACACCTTGACCCCCATTTGTCGCAGGGTTTTCAAGCTGGCAATGGTGTGCGCAGTGTTCTCCATCAGCGAGCCTTCGGTCAGTTCAATCTCCAGCCAGTGCGGATCGATCTGATGCTCGATCAGCGCCTGCTGCATCGTGGCAATCAGATCGCCCTCGATGATCTGCTCTCCAGCGACGTTGACCGCTACCTGGCAGAGTTGCTGCCCTGAGCGCTGCCATTCGGCGATTTGCCGGCACACTTGGGTGATCACCCATTCGCCGACAAGAGTGATCAGCCCCAGGCTTTCCAGCATTGGGACGAAGACAGTGGGAGAGACGTTGGCCTGACCGGGCCGAGGCCAGCGCAACAGGGCTTCGAGTCCACACACTCGACCGTCCGCCAGGCTGATCTTGGGCTGGTAGAACAACTCGAATGCCTGCTGTTTCACGGCATCGCGCAAGGCGGTTTCCATGGCTTGACGCGCCGACACCTCCTCATTCATTTGCGCCGTGTAAAAACAATAGGTATCCCGGCCTTTCTTTTTCGCCCGGTGCATGGCGGTGTTCGCGTGTTTGATCAATGCGTGTGCATCGCTGCCGTCACTGGGGTACAGAGCAATGCCGATACTGGCGGTCATCGCGGTTGAGTGAGCACCCAGTTCAAAAGGCTCGCGCAGCTTTTCACGTATGCGCTCCACGGTTTGCAGAGGATTGGCCTGCCCCTGGCGAATCATCAGGATCAGTGCAAATTCATCACCGTCCATGCGCCCCAATGTGTCACTGACGTTGAGGCAGCCAGCCAATCGCAGGCCCAGTTCGGTCAGCATCTGATCGCCCATCAGATGCCCCCATGTCTCATTGACGTTATTGAAACCATCCAGATCAACGGTCACCACCGCCAGTTGCCAGTGACTGAGCAATGCCTGGGTCAGCCCCATTTGCAGTGTCGTGAAAAACAGATTGCGATTGGGCAGGCCGGTCAACGTGTCGTAATGGGCCATCTTCAGCAGGCGCTGATCGGTTTCCTTGCGAAGGGAAATGTCCCGCGCGATGCCGACGATAATCCACTCGTCACCGGCCTTGTACGCCTCGCGGTGCACTTCGACCGGGATGTAACTGCCATCCTTGCAATGGATGCGTGTTTCCGTCGGGTCGCTTGGGCCGCTGCCGGCGATGATCTGGTCATACATGAGTTCCAACTGCTCGATGGACTCGTCGCTGAGCTCGGCGGGGGATTTGTTCATCAGTTCTTCGGCGGTATAGCCCATCACCTGGCTGGCGCGCCGGTTGAACTCGATCAGTCGCATGCTTTTGCGGTTTACCAGAAATATCGCATCGCTGGAGGCATCCATGGCCAAGCGAAATCGCTCGAGGTCAATGGTGCGTTGTTGCAGTTGCTCTTCCAGCACCAGGCTGTGGCTTTTCAGATAATCGCCAAAGGCCTTGAGCCTCAGCAGATTGCGCACGCGCAACCACAATTCGGCGCTTTCCACCGGTTTGTTGAGGAAATCCTCGGCACCCGCCTCCAGCCCCGAAATGCGGGCGCTGTGCTCACCCAGGGCGGAAAGCATGATGATCGGGATGTTCGCCAGGCTTTTGTCGGACTTGAGCAGACGGGCAACTTCATACCCGTCCATGCCGGGCATCATGATGTCGAGCAGAATCAAGTCTGGCGGTTGTTGCTCGACGATTTCGAGCGCCTCCTCTCCCGAACTCGCAGTCAACGTGCGATACCCCTGATCTTCCAGGAGCACTGTCAACAGTTTGCGCACGAGGGGATCGTCGTCGACTATCAGCAGCATTGCGGGGGTGATGGACATACGCAGAACTCAAGTAGAGGGCTGTTGAGGCAGATCGTTTTGCAGCAATGTGTCGATGACCCGATAGAGTTCCTTGTAGCGCAGCGGTTTGATGATGTAGGCGTTGCAGCCGGCCAGACGTGTTTTCTCTTCGTCTTCCTTCATGGCCATGGCAGTGAGCGCAATCACCGGAATCGTCGCGGTCAGCGCATCACTCTTGAGCAACGAGGTGGCCTTCAGACCATCCATTCCCGGCAACTGGATATCCATCAGGATCAACGCAGGCTGAAGCTCGCGAGCAAGCTTCAGGCCAGTTTCTGCATCAGCCGCGCAAATGACGCTGTGACCGACACTGGTGAGCAACAGCCGGGCCAGACGCATATTGGCAGCGTTATCTTCGACGATCAGGATTTCAGCCACGGCGCCTCCACAAGGGTCGAATGACGGATGGGCAACCACGCCACGAATCGAGCGCCCGCGCCCTCAAGGCTGGCCACCGCGACGCTGCCGCCATGGAGTTCGGTCAACTGCTTGACCATCGCCAGGCCCAGGCCGGTGCCCTCGAATTTGCGTGCCAGGCTGCTGTCGATCTGACTGAATGCCTTGAACAACTTGTCCATGCTGTTTTCGGCAATGCCGATGCCCGTGTCACTGACACTCAACTCCAGAAACTGCTCGAAGTCGCTCTGCGGCACCGGGAAACCCTGCACCGGCCAGTCCCCCGCCAGCGTCCCGACTTCGTCACGCGACACCTGACGCACCGCAAGCGTCACCACGCCGCCCGGTGCGCTGAACTTCACGGCGTTGGCGAGCAGGTTGTAGACGATCTGTTTAGTCTTGCGCAGATCGAGCTCAAAGCTGCCCAGATCAGCCTCTGCGTCGAGTTTCAACTGAATGTGTTGCAGTGCGGCTTTCTCACGCACGATCAACAAACTGTTGCTCAGCAAGCTTTGCAGTTCGACGGGCTCCAGCTCCAGCTCCATCATCCCCGCCTCGACTTTTGACAGATCGAGGATGTCGTTGATGAGTGAGAGCAAATGTTGGCCACTGTTGAAAATATCGCTGATGTACTCGCGTTGGGTGTCGGTCATGTCACCCACCATGCCGTCCTTGAGCGCTTCGGAAAAACCGATCACCGCATTGAGCGGCGTGCGCAATTCATGGGACATGGTGGCGAGAAACTCGGACTTCATGTGGCTGGCATGTTCGAGCTCGATATTCTTCTCTTCCAGGGTCCGCTCGAAGCGCTTGCGCTCGGTCACATCCCGAGCGGCGGCGAACACACCTTGCAGCTTGCGATCACGGTCGTGAAAGGTTGCCGCGTTATAGGACACGACGGTTTCGGTGCCGTTGTAGGCGCGCACGGTGAGTTCGTAATCGCTGACTTTGTTTTCACTGAGCACACGCTTGATGGCCGCGTCGGCGCGGGCCGGGTCGGTGAAGAAATTCTTGCACGGCGCACCGATCAACTCGTCCCGCGTGCGCCCGGTGAGCGCCATCATCTGTTTGTTGACGTCGGAAATGATCCCCTGCGGATCCGTCATCATCAGCGCGTCGATGTTCGACTCGATCAATGAGCGGGTATAGAACTGCTGATCGCGCAGGCGCTGATCCAGCAAGGCCTGCGCCGCTTCTTCCTGCTTGCGGGCGGTGTTGTCCGTGCCGATCAGCAGATAGCCGATGATGGTTTCGCTGCTGTCGCGCAACGAGGTCACCGAGACCATCGCCGACAGCCGGCTGCCATCCTTGCGGATGTAGGTCAGTTCATAGATATCTTCAATACCCCGGGAGGCTTTGAATACCAGGGCCTCGAAACCCGGCGTGATCGGCGTCTTGAGCTCCTGGCTCAGTGCGGCTGCGCGGGTGATCAATTCAGCGGAGTCGGAAATGTCCGCCGGGGTGATTTTGTTGATCACGTCTTCAGACAGGTACCCGAGCATGCGCTCTGCACCGACATTGAAGATCTGGATAACGCCTTTTTCGTCGGTAGCGATACTGGAAAAGTACGCACTGTTGAAAATTGCATCCTGGAGGGCACCGGTCTTGAGCATCGATTGCTGCCGGCGAAACTCGACAAGCTTCTCGGCACGAGACTGGGGCTTGCTGAACGGAGGGCCTGTAGACGGAGTATCCATATATTCGTTTCCCGTTAACTCGCGAACCTGACCGTGATGACGGTGCCGTAAAGCGTGCTTACGGAAATCGCCCGAATGGGCGACTAGAGGTAGTTACACCATAGCAGAGTGCTTTGCATTGAAGGGGATTGCGAGGCATCCCCGCTTCTTCACCCCCTTGATCGAACCCCTCCCCAAGCTACAGGTCTGCTCCTTTATAGCTTCTGAGGGGATACACCCAATGTCCACGCAACACACGCTTGTCGTTCTCGCCCGCTGCGGCTATGCCGCTCGGGGTGTTCTGTACCTGATCATCGGGATCTTCGCCCTGCTGGCCGCCCAAGACTCGACCAAACCCAAGGACAGTCACAAAAGCCTTGAGGCGCTGTTGAGCCAGCCTTTCGGTCATGTCCTGGTCGGGCTGGTGGTGGCGGGCCTGCTCGCCTTCGCCGGATGGCGAATATTGCAAGCGACTCGGGATGTCGACCATCACGGCACGACACTCAAGGGGGTGGTGATTCGTGCCGGTTTGCTGGCAGGCGGGTTGGTCAATGGCGCTCTGGCGTTCTTCGCTTTGGGCCTGCTCATCAGTGGCGTCAGAAGCTCGGGTCATTCCTCAGGCGGGCAAACGAAGGATCTGCTGGCGGATCTTTTATCCTGGGAGCACTCGAACTTGTTGATCTATCTGATGGCGCTGGTCCCGTTCGGCGTGGGTCTGGCTCACATCATCAAGGGCTGGCGGGCCTCGTTCGAGAAGTACCTGGAGGCTGACGAAGAAGTGATGCGCTGCATACGCCCGGTGTCACGGTTTGGCCTGATCGCCCGTGGCGTGGTGTTTATCGAGATCGCGATATTGCTGACGTTGAGTGGTTCGCGCTACCAGGCCGCCGATCCGCCCGGCATGAAAGAAGCCCTCGATGCGCTGCAGAACCTGCCCGCCGGCGCCTTGATCCTGATGGTCATGGCCCTGGGGTTGATCGCCTTTGCAACTTACAGCTTTTGCGAAGCGGCCTGGCGCAAGATCAACATGGATGTGCCGGGCGTAGCGAGTTCGTATTAACGCCCACTCGCCTGCAAATTTCCTGAACTGTTGCACGCCGACAGCTTCTACCGTGTGACCGATTTGGTCCGCCACGGGGTGAACACATCCCTCATCTTCTCCGGAGTGCCTGATCATGATCGATCAACCAACGAGCGATACCGCATCGAGCCAGGATCGTCCCGCCAGCCGCCTCAACGAAGGCCTGCCTTATCCATTGGGCGCCACATGGGATGGCTCGGGGGTCAATTTCGCGATTTTTTCTGCCAACGCCACCAAAGTGGAGTTGTGCCTGTTCGACGCCGACGGCAAGGAAGAAATCGAGCGCATTGCCCTGCCCGAATTCACCAATGAAATCTGGCACGGTTACCTGCCCGATGCACGGCCTGGCACCCTGTACGGTTACAGGGTGCACGGCCCGTACGATCCGGCCAACGGCCATCGCTTCAATCCCAACAAGTTGCTCATCGACCCCTACGCCAAGCAGATTTCCGGTGAGTTGCAATGGGACGACGCGCTGTTTGGCTATACCGTCGGCCATGAGGACGGCGACCTCTCGTTCGATGAACGCGACAGTGCGCCGTTCATGCCGCGCTGCCGGGTCATCGACCCGGCGTTCACCTGGGGCGACACGGCCAAGCCGAACGTGCCCTGGGAAAACACGGTGTTCTACGAGACCCATGTGCGCGGTTTCACCATGCGCCATCCCTCGGTACGAGAGTCTGAACGCGGCACCTACGCCGCTTTCCATCAGAACGACGTGGTCGAATACATCCGCTCGCTGGGGGTGACGTCCGTCGAGTTCATGCCGGTGCATTACTTCCTCGATGACAACCATCTGCTGGAAAAAGGGCTGCGCAACTACTGGGGCTACAACACCCTGGGGTTTTTCGCGCCGCATGCGCGCTACATGGCCGGGCAGTCCATCGGCGAGTTCAAGATCATGGTCTCGCGCTTTCACAAGGCCGGGCTCGAGGTGATCCTGGACGTGGTGTACAACCACACCGCCGAAGGCAACGAGATGGGCCCTACCCTGTCGCTCAAAGGCATCGACAACGCCAGTTATTACCGCCTGATGCCGGACAATGCGCGCTATTACATCAATGATACGGGTACGGGCAACACGCTCAACATGAGCCATCCGTGCGTCTTGCAAATGGTGACCGACTCCCTGCGTTACTGGAGTTCGGAGATGGGCGTGGACGGCTTCCGGTTCGACCTGGCGACCATCCTGGGCCGCGAGCCTGAGGGGTTCAGCGAGGGCGGCGGTTTCCTCGATGCCTGTCGTCAAGACCCGGTGCTGGCCAAGGTCAAGCTCATCGCCGAACCATGGGACTGCGGCCCCGGCGGTTATCAGGTCGGCAATTTCCCGCCGGGCTGGATGGAATGGAACGACAAGTTCAGGGACATTTCCCGTGCCTTCTGGAAAGGTGATGACGAGATGCTCGGCGACTTCGCCAAGATATTCTTGGGGTCCGGTGAGCAGTTCAATCGCCGGGGCCGCAAACCGGCGTCATCGGTCAACTTCATCACCGCCCATGATGGCTTCACCCTGAACGACCTGGTGTCCTACAACGAGAAACACAACGAGGCCAATGGCGAAGACAATCGGGACGGCCACTCTGACAATCGGTCCTGGAACTGCGGTGTCGAAGGGCCCACCGAGGACCCGGCGATCATCGACCTGCGCTATCGGCAGATGCGCAATCTGTTGGCCACGCTGTTCCTGTCCCAAGGCACGCCCATGCTGCTGGCGGGCGACGAGTTCGCCCGCACCCAGGGCGGCAGCAACAATGCCTACTGCCAGGACAGTGAGATCGGCTGGGTCGACTGGAACATCAGTGAGAAAAGCGCTGAGCTGCAGGAGTTTGTCCGCTACCTGATCGAAGTGCGCAACCGCCACCCGCTGCTTCGTCGCAACCGTTTCTTCACCGGAGAGTACGACGAATCCCTGGGCGCCAAGGACGTCAGCTGGCTTCAGCCTGGCGGCGGCGAAATGTCCACCGAACAGTGGCAGGACGGCAACAGTCGCTGCATGGGCATCCTGCTGGACGGCCGAACCCAGACCAGCGGCATCCGCCGCGAAGGGGTCGATCATTCACTGCTCATCATCGTCAACGCCCACCACGACGTCGTCGGCTTCAAACTGCCCGAAGTACCGCAGGGCCGACACTGGATACTGCAGCTGGACACCAACCAAACCGACATCGAACCCGGCGAGACCTTCGCCTTCGGTGACGAGTACCAGGTCACCGGCCGTTCGATGCTGATGTTCGAGTTGAAAAAGCCGTCTGATAAAAAGCGTAAGTGAGGGGTGTCGGCACCGCAGGCAATCTGCGGTGCTGCCAGCATCGGCCTTCGACACAGATCCCCTGTAGGAGCGAGCATGCTCGCGATGGACGTCAACGATAACGCGGGCAACCTGATTGAACGCGTTGCCCCGGCATTCATCGCGAGCAGAGCTCGCTCCTACAGGGGATTTGTGGTGTACACCGCATCGGCGTTCGACCCAGATCAACTGTAGGAGCGAGCTTGCTCGCGATGGAGGTCAACGATAACGCGGGCTGCCTGATTGAACGCGTTGTCTGGGCATTCATCGCGAGCAAGCTCGCTCCTACAGGGGATGTGTGGTGTACACAGCATCGCGTTCGACCCAGATCAACTGTAGGAGCGAGCTTGCTCGCGATGGACGTCAACGATAACGCTGGCTGCTTGAATAAACGCGTCGCTCGGGCATTCATCGCGAGCATGCTCGCTCCTACAGGGGATGTGTGGTGTACACAGCATCGGCGTTCGACCCAGATCAATTGTAGGAGCGAGCTTGCTCGCGATGGAGGCCAACGATAACGCGGGCGGCCTGAATAAACGCGTCGCTCGGACCAGGCCGATCGCATATTCCGTTGGGAGATATCGCGATTGAAGGTACTCGAGGGGTTCGGTGTAAGATCCAATGGCCCGCAAACCGGGGCGACTACCCGATAACAAGAGGACTGGCCCGGTGCACAGGCTTGCTGCCGAGCACGTCACATGAATGCAGTCGAGGAGCGGTGACGATGGCGAAACTCCAGGGGGCGAAAGCCGCTGCGGGACGTTCGGTGAAAGAGCAGCGGCCGGTGAAGACCGTCGGCTTTCTGGTCATCCCCAACTTTACGACCATCGGTTTCGCCTCGGCGGTGGAAACCCTGCGCATGGCCAATATGGCGGCGCGCGAGCCAATGTTCCGCACAGTGATCATCGGCACCAGCCTGGACCCGGTCACCGCCAGCAATGGCATGCGCATTCTGCCGGATCACACCATCGACGATGCGCCCCGGCTCGACATGCTGTTCGTCGTCGGCTCCAACCCGATCGTCTCCAATCACGGCAGCCGTCCGCTGCTCAACTGGTTGCGCAAGTTGGCCCACGACCAGTTGCCGCTGGGTGGTATCTGCACCGGCAGCCACCTGTTGGCCCGTGCCGATTTGCTCAAGGGTTACCGCTGTACGATTCACTGGGAGGACATCGAGGCGTTGAAGGAGCGTTTCCCCGGTATCATCATTTCCAACCAACTGTTCGAACTCGACCGCGATCGCTACACCTGCTCCGGTGGCGTGGCATCGATGGACATGACCCTGCAACTGATCGCCCGCGAGCCCGGTGGACGGGACATCGCTGCCCATGCGGCCGAGTTGTTGCTGTGTGATCGTGCCCGGGGTGCTCAGGAGCAACAGCGGGTGCCCTTGCGGCAAAAGCTGGGCACTTCGCAGCCCAAACTCAGCCAGATGGTGGCAATCATGGAAGCCAACCTCGAGGAGCCCATAGGACTGGAAGAACTCGCCCGATTGAACGAGGTGTCGGTGCGCCACCTTGAACGGCTGTTCCATAAACACCTGCAACGCACACCGAGCCAGTACTACCTGGAACTGCGCCTGTCCCGGGCGCGGCAACTGTTGTTGAGCAGCGAATCGCAAGTACGCGACGTCGCCCTCGCCTGCGGCTTTGTCTCCGCGGCGCACTTCTCCAAATGCTACAGCCGGTTTTTCGGTGTATCGCCCATTGGCGAGCGCAGGCAGGTGGCGGCTGCGCATTGAGCGGGTGGGAACGGGTGATGGTGAGTGGCATTCAGTATTGAGAGTGGCTGTGATGGCCTCTTCGCGAGCAAGCCCGCTCCCACATTGGGTGCAGGTGAACACGAAATGGGTGTCCACCGAAGACCCAGTGTGGGAGCGGGCTTGCTCGCGAAGGCGTCCTCAAGTACGCCTTGATCCGTCAGTCCTGCAACGCCTTATGCGCCGTTTCCCGACTCGCCAGCATGGCAACCAGTGCCACCGCCGCTGCCGCCAACAGATACCAGGCCGGGGCCATCTTGTTGCCCGTCAGTTGAATCAGCCAGGTGGCGATAAAGGGCGCCGTACCGCCGAACACCGCGTTGGCGATGTTGAAACTGAAGGCAAAGCCACTGAAGCGCACGCGGGTGGGGAATATCTCGGCGAGGAAACACGGCAATGTCCCGTCGTTCATCGCCAGGATGGCGCCGAAGGCGATCTGGATCATCAGAATCACGATCAGCGGCTGGTTCTCCAACCACCCGAACAACGGGAAGGTCAGCGCGAGAAACAGCAGTGACGCGGTCAGCAGCATCGTCTTGCGCCCGAACCGGTCCGACAGCGTGCCCATCAGGAAAATCAGGCCGATGTAGGTGGCCAGCGACACCGTCGACGCCAGGAACGAATCGCTCTCGCTCATGCCCATCTCGGTGGACAGGTAGGTCGGCATGTAGCTGAGCAACAGGTAGAACGCCACCGCATTCAGGCACGTGGCACCGATCCCGATCATCACACTGCGCCGGTGTACCGTCAGCAATTCGCGAACCGGGGCATGAGTGGCGCATTCCTTGGCTTCGAGGCGTTTTTCCATCTCCAGGAATTTGGGGGTGTCCTGAAGACTCATGCGGATATAGCGCCCCACCAGCCCGAACGGCGCTGCGAGCAGAAATGGCAGGCGCCAGCCCCAACTGTGCAGGTCCTCGACGCTCATCCACGCATGCAGACCGGCGACAAATACCGCACCGAACAGCAAACCGGCAGCGGTGCTCGCCGGCACGATGCTGGTGTACAGGCCGCGTTTGCCCTCAGGGGCATACTCGGCGAGAAAAGCCGATGCCCCGGCGTACTCACCTGATGCAGAAAACCCCTGGAACAAGCGGATCATCAACAACAGCGCCGGTGCCCAGAGACCGATATGGTTGTAGGTCGGCAGGATGCCGATGCAGAAGGTCGAGATCGACATGATCAGGATCGACCAGGACAACGCACTGCGCCGCCCGTATTTATCGCCGAAATGCCCCCAGACCAATCCTCCCAGCGGGCGGACGATGAAGGACAGCGCGAACACCGCGAAGGTCGCCAGCAACGCGGTGGCCTTGTCGGTCTGCGGAAAAAACGTCAGGGCGATCACCGTGGCCAGATAGCCGTAGGCGGCATAGTCGAACCACTCGACGAAGTTACCCATGAAACTGGCACTGGCCGCGCGGCGCAAGGCCTTGCGTTCGGCGCTCTGTTCAAGGGGTTGCGCCTGGGTCGGTGTCAGGCTTGCGCTTTGGGTGCTCATTGGGCACCTCCGTTGTGAGAGGTGCGGTTATCGAGGTAAAGAGACGGGACGTGGCACATGACAAAACCCTCTATTGTTGTACTTGGCAGGGTTAAGGTTCAGTAGAGGCTGCGCGCTTTTTAGCGTGCATGCGTTGTTTTTTTGCAACGGGTGGAACAAGCGCCGCACAGGCTGGCTGCACGGCGCGGGCGCTTACTTTTTGATGATGTTGTGTTCCGGGCCGTACGGGAATCGGGTGATGTTTTCACCGCCCTGCTCGTTGACGATCAGAATGTCGTGCTCACGGTAACCGCCAGCGCCGGGGAGCCCCTCGGGCAGCATGATCATCGGTTCGATGGACACCACCATCCCCGGCTCGAGCACTGTGTCGATGTCCTCACGCAACTCCAGGCCGGCTTCACGACCGTAGTAATGACTGAGCGTACCGAAGGAGTGACCGTAGCCGAAGGTGCGGTATTGCAGCAGGTCGTGCTCCAGGAAAATCTCGTTCAATTGCAGCGCGATGTCGCAGCAGCGCACGCCCGGCTTGATCAGCTTCAGGCCAGCCTCGTGCACTTTGACGTTCACCTCCCACAGGCGCAGATGCTCATCGGAGCAGTGGTCCAGGAACAGGGTCCGTTCCAGCGCCGTGTAATAGCCGGCGATCATCGGGAAGCAGTTGAGGCTCAGAATGTCGCCCTTGTTGACCTTGCGCGACGTCACCGGGTTATGGGCCCCATCGGTGTTGATGCCGGACTGGAACCAGGTCCAGGTGTCCATCAGTTCGGAGTCGGGAAAGGTGCGGGCAATTTCTCGCACCATCGCCTGCGTGGCGTGCAGGGCCACTTCGTACTCAGGCACTTGGTCACGCAGCGCTTCAACGATGGCCGCCCCACCGATGTCGGCGATACGCGCACCCTGACGAATGATCGCGTGCTCTTCAGCGGACTTGATCATGCGCATGCGCATGCACGGTGCGCCGATATCCACCAGCTCAGCCTGCGGATAGCGGCTGGCGAGTTTGTCGCGATTGAGCAAGTTCAGGTGATCGAACTCGACACCGATGCGGCCGGCCTTGGGCAAGGCTTGCTGGATCGCGACGAAATAGTTGTCGCGCTGCCAGTCGGTGTAGACGATGTTTTCCGTGCCGACCGTGCGGCGCCATGGCTGGCCGCCATCGATGTTGGCGCTGATGGTGACGGCGCTGTCCTGGGTCACCACCAGTGCGTATTGACGACCGAAGGAACAGTACAGAAAGTCACTGTAGTAATTGATGTTGTGATAGGAGGTGAAGACGGCCGCGTCGATATTGTTTTGCGCCAGATAAGCCCGCAGTCTGGCCTGACGGTTGGCGTATTCCTGGGCCGAGAACGTCGGGCCTGCTTTTTCGCCGTTCTTGATCCGGATGGTTTTCGGCATTTGCATGTCATTTACCCCTGTCATTGTTTGAGCTGCAGATGAACCCGATGTGGCGGGCCGCTGGAGATCATTCGAACAGATGCAAACCAGGGTTTTTTGTGCAAATCCGACCTGTAGTTGACCAGATCCGCTGTTTGCGGTCCGGTCTTGATCTGACAGAAAGACGTTCATTCACGAAAAAGCGCATTTTCTCGACAAAAAAAAGGCCCACATGAATGCGGGCCAAAAAAAACCAAACCAAAGCAAGCGGGAGCAAGCCAAACACCGGAATATGCGCACCGACATTCAGCCTTCGCTTGCCGTCATTCTACCCGAGCGTCGGTTCATGAATAATCACCACGACCGATAATGACTATTGAAATCAATGGCCTGGACACCGGTTATGGCTGATTGAAACAGTCGGCTGTCGGTGAGACAGACAGACTGAAGTTGGATCCCTTCTGCGCGCCGGAACAGGCGGCTTTTATTTTTGTTCGAATGCGTATTTAATTGCACTCACGGACGGTCATGCACCGAACGCGGGCGCAGGCCCTTCTCACTTTCTGTTGATAGGTCAGGAGTCATCATGATTCTCAAGCGCGTAGGCTCACAGCCATCGATCAAGGCCCCCGAAGCGTATTTCACCGGCACCGTGCGTATGGACCCGCTCAACAATCCGCCTGAGCCCGCCCGGGTGTCGGTCGTCAGCGTGACGTTCGAGCCTGGTGCACGCAGTGCCTGGCATACCCATCCGTTGGGTCAGACGCTGATCGTCACCGCGGGCTGCGGCTGGACCCAGTGCGAAGGCGAGCCCATCGTGGAGATCCGCGCCGGCGACGTCATCTGGTGCCCGCCCGGCCACAAGCATTGGCACGGTGCGTCGGCGACCACGTCCATGACCCACATCGGGGTTCAGGAGGCGCTGGACGGGGTCAGTGTGGTGTGGATGGAAAAGGTCACCGACGAGCAGTACAACGTCGGGCCCACGGCGCAGTAGGCCGGTGGAGATAGCTCAACAGGCGCAGCGCCTTCGATAGTACGATTGCGGGCATTGTTGCACCGAAAGGTCGAACCCCATCACGCGAAGGCAGCGAACCCGATTGAACATCGATACCCGCATCAAATTCCGTCATCTGCTGTGTTTTCTGGAAGTGGCGCGCCAGGGCAGCCTGGCCCAGGCCTGCGACAAGTTGGCCATCAGCCAGCCTGCCCTGTCCAAGACCCTCAAGGAACTGGAAACTTTGCTCGATGCCAAGCTGTTCGAGCGCAGCAAGAAGGGCTCGACGCTGACGGAAGCCGGCGTGGCCTTTCTGCGCTATGCGGGGCCGAGCGTGCAATCGCTGCGTGATGGGGTCAACAGCTTGCGCTCCGGCGAACATGAACCGGTCGCCGTGCGGTTGGGCGTGCTGTCTACCGTCGAAGGCCTGCTGATTCCGGAGGTGGTCTGCCGCCTGCACGAGCGGCATCCTGCGCTGGCGGTCAGTGTGGTGACCGGGCCCAGTGCCTTTTTGCTGTCGCAACTGCGTGTCGGTGAACTGGACCTGGTGGTCGGCCGAATGACCGACAGTCCATTGATACAAGGGCTGGCGTTCGAACACCTGTACAGCGAATCCATGACGCTGGTGGTCCGCGAAGGCCATCCGCTGCTGGCTGATCCGATGAGAAACAGCCACTTCCAGGACTATCCGGTGGTGCTGCCGCTGGCGGGCACGACCATCCGCAAATTCGCCGATGGCCTGTTTGTGCAGCACGGCATCACCCCTTCGCGGCAATCCCTGGAAACCCTGTCCATCGCCCTGAGTCGGCGTTACGTTCAATGCAGCCAGGCCGTTTGGGTGGCGCCCCTGGACGCGGTCCGCCAGGACTTGAAGCGCGGTGAGCTGGTGGAACTGGAGCTGGGCATGCGTGAACCCGGCGGCTCCGTGGGGCTGTGCACCAACCCGGTGTTGCCGCTGACACCCGGCGCGCAGTGGTGTGTGCAGGCGTTGCGTGAGATCGGGCAAGAGTATCGCGAAGGCAACTATCCATAACCATTTGGATATGCATCAGGCACGTTTTTTCATTTTTTACCTGGCTCGAACAAGAGGACACTGCGTTGCAAGTAGTAGCCTACGCGGCGCTTGTCTCTGACCCACCATAAAAACAGGAAAATCGACATGCCTGATGCGCACAACAGCCGCTTCGTCATTCGTGACCGTAATTGGCATCCAAAAGCCCTGACACCTGACTACAAGACCTCCATCCTGCGCTCCCCGCGCCAGGCGCTGGTGAGTATTCCTCAGTCCGTGTCGGAAACCAGCGGCCCGGATTTTTCCCATCTGAGAATGGGCCAGTACGACAACGACCTGCTGCTGAACTACAACAACGGTGGCTTGCCGATCGGCGAGCGCATCATTCTGGCCGGTCGCGTGTGCGATCAGTACGGCAAGCCGATCCCCAACACCCTGGTGGAAATGTGGCAGGCCAATGCCGGCGGCCGCTACCGGCACAAGAAGGACAGCTACCTGGCCCCGCTCGACCCGAATTTCGGCGGCGTCGGCCGGACCTTGACCGACAGCGACGGCAACTACAGTTTCCGCACCGTCAAGCCAGGCCCGTACCCATGGCGCAACGGCCCCAACGACTGGCGCCCGGCCCACATTCACGTGTCCATCAGCGGCCCGTCGATTGCCACCCGATTGATTACCCAGCTGTATTTCGAAGGTGACCCGTTGATCCCGATGTGCCCGATCGTCAAGTCGATCGCCAATCAGGACGCGGTGCAGAGCCTGATCGCCCGGCTCGACATGAGCATGGCCAATCCGATGGATTGCCTGGCTTATCGCTTTGATATCGTCCTGCGCGGCCAGCGCAAGACTCACTTCGAAAACTGCTGAGGAGGCTTGCACATGCCCGTTCAACTTCTGCCTGAAACCCCGTCGCAAACCGCCGGCCCTTATGTGCACATCGGCCTGGCGCTGGAAGCGGCCGGCAATGAGCCGCGCGAAGAAGAAATCTGGAACCTGATGGCCAGGCCCGGCGCACCGGGCGAGCACATTGTGTTGAAGGGTCAGGTCTATGACGGCAATGGCCAACTGATTCGCGATGCGTTCCTGGAGCTGTGGCAGGCCAATCACCAAGGCGTCTACGACAGCGATTACGACCTGCAAAAGCCTTTCAACAGCTTTGGCCGCACGGCCACCACCGATGGCGGTGAATGGACGGTCAACACGGTCAAGCCAGGCGTGGTGAAAAACGCTGGCGGCGTGCCCATGGCGGCCCACATCAACGTGTCGTTGTTTGCCCGTGGCATCAACATCCACTTGCAGACCCGGTTGTATTTCGACGACGAGCAGGAAGCGAACGCGATTGACCCCGTGTTGAACCTGATCGAACAACCCCATCGCCGCGAGTCGCTGATTGCCAAGCGCTGCACGATTGACGGCAAGCCAGGCTACCGGTTCGACATCCACCTGCAGGGCGCAGCCGAGACCGTGTTCTTCGATTTCTGACACTTGCGCCGAGCCACGATTGCGCGGTGCACCGTCACCGCAAAATCCAGCACATTCATGCAATCGCGGCGTGGAACAATGCGCGACCATGCCCTCGATTTCGAGGGGGTCAATCCATGGTCGCGTCTGATGCGCTTACTGCCGTTCAAAAACAGCGAACAGTCACTGGCTGTCTGCTTGTGTTGATGTGCGCGCCCGGCGCACCCGCCCTGGCGGCCGACGCCGAACAAGCCGTGCAAGGGTTGCGTGACGGGGCGAGCCTTGAGTTGCTGAGCCGCAATTTTTTCCTCAGCAATGACTTTCGCTCCCCCTCGCCTTCGGGCAAGCACTACACCCAGGAATGGGCGCAAGGCTTCATCACACACCTTGAGTCGGGCTTTACCCCCGGCACCCTTGGTGTCGGCTTTGATGCCCATGGTTTTCTGGGTTTGAAGCTGGACGGTGGCAAAGGGCATTCCGGCACGGGATTGTTGCCCCTGGATCAGGACGGGCGCAGCCAGAGCAATTATTCCAGCGCTGGCGGCGCCCTGAAATTGAGAACATCGCGCACGACCCTGGCCTTTGGCGAGATGATGGTGCAAACGCCGGTATTCGACACCGCGGACAAACGCCTGCAACCGGAGTACGCCACCGGCCTGCTGCTCGATAGCCGCGAGATCGAAGATGTGCAGGTACTGGCCGGCCACTTCACGGCATTCAAGAACCAGAATGGCTCGACCGGCAAAGGCGACTTCGACGGCTACGGCGTCAGCACCCGAACCGGTGGTATCGATTTCATTGGCGCCAACCTGTTTGAAAATCGCCCCGTCGGCGGCGCCCTTTATGCCTCGCAACTGAGCGACACCTGGCATCAGTACTACGCCAACCTGCACCTGCAGCAGTCCGGGGTGTCGCTGGACAGCAATGCCTATCACACCCGCGATTATGGCAGCGCAGTGGCGGGCGCCATCGATAACACCGCCTACAGCCTGGCGGGCAAGTACACCGCCGGCGCGCACGGCTTGACCCTCGCCTATCAGAAGATCAACGGCGACACGCCTTTCGACTTTGTCGGCGGCGACTCCATCTACCTGGCCAACTCCATCAAATACGCCGACTTCAACGGTCCTCACGAACGTTCCTGGCAGGCGCGCTATGACCTTGACCTGGCCGCCTTCGGCGTTCCGGGGTTGAAGTTCATGACCCGCTACGTCACCGGGCGGGGTATCAATGGCACCCACGCCCCGCAGGGCGGTGGCTACAACCCTTTCGATCCCTCGGTCGGCGAGTACGTGCCCCAACAAGGCGATGGCGGGCGGCATTGGGAGCGCGACATCGATCTGCGCTATGTCGTGCAGTCAGGACCGGCCAGAAACTTGTCGGTGCAAGTGTCACAGGTGACCCATCGGGCCAATGCCGCGCAAGGCGGCAGTGACATCGACAGGCTCTATATCGTGGTCGAATACCCGATCACGTTTGGCAAGCTTTAGCACGCAACCCGTTCGCGACATGTGCCTGGTCACCTGAACAATCAAATCGGTGCCTGCATTCGGTCATTCCGGTTGAACCTGCGCAGTATCGGCAAACTCGGATGCTGAAACGTCCACAGGTGATCACATGGCAATCGAGGAAACGCTGTTTCGCCAGCGTAAGGTGCTTGCCGAGTTTGGCGAGCTGGCACTGGCGTCAGATGACATCGAGTACATCCTTGACGAGGCGTGTCGCCTGGTGGGCGACGCCCTGCAGACTCACATGGCCAAGTTCATGTTGCTGCTCGAAGACGACATCACCTTTGTGGTCAGAAATGGCGTGGGCTGGGCACCGGGCGTGGTCGGCAAGGTGCAGGTCCAGGCCCGCCAAGGCACCCCGGAGTGGCACTCCCTGGACACTAACGGCCCGGTCATTTCCGTGGACATCGCTTCGGAAACACGCTTTCGCTACCACGATTTCCAGATCGAAAACGGCGTCAAAGCCTTCGTCAACGTCCTGGTCCTTGGTGCAGAAGGCGAACGTCCGTTCGGGATTTTCGAGGTCGATAGCCGGGTTCCGCGCCAGTTCACCGAAAACGACATCGACTTTCTTCGCGTCTACAGCAACCTGTTGGGCGCTGTTCTGACCCGCGCCAACACCCTGCAAGCGATGCGCCTGACGGAAAACAGACTGCGCGACAGCGAGCGCCACTACCGCATAGCCGCCGAGCTGAATCTGTTGTGGCCCTGGACCGCCGACGTCAAGGGTGAACTGCTGTCCATCGATCAGCGCTGGTATGACTACACCGGCCTGTCGCCCGAACAGACGTTGGGACGCGAATGGGCCCAGGCGGTTCATCCTGAAGATCAGGAAACGTTGAGTTTGCTCTGGGAGCGCTCCCTGGCCACGCTGCAGCCTTTCGACTCGCAGATCCGTCTGGGCACTCGCTCCGGTCAGCACCACTGGTTCCGCATCCGTGCGCTGTGCAGCCTCGACGTCGACGGGCACTGCGAGCAATGGTACGGCACCCTTGAGGACATCGACGATCGCGTGCAACTCGAGAGCGCGTTGCGTGACTGGAATGATCTGCTGGAGGATCGCATCGTCGAGCGTACCCGGCAGCTTGAAAGCGAACAGCAAGAGCGGGCGACGGCGGAGTTCAAATTACGCCAAAGTCAGAAGATGGAAGCGGTCGGTCAGTTGACCGGGGGCATCGCCCATGACTTCAACAACCTGCTGGCCGGCATTCTCGGCAATCTGGAGTTGATGCAAAGGCGCATCGATGCCGGGCGCTACGAGGAACTGGCGCGCTACAACGCCATCGCCATGACCTCGGCCTCTCGCGCGGCCGCATTGACCCAGCGCCTGCTGACGTTTTCCCGGCAGCAATCGCTGGAACCCGAACTGCTCGAGCCGCGCAAAGTGGTGGCCGGGCTTGAAGACATGATCCGCCGCTCCGTGGGGCCGAGCATCGCCGTGGAGTGTTCATTCAAGGCGAACGACCGGATCAAGTGCGATCTCAATCAACTGGAAAACGCCCTGCTGAACCTTGCCATCAACGCCCGGGATGCGATGCCCAATGGCGGCAGGCTCAGCCTGATGGTGGATCGCCGCGAGATCGATCAGGCGGCCTCGTCCGAGAAAATGTTGCCAACGGGGCAGTACGTGAGCATCTCGGTCACCGATACCGGCACCGGCATCAGCCCGGACATTCTGTCGCGGATATTCGACCCGTTCTTCACCACCAAGAAAATCGGCGAGGGCACCGGTCTGGGCCTGTCGATGATCTACGGCTTTACCCAGCAATCCGGCGGGCAGGTGCGGGTGCATAGCACCCTGGGCATCGGCACCACCGTGACCTTGTATTTTCCCGTCGATCATTCGCAACCCGGTGAGGTCCGGGCACCCGCGGACGCGGCGGCGGCTGCGCACGCCACCGGGCACAACGAAATCATTCTGCTGGTGGATGATGAAGCGGCGGTACGCCAGATGGCTTCGGAGCTGTTGACCGAAACCGGCTATCGGGTGGTGGAAGCGGTGGACGCCGTGTCGGCGATCAAACAGGCGCAGAAGCTGGAACACCTGGATTTGTTGCTGACCGACATCGGCCTTCCCGGCATGACCAACGGCATCAGCCTGGCCGCTGAACTCAAGCAACGATTCCCGACACTCAAGGTGCTGTTCATCACCGGGTTTGCCGGTGGTACCAGCCTGGTAACAGTCGATGCCACAACCCGGATACTGACCAAGCCCTTCAGCCTGGATGAGCTCAGCGGCAGGGTGCATTCGCTGCTGCGTACAGATGCCTGAGTCAACACCCTCCTTGACCTGCACATAAACCAAGCCCCGAAGGATTCGGGGCTTGGTCATCAGGCTTGCACATCATCAGGATTTGCGCCCTCCGCCGCCGCTGTGTTCACCTCCCTTGCGCCCCGCTTGCGAGGCTTTGTCGCGGTCATCGGCAAAGTTGCCACTGCCCGTGCGGCCCATGCCCTGCTTGTCGCTGTCCCATTGGTCAGCGTCGGCAGACTGACGTCCACCGGATGCCTGCCCGCCTTTCTGGCCAGGTTGGGTCATGGTGCTGTCATCGTCGGCAAATTCGCCGCCGCGATTACCCTGCCCGCCGCCGGCCATACGGTCGGCATCCCGGGATTTCTGCCCGCCGGACGCCTGGCCACCTTTCTGGCCGGCTTCAGAGGCACGTTGTGGGTCGTTGGCAAAATTGCCACCCGAGGCTTGTCCGCCTTTCTTGCTGGCTTCGGAAGCCTTGTCCCGGTCATTATCGAAATTGCCGGGATTGTTCTTACCTGTATTAGCCATTTCAGTTCACCTCTTGAATCGTCACGAGCATTGGCTCGTTTAATTCGGAGGACGCCAAAAATGGAAAGTTTGAACCAAAGCAGCCGGCTTGCGACGAGCGGATCGGGTCGGTTGGTTCCATTGAATACAGGGGATTTCGACTGGCGGTCGGGGTCTGCACAGAGGCCTGGCAGGCGCCTTTTTTGCTCGCGTACGGCCAGCTTTCACTAGACTGTATAGCCTGAGCTCAGCCCTTTAGGTATCGAACGCGGAAGGACAGTCGATGACCCAACACATCGTGCATTTTCACTGTCAGATCGATCAGGCGACCACCGAACGCTTCAGGGATTGCTGCCTGGAAGCCGTCGACCAGGGCGCCACCTCGCTGCTGCTCAACCTGTCCACCAGCGGTGGCAGTACCAACTTCGGCTTTACCCTGTATACCTTCCTCAAGTCCTTGCCGGTCCCGCTGTGCGCGATCAACGCCGGCAACATCGAATCGATGGGCATCATCATGTTCCTGGCGGCAGGAAAGCGCATCACATCGCCCCATTCGCGCTTTTTGATCCACCCGATGAACTGGTATTTCAGCCAGAAATCCGTCGACCACCAACGCCTGCGCGAATACCTGTCGAGCCTGGACAATGACTTGGCGCGTTATGTACAGATCTTCTCCCTGGAAACCGCCGATGCGGCGACCAAACTGGATATTTTCCACTGCCTGTCCGCCGAGGAAAAAGTGATCGCCGCCAATGAATCCCTGGCCTACGGCATTGCCCACGAGATACAGCAGATGGTGTTCCCCGAGGATGTCAAACACTGGAAAGTCAGTGGCAGCTGATCAGGCCCCGGGGTTGGTGACCTGAATGAAAATGGCCCAGGCGCCGAGCACGATCCAGAACGTGGCGAAGATCCATGGCGTGCGCACCGAGAACAGCAGCGCCTTTCGATAGCCTTTGTGGGTGGACTCACGCTCGCAGAACAACGGCGATTCGTCGTAGGCCAGGCCCATCAGAGGTTCGCTGCGCAACAGCTCGCTCTGTTTGAAATACCAGTGATCGATGATGTCGTACGCCGCGCGAATGCCCGGCCAGGCATTGAGCGAACTCAGCATTCCCAGCAGCGCCAGGAACGGCGGCACAACGAGCGTAAACAGCTTGCCCCACTCCGGATTGAGATTGGCCATGCACGAAGCGAACGCGATCACCAGGAAAGACTGCGCGGCCAGATAGGCATCGGTGCGATTGGACAGAATGCTGGTCTCGTACTGAATCTCGCGTCGATAAAAGTCCAGGCGCTCCTTGGGCGAGCCAAACATCTTGGCATTGTGCTCGGTGAGCTCGGTGTCGCTGATGTGGGACGTCAGAATTCTGGGCAAAACCTGGGGTTCCTGATCAAAGAGTGCGTGGGCAATGACCGGGTTTGCGCGGGGGTGTTCAAAGTATCTCTGAGCTGATGGATGAAAGGTGGGTGGTTTGGGTGCAGCGTCCGCGAACGATGAAGGACCTGTGGAAGCAGGCTTGCTCGCGAAGGCGTCGTGTCAGTCGACAGTGATGCTGGGGGCCGTTCAGGGGGGGGATGGCGACTACGGCCCGATCAGCGAACTGGCCAACAACGCCGCCAACCCCATCGGCTTGGCAAAGTAATAACCCTGGGCCTGTCCCGCACCCATTTCCCGCAGCAGGTCCAGTGTGGCCTGATCCTCGACGCCTTCGGCCACCACACTCAGGTCCAGGGATTCGGCCATGCGCACGATGGCCCGGACGATGGCGCGGCTGCGGGGGCTGCTGGTGAGTTCGAGAATGAACGACTTGTCGATCTTCAAACCGCTGAAGCGGTATTGGTGCACATAGCTCAAGGACGAGAACCCGGCGCCGAAGTCATCGAGCACCACCGACATACCGTTGTCGGCCAATTGCTGCATGGTCCGCCGGGCGATGGCCGGTTCTGCCACCAGCGCCCCTTCGGTCAATTCCAGGCAGATCCGCGACGGTTCAACCCCGTGCCGGTCCAACAGGGCGAGCACGTCACTGGCGAAATCCGGCCGGGCCATGCTGTAGCTGGAACAGTTGACGTGCACCGGGGGCCAGTTGGCGTGCTCGGGCCGGGCAAGGATCATGGCGATGCTGGTGAGCATGTACAGGTCCAGTCGCCCGATCAGGCGCAAGCCCTCGACGTCCGGCAGAAACTCACCCGGCGCTATCACCCGCCCGCCCGGTTGGTGCCAGCGGATCAGCGCTTCGAGGGCCAGCAATTCGCCGGTCTCGACACTGACGATCGGCTGGAAATACGGCAGCAGTTCGTCGGTGCGTTTGAGCGCATTGCGCAAGGCCCCTTCCCGCTCGACCTGATCGGAGACTTCCCGGCGCACTTCCTGGTTGAACACCGCGTAGCTGTCACGCCCGGCACTCTTGACCCGGTACATCGCCGCGTCGGCATCTCGCAGCAGGTCAGCCGGCTCCTGGTGGAACTGACTGTCGGCGCTGACGATGCCGATGCTGCAGGACGAAAACACTTCATGGCCATTGATGAAGAACGGCAGGTCGAACGCCGCCAGGATCCGCTCGGCAATCTCGACCAGTGCCTCCAGGGTTGCCTCGGGGGCCAGTACGGAAAACTCATCGCCCCCCAAACGCGCGAGCATGTCGGTTTCCCGCAGGCAGCTGCGCAACCGGTGGGCAGCGTGCATCAACAGCAGGTCGCCGAAATGATGGCCGAAGCTGTCGTTGACCATCTTGAACCGGTCAAGGTCGATGAACATCACCGCCAGTTGCCCGTCATCGTTGTCGAAACGCGACCAGGCCGTATTGAGCCGCTGTTGCAGGTAAGTGCGATTGGGCAGCCCGGTCAGCGCATCGTGGGAGTTTTCGTGCTGCAGTTTGGCGTTGGCGTGGTCGAGCTCGCGAGTACGGTCCTGCACCCGCGCTTCGAGCTTGAGGTTGGCGGCGTGGATCGCTTCGGCGGCGCTGCGACGCGACAACGCGGTGTCGATATGCCGCGACACGAAGGTCAGCAGTTCCTGATCTCGCAAGGTGTAGCCCACCAGCGAGGTGTAGCTTTGAACCGCAAGCACGCCGCGAACCACGTCGCCGTCGAACAACGGAATGCCCAGCCATGAATAGGAGCGCACCGATTCGTCGATTTCGATTTCACCCTGGTCCGACAGGCGATCGGCTTCGTGGGTGTCGATCAGGCAGGGCCGACGCTGGCGAATCACGTATTCGGTCAAGCCACGACGCCCGCGCCGGGCCACCGGGCGGTTGCGCTGTCGTTCATCGACGTAATAGGGAAAGGTCACTTCACCGTTGGTATCGTCGAACATGGCGATATAGAAGTTACGGGCGAACAGCAGATCACCGACGATGCCGTGCAGGGTTTGAAACAGTTCGGCCATATCACCCGGTCGGCTCGACAGTTCGGCGATCTGAAACAGCGCGCTCTGCAAATGTTCGGCACGTTCGCGTTCCGAGACTTCCTGGCGCAGGGCGTCGTTGAGCGCCGAGAGTTCCAGGGTGCGGCGCATCACTGTCTGTTCCAGGTCCTCGCGGTGCAGAATGCGGTCCAGCGCCATGGCCACGTGACGGGCCACCACCAGGAACAGCGCGCGATCCTCGGCGCTGTAGGTGCGGGAAACCTCGTAGACCTGCATGGCCAGCATGCCGAACACCTCGTCCGAGGCGTTTTTCAAGGGCGCGCCCATCCAGAACTCGGGACGATCGCCCACGCAATAGAAGCGCCCTTCTGCCTGGGCGGCGAGGATGCCGGCGGAGTCAATTAGCAACGGCTGGCCGGACGTCAGCACCTGGCCGGTCAACGACAGCCGTTTCGGGTCAAGGTATTCGTAGTTTTCCGACTCCAGGGCATCGACGTCGATGATGTCGACGTAATACGGGTAGTCGATTTTCCCGCTGTGGGGGTCATACAGCGCCAGGTAGAAGTTTTCGGCATCGATCAGGCTGGCCAACAACCGGTGAACGCCAACAAGAAACACCGCGCGGTCCCGGGTCGAACTGGCCAGGTAGGTGATTTCATACAACACCCGCTGAGTGATCTGTGCCCGGGCCAGGGTATTGGCCTGAACTTCGATGCCCAGGCGCTGGGCGAAATCGGCGAGTGCCGGTTCGCCGGCCTCTTTGGCAGGTGCCAGCAACCAGCCCAGGACGCTCTCGCCACGACCGGTGGGCCAGCGGTGCAGCCCCCGGGCCTGGCAAAAGGCGTCGAATTGGTCATGGGCAATGCTCGACGGCCATTGCATCCGCGGATCGCCCTGCCCGACCAGGTACAGCTGCTCACCGGCGCGATAAACCACCCACGCGGTGCTATGGCCCCAGTGTCGACCTGAGTCCAGCAGTTGTTCGATGGTGTCGTGATTGCCAGCGTAGGCCACAGCGGCGGTATCCGAATTCCCTATCAGTTCAGAGGCGACCAGGTCGCAGTCGTTCGATTGCCGCGGGGCGTCGGTCAATGGACGAAAACTCATCAGTGCTCCATGAGCCATTAACTGGCGATTCTCAACGACGGATTACTGGCGATTTGCCGGTGAGCTTCTCGTTTAAAGCTTATGGCGTTTTTTTTCAATGGTTTTATTTGCGTTGTTTGGAGTGGTTCCGCGTTTGGCCCCTGCCAAAGGGGGTGTGGAACGTTACCTCGAACACAGGTGTCAGCTGTATAAGGCGCCAACGCGTCGACCGTTTTCCAAAACAGAGGTGAATGTCATGAACAACATTATCTATCTCGTCGGCGCAGTGGTGATCGTGCTGTTTATTCTGTCGTTTGTCGGCATCGTCTGACCCTTTTCATGCACACATGAAAACGCCGCATCAAATGCGGCGTTTTTATTGCGGGTCCTGACAATCAACCATTTTGCTGACCATAACCCTGGATGGTGTAGTTAAGCGTGTGGGTCACGCCAGCGCTGTCGAGATAAACCATTTTCGAGTCGATCAGGCCGCTGACTTTTTCCGGGTCTTGAGCCGACTTGATGCTGATCACCTTGGCGACATCCAGGCCGTCGTGCCGGTCATATTGGGCGGAGTCTTGAGCGGCGGCAAACGCGCTGGCTAACGAGAGGGCTGCGAAGAGTGCGTATTTCATGATGGATCTCCAAAGTCAGGTAAGTTAAGTGAGCAAGTGGGTTGGTGTGTTTGCTCTCTTGAAACCAAGTATCCCGTCAGGAGCCCGTCAGTGACAGTTGGCGAAACTAATACCTGAGATTAAGAAAATCGATCGCATGAGATTAATTGTAGGAGCGAGGTTCACTCGCGATTGCCGTTAACGATAACGCTGGCTACCTGAGACCCCGCGTCGCTCTCAGGTTCATCGCGAGCAAGCTCGCTCCTGCAGTAGAGCGGCATCGGTCTATCAAACTCGGCTACGCAACCATTGCAGCAAGCCCCTTTTCTCGATGACCTTCGGTTCTTCCTGGGTCATCGTGTGGGCGATCTGCAAGCGGAAATCCAGCAGCGCCTTCATCGCCTGGCACATTTCGTGTCGAGCCTCGACACAGGGGCTCAGGTACTCCCTGTCGATTCGGTACAGGTTGCAGAAGGTAAACGCCGAGAATTCCGCCGGCAGCGCCGTACCCGAGACGATCCCGCCTTCGCCGATCACCTCGCCCGGCCCCATGCGCCCGGCTTCGAACTTGGTGCCTGCGCGGAACAAGGACACCGTCACCACGCCTGACTCGATGATGTACAAACTGGTGCTGACCTGCCCTCCGGCCAGAATCATCTCGCCGGGAGGAAAGGACTGCAATTTCATGTTCAGGCTGACGTGGTCCTTGTCTTCCTCGCTCAGGTTGGTGGCGAAAATACTCGTGTTGTCCAGCAGCGCCCGGGCCCGTGACTGAGCCGGCGCCCCTTCCTCTTCAATCGTCGACAGCCAACTGATCCCGGCGGCCAGCAAATGTCGATAGGCCAGGTCGTACATCTGGTTTCGCACCGAACGCTTCTGATCCATCGACACTACAAACACGGTGACTTCGTATTCCACCCCAGTGCTGCTGGTACTTTTGATCGTCACTTTGGGGGCTGGCTTGGTCAGCAGGATGCGGCAGCCCTGCGCGGCCCGTTCCAGGGCCTCGAACACCCTGTTGGGACGTACATGGGGGCTGATCAGCAAACTGATCGACACCCCGAACATGTCGCTGGGCCGGCTGAAATTGGTGATCTTGGCCTTGGCCGCCATCGAGTTGGGAATCACGATCATGCTGCCCTGGGAGGTCTGCAGGAAGGTGGCACGCCAGTCAATCTCGGTGACCCGGCCTTCGGTGCCGTCAATGGCGATCCAGTCATCGATCTGATAGGGCTTGGTGGTATTGAGGACGATCCCGGAAAACACATCGCTGAGGGTGCTTTGCAGGGCCAGACCGACAATGATCGCCAGGGCCCCGGACGTCGCCAGCACGCCCTTGACCGGCAGATTGAGCACGTAAGCCAGGGCGGCAATCACCGCGATCAGGAAAATCAGCGCCCCCAGCAAGTCCTGGAGCAAGCGCCCGGTATGACCGACCCGTTGCATCATGACCGTGCCGATCAACACCGTCAGGGTTCGCGCCGCGAACAGCCACCAGCCGATCTGCAACGCCGTGGCCGCCATGTGCAGCGGTACGTCTTCGCCCCAGGGCGCCGGCTCCAGCGGGCTCAGGCCTTCATTGAACAGCAGCACGCTGTACAGCGAAAAAATCACCAGCCGCACCAGCACCCTCAGGTGATGCTTGCGGGTACCGATCGTACGCCACAGCACCGCATCGATAAGGAACAGGACCAGGGCGCAGATCAACGGTCGCTCAGCGAACAAGGACAGCATCGGACACCCCCCCGGCAATTACGGACCATTGATGCAAAAGTATGGCTGCCAATCGGCAAAGCGACAGGCTGATGCAGCGGCGGGACGACAGGCGTGATTCGACGCGCTACTCGCTTCCTCAAGCGCCTGCGCGAATCCTGTGGGAGC
>NZ_LYVP01000011.1 GCF_001984065.1 Pseudomonas sp. KK4
CAGAATTTGTGCCCGGCCGAGAATTACTGTGAGACCGAGCCTGCTCGCGATGGCGGGGGGGGGCAGTCGCCGGCGATGTTGAAGGTGCCGGCCTCTTCGCGAGCAAGCCCGCTCCCACAGTTGATTGGAGGGGGATGCAGAATTGGCGTTCACTGGAGATCCAGTGTGGGAGCGGGCTTGCTCGCGAAGGCGGTCTGTCAGGCGCCGTCCAACGTGCGCCGTACCTTGTCCAGCAGTTCATTGATCTGGAACGGTTTGATCAGCATTTCCATGCCTTCGCCAAGGAACACCTGGCGGTTGATCGCGGTTTCGGCGTAGCCGGTCATGAACAGGATCGGCAGTTGGTCGCGCCAGCCCCGGGCGATGTCGGCCAGTTCGCGGCCGCTCATGCGCGGCAGGCCGACATCGGTCAGCAGCAGGTCGATGGATTCGTCGTTCTGCAGCCGTTCCAGCGCGGTTTCAATGTCGCCGACCTGGGTGCAACGGTAACCGGCGTCCACCAGCACCTCAGCCACGAACATCCGTACCGATGGCGTGTCCTCGACGATCAGCACATGCTCGCCGGCACCTTGCGGATCGACAGTGACGGGCGCGACTTCGCTGATCGTAGGGTCGGAGCTGGCCGGCAGCATGATGGTCACTTCGGTGCCGCGCCGGGCCACGCTGCGGATGTGCGCATCACCGCCCGACTGACGGGCGAAACCGTAGATGGTCGATAAACCCAGCCCGGTGCCCTGGCCCAGGGGTTTGGTGGTGAAGAACGGATCGAACACTTTGTCGATCACGCTGTGTTCGATCCCGGTGCCGTCATCGCGCACCGACAGCGCCACATAGGCACCATCGGCCAGGTTCGGGTCGCCATGGGAGTAGGCGGCATAGGTGTTGACCCAGATATTGCCCCCTTGGGGCAGCGCATCGCGGGCGTTGATCACCAGGTTGAGCACGGCGCTTTCCAGCTGGATCGGGTCGACCAGGGCGATGGCAGACTTGCTCGTCAGCTCAAGCTTGAGGGCGATGCGTTCGCCGATGGTGCGCACCAGCAGTTCTTCCAGCGAGCGTACGTGCTCGTTGATGTCCACCGGCCGGGTATCGAGCGGCTGTTGCCGGGCAAAGGCCAGCAGGCGGTGGGTCAGCCCGGCGGCGCTCATGGCCGAGTTCAGGGCCGCCTCGGCGTAGAACTGAACCTTGTCGGTGCGGCCATCGGCGACCCGCTTCTGGATCAGCTCCAGGCTGGTGATGATGCCGGTCAGCAGGTTATTGAAGTCGTGGGCGATGCCACCGGTGAGCTTGCCCAGCGCATCCATTTTCTGCACCTGCAGCAACTGGGCTTCGGTGCGCGCCCGTTCGGCGACTTCCTTGGCCAATTGCGTGGTGGCATCGTCCAGCCGTGCCAGGTGCGAGCGTTCGCGGTGGCGGTGTTCAGTGACGTCCTCGACAAACACCAGGCTCAGTTCCGGGGTGCGGTAGGGCGAGATCTGCCACTCGGTTTCGCGGATTTCCCCCAATACCCGCATGCTCAGGGTGCCTTTCCAGCGCTCGCCGTAGGCCAGGCGCAGGCGCAGTTCTTCGATGACGGACCGTTGATCGTCGGCAAAACATTCGCGCAAGGTATCCGTGGCACGGTTGTCTTGAATCAACTGGGCGAAGGCGTGGTTGCATTCATGAACGTTCAGGTCGGCATCGAGCACGGCGATGGGCGCCGACACGTTGACGAAAATCTCCCGGAAACGCGCCTCGCTTTCGCGCAACGCGTTTTCCGTTTCCCGCACCCGCAGCAGGGTGCGCAGCGTGGCCAGCAGGACGTCCGGGTCGATCGGATGGATCAGATAGGCATCGGCCCCGGCGTCCAGGCCGGTGATGATGTCGCCGGTCTGGATCGACGCCGCCGACACATGAACCACCGGCAGCAGCGCGGTGGCCGGATCGGCCCGCAGTTTGCGCACGATGTCGAAGCCGCTCATGTCCGGCAGGTTGACGTCGAGCACCAGCGCATCGAGCGCGACGCTGTCGATCAGCTCCAGGCCCTCGCTGCCCGTGCCCGCTTCGAGCACTTCATAGCCGTGACTCTCCAGGCGCCGGCGCAGCGCGTAGCGCGTAGCGACGTTGTCGTCGACGATCAGCAAGCGCAGATCACGTTTCATCGGCAGGCTCCACGGCAATGGCCAGCGGGATGATCACGTAAAAGGTCGACCCGGCACCCGGTGTGCTCTGCACCCCGACATCGCCACCCAACAGGTGCGCGAAACGTTTGCACAGCGACAAGCCAAGCCCGGTGCCGCGCAGGCGTTTTTGCAGCGGTGAGTCGACCTGGGAAAAGTCCTCGAACAATGCGCCATGTAGCTCGGGAGCGATACCTATTCCGGTGTCGGTCACGGCAAAACGCACCTTGTCGTCGTCTTCCAGGCGCGCCGAAACCCGCACTTCGCCGCGGGTGGTGAACTTCAGCGAGTTGGAAATGAAGTTGCGCAGGATCTGCGCCAGCTTCTTGTCGTCGGTGTACAGCCGTGGCAGCCCCATGGGTTCTTCGAAGATCAGGTCCACGGCGCTGGCATCGACAATCGGGCGAAACATGCCGCGCAGGGCGGCGAACAGATCGAACATGTCGAACCAGGCCGGGGAAATGCTGATGCGCCCGGCCTCGATTTTCGCCAGGTCCAGCAGGTCATCGACCATGTCGCTCAGTTCCCGCGCCGAGTTGCTGACGAAGGCGACCTGCCTGTGCTGTTCGGGGCTCAAGGGCCCGTCCAGTTCGTCGGTCAGCAGGCTGGCGATGCTCAGGATCGAGCCCAGGGGCGTGCGAAACTCATGGCTCATGTACGACAGGAAACGGCTTTTGAGGTCCGACGCCTGACGCAGCTGTTCGGCCTGGGTATCGAGTTCGGCATACAGCGCCAGTACGCCCTGGTTGGTTTCATCCAGCTCGGCGCGCAGAGCATCGGCTTCGCCTTGCAACCTTGCGATCAGCACCGCTTGTTCGTCAGTCGCGTTGAGGGGTAATTCAGACATGGGCGGGCTCCAGGGCAATGACCAGCACCGTGACATCGTCCCGTCCACGACAGAAATCACGGTGCAAAATGGCAGCGATCACAGCGGGATGGCGATGCACCAGGCCGGGGTAATCCTGCAGTCGCCAGCGTGACTGCAGACCGTCGCTGTACATGATCAACAGCTGTCCACTGATCTGAGCATAGTCAAAGGGTTGCGCCTTTCGGTACTGGACGCCGACGATCCCGGGGTGGGACGCCAGGCCACGGGAGGTGTCCGCCGTGACCAGGCAGGCACCGATGTTGCCGATCCCGACGAATGTGAGGGTGTCGGCGGCGCAATCGACCTGGGCGATGGCCAGCGCACCACCACGGGTGCCGATCATGGCCCGATGCATGTCCTCCAGTGCCACCACCGCAGAGGCGAAAGGCGTCACGGCGAAGGTGCTTTCGCCAGCACGGGCGGCCCGTTCGGCATCTTCGCCATGGCCCAGGCCATCGATCACAAGGGCACTGATGCGTGGCCCGTCGATTGCCAGGTGCCAGACATCGCCGCACGCCGGGTCGTGGTGCAACGAATGCTGGCTGATGCCCACGCGCAGGTCCGGTGCCTTGTCCAGGCGTGGATACAGACGGGTGAGCAGCACTGCGCCCCGGGAGTCGGCGTAGACGTCGAACACCTCGGTCTGGCGCGATACCGCCCCGAGCCCGATCCCTTGAGTGCCGCCGGTGGAAAAGCCATCGGTCAGGCAAGCCTGCAAGTCGAAGCCGTTGGCGCGATCGATCGCCAGCATTTCAATGCCGGCGCCGGCGGCCCGGGGCAACACCCGCAGGTGCATCTCGCCACGGCCGGCATGCTTGAGAATGTTGCTGGCCAGCTCGGTCGCCACCAGCGCCACGCGCCCTGCGTCGGTGGCGTCGAACCCGTTTTTTTCCGCCAATTGCTGCGCGGTGCGCCGCGCGTGGCCTATCTGACTGCTGTCTTCAATGGCCAGGACCTGGGTCATCGACCCACTGATATTCATGTCCATCGGGTAATCGTTATGCGAGTGCCTTGGCCGGGCGCGGTGTCGAGCTCGAAGTCATCCACCAGCCGTTTCGCCCCGGTCAGGCCCAGGCCCAGGCCGGAACCGGAAGTCCAGCCGTCGGTCATGGCCAGCTTGATGTCGGGGATGCCCGGGCCTTCATCCCTGAACAGCAGGCGCAGGCCGGTGCGTGCACCTTCATCGATGATTTGCCAGTCCATGTCGCCGCCACCGCCGTACACCATGGTGTTACGCGCCAGTTCACTGACGGCGGTCACCATTTTGGTCAGGTCGATCAGGCGCATGCCGCATTCGGTGGCCAGCTTGCGCGCCAATTGCCGCGCCAGGACCACGTCCTGTTCGATATTGATCGGATGAGTGCCGCTGCTGCGCACGGTCATTGCTCGAGCACCCGTTGCTGCAGCAGCTTCATGCCGCGGTCGACGTTCAGCGCCGTGCTGACACCGGGCAACGTCAGGCCCAGTTCCACCAGAGTGATAGCCACGGCCGGTTGCATG
The DNA here is from genome assembly GCF_001984065.1 of Pseudomonas sp. KK4. GTDB lineage: Bacteria > Pseudomonadota > Gammaproteobacteria > Pseudomonadales > Pseudomonadaceae > Aquipseudomonas. The sequence goes on from NZ_LYVP01000011.1 coordinate 4,528, forward strand.
CCCACCAGCACGGTCTGGGCGTCCATGATTTTCGACAGACTGGAAATGGTGTCGATCATGCGGCCAATGAACGAGTCCACCATGTCCAGCGCGGAAATGTCGATCAGCACGCCACGGGCGGAAGTCTTGCTGATGCGCTCGGACAAATCATCCTGCAGGGTCAGGGCCAACTGGTCATGCATGTCGACCTGGATGGTCACCAGCAGGAAGGGGCCCATTTGCAAAATCGGAATGCGCTCCATGGGCTCAATCCGCCTTGCTGATGGTCAATCCCAGCCGGGTCAGGGCCAGTTTCAGGGCGTCGGCCAGGTTAGCCTTGGTCACCACGCCTTGCAGGTCCAGGCCCAGGTGCACGATGGTCTGGGCGATCTGCGGACGCACGCCGCTGATGATGCAATCGGCACCCATCAGGCGAATGGCGGTAACGGTCTTGAGCAAGTGCTGGGCCACCAGGGTGTCGACGGTGGGCACACCGGTGATGTCGATGATGGCGATTTCGGAGCCGGTGTCGACGATGCGCTGCAACAGCGATTCCATCACCACCTGGGTGCGCTGCGAATCGAGGGTGCCGATCATCGGCAGGGCCAGCACGCCGTCCCACAGCTTGACCACCGGGGTCGACAGTTCCAGCAGCTCCTCCTGCTGCCGCTTGATCACCGACTCGCGGGATTTCTGGAAGGTACGGATGGTTTGCATGCCCAGGGCATCGAACAGCTCGGACACTTCCCACAGCTGTTGCGCCAGCAGTGCAGGGTTGCCTTCGTATTGCTTTTGCAAGAGGGCGAACAACGGGCCTTTCAAGGCGAAGATGAAGTTGGCGGTCTGTTGCGAATCATGGCCCAGCAGGGCTCGGCTATGGGACAGCTTTTCGAGGAACAGGCGGGTATCGTCCCAGCCTGGGGCGGCGATGTTCTTGTCGTTACCGTTTTGCAACCCGCTGATGACCAGGTGCAGGAATTCCGAGGTCTGTTGTTGCAGGTCCTGTTCCTTGAGGTTGCGTGTGGCTCCGCTGGCCTGGAGGCCATTTGTCCATTCGGCAAGCAGTTGCGTGTGGTTGTTTTTCATCGCATCGAGTGTGCCGGGTTGCAGTGCCGCCATGAGACTGGACTCCTTGAATGTAGGCGCCGATTCCCCAAACATCGATCAGCGCAAGTCAGTGACATTTGGCGGATGAAATAGTTGTTAATAATTCCCAAATATTTATCCGCTGCCTATGGACTGTAGACGGCGCGGACCCGGATTGCGGTTTTTCGTTGTTAATCAAGGAGCCGACATCCGTTTCAACCCGGATTGGCCGAGCGCCTGGCGCAAAATAAAAAACCGCATACTGGATGCGGTTTTTTTTGAGCGAACGGGTTATTTGCTGGGATGGGCCGCCTGCAGCTTCTTCGCCATTTCCAGGTGCTTTTCCAGCCCTGGCAGCATTTTCTGCGCAAAGCCTTTGAGTTCCACGCCGCCTTTGGTTTTGTCGTCGGTGACCGTATCGGCTTGTTTCTTGAACAATTCGATGGTGTCTTCGTGGGCCTTGACCTGGTTGTTGGCATAGGCCGCATCGAAGGACTCGTCACGCATGTCGAGGATTTTTTCCTTGGCCTGCTTGACCAGCGTGGTGCTGTCCGGCACCTCGATGTCATTCTTTTTCGCGATAGCCGCCAGCTCGTCATTGGCCTTGCCGTGATCGGTGATCATCATGTTGGCGAAGGCTTTGACGTCCGCCGACTGGCTTTTTTCCAGGGCCAGGCGACTGGTTTCGATCTCGGATATGCCACCGGCGGCGGCCTTGTCGACAAAGTCGTTGGAGGTGGCGGCAAAGGCTGTGCCCATGCTGGAACTCAGGGCAACGGCGAGGGCGAGGTGGCGCAGGTTGAATCCGTCCATTGGTATTTCTCCACGCAGGGGATCGAGTGATGGTTACTCTGTGGAGGCGGTCGCGCGGACAAAGGTTTTATTGCGTTTGCGATACGGCGACGAACGGTCGCCGCCGGTCGGACAGATGGTCGACAGAACCGGCCAACCGAGGCCATTCTGATAGCTGGCGAGCGCAATCAATCGCGTTTGCCGCCGATCAACAAACGGAGGTGTTCCATGCCGGTGCCCCATGACCTTTACAAGGATCTGAGTTGCACGAAGGAAGAGATCCAGCACAAACGCACCAAGGATCCGTTACTGGATTCACTGATCAACAAGTATTCCCTGGCGGATGCGGAGGTGGTGAAGGCCGAGCAGGCCAAATCCAGTGATGATGCGGTGACGAGGCTCAAGGCCAAACGCCTGGAGGTCAAGGACAAGATCGTCAGACAACTCCAGTCGTCGTCCTGACTCAGGGCCAGGTGTACTGACGACTGGTGATTGAATCGTTGGAACGGCGATGTAAACGGCACCTCGAATGTTCAGAGCCCGCCAATCGGGCTCCCTGCGAGGTGCCACATGAACGATCCGAAATTTCCCTCTGAAGAGCAGGGTGGCTACGACCCCATCCCCACCCATCCCGAGCCCAACAGCCCCGAACACACCACCACCTACCCCGAAGAAGAACCAGGGCTCGACCCCACCCCGGAAGACGAGGACACCCCAAACCTTTAGGAGCCGAGCTTGCTCGCGATGGCGGTATCCCTGCTGACTATCCATTGGCTGACACACCGCTTTCGCGAGCAAGCCCGCTCCCACATGGGTGTGTCGGGGTTTATTGGAGTGCAGTGCTCAACGGCAATCGCACCATGTTCCGGGCCTTCAACGAGCCGAAATACAGCCAGTCCCCATACTCGCGCACGGTGGTGATCGGCGAATAGTTGCCGCTGCTGCTGTCCTGCAGATTGGCGATCACCTTGCCGTCCATGTCCAGCCCCAGAGCGAAGGCGCGTTTCTCCACGGGCTTGGGCAGCACGGTCATGGCCCGGGTGATCATCTTGCGGATGAAAGGATGTTCCGCCGTCGCATCGAGCAGCGCGTTGCGCGGTGCGTAGAGCGCCACCCAGAAACGCTCGCGGCCGTTGAACGACAGGTTGTCCGGCAGTCCCGGCAGGTTGTCGATGAACAGGTCGTGGGTGCCGGCCTTGGGCCCGGTCAGCCAGTAACGGCTGATGCGATAGGCGCCGGTTTCGTTGACCAGCACAAAGGCGTCGTCCGGCCCCAGGGCGACCCCGTTGGCAAACTCCAGTCTGTCGAGCAGCACCGAGGTTTTTCCGGTCTGGAAGTCATAGCGCAACAGGCGCCCGTCGCCGCCATGCTCGATGATCGCCTCGCCATCCTTGCCGTAGCCAAAGCGGTTCGTGGCATCGCTGAAATAGGCGAAGTGCCCGGGCTTGTCGATGGCCACGTCGTCGGTGAAACCCAAAGGCACGCCATTGGCGGTGGTGGTCAATGCCACCAGACGGCCCTGAGCATCGAGCGACAGTAAACCCTTGGTGGCATCGGCGATCACCAGCAAGCCGTTGGGATGGCGGGCCAGGCCCAGCGGGCGGCCACCGGTGTCGGCCAAGACCTGGGTGACCTTGCCATCGAGGCTGGTGCGGATCACCCGGCCGTCATGCAGGCCGGTTATCAGCGCATCGCCTTCGAGCAGCAAGGCTTCGGGGCCGTCGATGTTTGCCGCACCAACTCGCTCCACGTCCTTGAGGCGTTGGTTTTCGGCATACACGCCCGCGGTCAGAGAAGGTGCGGGTGGCGGCGTCCAGGCCACCGGTCGCACCTTGGTCGGCATCAGCAGCAGGAAAGTGCTGATGATCACGATCAATAGCAACGCGGCATGGCGAAACCTGATCATTGTCCTCACACATTGACTCCTGACTGTGCCAGGTATTTTTGCGCCATTTCACGCAAGGCCAGCATCGATTCGGCCGACTCGCGATCGATCCGGCGCTTCAGTAACAGCCAGTTGGCAATGCGCAATCCCAGACCACTGAAACGGTACTCGAGGGTGCGCACGAATCGCGTGCCGTCGCCTTGGGCGTCACACTCGTAAGTCAGCACCAGCGACAGGCCATGATCGCCCTGGGCCTGGGCGACCCAGCGTCGCCCCGGCAGGTACTCGTCGACCATCCAGTTCAGGTGCCCGTCGCGCCCGCCCGCGCGAATGTCCTCGTCGAACCGCGCACCGGCATGCAACGGGCCCTTCTGCCCATTGATCTTGAGCGAGGAGGGGTGCCATTCGGGCCAACGGGTCACGGTGCTGGCGTAGGCAAGCACGGCGACAGGGTCGCCAGGGATTTCGATCTGATGCTGCAGGCGGGTCATGGGCGTTCTCGTCAGGTACGGGGTAGGCTGCTCCGGTTCCCAGTAGAGGGTGCCGAACAGGTAATCCATCAACGGAAAAACGATGTTGAAATTGCGCTCCTGCATCATCTCGCGACGGTGATGCAATTCATGCAGGTGCCGCATCTGGCGGATCCATGGCAGGCGTGTCAGCGGGTTGTGCGCCGGCAAGTGCTCACAGGCATGGAACACCTCATAGACCAGGTAACCCAGGACCAGACAGCCACCCACCAGGCCGGCGACATTGGCGTCGAACCGGGCGATCAGCCACCAGACCGGCACGCTGATCACCAGCGTGTGCAACACGATCAGCCAGGCCGGAAACAGGATCACCCGCCAGTCGCGCGCACTGTCAAAGGCCATGTTGCCTGGTGCGAAAAAACTGTGATGATCGCCGGCGTGCCGGGCATGGAACATCCGCGCAAAGGCCTTTTTGTGATGGCCCAGGTGCCGATGCACCATGTACACGCCTAAATTGAATGACAACAACGTCAGTGGGACCGCCAGCCACTGCAGCGGTTGCACCTGATGCACACTGCTCCAGAAGGCGGCGATGGCCGCCATGCCGAACAGCAGCACGAAGGTGCCGTGCAGCCAGGGGTTGTAGAGGGGATGAATGTTGGCGCGGTAGCGGCTGCGGAATGCTTCGGTGGTCTGCCTCACTGCAATCACCTGTCGTTTTTGTTATCTCCAGCAGATTAGTCGATGGCGCAAGACAGGCCGGCCAAACCTAGAGGGCACAACGGCCATGATCCGGTGCAAACCGGCCTCAGGTCAGCGGGTCCCAGCGTTGCGACCAGTCGTCATCGTCGCGGATGACCTGGCGCAACAGGTCGAAGGCGCGTTGCAGGACGGGCGAGTCCCGATCGCGGGAGTAGACCAGGTAGGTCGGATAACTGAATTCCGGCGCCCTGGGCACGGGTTCCAGTACGCCGCTTTCCAGATAACTCTGCACCACGCGGGTGCGGAAATAGCCGCTGCCGCCATTCTCCAGAATGTATTGCAGACCCAGCGGGCCGAGATTGAAGCTGAGCGGCGCCTTGGCCTTTTCCGGCAGCGCAGCGTCGTGCTGGCGACGGAAGTCCTGGCCCCAGTCGATGTACACGTAAGGATCGGCACGCCCGGGCAGGCGGACCTGCACCAGTTTCTCCTCCAGTACCTGCTCGACTTGCAGGCGCGGCCAGTATTCGGGCTGATAGACCAAGGCCGCGTCCAGCACCCCCAGTTCCAGTTGGCGCAGCAGGTTTTCACCGTCGCGGATCTCCATGCGCAGGGCATGGCTGGGGATTTTTTCCCGCAGTTCGGCGGCCCAACCGAGCATCAACGGATTGCACAGGCTGACTTCGCCGCCGATGTGCAGGACGTCGTGATAGCCCTCGGGCAGCGGCAAGTCGCGCCGCGCCGCCTCCCAGGTTTGCACCAGTTGATTGGCATACACCACGAAGGCCTCGCCGTTGGGCGTCAGGCGGGCACCGGCACGATTGCGCACGAACAGGGTGCTGCCCAACTGGCTCTCGAGCTTCTGGACCCGCGCGGTGATCGCGGTCTGGGTGACATGGAGTTTTTCCGCCGCTGCGGCAAGGCTGCCGTGGCGGACGATTTCCAGGAAGGTGCGGGCGAGGTCGATGTCCATGGGCGGGCCAGGTCGGGGAGTGCTGGCATTGTAAGAGCAGACGACACCCTCGGATACCACTCCTGTCGCAGCCTACAATGCAACCGTCTCTGGCTTGATGGACTGACCATGACCGCCCAATCTGCTGCGAACATCCATGGCACTGTCGAAGGCCAACGCCTGCAGGGCAGCGAAGCCGATGCCTGGCGCGAATGGGGCCCCTATTTGAGTGAGCGCCAGTGGGGCACGGTGCGCGAGGACTACAGTGCCGATGGCGATGCCTGGCGCTATTTTCCCCACGACCATGCCCGCAGCCGCGCCTATCGCTGGGGGGAGGACGGGTTGGCGGGATTTTCCGACAAGGCCCAGCACTGGTGCCTGGGCCTGGGGCTGTGGAACGAGCGCGACCCGATTCTCAAGGAGCGGCTGTTCGGCCTGGACAACGCCGAGGGCAATCATGGCGAAGACGTCAAGGAGTTGTATTTCTACCTCGACGGCGTGCCGAGTCATGCCTACATGCGCATGCTCTACAAATACCCTCAGGCGGAGTTTCCCTACGCCGAAATGATCGCCGAAAACGCCCGCCGTGGTCTGGCCGATGGCGAATACGAAATCCTCGACACCGGAGTGTTCGAGGACGCCCGGTATTTCGATGTCACGGTGGAATACGCCAAACACACCCCCGATGACCTCTTCATGCGCATCACGGTGCACAACCGCGCCGATCAACCCGCGCGCCTGCACGTGTTGCCACAGCTCTGGGCGCGCAACACCTGGAGCTGGTCGGCCGATGCCGAGAAACCTGGCCTGAGGCTTTCGGCCGGGCAGATACTGGCCTGGCACCCGCAGGTGGCGGATCGACAGGTCACTGCCTGGGGCGAGGAGGACTGCCAGTGGCTGTTCTGCGAGAACCAGAGCAACTTCCCGAAACTCGATGGCGTGGCGGCCGATGGCCCGTTCAAGGACGGCATCAACGATTTCCTGGTCGGTGGCGACAACGATGCGATCCGCCGTGATGCCGGAACGCGGGTGGCGGCGCATTTCGTGCTGGCATTCGAGGGTGGTCAGCGTCGCAGCGTCTATCTGCGTTTCGCGCCGTTGGGCGCCACCAAAGTCAATGCAGAGGCGTTGTTCAAGCGTCGACGCGCCGAGGCCGACGACTTTTACGCAGCACTGCAACAGCGCATCGACGACCCGGATGCGCGCAATGTTCAACGTCAGGCACTGGCCGGGTTGCTGTGGTCCAAACAGCTGTATTACTTCGACGTCAATCAATGGCTCGACGGCGATCCGGCGCAACCCGCGCCGCCGGCCGGGCGCGCGCATCTTCGCAACAGCCATTGGCGGCACCTGTCGAATGTCGACATCCTGTCCATGCCCGACACCTGGGAATACCCGTGGTACGCCTCATGGGACCTGGGCTTTCAGGCGGTGGCCTTCGCATTGATTGATCCGGGGTTCGCCAAGCATCAGCTTTTACTGCTGGTCAAGGATCGTTTCATGCACCCCAACGGCCAGTTGCCGGCTTATGAATGGCGCTTCGACGATGCCAACCCGCCGGTGCATGCCTGGGCCTGCTGGCGGGTGTATCAGCAGGAAAAACAGTTGACCGGGGCAGGGGACATGGATTTCCTCGAGCGGATTTTCCATAAACTGCTGCTGAATTTTTCCTGGTGGGTCAACCGCAAGGATGCCGAGGGCCGCAACCTGTTCCAGGGCGGCTTCCTCGGCCTGGATAACATCGCACTGTTCGACCGCTCGGCCGCGTTGCCTCCCGGCTATCAGCTCGATCAGGCCGACGGCACGGCCTGGGTCGCCGCCTATGCGCTGGATCTGATGCGCATCGCCCTGGAGCTGGCCAAGCGCAACAGCGTGTATGTCGACATCGCGGTGAAATTTTTCGAGCACTTTCTCTACATCGCCGGGGCGATCAATAAAGTCGACTCTGAAGCCGAAGGCCTGTGGGACGAGCAGGACCGGTTCTTCTACGATGTGATGCATCGCCCCGATGGCGTCAACGAACCGCTGCGCCTGCGTTCCATCGTCGGTTTGATGCCACTGTTCGCCGTGCAGGTGCTGGAGCAGCACGAACATGAGGGCTTGCCGGGATTGAGGGAGCGCCTGCTGGGGTTCATGCGTCACCGGCCGGACCTGGCCAGCCTGGTGTCGCGCTGGACCGAACCGGGAAAAGGTAACCGCATGCTGCTGGCGCTGTTACGGGGCGAGCGCACCAAGGACTTGCTCAGGCGCATGCTCGATGAGGCGGAATTCCTCTCGGCGTTTGGTGTTCGTTCCCTGTCCAAAGCCTTCGCGCAGCAGGCCTTTGGCTTGCAGATCGGTGCCGACCGGTTGTGTGCCCGATACGAAGCGGGGGAATCGGAGTCGCGGCTGTATGGCGGCAACTCCAACTGGCGTGGGCCGGTGTGGATGCCGATCAACTACATGCTGATCGAATCCTTGCGCGAGTTTCACCGGTACTACGATCAGAACTTCTCGGTGGAGTACCCCACCGGTTCAGGGTTCCTGGCTTCGCTGGAGGAGGTGGCTGACAGCCTCAGCCAACGCCTGACCCGGCTGTTCCTGCGCGATGAAGAGGGCAACCGACCGTCGATGGCCGCCTATCCGCAATTACAGGCCGATCCTGCCAGCCGCGATCTGGTGCTGTTCCACGAGTATTTCCACGGCGAAACCGGACGCGGGCTGGGGGCCAGTCACCAGACCGGGTGGACGGCGTTGGTGGCGTTGCTGTTGCAGCCCTGAAAACGACGAATCCCGCACGGGGGCGGGATTCGTTGATGCAGCGTGCAGGTACTTACGAAGGAAACAGTTCGGACAGTTTCATTGCCAGCATCATGTCGCCTTCAGCGCGCAGCTTGCCGCCCATGAACGCCTGCATGCCGTCGGTTTCACCGCTGACGATGCCTTCCAGGGTTTCGCCGTCCATCACCAGGGTCACCTGGGCGTCCGGGTTCTCGCCTTCTTTGAGCTCGCAGGTGCTGTCCTTGACGACCAGCGAGAAATTCTTGGTGTCGTCGATGCGGAAACCGAAGACCAGGTCCAGACCGGCAGCGGCGGCTGGGTTGAACTTGGCTTTCATTGCTTGTACGGCATCAGCTACGGAGGTCATGGTTTGATCCTTCTTGGGTTGATTGGAGCGGGGTTACAGCCAGGGTCACAATAGTCCGGACTCAGCGAAACGTGATGAGTTCCGGGGCCTTCAACAGTTGCAGGTGCGCATGACTGTTGAAAGACGCCAGGGCCACCTCGCGACCACGAAACTTGAGGTGGTTGAGCGAGGTGTTGACGATTTGCCAGTTCAGTTCAAAGGCCTGTCTGGCAGGCATTTGCGTGATGAGGTGGAGCAGGGCGGTGATGGTGCCGCCCGAGGTGAATACCGCGATCTTCTGGGTGTTGTCGGCCTGCTCGAGAATCCGGTGCAAGCCGCCGCGGACCCGTTCGACGAACGCCAGCCAGCTTTCCAGTTCAGGCGTGTCGTAGGTGCCGGCCAGCCAGCGTTCGATGATCAGGGCGAAGATGCGCTGGAACTCGGCGCGGTTCTGCGCGGCGTTGCGCAGGATGTCCAGGGCGTGCGGTTCGTCCGGCAACATGGCCGGCAACAGCGCACGGATCACCGCGTCGGCGTCGAATTCATTGAAGGCGGAGTCGGTTTCCAGGATCGGTACCGGCAGGCCTACGGCAGCGAATTGCTCCAGGGCGCTGGTGGCGGTGTGCTGTTGGCGGCGCAGGTCGCCGGACAGGCAACGATCGAAGCTCAGACCGAGTTCGGCCAGGTGCTGACCGAGGATTTGCGCCTGACGGATACCGATGGGCGACAGAACGTCATAATCGTCTGCACCAAAGGAGGCCTGGCCATGTCGAATCAGATAGATGCTGCCCACGTCCGCGTCGTCCCGGTACGTTGAAGGTTTGGCGAGGTTATGAGGATGGCGGTGAGCTGTCAATGAAAAAACATACGCTTGTTTGAAATGCCCGTTTACAGGCCTGTTGCCGAAGGTTTCCCGGCTGGCCGCAAGGGCGGCGCATGGGTATGCTGGAGGTATCCCACGCGCTTTCATACCGCGCATCGTTTAAGGAGTCCCTGTGGAGTTTTTGTCCGAATACGCTGTTTTCCTGGCCAAGACCGTCACCCTGGTGATCGCCATTCTGGTGGTCCTGGCCAGCTTTGCCGCCTTGCGCAGCAAAGGTCGTCGCAAGTCGGCGGGCCAGTTGCAGGTCAGCAAGCTCAATGATTTCTACAAGGGCCTGCGCGAACGCCTGGAGCAAACCCTGCTCGACAAGGACCAGCTCAAGGCCTTGCGCAAGTCCCAGATCAAGACCGAAAAGAAACAGAAGAAAAAGCCCGAGACCAAGCCCCGGGTGTTCGTGCTCGATTTCAACGGCGACATCAAGGCTTCGGCTACCGAAAGCCTGCGTCATGAAATCACCGCGTTGTTGACCCTGGCCACGCCCAAGGACGAGGTTGTCCTGCGCCTGGAAAGCGGTGGTGGCATGGTCCACAGCTACGGCCTGGCGTCGTCGCAACTGGCGCGCATCCGTGAAGCCGGCGTGCCGCTGACCGTATGCATCGACAAGGTGGCGGCCAGCGGCGGCTACATGATGGCGTGCATCGGCGAGAAGATCATCAGCGCCCCGTTCGCGATCCTTGGCTCGATCGGCGTGGTTGCCCAGTTGCCCAACGTCAACCGCCTGCTGAAGAAGCACGACATCGATTTCGAAGTGCTGACCGCCGGCGAATACAAACGGACCCTGACCGTATTTGGCGAGAACACCGAGAAGGGCCGCGAGAAGTTCCAGGAAGACCTGGACATCACCCATCAGTTGTTCAAGAACTTCGTCGCCCGCTACCGTCCGCAACTGGCCATCGACGAAGTGGCCACCGGCGAGATCTGGCTGGGCATTGCCGCACTGGACATGCAACTGGTGGACGAGCTCAAGACCAGTGACGAGTACCTGGCACAACGCGCCAGGCAATCGGAGCTTTATCACCTGCACTACGCCGAACGCAAAAGCCTGCCCGAGCGCATCGGCATGGCCGCCAGCGGTTCGGTCGATCGGGTATTGCTGAGCTGGTGGAGCCGTCTTACCCAGCAGCGCTTCTGGTAATAAATCGGCCAGGGTCTTGTGTCTGGACAAGGCACAAGACCCTTGTGCAAATCGAGTGCGACCCGCTGCGGTACATATCTGTTTTAACGTCTCTTATTGCTGTTGTTTCGCAGTACATTCCCATCAGGCAATTGCGCTTTTTTCATGAAAAGTTCGAACTTAAGCTGAGTGCTCTTATCAGTTTCAAGGTCGTTCAACATGGATGTGAAAACGAGCAATATAAAGCTGCCTGCCCTAACGCCTGCTCAACAAGGCGTTTTTTTTGATTTGATCAAAAAGCAGACGCCTGGCTGGCTGCTGCAATCTTCAGATGAACTACGCAATAAACTGTATGAAAGCCTGAAAGCCAGCTTCTTGACCCGCCAGGCGGCGCTGGATGATTTACGAGCGTTGAAATCGCCGCAGGCATTCTGCGCACCCTTACTGGCAAAGGCCATGTCCTCCAAGCTGGGCGAGCCGTTCGACGTAGAGGGTGTAGTCTTTCAGCATGTCCGGTCGACGTCGAGCTTGCTGGGCTTGCGAAAAAAACTGGTCCTGCCCATTGAAAGGGACCTGCTGACAGCTGCCTGTGAAAACTTCGAAGAATCGGAAACCAAACCCGGCAACTATCACGAAAGTTCATTGATTTACTTGCCCGAGCGAATGACCGGTCGCCCCAACAAAGTACTTTCCATCAATCCCCATGAGTTCGCGGGACTGTGTCGGGCCCTTGATCTGGGTAAACAATATCAAGCCCACGTCAAGGCACTGTTCGGTGACGGCACTCAACCGGGTGCTTTGCGCGATAAGTACATGGCCTGTGCAAAAGACCAGTTTGAAGTTGCCCGCCATATCGCGATGATGAAAAAACACATCAGCACCGATGCGTACCAGATGCTGAAGTCTGTGTCGGATGCCAGCCCATCGATCAAATTCGGCAAAAACACCCTGAGCTTTCAACGCCTGGAAATGTTCGGGGTCAAGTTGAATGGCCCGATGTTCATCGGGCCTGTCAGTGAATCCGTCAACGAAGATTATCGTTGCGTGGTGTACATACCCGACGATCCTTCACACCCCTTGAAGGAGTACCCGTCGTTTACCCGCTGCGAAGTGGAGTTGAGCAATCGCCTGAAAACCCCTGATTTTCGCAACTTCTTCCTGCGTTTCATTGCGCTGGAGGATCGCGAACGCTTTCTCAAGGGGCTGGACGCCAAACTGCTGAACCCACCGAAGACCCCTTTGCCCGCGTCCAGCTTTTACGCCCAGGTCACCGGTTTCGACCTGTCCGCTGAGATGAAAACCGACTTGTTCCTGGCAATGTATCGTCAGCGTGCCGCCCAGGTCATTGCCGATTCGCGGTTGCTGGTGGTGCCGACCGGTGACGAGGATGAAAAGAGCCGTTTGGCCAGGCTGGAGACCTACGAAAACATCGGCATCAACATCGCGCTGTTTTTCGCCTCGTTCGTGCCGGTGGTGGGTGAAGTCATGTTTGCCGTGGCCGGTTTCCAGTTGCTGCAGGAGGTCTATGAAGGCGTCGACAGTTGGGCGCGTGGCGAACAGGAGCAGGCCGCCGACTATTTTTTCGATACCCTCGAGAATCTGATCCTGATGGCGGCTATCAGCGCTGGCGCTGGTGCGGCAGGCAAGGCCTACAAGGCGGTGCGGGCATCGGAGTTTGTCCAGGGGCTGAGGACGGTGTCTGTGACGGACGGTGCCGTGCGGCTATGGAAGCCCGATTTGAGTGCTTATCGCCGGCCGCTGCCGCTACGGCCAGGCATGCCGTTCAATAGGCAAGGGTTGGTCTCGCGCAATGGCCACCGTTATTTGCCAGTCGGCTCCGATGGCTACGCCGTGCAACCGGTGCCGGACACCGGCCTGTGGACGATTCAGTCGCCGGGCCGCTACTCGCCGGTACTCGAAACCAACGGTGCAGGCGCATGGCGTCATGCATCGGAATTGCCCCAGAACTGGACCCTGCTGACCCTGTTCCGGCGTTTGGGGTATCGCAACGACGAACTGTCGGACACCCAGGCCTTGCAGGTGCTGGCAGTGACCGGTCTCGACGAAAAGCCCTTGCGTGAGTTGTATGTCGATCGCCGCAAGCCGATGGCGGCATTGATCGATACCGCGCGTCGCTTCCGTGCGGACGCCGACATCACACGCTTCATTGAACAGATGCGCACACCGGCCACCGCGCCCTACGCCGATGCCGATCTGCAGTTGTATCTACTGACCACTCTGGGGAAATGGCCACGGACCACGGCCGTCAGCATCACCGACATTGTCGGAACGGAGGTCGCGCGCTACGGCTCGACCGCCGCCAGCAAAACCATCAGGATCAATGACGCGCTGCTGCCCAAGGGGCAGTTCCACGCAAAGCTGTGGGAGGCCCTGAGTACCGATGAACGTACCCTGCTGCGGGGTTCGAGCGATGCCGAGTCAGGCGCAGCGACCCGGTTGCTGACTGACCTGATCGCCGCGAAAGCGCAGTCAATGCGCCTGAGCCTTTTCGATCGGCTCATTCGTCGCACCGACATCCTTCAACAGGAAAAGGCCGACCCTGTCCGCAAGGCGTTCGACGAGTTGCCTGCCAGTGTCGCCGATGAACTGGTCGAGCATGCCGATCTCGGTGAGTGGCAGGAGCTGGAGGCGGGACGGTTGCCACTGCGCCTGGCTGAAGAAGCGCGACGCTATGTGCAGGTGCTGCGGTTGAATCGGGCCTATGAAGGGCTGTTTCTCGATGCCTCCAGCGACCAGGGGACCTATCTGCTGGTACTCGATACCCTCGCAAACCTGCCCGGCTGGCCGAAGGACGTGTCTGTCGAGATCACGGAATGGGCGGTGCATACTGAAGAAAAACCCGACCTGGGTTCGAGTGAGGCGGCGTACAAGGTGCACATCGACGCCTACGCTGACCGCTATGAAGCCTCGGATGCCAAGTACAACCTGCTGTCCAGGCATTCAGGGCGCACCCGCCGACATTTTTTCCAGACGTTGCGCGAAAGCCTGCCCGCACACGCTCGCAAAAGCCTGGGCATCGAAGCGGACGATGGCGGTGTCCACCTGCAGAAAAAAATCACGGCACTGGCCCTGCAACGGCGTGACGCCATCGCTCAGGTGATCGGTATCGAGTCCGTGCGCGCAGGGTACAGGTCGCCCATGGGCCTGGCCGATCGACCCATCGAGCAGTCGATCGCACTGTCCCTGCCGGCAGACACCGTCACCGTGCGCCATTCGCCTGCGCTGGTGCAGCGCGCCAAGGAACTCTATCCATTGCATCGTGCGGCGCAGATCGATCGATTCCTGAGGGCGCTGGGCACCGATGACGTGCTGGCGCTCAGGGCGCTCGAAAGCCTGCGGCTGGAGTATCAGAACATCCGCACGGCGCTGGAACACTGGGTCCATCGCGACAGCTATTACCAGGAGGGCGATGGCCCCAGGCTCAGGGTGCCGCGACACAGCAAGGCGCGGGCGCAACAGGCGATTCTGCGGGCCTGGCGCAAGGAAACCGAGTTCACCCTTGAGGGCGCGCAAGCGTTGTACCGCTTGACGTTCGATGCCCAAACGCTGGGTGACATGCCGGTGATCGTCGGTGACTTCAGCCACATCGGCAGGCTGGAGATGAACAAAGTGGGCGGCAGTGCCGGGCTGAACGCTTTTCTGCGCAACTTCACCCAGCTGCGAACGTTGAGCCTGACCGGCAACCGGTTGACACGTGTTCCTCAGGCGGTAGCGGACATGCCGGCTCTGACGCACATGGACTTGAGCGACAACCAGATTCATCTCACCCCCGAAGCCGTCACAGCGCTGGCCAGCAAAGCGCATCTGCAAAGCCTCAACCTGAGCTTCAACCCTGGTCTGGGCCGAGTGCCGACGGTCCACTCGCTGCACAGACTGCGACACCTTGCACTGCGTGCCACCGGGATTACCCAATGGCCGGCAGGCGCGGGCGAACTGCCGGAACTGCAGCACCTGGACTTGCGCGACAACGCCATCGTGGAGATTGCGCCGGCTGTCTTCAAGGCTCGCTCGGAGTTGAATCAGGGCACCAATGTCGATGGGAATCCGCTGTCAGCGTCCAGCCTGAAAGCGATTGCTGCCTATCAACAGGCGCATGGCATCAATCTGGGGGTGATCACGGTCGACTATCGTCCGGTTACCGCTGCGCTGCCGACGCCGGACCCACGGGGCTCCAGATGGATCACCGGCCTGCCCGTCGCAGAAGTCACCCGTAAGCAGACGCTGTGGACGTCGCTGGCGGCTTACTCATATTCCGCAGACTTCTTCTACCTGCTGGGTCAACTGATCAGTACGGCCGATTTCAGGCGGCTGCCGGGTGCCTTGTCGCAACGCGTATGGGATGTGCTCGAGGCGGCGGCAGAAGATGACACCTGGCGGCGCTCGCTGTTTCAAATGGCGCGCATCGGGCGGGTCAGTGGCGAAGATCCTTCGGCGTTGTTCGCCAATCTGGAAGTGCGCGTCCTGTGTTTTCGAGCCATGGCCGCCGCGCGCACGGGCACCCGTTCGTTGGAAGGCGAACTGGTGCGTTTGATGAGAGGCCTGTTTCGCCTGCAACAGGTCGAACAGCATGCCCTGAAGGACCTCGCGACCCGCACCGGTGCCGGTGCGTTCAGTCGCGAACAGGCGCAGGAACTCAGCCTGGCGTATCGCATCGGCCTGGCGCAGCGCCTGGACCTGCCGGCACAGCCGAACGAAATAAACGTCAGGCTGGACGTCGAGGTCTCGGCCAAACAGCTGGAAGACACCTTCGAGGCCATCGTCAAGGCAGAAACGCCCACTGCATTGCTGGCGTCGGCCAATGCCCGAGGGTTCTGGTACGAATACCTGGTGACCACTTATCAGAACCAGTTCACCGCCGTCTCCGATCGCACGGTGCAAGGCCTGGTGCAACTCGAAGCGCAGACCGATCTGCCCCGGGCAACTGCCAGCCAGCGCCTGAAGGCGATCATGGAAAACGACAGAAACCAGAACCAGCAACTGATCCAGCGCCTGACCAACGAGGCCGTGGCCAGGCATCCGGGGCTGACCCGCGCCAGCCATCCACAGGGAGTGAACAAATGACCAAGGACGAACTGCGCGCGCTGGCCGAAACCGCGCTGCCACAAACCCCGTGCCAGTACGGCGAACAGATGATCCGCGAACAGTGGGGCACGGACCTCGATCCATTGGCCACGCAACTGGTCACCCTGCATTACGATGACTGGCTGCGCAGCGAACACGACGGCAGCCACCGGGGGCGGGTGGCGAGTTCGCAGTCCCTGGTGCAGGTGCTGCTGTCCAACTACCAGACCGTGGGCGATGGACGCTTTGGCGAAACCGCCTTCGGTCTCTACACCCCGCCGGATGTCGGCCCCACCGTGCACATCATGGACGGGCCGCAACCTACGGATGACCATCGGACCTACGAAGGCATCTACCGGCGCACCGTGCCGCAGACCTATGGGCCACAGACGCAAGTCAAACTGCGGCCAGCGGACTTCAAGCGGTGGGTCTGGACGCTGTTTTTCGATGAGCAGTACCAGGCCTATGTCGACAAGACCTGGCCGTCTGACGCGGTGATCACCGGGGGAGGGGCCTGCCCGCTGAGGACATCGACCAAGGCCGCATTTGTCATGACGGCCTGGCTGCAGCGTCAGGAACATTGCCTGACTGAAAAAGGCCTGCGACTGGCCATGCAGGCGGCAGGTTTTCCGCCCGGGCAAACCTGGGGCGGGCTGACGATGGCCCGGTTGCAGGCGTCGACGCGCGTGTCGTCGCAGATCGAGGCGAGCAGGCTGAGGATCTACCGGTACACCGCCACGGATATCTGGTGCTACCGCGACCGCACCACTGGCAGGATGTTGCTCCATGTTCCCGCAAACTCCTCACCCCTGCATGAGTTCGCCGACCGCCACCATTTGCACCGATGGGTCGTGACGCAGGGCAAAAATGCCGAAACCAGACAGGCACTGGCGTTGCATTTCGCCGCTGAAGATCGCCGCGACGGTACCTTCCATGCCGGCGTCATCACCGCGCTGGAGGGCATGGCGATCTATCCGGATCAGCATCGACTGACCCGGGAGGCCGGCTTCTTCAACAACGACGGTTATTGGGACCCGAGCGACTACATTGGTTTCGAAATCGCGCCTTCGGATACCGATCCCTTTGCCCAGCTTGTGCTGACCATGAAGCAGGCGGCCCAGGCCAGTGTCGCAAGCATTCGCAACGATGCCCAAGTCAACCGCGACAACTTGAGCGCGGTCGTCGAACCGATTGTCCATTGGGTCAGCCAATTCGGGCCGTTGGCGCTGTTTGTTCCGGGGGGCGAGGGGGTGATAGCCCTGGCAGGGCTGATCGATGCCGGTTTTGGCCTGGAACAGGCCATCGAGGGTGAGACCGCCAGCGAGCGTTCCCAGGGCGTGACTCGCACGGTGTTTGGCGTGCTCAATGCGCTGCCGTTGGCTGCAGGCGTTGCCTCGATCGGTCGTGAGGGCGTGGAAGAGGGGGTGTTGATCGAAGACGGAATCGTTGGCGGATCCGCTTCAGGGTCGATTGCCGATTCCGCTGTAAGCGCGACGCCGACCCGTGTTGATCTGCTGCGAGGCGTCGGTGCACCGGCCGACACGTTCAGCGATGAAGTACTGGCGCAGATCGGCAGGGTCAGTGCGGTCGACGACGACATGCTGCGCCTGATGCAGGCTGGACGCGCGCCGACGCCCTTGCTGGCCGACACCATTCAGCGCTTTCGTATCGATCAGGATGTCGTCGGGCTGGCCGATTCGCTTGTTGCCCGCAGCGAGTTGTTCAACAGCCGTTACCAAACCCTGCAAGCGTCCGAACACGAGTGGGTCCGGTTGTTTCAGCGGCAGTATCCGGATCTGCCCAAGGCCGCGGTGGAACAGATGCTCGACCGTTATGGCGTCGACTTCACCGCCGCGCCTGAGCCGGATCAGGCCAGGGAGCTGTTCAGGCAACTGGACAGCAAGGCCCGCCAGTGCGGGCAGCATGTTCGCCTGAACCGGGCGTATGAGGGCCTCTATCTGCGCTCGATCACCCATGCCGAGTCCGACATCCTGGCTCTGCACTCACTGCAAAACCTGCCCGGCTGGCCCGAAGGCCTGCGCATCGAGGTGCGCGAGGGGTCGCTCGCCGGTCGCCTGCTCGATCGCATCGGGCCGCTCGCTTCCCGTGATTGTCGGGTGGTTGTCAGGTCGGCAGAGGGCTATCGGGTGAATGGCGCTGTCGTGAGTGATTTTTATGAGGGTATGGCGGGCGTGCTGTCCTTGGAAGAGCGTTCGGCGATGGGGTTGTTATCCGCCGATCCGGGCGCGCAATTGAAACTGAAAGTCGGCGAGCGACCGTTGTCCCGCTCGGCGTTGATCCTGGGTCTGGGCAGGATGGATTCGGGGTTGCCCTTCGAGGCCGGGGGTTTGAAGGGCGGTGGCTATCCGGGCACGCCTCAGGACGCGGCCCTGACCTGCCAGGTATTGAGGTTGCAGGTAAAGGATATCTACCCCGAATTTTCCGATGGCGAGGCCGAGGCGTTGTTGCAGCGTTTGGAAGGCGGAGCACAGCAGCATATTGATGAGCTGAGGCGACAACTGCACCAACTCTACAGGGACATTGACAAGTGGATCGATCGATTGGGAAGAGATATCGACCAGATGGATATCCCGTTCCTGCAAATGGGCGATCCCGGTACTGAAAACCTGACTCACGCACAAATTGCCGTACGAAATGCAAGATTGATCCAGGACACCCTGCACCAGGAAGCCAGGATGCGAAACGAACTGGCGGATGAACTGATTGATATCTGGAGAAAGCGCGCGCCGCAGCAACCCAGCCACTACTCGGGCAATCATGTGGACGGTTTCGTGATGAACATGAGCCACGAGAACTATCACCGGCTGCCGAAGTTGAATGTGCGTTTCAACGATGTCGTGCAACTGAATCTGCGAAATTTCCACGTGACCCAGTTTGAGACCCTGGATCGTTTTCTGGAGCGGTTCCCGAATTTGCGTGAGTTGAACCTGCAAGACACGGACCTGCGGTTCATCAACATCGACGGCGACCTCGAAAGCCAATTGCCGCCCACCATTGCGCAGTTGCAGCACCTGACGACGTTGAACCTGCGTGGCACCCAACTGGCCTTTCGGGAAACCACGGCGGCGCAGTTGAGTTCGCTGACCCACCTGCAATCGCTGGACCTCAGCGACAACCCGTTGGGCGTCCCGCCGGTGGTGCTGGGGATGGACCGGCTACGTTCGCTGAACCTGAACAACACCGGTATCACACGATGCCCGGTAGGGATCAAGGATCAGCCCTACCTGACGACCCTCGATTTGCGCAATAACCAGATCCGCCGTGTGCCCCAGGCCGTGCTCAATCAGGCGATCGCCAGGGACCGGGTGCTGTTGTGGAACAACCCGCTGGATGATGAAGACACCTTGCAACGGCTGGTTGAGCACCGGCAACGAACCGGCATCAACCTGTGGTTGAGTGCGCCTGGCCAGGACTATTCAAACCCGGCCGCCTGGTTACACGGCATGGAAGAAGGGGCACGCCATGCGCGATTGGAAATCTGGCAGCGTCTGGCACTTCGGCCACAGGGCGGGCGGCTTCTGGGGACGATCAACACCCTGAGCCTGACTGCGGATTTCCGGGTCGGTTATTTCGATCTTCGGGCACGGGTCTGGCACTTGTTGACCCAGGCCGATGCGTCAGAGGCGTTATGGAGCCGATTGACCCAGGATGTGCGATTGCCGCAGGGGGCATTGGACAACCCGTTCGCCGCGTTCACGGCACTGGAAGATCGAGCGCGGCTGTACGCCGATTGGGTGGCACTGGGACGGCCGTTTCCGGCAGGAGAGGAGGGCCTGTAGGCGCGAGCTCGCTCGCGATGGACTCGAGAACACCGCGGGGCATCAGATGCCCCGCGTTTTCGTTAACGACCCTCGCGAGCGAGCTCGCTCCTGCAGTGGGTTCGGATCAGCGACGACGGAACAGCGGCAGCGGTTCGTCAGTGGCGGCCTGATAGGTCACCGAGAAGTCCTTGAGACCTTCCAGGGCTTCGTACGGGTCTTTGTCCGGGCGAACGGCAAAGGCGTCGAAGCCGCAGCGGCGCATGTAGAACAACTGGTCGCGCAGCACATCGCCAATCGCCCGCAGTTCGCCTTTGAAACCGTAGCGGTCGCGCAGCAGGCGGGCGTTGGAGTAGTTGCGGCCGTCGGTGAAGGCCGGGAAGTTCAAGGCGATGACCTGGAACTGATTGGCGTCTTCACCGATGGCCTCGGCTTCTTCATCGGCGTCCAGCCACACGCCCAGGCCGCCGTCGCGGGCCAGGAGCATGCGGCTGTGTTCGCGCCACAGCTGCAACGGGACAATGTAGTCGTCGCAGTTGGTGATTTCGTCGATGTTGAAATCCTTGGGCAGCAGGTGCCAGGTTTCGTCGACGACTTCGTTGTTCTTAATGATTCGCTGCATAGACGCGTTCCTTGAAGAGGTCGATGCCAATACGCTGGTAGGTGTCGATGAAGCGCTCGTCTTCGGTACGTTGTTCGATGTACACGTCGATCAGCTTTTCGATCACGTCTGGCATGGCTTCCTGGGCGAAGGACGGGCCGAGGATCTTGCCCAGGCTGGCGTCGCGGCTGGCGCTGCCGCCGAGGGAAACCTGGTAGAACTCTTCGCCTTTCTTGTCCACCCCGAGGATGCCGATGTGGCCGACGTGGTGGTGACCGCAGGCGTTCATGCAACCGGAGATGTTCAGGTCCAGTTCACCGATGTCGAACAGGTAGTCCAGGTCGTCGAAACGGCGCTGGATCGATTCGGCGATCGGGATCGACTTGGCGTTGGCCAGGGAGCAGAAATCACCGCCAGGGCAGCAGATGATGTCGGTCAGCAGGCCGATGTTCGGGGTGGCGAAACCTTTCTCGCGCAACTCGCCCCACAAGGTGAACAGTTTGTCCTGCTCGACGTCGGCCAGGATGATGTTCTGCTCGTGGGAGGTGCGCAGTTGGCCGAAGCTGTAGCGGTCGGCCAGGTCGGCGACGGCGTCGAGCTGCTTGTCGGTGATGTCGCCCGGCGCAACGCCGGTCGGCTTCAGGGACAGGGTCACGGCCACATAACCCGGCTTCTTGTGCGCCAGGGTATTGCGGGTGCGCCAGCGGGCGAAGCCCGGGTGTTGCTGGTCGAGCGCGGCCAGGGCGGCGCTCTGGTCGTCCAGTGCCTTGTAGTCCGGGTCGACGAAGTGTTTGGCGACACGATGCACTTCGGCTTCGGTCAGCGTGGTCTGGCCACCGCGCAGGTGTTCCATTTCCGCATCGACTTTCTGCGCGAAGACTTCAGGCGTCAGGGCTTTGACCAGGATCTTGATCCGGGCCTTGTACTTGTTGTCTCGACGGCCATAGCGGTTGTAGACCCGCAGGATGGCGTCGAGGTAGCTCAACAGGTCCTGCCACGGCAGGAACTCGTTGATGAACGCGCCGACCACCGGGGTACGGCCCAGACCACCGCCGACCAGCACACGGAAACCCAGTTCGCCAGCGGCGTTGTGCACCGGCTCAAGGCCGATGTCATGGACTTCGATGGCGGCACGGTCGGAGGTCGAACCGTTGACGGCGATCTTGAATTTACGCGGCAGGTAGGCGAATTCCGGGTGGAAGGTGGTCCACTGGCGGACGATTTCGCACCATGGACGCGGGTCGATCAACTCGTCGGCGGCGACACCGGCGAACTGGTCGGTGGTGACGTTGCGCAGGCAGTTGCCGCTGGTCTGGATCGCGTGCATCTGCACGGTCGCCAGTTCAGCCAGGATGTCCGGGATGTCTTCCACCGCCGGCCAGTTGAACTGCACGTTCTGCCGGGTACTGATGTGGGCATAGCCCTTGTCGTAGTCGCGGGCAATCTTGGCCATCATGCGCATCTGGCGCGAAGTCAGCTGGCCGTAAGGCACCGCCACCCGCAGCATCGGCGCGAAGCGCTGGATGTAAAGCCCGTTCTGCAGGCGCAGGGGGCGGAATTCTTCTTCGCTCAGCTCGCCTGCCAGATAGCGTCGGGTCTGATCACGGAACTGCTTGACGCGGTCCTCGATGATCCGCTGATCGTACTCGTCGTATACGTACATATAAGTCCTGTTCTCAGGCTTGGGTCGCTCGGATTCAGCTGCGTTTTTTTGCGCTTGCCGCAGTCCAAGAGCCTCTGCAATTCTGCGCGCACGGCCGCGCACTCCCTACGGAGCCGGGGCAAGATACCAGTTTGCAGTTATGCGCAAAAGTGATGTTTGAATATATGTAAAGAACCAAATCGCCTAACGGGAAAAGTGATCGGCTAACCCACATTTGTCGTGCGGACAATCATCGTCTTAACTGTGGTCGAGTGTTTATGCAATCACCGATAAAACCGACAAGAGGCGATGCAATGAGCAACCCAACCAAAGCAAGGAAAAGCGACAGCACGGTCGATGCCTGGGCGATTCTGTTCCTGATCATTCTGGTCGTTGGCACAGCGATATTTTGGGTGAGTCATCAGTAAAACAATGGTCTGAGCCCTGTTTCGACGATTGTCGGACAAAAACCGGAATAAAAGACGTTTGGTCCAGGTTCGCTGGCTATAATGCGCGGCGAATTTCCGGGGGCTCGGACAACCAATGTTGAAGTTTCTGTGTGGCGTGTTGCTGGCGCTGGGTACGGTCATGTCCATGGTCATGGCGCCCAATGCTCAGGCCGCTTCGGTACTGTTTCTCAATCCGGGCAACACCACGGAAGCGTTCTGGGTCAGTTACTCGCAATTCATGCACGCCGCCGCCAGGGACCTGGGCATGGACCTGCGCATCGAATATTCGGACCGCAACTCCGACACCACCATCCGACAGGCCCGTGAGGCGCTTCAAGGTTCGAAGCGGCCGGATTATCTGGTATTCGTCAACGAACAATACATCGCCCCGGAGATCCTGCGCCTGGCCCAGGGCAGCGGGGTGAAGCTGTTCATCGTCAACAATGCGCTGACGCCGGACCAGATGGGCCTGCTCGGCGCTCGCCCCGGCAAATACCCCGACTGGATCGGCAGCCTGGTGCCCAACGACGAGGAAGGTGGCTACCTGATGCTCAAGGAGCTGATTCGTCTGCATGGGCCGGTGCCGCCTGGTCAGTTCATTGATCTGCTGGCGTTCTCCGGGCTGAAAATCACACCGTCCGCGCAATTACGTGAGCGGGGTATGCGCCGGGCGCTGGCCGAACATCCGCAGGTGCGTTTGCGTCAGTTGGTTTACGGCGGCTGGACCCGGGAGCGGGCTTACGAACAGGCCAGGCTGCTGTTCAAGCGTTATCCGCAGACGTCGCTGGTCTGGACGGCCAACGATGAAATGGCTTTCGGCGTGATGCGTGCCTTTGAGGAGTCGGGCGGAAAACCCGGCAAGGATGCGCTGTTCGGCACCATCAACAACTCGCCGGCGGCCTTGCACGCGTTGCTGGACAACCGCCTGAGCGTATTGCTGGGCGGGCATTTCAGCCTGGGTGGCTGGGCCATGGTGGAGTTGCATGACTTCGACGAAGGGATCGACATCAGTCAGTACGGTGGTCGTGATCGTCAAATCCCGCTGTTACAGGTGATCGACCGCGCGCAGGCCAAACGCCTGCTGGCGATGAGCACGGCAGCGAATTTCGGCGTGGATTTCCACAAGCTCTCTGCCAAGGGGCAGCCGACGTCGTACCGATACCCTTTCAGTCTGCAGACCCTGATGCACTAGACCTTCACCAGATGCACCACCAGTTGCACAATGCCATAGAGCGTCAGCGCAAAAACCGCCGTGAATACAATCCCCAGAATCACGAAATGACTGGGCTTGCCGTGGGTGAAGTCCCGCGCGCGATTCTTCCCGCTCTGTACCCCGAACGCAGCGGCCATGACGCTGTGCAGCATTTGCCAGAAGGTCGGCGGCTTGTTGTCGACTGGATCGTCCATAAACCCCTCGTCACGCAGGTGTGAAGGGTAAGCATAGACAATCCAGCGTGAACAGAAAGCAAATGTGGGAGCGGGCTTGCTCGCGAAAGCGGCGGGTCAGCCAACATCCATGTTGAATGAAAAACCGCCTTCGCGAGCAAGCCCGCTCCCACAGGGATCGCCTTTACTCGTCGTAACCCAGGTTCGGCGCCAGCCAGCGTTCGGTCACGCTCAGTTCCTGGCCTTTGCGTGAGGTGTAGCTCTGCACCTGGTCTTTATCGATCTTGCCCACGGCGAAGTATTGCGCCTGCGGATGCGCGAAGTACCAGCCGCTGACCGCCGCCGCCGGGAACATCGCGTAGTGCTCGGTGAGGAACACGCCGCTGCGGCCGGCGCGCATTTCGCTGGCCTCGGGGTCGAGCAGGGCGAACAGGGTGGCCTTCTCGGTGTGATCCGGGCAGGCCGGGTAGCCCGGGGCAGGGCGGATGCCGCTGTATTGCTCTTTGATCAGCGACTCGTTATCCAGGGTCTCGTCCTTGGCGTAGCCCCAGTGCTCCTTACGCACCTGTTGGTGCAGCCACTCGGCGCAGGCCTCGGCCAGACGGTCGGCCAAGGCCTTGACCATGATCGAGTTGTAATCGTCGCCTGCATCCTGATAGGCCTTGGCCACTTCTTCGGCGCCGATGCCGGCCGTGGTGATGAAACCACCCACGTAGTCGGTCAGCTCGCTGTCTTTTGGTGCCACAAAGTCAGCCAGGGAGAAGTTCGGCTTGCCGTCGGTCTTGATGATCTGCTGGCGCAGATGGTGCAGCTTGGCCAGCGGCTTGCCATGATCGTCATAGAGTTCGATGTCGTCGTCACGCACCTGGTTGGCCGGCCAGAAACCGAACACAGCGCGGGCGCTGATCAGCTTCTCGTCGATCAGCTTGGCAAGCATTTCCTGGGCATCGGCGTATAGCGCAGTGGCGGCCTCGCCGACCACTTCGTCCTGCAGAATGCGCGGGAACTTGCCGGCCAGGTCCCAGGAAATGAAGAATGGCGTCCAGTCGATGTATTCGGCCAGCACCTTCAAGTCGATGTTATCGAGCACCTTGGCGCCGGTGAACGTCGGTTGGACCGGCGTGTAGGTGCTCCAGTCGAACTGCGGCTTCTTCGCAATCGACGCGGCGTAGCTCAGGCGTTCGGTACGGGCACTGCGGTTGGCAGTACGTTCACGGACGTCGATGTATTCCGCGCGAGTCTTCTCGACAAAACCGGCCTTGAGTTCCTTGGACAGCAACTGCGTGGCCACGCCCACGGCGCGGGAGGCGTCGGTGACATAAACCACCGCATCGTTGCTGTACTTGGGCTCGATCTTGACCGCCGTGTGCGCCTTGGAAGTGGTCGCACCCCCGATCATCAACGGCAGGTGGAAGTCCTGGCGCTGCATCTCGCGCGCCACGTGGACCATTTCATCCAGCGACGGGGTGATCAGGCCGGACAAACCAATGATGTCGCACTTCTCTTCCTTGGCCACTTGCAGGATTTTCTCCGCCGGCACCATCACGCCCAGGTCGACGATGTCATAGCCGTTGCAACCCAGCACAACGCCGACGATGTTCTTGCCGATGTCGTGCACGTCGCCCTTGACCGTGGCCATCAGGATCTTGCCCTTGGCTTCCGGCTTGTCGCCTTTTTCCGCCTCGATGAACGGGATCAGGTGCGCGACCGCCTGCTTCATCACCCGGGCGGATTTCACCACCTGCGGCAGGAACATTTTGCCGGCGCCGAACAGGTCGCCGACGATGTTCATGCCGGACATCAACGGCCCTTCGATCACTTCGATCGGGCGAGCGAACGACTGGCGCGACTCTTCGGTGTCTTCAACGATGTGGGTGGTGATGCCCTTGACCAGCGCATGCTCCAGACGCTTGTTGACGTCCCAGTTGCGCCACTCTTCGGTCTCGGCTTCCTTGACGCTGCCGTCGCCCTTGTACTTGTCGGCGATGGCGAGCAGGGCGTCGGTGCCTTCCGGCGTGCGGTTGAGGATCACGTCTTCCACGGCGTCGCGCAGTTCCACCGGGATCTGATCGTAGATCTCCAGCTGGCCGGCGTTGACGATGCCCATGGTCAGGCCGGCGCGGATTGCGTACAGCAGGAACACCGAGTGGATCGCCTCGCGCACCGGGTTGTTGCCACGGAACGAGAACGACACGTTGGACACACCGCCCGAAGTCAGGGCGTACGGCAGTTCATCACGGATGTAGGCGCAGGCGTTGATGAAGTCCACGGCATAATTGTTGTGTTCTTCGATGCCGGTGGCCACGGCGAAGATGTTCGGGTCGAAGATGATGTCTTCCGGCGGGAAGCCGACTTCATTGACCAGGATGTCGTAGGAGCGCTTGCAGATTTCTTTCTTGCGCGCTTCGGTGTCGGCCTGCCCGGCTTCGTCGAAGGCCATCACCACCACGGCCGCGCCATAGCGCTTGCACAGTTTGGCGTGATGAATGAACTGCTCGACGCCTTCCTTCATGCTGATCGAGTTGACGATGCCCTTGCCCTGGATGCACTTGAGGCCGGCTTCGATCACTTCCCATTTCGAGGAGTCGATCATGATCGGTACACGGGAGATGTCCGGCTCGCCGGCAATCAGATTGAGGAAGGTCACCATGGCCTTCTTCGAATCGAGCATGCCTTCGTCCATGTTGATGTCGATCACCTGGGCGCCGGCCTCGACCTGCTGCAGGGCGACTTCCAGGGCTTCGGTGTAGTTGTCTTCACGGATCAGGCGGGCGAACTTGGCGGAACCGGTGATGTTGGTGCGCTCGCCGACGTTGACGAACAGCGAGTTGCGATCGATGGTGAACGGCTCCAGGCCCGAGAGGCGACAGGCCTTTGGAATTTCCGGGATCTCGCGCGGTGCGTAACCGGCCACTGCTTTTGCGATGGCCTCGATGTGGCCCGGGGTGGTGCCGCAGCAGCCGCCGACGATGTTCAGGAAGCCGCTCTGGGCGAATTCTTCAATGACCTTGGCGGTTTGCGACGGCAGTTCGTCGTACTCGCCGAATTCGTTGGGCAGGCCGGCGTTCGGGTGCGCCGATACGTGGGTGTTGGCCTTGTTCGACAGCTCTTCCAGGTACGGACGCAGTTCGCTGGCGCCCAGGGCGCAGTTCAGGCCGACCGAAATCGGTTTGGCATGGGCCACCGAGTTCCAGAACGCTTCGGTGGTCTGGCCGGACAGGGTACGGCCGGAGGCGTCGGTGATGGTGCCGGAGATCATGATCGGCAACTCGAGGCCCAGCTCTTCGAACACGCCCTGCACAGCGAAGATCGCGGCTTTGGCGTTCAAGGTGTCGAAGATCGTTTCGATCAGGATCAGGTCGACGCCGCCCTCGATCAGGCCTTTGGTGGCCTCGGTGTAGTTTTCCACCAGTTCATCGAAAGTCACGTTGCGATAGCCGGGGTTGTTCACGTCCGGCGACAGCGAGCAGGTACGGCTGGTCGGGCCCAGTACGCCCGCGACGAAGCGCGGCTTGTCCGGGTTCTCGTGGGTTTTCGCATCGGCGACCTTGCGCGCCAGGCGAGCGCCTTCTACGTTCAGTTCGTAGGCCAGTTCTTCCATGCCGTAGTCGGCCATGGAGATCCGGGTGGCGTTGAAGGTGTTGGTTTCCAGGATGTCGGCACCGGCATCCAGGTAGGCTTTCTCGATGCCACTGATCACGTCCGGACGCGTCAGCACCAGCAGGTCGTTGTTGCCTTTGACGTCGCTCGGCCAGTCGGCGAAGCGTTTGCCACGGTAATCCTGCTCTTCGAGCTTATAGCTCTGGATCATCGTGCCCATGCCGCCGTCGAGAATCAGAATGCGCTCTTTGAGGGCGTGCTTGAGAGCTTGAAGGCGGACGCTGCGATCGGACATGTGGACTACTCGGTAAGGCCATGACGAAGGGACGGGATAATAGCAAACCTGTGCTCTTTTAGAGCATGTCGGGGTTTTGCATGAATATCGCTCATGTTGGTGTGGCCTTGCCCCCGGTAGAATCGCAGCGTTTTTTCAAGGATCGGGACCAGGGCATGTCGTATCGCGTCGTCATCGGCAGTGTGTTGCTGCTATTAAGTTGGGGCGCGATGGCGCAAGGGCCGGCCATTTCTCCTGCTCTTTCCTATACCCGAGACATTCAACCGATCTTTACCGAGAAGTGCGTGGCCTGCCATGCCTGCTACGACTCGGCCTGTCAGTTGAACCTCGGCAGCGGCGAAGGCGCGGCGCGCGGTGCGAGCAAGACCCCGGTCTACGACGGCGAACGCACCCAGGCCGCCGCGCCGACCCGGCTGTTTTACGACGCCTTCGGCAAGCGTGCCTGGCAGCAAAAGGGTTTTTACTCGGTGCTCGACGCACAGGGCAGCCAGGCAGCATTGATGGCACGAATGCTTGAGTTCGGCCATCAGGCGCCGCTGCAGCCCAACGCCAAATTGCCGGACGACATCGTTCTGGGACTCAACCGCGAGAACATGTGCGCGATGCCGGCCGAGTTCGACGCCTACGCCAGCTCTCATCCGAAACAGGGCATGCCCCTGGCGGTCACCGGCCTGACCGATCAGCAATACCAGACCCTGCAGCGCTGGCTGGCGTCCGGTGCGCCGATCGACGAGCAAGGCCTGGTGCCCAGCGCCAGTGAAGCGCTGCAAGTGGTGCAATGGGAAAACCTGCTCAACGCACCAGGCGCCCGGCAGAGCCTGGTGGCGCGCTGGTTGTTCGAGCATTTGTTCCTGGCGCACATCTATTTCAAGGACGGCGAGCCGGGGCATTTCTTCCAGTGGGTACGGTCGCGTACACCGACCGGCCAACCCATCGACCTGATCAACACCCGTCGTCCGGATGACGACCCGGGCACCGTGGTTTATTACCGTTTGTGGCCGGTGCAGGGTGTGATCGTGCACAAGACTCACATCACCTATCCATTGAGCCCGGCGAAGATGGCCCGGGTCAAAAGCCTGTTCTACAGCGGCAACTGGCAGGTCGACGCACTGCCGGGCTACGGGCCGTTGCACCGGGCCAACCCGTTTGCAACCTTTGAGGCGATACCGGCGCAGGCGCGTTACCAGTTCATGCTCGATAACGCCGAGTATTTCGTGCGCACTTTCATTCGCGGCCCGGTGTGCCGGGGGCAGATCGCCACGGACGTGATTCGCGACAACTTCTGGGCGTTGTTCCAGGCGCCTGAGCATGATCTCTACATCACCGACCCCAACTTTCGCGGCCAGGCTACGCCGTTGCTGGCGATGCCGGGGCAGAACGACGACGTCGGCAGCGTGCTGAGCCTGTGGCACGACTACCGTGACAAGCGCAACGAGTACGACGCCTTGCGCCGGGACAGTTATGCAGAGCTGCCGGCACCGAGCTGGTCGACGTTGTGGGCCGGCAACGACAACGCGTTACTGAGCATTTTCCGGCATTTCGACAGCGCCGCCGTGACCAAGGGCCTGATCGGCGATGTGCCGCAAACCATCTGGCTGTTCGACTATCCGCTGCTCGAACGCACCTATTACCAGTTGGCGGTGAATTTCGACGTGTTCGGCAATGTGTCCCACCAGGCCCAGACGCGCTTGTACTTCGACTTGATCCGCAACGGTGCCGAACAGAACTTCCTGCGCCTGATGCCCGCCGACTCACGGGATGGGTACCTTGATGACTGGTACCAGAGCAGCGGCCAATTCAAGATGTGGATGGACTATGAGGCCATCGATGACGACAAGCCGACGGCGCTGAAACTCGACGCCAGGGACCCCAAGCGTGATTTCGCCATGCAGTTGATTGCCCGCTACGGCGAGCTCAACGCCAAGCCCGATCCGATCAATCGATGCGACAATGCCTATTGCTCACGACCGAACATCGACCCGGCACTGCAGAATGCCGAGCAAGCCTTGAGTCGCCTGGCGTCGCGGCCGGCAGCGGGGCTCAAGGTCATCGAGCAACTGCCCGAAGCGACCCTGTTGCGGGTCGAAACCGCCAACGGCCAGCGGGTGGTCTACAGCCTGCTGCGCAACCGCGCCCACAGCAATGTGGCGTTCATGCTGGGTGAATCGCTGCGGTACCAGCCGGGGCTCGACACGCTCACCATTTTCCCTGGGGTTCTCAGCAGTTACCCGAACTTCATCTTCAACATCCCGGCCGATCAGGTGCCGGCCTTTGTGGATGCCATGGAGAACGCCAAGGATGCCAATCGCTTCGAGAAAATTGTCGAGCGCTGGGGCATTCGCCGCAGCCACCCGCAGTTCTGGCAGTACTTCCACGACCTGAGCCGCTATATCCACGAGACCGAACCGGTGGAAGAGGGCGTGCTGGACATGAATCGCTACGAGAACCTCTGAAACACCGGAAAACCAGTGTGGGAGCGGGCTTGCTCGCGAAGGCGTAGTGTCAGACGACGCAATGGCGACTGATACCACGCATTCGCGAGCAAGCCCGCTCCCACAGGGCAATCGGACTTTCTTTTCCCGACAAAAATACTAGGACTTTGTCCGCGGCGATGATTGGCGTAAACTGCGCCCAAGCCTGCGAGGAGTTTCCATGACCGCTATTACCATCACCGACGCCGCCCATGATTACCTGGCTGATCTGCTCTCCAAGCAGAACACCCCGGGCATCGGCATCCGCGTTTTCATCACCCAGCCTGGCACCCAGTACGCCGAAACCTGCATTGCCTACTGCAAGCCGGGCGAAGAAAAACCCGAAGACACGGCGCTGGGGCTCAAAAGCTTCACCGCCTACATCGATCACTTCAGCGAAGCCTTCCTGGACGACGCTGTGGTCGATTACGCCACCGACCGCATGGGCGGCCAGCTGACCATCAAGGCGCCAAACGCCAAAGTGCCGATGGTCAACGCCGACAGCCCGGTCAACGAGCGCATCAACTATTACCTGCAAACCGAAATCAACCCGGGGCTGGCCAGCCACGGCGGTCAGGTCAGCCTGATCGATGTAGTCGAGGACGGCATTGCCGTGCTGCAGTTCGGCGGCGGTTGCCAGGGCTGCGGTCAGGCAGACGTGACCTTGAAGGAAGGCATCGAGCGCACCTTGCTCGAGCGCATCCCCGAGCTCAAGGGCGTCCGTGACGTGACCGACCACACGCAGAAAGAAAACGCCTACTACTGAGTAAGGTGTTCGCTGCGAACTGAAAACGGCGCTGTGGCGAGGGAGCTTGCTCCCGCTCGACTGCAAAGCAGTCGCCCGTCAATCGATGCATTTTCCGTGATGAATGCGTTGGATGATGGAGGGATCGCTTCGCGGTCCAGCGGGAGCAAGCTCCCTCGCCACAGGTGCTTCAGGGGCGAAACAGGTGAGCATGCCCCGCCCGATACAGCGACGACTCACTGAACTGATCACTGCCCAGCACCCGACCCACCAGAATCAACGCCGTGCGTCGAAAGCCCTTGGCAGCCACTTTCCCGGCAATATCCTCCAGCGTCCCCACCACCCAATCCTGATCCGGCCAGGTCGCCCTGTGAATCACCGCGATCGGACAATCTGCGCCGTAATGCGGCACCAGTTCGTCGACGATACTCTCCAGGTGATTGACACCCAGATGGATTGCCATGGTCGCGCCATGCTGCGCCAGGCTGGAGAACGCCTCACCCGGCGGCATCGTGGTCTTGTCCGCATAACGGGTCAGGATCACGCTCTGCGACACGTCCGGCAACGTCAGCTCCGCGCCCAGCAGCGCTGCGCAGGCCGCGGTGGCGGTCACGCCCGGGATGATTTCAAAGGGGATGTCGAGCTCGCGAAGGTGGCGAATCTGTTCGCCAATCGCGCCATACAGGCTCGGATCGCCAGAGTGCACGCGGGCCACGTCCTGACCCTTGGCGTGGGCAGCCTTGATCAATTCGATGATCTGCTCCAGGTGCAGTTCGGCGCTGTTGACCACTTGTTCGGCACCATGGCCTTCCAGCACGGCGGCGGGCACCAGTGAGCCGGCATAGATGATCACCGGGCAACTGCGAATCAGCCGCTGGCCTTTGACGGTGATCAGTTCCGGGTCGCCGGGGCCGGCGCCAATGAAGTAGACGGTCATCGTCAGTTCCTGTTCATAAAAGGGGCAGGGCAAAGCTTCAGATGAAGATTGCTCATGATCCAATGGGGGGATTATCGGCGGTTTCAGGCAGCGCAGGCCAACGCCATGGTCGCCTGTGCATATTTTTGTCTTCGAATGAGCAGTTTCGCCGGCGCGTTGGCCAGTTGTTCGGCCAGGGCCAGGGCGGCGCTTTCCGCCACGCCATAACAACCGGTGCGCTCGAAAGCGATCTGCGAGTGATGGCTGAGCTGTGGCTCGTACCCGGCCAGTTGGTCGCTGCTGAAGTACAGCACTGGCAAGCCCAGTTGCTCGGCCAGTTCGGCCAGCGCCGGCTCATCGCGTTTCAAATCGATGCTGGCCAGTGCCTTGATCTGATGCAGTTCGATCTGGTGCGCTTGTAAAGCCTGATCGAGCAGCGCGCGCAGCGTGCTGACAGGGCAGCCCCGTTGGCAACCCAGGCCGACCACCAGGGTCGGCGCTGCGTTGGCATCGGTCATGCGTGGTATTGCCCTTCGCTTTTACGGCGGAACAGCCAGGCGCTGATCAGGCCCAGGGCCAGCCAGAACGCGACGTTGGTCAGCTGAGAAGCGATTTTGAACCGGGCTTCGAGGGCTTCGGGCGCGAGCATCGAGTGGATTTCCGGTTGCGGCGCGCCGATCACGTGGGGAACGGCGAGGATCGCGACGCCGAGAACTTTCATCAGCCAGTGGCGGCTGAATGCAATCAGGGCGATACCCACAGCCGTGGAAGCGGCGGTGCCGACCCACCACATTTGCCGCTGCGCCAGGTCCGCGGCAGCGGTGCCTGGCAGTTCAGGGGGCAGGCCAAGGGTCGGTGCCAGCACGAAGGTCGCATAACCGGCCAGGCCCCAGAGCAGGCCCTGGGAGGTTTTGGTCGGCGCACGCAGGGTGTACAGGCCGGCGAGCATCAGGGCGAAGCCCACGGCCACCACCAGGTTGCCACCGGTGGTCGACAGCACGCGCTGCCAGCCGTCCTGCGGCTCCCAGGCTTCGGCATCGTGGGTGTGGGCGGCGGTGCCGGCGGCGTGTTCGTGGACTTCAACCGCCGCAGGCTCGGATTTCTCGTAGGTCTCGGCCTGCAGAATCAGGGGCGAGACCCACAAACTTTGCAGCAGGGTCAGCAGCAGGGCGGCCAGCAACCCGCTGAACCCTGCGGTTTGCGCTATACGCTTGATCATGTCGGCAGGTCTCAATGGCACGGGAACGCGGCGCTGTGACGGGTATCATGGGCGGCGTTGTGCACCGCTTCGATGTGCGAGAAACCGGCGAAATACACCAGGCACGCGCCAAGGATCGAGGCGCAGACGGCGGCAGTGATGCGCTGGGCAAGGGTGGAGGTTGTGCTGGACGTGGCGTGGCCGGTGCTGCTGATGGTCGACATGGCGTTTCCCTCTGGTCTGTCAGCGGGGAATCGAAAGCGCATGCAGAGTCCCCGCACGACCGGGCGCGCAGGGATTCGAACAGCGCCCGCCCACCGCGGGTTTGTCATTCATTGAAGTTGGATCACTTCGTGTTGCGGGCCGGTCTCCGGGCTCACGAGGGGTGTCGGTTTTCACCTCGACCTGCAAGCATCACCTTCCCATGCCGCAGGGCACAGTGGATCTGACGCTTCGCTCGCTTACCGTTGCGGGGGCAGCACCGGACTGACATGGCTTTAGAGTAAAGCACATGATTCACCGGTTTCCCGTTTCACCCTGTGAAGGGCACCCGTAACAAGGCGTGTAGGAGAGCATGGGCGGGGGTGGGGCGTCAATTGGCAAGGGTTCTCATCTTGAAGCCGGGTCGCGTTCTTCGCGAGCAAGCCCGCTCCCACATTTGAAATGCGTTCCATTGTGGGAACGGGCTTGCTCGCGAAGGCGCCGTATCAGGCAGCACAGAACTCAGGTCAATGATTGACCCGCCCCAATACGATGCGTAGCCTTGCGCTTTCGAGGTTCTTCGGCCTGTGTCGAAGCTAAGAAGGGAACGCGGTCAATGCCGCGGCTGCCCCCGCAACTGTGAACGGTGATGTTCGCTGCCACGCCACTGCACGCTCAGCTCATGAGCCCGCGGGAAGGCGCAGCCAACGCCAGTCGATCGACCGGCACACCGTCAGCCAGGAGACCTGCCTCGATACAGATTCTCACTACAACCGGGCGGGGTGATCCGGTGGCGAACGCTTCCGGCGCGTGTGCGCGTTGCCGGTTCTCGTCCCGTATGCCCGCCACCTTGCCAAAGGGCATCCGATGAAAACACTGGCCAAACTCCCCGTCACCATCGTCACCGGTTTCCTCGGCTCGGGCAAAACCACCCTGCTGCGGCACATGCTCGACAACGCTCAGGGTCGCCGCATCGCGGTGATCGTCAACGAGTTCGGCGAGCTGGGCATCGACGGCGAAATCCTCAAGCAATGCTCCATCGGCTGCACCGAAGAAGAGGCCAGCGGCCGCGTCTACGAACTGGCCAACGGCTGCCTGTGCTGCACGGTCCAAGAAGAGTTCTTCCCCGTGATGCGCGAACTGGTGGCCCGCCGCGGCGATCTCGACCATATCCTCATCGAAACCTCGGGCCTGGCGCTGCCAAAACCCTTGGTCCAGGCCTTCCAGTGGCCGGAAATCCGCAGCGCCTGCACCGTCGACGCGGTGATCACCGTAGTCGACAGCCCGGCCGTTGCCGCCGGTACCTTCGCCGCGTTCCCGGATCAGGTCGATGCGCAGCGCAAGCTCGACCCGAACCTGGACCACGAATCGCCGCTGCACGAACTGTTCGCCGACCAGTTGGCCAGTGCGGACCTGGTGATCCTCAACAAATCCGACCTGATCAGCCCTGAAGACTTGGCCCGGGTGCGCCTGGAAGTCGCCGAAGAACTGCCAGCGGCCGTCAAGGTCATCGAAGCCAGCAACGGCCGCCTGCCGCTGGACGTGCTGATCGGCCTCGGCGCCGGTTCCGAAGAGCACATCGACGGCCGTCACAGTCATCACGATCATCACCACGAAGGTGAAGACGATCACGACCACGACGCCTTCGATTCCATCTCCATCGAACTGCCGCAAGCGGACGAAAGCCTGCTGCTCGATGCCCTGACGCAGTTGGTGGTCCAGCACGGTATCCTGCGGATCAAGGGCTTCGCGGCGATCCCTAACAAGCCGATGCGCCTGCTGATCCAGGGTGTGGGCACCCGTTTCGACAAGCACTTCGACCGTCAGTGGGGCGCTGAAGAAGCACGCACGACGCGTCTGGTGCTGATCGGCCAGGAACTGGATGCCGCCGCCCTCGAAGCGCAATTGCGCGCCGCGCTCAGCGTGTAAGCCATGCACCTGCTCAGGACCCAGCCCGGCGGTTTCGTGTCGGATGACAACATCGCCGACCTCGGGCAAACCCCCGCCGAACTGGTGATCCTGTGCAGCGGCGATTCCAGCCTGGCGCTGCTCGCCGAAGCGGCGCAGCAGTTGCCCGACGACTACCCGAGCGTGCGCCTGGCCAACCCGATGCAGGTGCAGAATCACGCCTCGGTCGACCTGTACGTCGATGAGGTGCTGCGCCACGCCAAGGTGATCCTGATCTCGCTGCACGGCGGCATCGCTTATTGGCGCTACGGCGTCGAGCGGCTGGTGGAGCTGTCACAGCGCGGCGTGCAACTGATCCTTGTACCCGGCGATGACCGTCCGGACCCGGAACTCAGCGACCTGAGCACCGTGCCCGTGGAAGACCGCGAGCGCCTCTGGCACTTCCTGCGCCAGGGCGGCATGGGCAACGCACTGGACCTGTTTCGCTGCCTGGCCAATCGCTGGCTGGGTCGCGATTACGCCTGGGATGAACCTCAGGTCCTGCCGCGCACGGCCATCTATCACCCACAAAAAAGTCCAGCCGCCCTGAGCGATTGGCAAACCGACTGGGTGCCCGATCAACCGGTGGCGGCGGTGTTGTTCTACCGCTCGCATTTGCAGGCGGCGAACACCGGTTTCATTGATGTGTTCTGCCAGCGCTTGCAGGCGGCGGGGTTGAACCCGTTGCCGATTGCCCTGGCCAGTTTGAAAGAGCCCGGCTGCCTTTCGGTGGTCGAGGACTGGCTGGACGAAGTCGAGGCCGGGGTCATTCTCAATACCACCGGCTTCGCTCAATCGAGC
The DNA here is from genome assembly GCF_001984065.1 of Pseudomonas sp. KK4. Taxonomy (GTDB): domain Bacteria; phylum Pseudomonadota; class Gammaproteobacteria; order Pseudomonadales; family Pseudomonadaceae; genus Aquipseudomonas. Next base: position 40,607 of record NZ_LYVP01000011.1, read on the forward strand.
CCTGAAGCCCCGCATCTGCGACCGTTTCGCCGCAATATTCCGGTGATTCAGGCAATTTGCGCCCAGGACAACGAGCCAGGCTGGCGCGCCAGCGAACAGGGCCTCGGGCCCCGGGACCTGGCGATGCACATTGCGCTGCCGGAACTGGACGGGCGGATCATCAGCCGGCCGATCAGCTTCAAGGACCTGGCCTGGCGCAGCGAGCGCAGTCAGTCCGATGTGGTCTGCTACCGACCGGCGCCGGAACGCATGGACTTTGTCGCCGAACTGGCGCGGCGCTGGATCGATCTGTCGCGATTGCCCAACGCTGACAAGCGTGTGGCGCTGATCCTCGCCAACTACCCGACCCGCGATGGCCGAATCGGCAATGGCGTGGGGCTCGACACCCCGGCGGCGGCCTTGAATATCCTGCGGGCGCTGCACCAGCAGGGCTACCCGCTGCCGTCCGAGTTGCCGCACAGCGGCACCGCGCTGATCCAGCAGTTGCTCGGCGGCGTCAGCAACGATCTCGACACGCTCGACCAGCGCCCCTGCCAGCAAAGCCTGGCCATGGACGATTACCTGACGATGTTCAACGCGCTGCCCGACGCCAACCGCCATGCGGTGCTGGAGCGTTGGGGTACGCCGCAAAGCGATCCGATGTGCCGAGGCGGGCGAATGATGATCGCCGGGTTGCGCTTGGGTCTGACTTTCGTCGGCATTCAACCGGCCCGTGGTTATCAGGTGGACCCGAGCGCGGTGTATCACGACCCGGACCTGGTGCCGCCCCACGGTTACCTGGCGTTCTACTTCTGGTTACGCAACACCTACGGCGCCCATGCCGTGATCCACGTCGGCAAGCACGGCAACCTGGAATGGCTGCCGGGCAAGGGCGTCGGCCTGTCGCAAAACTGCTGGCCGGACGCGTTGCTCGGGCCATTGCCGAACATCTATCCGTTCATCGTCAACGACCCGGGCGAGGGCGCCCAGGCCAAGCGGCGCACCCAGGCAGTGATCATCGACCACTTGATGCCGCCGCTGACCCGCGCCGAAACCTATGGCCCGCTGCGCAATCTGGAGCTGTTGGCCGACGAGTACTACGAAGCGCAGCTGCTCGATCCGCGCCGGGCCAGGGAGTTGCAGCGCGACATTCTGCAACTGGTGCGCGAGACCCACATCGACCGCGAACTGCAGTTGGGCGAGCCACTCGACAGCGACGCCGACGCGGCCATCTGGCTGCCGCGTCTGGACACCTATCTGTGTGACTTGAAGGAGTCGCAGATCCGCGATGGGTTGCACATCTTTGGTGAGTCGCCGACCGGTCGTTTGCGTATTGATACGTTGCTCGCGCTGCTGCGCATTCCACGGGGCGATGGCCGCGGCGCGCAGTCGAGTCTGTTGCGGGCATTGGCCAAGGCATTCGAGTTGGACTTCGATCCGCTGGATTGTGCATTGGCCGAGCCGTGGACAGGGCCGCGACCGACCGAACTGCTGACCCTTGGCGATGAAACCTGGCGCACGGCCGGCGATACCCGCGAACGCCTCGAGTTATTCGCTGCACAGCTGATCCTGCAGACATTGAATACCCCCTGTGGGAGCGGGCTTGCTCGCGAAGGCGCAGTGTCAGTCGACATTGAATTGCCTGGCCCACCGCTTTCGCGAGCAAGCCCGCTCCCACAAGGTTCCGGTTGGTCTGAAGTGAGCACGATCCTCGAGCATCTGCAGGACGTGGTAGCCCCGCGTCTTGACGCCTGCGGCCCCGCCGAAATGCGCGGCCTGCTCGATGCCCTGAATGGCCAATTCGTCCCGGCCGGGCCCAGCGGTGCGCCGAGTCGCGGTCGCCTGGACGTGCTGCCCACCGGCCGCAACTTCTACTCCGTGGACGTGCGCAACCTGCCCACCACCACGGCCTGGCGCATTGGTTTCCAGTCGGCCAACCTGATTCTCGAGCGTCATTTGCAAGATCACGGCGACCATTTGCGCCAGCTTGGCCTTTCGGTGTGGGGCACGGCGACCATGCGCACGGGCGGGGACGACATCGCCCAGGCCATGGCGCTGATGGGCGTGCGCCCGGTGTGGGCCACGGGCAGCCAGCGAGTCGATGACTTTGAAATCCTGCCGTTGAGCCTGCTCGACCGGCCCCGGGTGGACGTCACCTTGCGGGTCTCGGGATTCTTCCGCGATGCCTTCGCCAACCTGATCCGCTTGTTCGACGCGGCGGTGCAAGCCGTTGCCGCGCTGGATGAGCCGGACGATCTCAACCCGCTGGCGGCCAAGGTGCGGGCCGAGCGCGCAGCGCTGCTGCAAGCGGGGCTCGATGAAGAGTCGGCGCGGCGTCAGGCTGGCTGGCGGATTTTCGGTGCCAAACCCGGTGCCTATGGCGCGGGCGTGCAGGGCGCCATCGACGGTCGCCTGTGGCAGAGTCGCGAGGACCTGGCCGAGGTTTACCTGAACTGGGGCGGTTATGCCTATGGCGGCTCCGACGAGGGCACTGCGGCCCGCGAGCAGTTCGCCCAACGCCTGAGCCAGGTGCAAGCGGTGCTGCAAAACCAGGACAACCGCGAACACGACCTGCTCGATTCCAATGACTATTACCAGTTCCAGGGCGGCATGCTCGCCGCCGTGGAAAGCTTGAGCGGCGAGGCAGCGGCCAGTTATCACGGCGATCACAGCCAGCCCGACCTGCCGAAGATCCGCTCGCTCAAGGAAGAACTGAACCGGGTGATCCGCTCCCGGGCGGCCAACCCGAAGTGGCTCGAGGGCGTCAAGCGTCACGGCTATAAAGGCGCGTTCGAAATGGCGGCGACGGTCGACAACCTGTTCGCCTTCGATGCCACCACGCAGTTGATCGACGATCACCAGTACGCGTTGCTGGCCGATGCCTATCTGCTGGATCCTGGCACTCGGGAATTCGTCCGTGAACACAACCCCCATGCCTTGCGCGACATGACCGAACGCATGCTCGAAGCGCAGCAACGCGGGATGTGGAAAGAGCCGGGCGCGTACCGCGAGGCGCTGGAGAACCTGCTGCTGGACATAGAAGAAGACAGTTAGAACACCACTGCCCCCTGTGGGAGCGGGCTTGCTCGCGAAGGCGTCGGGTCAGTCACTACTCAATCGCCTGACACTGCGCTTTCGCGAGCAAGCCCGCTCCCACAAGGATCACAGGCGACCATGACATCACCGACCATGACCGAGATTGAACAATGACCGACACCCCCCATTTCCCGCTCTCCGCCGTGGTCGGCGCCGATGATCTGAAACTGGCGCTGTGCCTCACCGCCATCGACCCGAAAATCGGCGGCGTGCTGATCGAAGGTCCGCGGGGCATGGCCAAGTCGACCCTGGCCCGTGGACTGGCGGACCTGCTGGCCAGCGGCCAGTTCGTCACGCTGCCGTTGGGCGCCACCGAAGAGCGCCTGGTCGGCACGCTTGATCTGGATGCCGCCCTCGGCGAAGGTCGCGCGCAATTTTCTCCCGGCGTATTGGCCAAGGCCGACGGCGGTGTGCTCTACGTCGATGAGGTCAATCTGCTGCCCGATCACCTCGTCGATCTGCTGCTCGACGTGGCCGCCAGCGGCACCAATCTGGTGGAGCGTGACGGCATTTCCCATCGGCATTCGGCGAGGTTCGTGCTGATCGGCACCATGAACCCGGAGGAGGGCGAGTTGCGTCCGCAACTGCTCGACCGCTTTGGCTTGAACGTCGCGCTCAGCGGCCATACCGCGCCCGCCGAGCGTGGTCAGATCATTCGTCGACGTCTGGATTTCGACAGCGATCCGCAAGGCTTCTGCGTCGAGTGGGAGAGTCAGCAACAGGTACTGCGCGCACGCTGCGAAAAAGCGCGCAGTGCCCTGGCAAGTATTGCCCTTGACGATGCAGCGCTGGCGCAGATCACCGAGCGCTGCTTTGCCGCCGGTGTCGATGGCCTGCGCGCCGACCTGGTCTGGCTGCGTGCGGCCCGGGCCCATGCCGCGTGGCGCGGGGCGAGCGCCATCGACGGGGAAGATATCGATGCTGTCGCGGAGTTTGCCCTGCGTCATCGTCGTCGCGAGCAGTCAGCGCCCGCACCACAACAACGGCAGGCGCCATCGCCCCAGCCCTCAACCCCTGGCGAAGGTCAGGGCCAGTGGGGCGAAATGCCTGCTCAGGCGCTGCCGGTCGGTGCCCGCCGTGAAGTGCCGAGCTGGCCAAAAAAGCCCTAGGCATTCACCCCCGATCCGACGCGGGGGCGAATGCCAGACCCCGTGCCGGACAGCTGGAACAAGGCAAGCAAGGTCAGCGCCAAGCGGCGCGCGACGGCTCGGTCAACTGGCCTGGCACGTTGCTCAATGGCCGGCCGCGTCAACGCTCGCAACTGGTGTTCCAGCAACGCACCCATTCACCCCAGGACCTGTGGCTGGTGATCGTCGACGCCTCGGCATCGACCCGCCGCCATCAGGCCCTGAGCGATGCCAAGGGATTGTTGGCGCAACTGTTTGATGATGCCTATCGGCAACGCGCACGGCTGGCGCTGCTGACCGCCAGCGGTGCGGCGCCTGAGTGGCAGGTGCAAGGTTTGAAAGCGTCCAGTGGCCTGCGCCATTGGCTCGATGCCCTCGGTGCAGGCGGTGGTACGCCGTTGCTGGCGGCACTGAGCGAGGCGAGGCATTGGCTGGCGGCGCGCCAAAAGCGTTTCCCGGCCGAGCAGCAACGGTTGCTGCTGGTGACCGATGGCCGCCTCAAAGACGGGGCGGCCCTGCCAGCCCTCAATTGCCCCGCACTGCTGATCGACATCGAACGCGGTCCGATTCGCCTGGGCCGCAGCAAGGTGCTGGCGGCGCAGTTGCAGGCCGACTATCGGCATATCGATGAATTGGCTTATGGCCGCCAATCCCCGTAGGGGCAAGTTCTGCTCATGACCCCATCGCCTGCCGATACTGACGTGTGCGCCGGCCGATATACCAGCGATCCACCACCAGCGCCCACAGTGCCGAGACCTGAGGTCGGGTGGTGCGCCCGCGACTCAGGCGATGAAGCTGGAATTTCACCACCGCCATGTTCGCCAGGGATGCCAGTGTCTTTCGCTTCCAGCGAATCGGCGGCAGTTGCGGCTGGAGGTCCTTGCCTGCACGCCAGTGTTTGACCAGGTGCGGTTCAACCGCCAGTGCGGTGCCGATCCCGGCCATGGCGATGCCGCTGTCCAGCACCTGTTCGACAATGGCCAGGCGTCGGATCCCGCCGGTCACCATCACCGGCATCAGCGCCACGCCGGCCAGTTGACCGGCCATTTCCAGGAAGTACGCCTCACGGGCCAGGGTTCGGCCATCCCGGGCTTCGCCTTGCATCGCCGGTGCCTCATAGCTGCCGCCGGACAATTCCAGTAGATCGATCTGTTTTTCGTTGAGCCACAGGATCACTTGCCGGGCATCGTCGACATCGAAACCGCCGCGCTGGAAGTCCGCCGAATTGAGCTTCACTGAAAGGCAAAACTGCGGCGACACGGCATTGCGCACTGCGTCGATCACCGCCAGCAACAACCGCGCGCGATTTTCCAGCGAACCACCCCAGCGATCGGTTCGAAGATTGGTCAGTGGCGAGAGGAACTGGCTGAGCAGGTAGCCGTGGGCGGCATGAATCTGTACGCCGCTGAAACCGGCCTTTTCCGCCAGACTTGCACTGGTGGCGAAGCGCGCGATCACCTCTTCGATGTCCGACTCGCTCATGGCCCTGGGGTGCGCGAACATCTTTGAGAATTCGCCCATGTCCAGGGCTACCGCGGAGGGCGCCAGTGCTTGCTGGCCAAGGTTGGCCATGGTCTGACGCCCCGGATGGTTGAGTTGCATCCAAAAATGCGCGCCGCCGGCACGACCGATCCGCGCCCATTCACGGAAGCGTTCAAGGTGACGCTCGTCCTCCAGCACCACGCCACCGGGACCGGTCATGGCGCGGCGGTCGATCATTACGTTGCCGGTCAACAGCAGCGCGGTTTCCCCCTCCGCCCAAGCCTGATAAAGGCGAAACAGCGCCCCATCCGGCGCCTGATGGCCATCGGCGAGATTCTCCTCCATGGCGGCTTTGGCAATACGGTTACCGAGTATCTGACCGTTGGGCAGATTCAACGCTTGAAAGGGCGACATGCTTGACTCCTCATCAGTGAAGAGTGGAGGCTAAGCTTAAAGTTAACTTCAATGTCAAGCCGGCAATGAGGAGCAGCATGAAGATTGGTGAGTTGGCGCAAATGAGTGGTTTGAGTGCTTCGCGCATTCGTTTTTACGAGGCGCAGGGGCTGATTCGTCAGGTGCAGCGCCAGGCCAATGGTTACCGGCGTTACCCGCCGCAGGTTCTGCAAACCCTGCAGATTATCCAGTGCGCCCAGCAGGCGGGTTTCAGTCTGGAGGAATTGAAGCAGCTGTTGCCGGACACCGTGACGGGGGCGTTCAAGCACGACGAGTTGCTGCTGAGCCTGCGACGCAAGATCGAACAGATTGAGGCCATGCAACTGCACCTGGCGCAAACCAAGGCGCATTTGCTGGAGTTGGTCGACAACATCCAGGCAAAGCCCGACGGCATGGCGTGTGAGGCCAATGCCAATCGGGTCCTGGCCTCAATCAAGCCCTAGCGTTGGCGGGGGTGGTTGCAGGGCGGTTCACGGTGGGGACCGGAATCGGATTGCGCATCAGTGTCCCGACCACCAACGCCGCCACCAATCCCGCCAGCCCCGCGACCCACAGCAGCAGACTGAAGCCACCGACGAACGCATGACGCGCCAAGGGCTCGACCACCGACCGCGCCTCTTGCGGCAACAGGTCCAGCGCCGCCGGCATGTCACCGGCCACCACCCGCGAAGCCACGCCTTGGGTATGTTCCAGCCACTGACCGCCTTGCGCCGAGAGGCTGTCGTGCAGCAGCTGTTGGCTGTGGCCCGCCAACAGCGCACCGTAGATGCCGATCCCCAGCATCACCGCGCTGAAGCGCATGGTGGTGCTCATGCCCGACGCCATGCCGGTGCGCTCGCGGGGCACGCAGGCCATGATGTTCTTCTGGGTGTCGCCGTTGAGCAGGCCGGCACCGGCGCCTGTCACGGCAATGGCCAGGGCGAAGGGCAGGTAGCCGCCGCTGGTCACCGCCCAGGCACTGAGCAGGTTGCCGGCGCCCACCAGGGTCAAACCCAGGGCCATCATGTTCGCCGGGCTCACGCGACCGGTCAGGCGAGCGCCGATGCGCGGGAAGATCAGCATGGTCACGGCAAACGGCAGCATGCCCAATCCTGCGCAAATGGCACTGAAGCCCAGACCGTTCTGCAGGTAGAACGGCAGCATGGTCATCATCACCTGGGCGCACGCCGCATAGAAGAACATGCCGAGCAGCGCGCCGATGAAGCGCGGGTGACGGAACAGCTTCAGGTCGATCATCGGCCGTTGTTGCAGGCGCTCGATCACCACGAACAGCCCCAGCAGCACGGCACCACCGAACAGGCGCATGTAGGTCACGGGATTGTTCCAGCCGATGCGATTGGCTTCGATCAGGCCCCAGATCAGGCACAACAGGCTGGCGCTGAATGCCAGGCTGCCCCACGGATCGAGGCGTGCAGCCTGGGCATCGCGCGATTCCGGAACGGCGCGCCACACCATGTACATCAGGAACCCGCCGACCGGCAGATTAAGGAAGAAAATCCAGCGCCAGCCCACGTATTCGGTGATCAGCCCGCCGAGGGTCGGCGCCGCCGTCATGGCCACGCCCATGCAGCCGCCCCAGAACGCCCAGGCCTTGGCCCGTTCGACTTCATCGTGAAAGGTATGGCCGATGGACGCCAGCGCCGAGGTCAACAACAGCGCTGCACCAACGCCTTTGATGGCGCGGGCGATGTCGAGAAACAGTGCATTGGGCGCGGCACCACAACCCAGCGACGCGAGGATAAAAATGCCCAGGCCGCTCATCAGGGTTTTCTGCCGGCCAAAGCGGTCGGCCAGGCTGCCGGCGGGCAGCAACAACGCAGCGAACGCCAGCATGTAGGCGCTGACCACCCATTCGATGTCCGCGAAGTTGGCGCCCAGATCCCGCGCGATGCTTGGCAAGGTAACGGCGACGATGTTGGTATCGAGCACAATCAATGCGCACACCGCGGAGGCTGTGAGCAAGGTCAGGCGCGGGCTCACCTTGGGTTTGACGGACATGGCAGCGGGTCTCTAGTGTAAGGTTGCAGACAGCTTATCGCTGGCTGACGCCGCTTTTGTTAGGCCCGCACCGTCATTTCATTACCTTTGAGCTAACGCACCGATGGACATCCGCCATTTCCGCTATTTCCTCGCCGTGGCCCGGCATCGCAACTTCACCCGTGCCGCCGAGCAACTGGGGATCGCGCCGCCGACGCTGACCCGGCAGATCCAGGACATGGAAGCGGAGCTGGGCGCGCGGTTGTTCGTGCGCCAGGCCCGGGACGTCAGCCTGACCGAGGCCGGCGCGGCGTTGATGATCGAAGCCGATGCCACGGTGCGCCAGTTCGAGTCGGCCCAGCGCAATGCCCAGCGCGCCGGTCGCGGGGAAATCGGTCATATTGAGTTGGGGTATGTCGCGTCGGCGGTGTATTCCGGCCTGCTGCAAAAACAGGTGCAGGGTTTTGCCGGGCAATACCCGGACGTCAGTCTCAACGTGCGGGAAAGCCCCATGGCCAGCCTGCCCAACATGATCCTCGAGGGGCGTTTCGATCTGGGTTACATCCGCGGCCCCCTGGCCATGCCCGAGGGCGTCGAGCAAGTACGTCTGATTGACGAGGGGTTCGTGCTGGCGCTGTCGGTCGACTCCTGGCTCAACCGCTTGCCGACGATCAACTCGGCGCATCTGCACAACGAAAATTTCATCTTGCCCGAACAGGTCATCGGCACCCTGCAAGTCGCTGCCCGCGGCGGCTTCTCGCCCAGGCTCGGGGCGCAGCCCGGTGGGTTGGTGGCGGTGATTGCCCTGGTGTCACTGGGGCAGGGGGTGGCGGTGGTGCCGGAGTCGGTGGTCGGCCATGTCAGTTTGCCGAATGTGCTGTACAAGCCGATCGCCGATTGCGAGGCGTCGTCGTGGCTGGCGTTGATTCATAGACGGTTCGAAAAGTCGCCGGCAGTGAACAAGTACATTGAGCGGGTGAAACAAGGCTGAGCGCAAAAATCATCGCGAGCAGGCTCGCTCCCACATTGGAATGCGACCCCTTGTGGGAGCGAGCCTGCTCGCGATGGCGCCTGCAAGAGCACGCTTGATTACAGATCTTGAAATGATTTTCAGCTGTAGGAATTGTTACTTCCGCCTGTACGATCCAAGTCCTTTTTCCCTTTCAGGACTTGCATGAACACCCTCACGGAGCCCCCCAGTCACCCGTTCCCCTCGCGCCACTGCGCGCGCTTGACGCACGCCAGACACCCAGTCTTTCCGCCTTTGATTACCCCAGACGCTGCGTCCCCACGGCCCCCGCGCCGCGCCTTGCCGTGCTCGGCATTCTGAATTCACTGACGAGATCGAGACCCTCATATGGAATGGTTAGCCGACCCCACCGCCTGGCTGGGCCTGTTGACGCTGATTGTGCTGGAACTGGTACTGGGCATCGACAACCTGGTGTTCATCGCGATCCTCGCGGACAAGTTGCCGCCGGAGCAGCGCGACCGTGCGCGAATCATCGGTCTGTCCCTGGCGTTGTTGATGCGCCTGGGCCTGCTGGCCAGTATTTCCTGGCTGGTGACCCTGACCCAGCCGCTGTTCGAGGTGTTCGACAAGAGCTTCTCCGGCCGTGACCTGATCATGCTGTTCGGCGGTGTGTTCCTGTTGTTCAAGGCCACCATGGAATTGCACGAACGCCTGGAAGGCCATGTCGGCCAGCGCACGTCCAACACCGCCTACGCGTTGTTCTGGCCGATCGTGGCGCAGATCGTGGTATTGGACGCGGTGTTCTCCCTCGATGCGGTGATTACCGCCGTGGGCATGGTCGATGAATTGTCGGTGATGATGATCGCGGTGATCATTTCTATCGGCCTGATGATCGTCGCCAGCAAACCGCTGACCCGCTTCGTCAACGCCCATCCGACGGTGATCATGCTGTGTCTGGGCTTCCTGATGATGATCGGCTTCGCGCTGACCGCCGAAGGCCTGGGCTTCCACATTCCCAAGGGCTATCTGTATGCGGCCATCGGTTTCTCGATCCTGATCGAGGTGTTCAACCAGATCGCCCGGGCTCGGCGCAAACGCTCGATGCAAGGCTTGCGACCGATGCGTGAGCGCACCGCCCATGCGGTGATGCGCTTGCTCGGTGGACGCAAACTGGCGGTGGAGGAGGTGGGTGAAGAAATCGCCGACATGCTCGACAACGGCGAGGCGCCGAACGAAGAACTGTTCGATCGCCGTGAACGGGTGATGATCAGTGGCGTGCTGCAACTGGCCGAGCGGCCGATCCGCACCTTGATGACCGTGCGCGCCGATGTCGATCACATCGACCTGGCCGATGACGCCGAGACCATTCGTACGCGCTTGATGCATTCGTCCTACTCGCGCCTGCCGCTGATTCGCGACGGCGCGGTGGATGAGCCATTGGGCTTTGTGCACAAGAAGGAGTTGCTCAAGGAGGTCCTGGCCGGCAACGAGCCCGATCTGGCCCATCTGGCGCGCCAGACCATCAACCTGCTGGACAGCTATTCGATCCTCAATGCCCTGGAGCAGATGCGCAAGGCGTCGACTCACATCGCATTCGTGGTCAACGAATTCGGCGACTTCGTCGGGGTGCTGACCATGACCGACATTCTCGAATCGATCGCCGGCGAATTGCCGGACGCCAGCGAAATCGAAGGGCCGGACGTGATCGAGGAGAAGGGTGGGTTTGTCGTCAGCGGCGCGCTCAACCTGACCCGCGTCCGCCAGCGCACCGGCTTCGCCGCCGAACCGACCGACGACTACCAGACCCTGGCCGGGCTGGTGGTAAGCCTGCTGGACCGCCTGCCGATGATCGGTGACAGCCAGGAATGGGAAGGCTGGCGCATGACGGTGATGTCGGTGCAAGAGCGGCGGGTGACGCGGGTGTTCCTGGCTCGCGTCGACGGGTGATTGTGCGCCACGGCTGAAGGCCCTTCGCGAGCAAGCTCGCTCCTACACGGCACGCATTCCAATGTGGGAGCGGGCTTGCTCGCGAAAGCGTTGTATCAGCGACAAATTCGCGGACTGATCCACCGCCTTCGCGAGCAAGCCCGCTCCCACATGTGTTCTGCGTTGGATGTTCGATCAGGGAACACCCACGCACCATTTGTGAACTCACTACCCGCTGCACGTAGCCAACGGTAGCGCAACGCCACGTTGTCTTTCGGTAACGCCTTTTCCTCGCTCAACCCCATCTGTTTGATTCAAAACACTTTTCAATCCCCTCTACATTCCCCGCACGACCTGTGGCACACTTTCTGCTGTCTGTTCCGTTGTTACATACCTACTTCCGGTATAGCGGAATAAACATCACCCTGGAGTGCTTGCCATGCATCGCCGTCCTTCCTTGTTCAAAGCGTGTGTATTTCTGTTTGCAGCGTCTGCTGCTGCCGTGGGTGTGGCCCAGGCGGCGGACAGTAAGCTCGATAGCGTTCTGGCCCGTGGCAAGTTGATTGTGGGCACCGGCAGCACCAACGCGCCGTGGCACTTCCAGGGGGCGGATGGCAAGTTGCAGGGTTTCGATATCGATATCGGGCACATCATCGCCAAAGGTCTGTTCAATGACCCGGCCAAGGTCGAGTACGTGGTGCAGTCGTCCGATGCGCGGATTCCCAATCTGTTGACCGACAAAGTCGACATCAGTTGCCAGTTCATCACCGTGACCGCCAGCCGCGCCCAGCAAGTGGCGTTCACCCTGCCGTACTACCGCGAAGGTGTCGGCCTGTTGTTGCCGGCCAACAGCAAGTACAAGGAAATCGAGGACATGAAGGCTGCCGGCGACAGCGTCACCGTGGCCGTGCTGCAGAACGTGTATGCCGAAGAACTGGTGCACCAGGCGCTGCCCAAGGCCAAGGTCGACCAGTACGACAGCGTGGACCTGATGTACCAGGCGGTGAACTCTGGCCGGGCCGACGCCGCTGCCACCGACCAGTCCTCGGTGAAATACCTGATGGTGCAGAACCCTGGCCGCTACCGCAGCCCGGCGTATGCCTGGAGCCCGCAAACCTATGCCTGCGCGGTCAAGCGTGGCGATCAGGACTGGCTGAACTTCGTCAACACCACCCTGCACGAAGCCATGACCGGCGTTGAGTTCCCGGCCTACGCGGCCTCCTTCAAGCAGTGGTTCGGTGTCGATCTGCCGACCCCAGCCATTGGTTTTCCCGCCGAATTCAAATGATCCTGTGACAGCGGGGCGTACGCGCCCCGCTCAAGGTACTGCCGACCATGAACTATCAGTTGAACTTTGCCGCCGTGTGGCGCGATTTCGACACCTTGCTGGCGGGGCTCGGACTGGGCCTGGAGCTGGCGCTGGTGTCGATCGCCATCGGCTGCGTGATCGGCCTGCTGATGGCGTTTGCTTTGCTGTCGAAGCACCGCGCGCTGCGGGTGCTGGCATCGGTGTATGTCACGGTGGTCCGTAACACGCCGATTCTGGTGTTGATTCTGTTGATCTACTTCGCCTTGCCGAGCCTGGGCGTCCGGCTGGACAAGATTCCCTCGTTCATCATCACCCTGTCGCTGTATGCCGGGGCCTACCTGACCGAAGTGTTCCGCGGCGGCCTGTTGAGCATTCCCAAGGGCCAGCGCGAAGCCGGCCTGGCGATTGGCCTGGGCGAATGGCAAGTCAAGGCCTACGTCACGGTGCCGGTGATGCTGCGCAATGTGTTGCCGGCCTTGTCGAACAACTTCATTTCGCTGTTCAAGGACACCTCGCTGGCAGCGGCGATCGCCGTGCCGGAGCTGACCTATTACGCGCGCAAGATCAATGTCGAGAGCTACCGGGTGATTGAAACCTGGATGGTGACCACAGCGCTCTATGTTGCGGCCTGTTACCTCATTGCCATGATGCTGCGCTATCTCGAGCAGCGTCTGGCGATCCGCCGATAGGAGGCCCCATGTACGAATCCCCCAGTTGGCTGCATGAGTTATGGATTGCCCGCGACGTGTTGTGGCAAGGCTTTCTGACCAGTGTGCAGTGTTCGGCCCTGGCGATTTTGCTCGGCACTGTGCTCGGCGTTTTCTCCGGCCTGGTGCTGACCTACGGCACGTTCTGGATGCGCGCACCGTTTCGTTTCTATGTGGACGTGATTCGCGGCACCCCGGTGTTCGTGCTGGTGCTGGCATGCTTCTACATGGCGCCGGCGCTGGGTTGGCAGATCAGTGCATTCCAGGCCGGAGCCCTGGGACTGACGCTGTTCTGCGGCTCCCACGTCTCCGAGATCGTGCGCGGCGCCTTGCAGGCGTTGCCCCGTGGGCAGATGGAAGCGAGCAAGGCGATCGGCCTGACGTTCTATCAGGCCCTGGGCTACGTGCTGTTGCCCCAGGCCTTGCGGCAGATCCTGCCGACCTGGGTCAACTCGTCCACCGAAATCGTCAAGGCCTCGACCCTGTTGTCGGTGATCGGCGTGGCCGAGCTGCTGCTCAGCACCCAGCAGATCATCGCCCGGACCTTCATGACCCTGGAGTTCTACCTGTTCGCCGGATTTCTGTTTTTCGTCATCAACTACGGCATCGAGTTACTCGGCCGGCACATTGAAAAGCGGGTGGCCTTGCCATGAACCAGACCCAAACCAACGCACAAAACGGCCAACCCTTGCTGGACATTCGCGGCCTGCACAAACGCTACGACAAACTCGAAGTGCTCAAGGGCGTCGACCTGACCATGCAGCGTGGCAACGTGGTGACGCTGATCGGTTCCAGCGGCTCGGGCAAGACCACCTTGCTGCGCTGCGTGAACATGCTCGAAGAGTTCCAGGGCGGGCAGATCCTGCTCGACGGCGAGTCCATCGGTTATGACGAGGTCAACGGCAAGCGCGTGCGGCATGCCGAAAAAGTCATCGCCCGTCATCGCGCCATGACCGGCATGGCGTTCCAGCAGTTCAACCTGTTCCCGCACCTGACTGCGCTGCAGAACATCACCCTGGGTTTGCTCAAGGTGAAAAAACTGCACAAGGACGAGGCGGTGGCCCTGGCGGAAAAATGGCTGGAACGTGTCGGCCTGCTGGAGCGTCGCGATCACTATCCGGGGCAGTTGTCCGGTGGCCAGCAACAGCGCGTGGCGATTGCCCGGGCGATTGCCATGAACCCCAGCCTGATGCTGTTCGACGAAGTCACGTCGGCCCTCGACCCGGAGTTGGTCAGCGAAGTGCTCAACGTGATCAAGGGCCTGGCCGATGAAGGCATGACCATGCTGCTGGTGACCCATGAAATGCGCTTTGCCTTCGAGGTTTCCGACAAGATCGTTTTCATGAATCAGGGACGCATCGAAGAGCAGGGTCCGCCCAAGGAACTGTTCGAGCGCCCGCAGTCGCCGCGGCTGGCTGAATTCCTCAAGAGCACGCGGTTTTAAACACACCCTTTTCAATCAGGAGAAACACCATGAGCATTACGCGTTACGGCACCGGCAGCGCCGCTGCAGGCGGCACGCCTCGCCCTTTCGCCCGCGCCGTTGAGGCCGATGGCTGGCTGCACGTTTCCGGGCAGGTGCCGGCGGTTGACGGCGAGATCATTGTGGGCGGCATCGTCGAGCAGACTCACCAGACCATGAAGAACCTGATCGCGATTCTCCAGGAGGCCGGTTATGGCCTGGAAGACGTGGTGCGTGCTGGCGTGTGGCTGGAAGATCCGCGGGATTTCACCAGTTTCAACAAAGTGTTTGCCGAGTACTTCAAACCCGAACACGCCCCGGCCCGGGCCTGCGTGCAGGCGAACATGATGGTCGACTGCAAGGTCGAGATCGACTGCATCGCCTACAAGAAAAAGGCCTGAACCGAGTCGCGCCCATCGCGGGCAAGCCTCGCTCCTACAGGATTTCGTAGGCGCGAGGATTGCCCGCGATGGCGGCCTAACCGCCACCGCGGAACTCTGGGTAAACTCCCGGCATTTTTGAAGGGGAACCACTGACATGACCGAAGACACCATCAAACGTCGGGCACGGGGTCTGGACCGGGCGTTCGATATCCTCGATTTCCTCAAGGAAATCGGCCAGCCCCTGCGCCCGAACGAAATCGCCAGCGGCATCGGCAGTCCCAAATCCACGGTCTACGAACTGGTGGCCTCGCTGCTGGAGCGACGGATCCTGGAGCCGGTGGGCAAGGACGGTCATGTGTACCTCGGCCGCCAGCTGTACTTCCTCGGCCAGGCGCACCTGCGGCATTTCGACCTGACCCGCGAGGCCGATCACGCCTTGCAGGAGATCGTCAGCCAGACCCACGAAACCGCGCAGATGTGCCTGCTCAACGGGCGCAAATACACGGTGGCGCTGATGAAGGAGGGCGAACGGCATTTCCGCATTTCCTCGGACATCGGCGAAAACGCGCCGATCCCCTGGACCGCGTCCGGGCGCCTGTTGCTGGCGCACCTGAGCGATCAGGCGATCATCGACCTGATCGACCACGACGACTTCATCCTGCCCAACGGCGAGCGCCTGCCACTTGAGCAGTTCCTGGCCGAAATACGTCAGGCTCACATCGATGGATTTTTTTCCTTCGACAGCGTGGCCGACACCTTCACCCATTGCTTCGCCGCCCCGGTCAAAGACCCCAGCGGCGTGGCCATCGCGACCCTGTGCATTGTCGCCCCGCGGGCCGATGCCAAAGCCCATTACAACGACTATCGCCGGGTGCTGATCGACAGCGCGAACAGCCTGGCCCGGCGTATCAACGAATAACAGCGGCTGCTCGCGGCCGCGTGGATGAGGAATCCCATCATGTCTTCTGCCCCAAATACTGCCAACGTCGATAAAGGCGCCGCCCAACTCGGTGCCAGCCTGGTGCGTGATGTCAGCCTGCCGGCGCTGGTGCTGCATCGCGCGCCGCTGGAACACAACATTCGCTGGATGCAGAAGTTCGTCAGCGACAGCGGCGCGCAACTGGCGCCCCATGGCAAGACCAGCATGACCCCGGCCCTGTTTCGTCGCCAACTCGATGCCGGCGCCTGGGGCATTACCCTGGCCAGTGCCACGCAAACCCGTGCCGCCTACGCCCATGGCGTACGCCGGGTGTTGATGGCCAACCAACTGGTGGGCACGCCGAACATGGCGTTGATCGCCGACCTGCTGAGCGATTCGACGTTCGACTTCTATTGCATGGTCGATCACCCCGACAACGTGGCGGACTTGGGGGCCTACTTCGCCTCCCGCGGCGTGCGCCTGAACGTGATGATCGAGTACGGCGTGGTTGGCGGCCGCTGCGGTTGCCGCAGCGAGCAGGAAGTGCTCGACCTGGCCAAGGCCATTGCCGCGCAACCGGCGTTGGCCCTGACCGGCATCGAAGGTTACGAAGGGGTGATCCATGGCGATCACGCCGTCAGCGGCATCCGTGCGTTCGCCGGCTCCCTGGTGCGCCTGGCGGTGCAGTTGCAGGACAGCGGTGCGTTCGCCATCCCCAAGCCGATCATCACCGCGTCCGGTTCGGCCTGGTATGACCTGATTGCCGAGGAGTTCGAAGCGCAGAACGCCGGTGGACGGTTCCTCAGCGTGCTGCGCCCGGGCAGTTACGTGGCCCACGACCACGGCATTTATAAAGAAGCGCAATGCTGCGTGCTCGACCGCCGCAGCGATTTGCACGAAGGCTTGCGCCCGGCGCTGGAAGTCTGGGCCCACGTGCAGTCGTTGCCGGAGCCGGGCTTCGCGGTCATCGCCCTGGGCAAGCGCGACGTGGCCTACGACGCCGGTCTGCCGGTGCCGCTGCTGCGCTACAAGGCGGGCGTGGTGCCGGCCAAGGGCGACGATGTCGGCGCCTGCAAGGTGACGGCGGTGATGGACCAGCATGCGTTCATGACCGTGGCGCCGGGGGTTCAATTGCGTGTCGGCGACATCATTTCGTTCGGCACTTCGCACCCGTGCCTGACGTTCGACAAGTGGCGCACCGGGTGCCTGGTGGATGAGCAGTTGAACGTTATCGAGAACATGGAAACCTGTTTCTAAGTCCGAAACCGAGGTGCTGCCTTCGCGAGCAAGCCCGCTCCCACAGGATGAATGCATTCCAAAGGTGAGAGCCTGCTCCCACAGGATGAATGCATTCCAAGGTGGGAGCGGGCTTGCTCGCGAAGACGGCCTGTCAGACACCACACATGCATCGGACCGATTGAGAACCCACAATGAACACCATCAACACCCTCGGCCCCAACACCCCGCGCATTGCCCTGATCGGTGAATGCATGATCGAGTTGCAGCACCGCGCCGACGGCAGCCTGCAACAGAGCTTCGGCGGCGACACCTTGAACACCGCGGTCTACCTGTCCCGCGAACTGGGCGATGGCGGCAGCGTGGATTACGTCACCGCGCTGGGCGATGACAGTTTCAGCGACGCCATGTGCCAGAGTTGGGCCGCTGAAAACATTGGCCTGGGCATGGTCCAGCGTTTGCCCGGACGTCTGCCGGGGCTGTACTGCATCCAGACCGACGCCGCCGGCGAGCGGCGTTTTCTGTACTGGCGCAATGAAGCGGCGGTGCGCGACTGCTTCACCACCCCGGCCGCCGAGCCGATCCTGGCGGCGCTGCCGGATTACGACGTGCTGTATTTCAGCGGCATCACCCTGGCGGTGCTGGGTGTGCAAGGTCGGGAAAAGCTGTTGGAAACCCTGATCGAAGCCCGCCAGCGCGACGCGCGGATCGTCTTCGACAACAACTACCGGCCACGGCTGTGGGCCTCGGTGGAGGATGCGCGGGCGGCATACCGCAGTGTGCTGCCTTATGTCGACCTGGCGTTGCTGACCGTCGATGACGAGCAGGCGTTGTTCCACTTTTCCGATTGCGACGCCGTGTTCGACGCCTACGAGCAGATCGGCACCCCGGAAGTGGTGCTCAAGCGCGGTGCCGAGGCCTGTCTGATTCGTTGTGCGGGTGAGTCTTTCGAAGTGCCGGCGCAGAAGGTCGAGCGGGTGGTGGACACCACGGCGGCGGGGGATTCGTTCAGCGCAGCGTACCTGGCCAGCCGGCTCAAGGGCGGCAGCCCCGTGGAAGCGGCCGAAGCGGGACATCGGTTGGCGAGTCAGGTGATTCAGGTGCCGGGGGCGTTGATCCCGAAAAACTGATGCACATCCACTGGACGTCAGCTTTCCTGTGGCGAGGGACCTTGCTCCCGTCCGACTGCGCAGCAGTCAAACCCTGTCACCCGGACTGCCAGGCAGATCAGGGCAGCAGGTTTTGGGGCCGCTGCGCAGCCCGACGGGAGCAAGCTCCCTCGCCACAAAAGACTCTGAGCTCCCTTTGGCCCATCAATCCCGATAAAACACCTGCACCAGGTGATACCCGAACTTGCTCTTGATCGGCCCATGCACCACTCGCAGCGGTTTCTTGAAGATCACCGCATCGATCGCCCCCACCATCTGCCCCGGTCTTACTTCACCCAGATCACCGCCGCGCTTGCCCGAGGGGCAGGTGGAGTACTTCTTGGCCAGTACGTCGAACGCTTCACCCTTGGCAATGCGTTGCTTGAGTTGCTCGGCTTCTTCCGAGGTTTTCACCAGAATATGGCGGGCTTGAGCTTTCATGGGGCAGGTACCTGGTCACAGTAGCAATAGCGAGGGCGCGCGATTATGCCCTAACTCAGTCGGGTTGGCCGATCATCGTGCGAATCTTGTTCGCCAGCAGATCAATGGAAAACGGCTTGGCCACCATGTCCATGCCTTCTTCGAGAAAGCCCTGACGTTCGGCGGCCATCTGCGCGTAACCGGTCATGAACAGCACCTTGATCTGCGGCCGGCGCTGGCGGGCGATTTCCGCCAGTTGCCGGCCGTTCATGCCCGGCAGCCCGACATCAGTCACCAGCAGATCGACCCGCAGGTCCGACTCGAGCAAGGGCAGGGCGGTTCTCGCGTCTTCGGCCTCGAACGCGCGATAACCCAGCTCCTTGAGCAAATTGAGCACCAGCATGCGGACCGCCGGATCGTCCTCCACCAGCACCACGGTTTCCCCGGCAATCGCTGGCGGCGCCTCGCCGATCACCGGCGACAGCACCGCTTGTGGCGCCTCCTCAAGCAGGCGCGGCAGGTACAGGCGCACGCTGGTGCCCTGGCCCGGCAGGCTGAACAGGCTGACATGGCCGCCCGACTGCTGGGCGAAGCCGTAGATCATCGATAGGCCAAGCCCCGTGCCCTGGCCGATGGGTTTGGTGGTGAAGAACGGATCGAAGGCCTTGGCCAGCACCTTGGGGGTCATGCCGGTGCCGTTGTCGCTGACGGCGATCATCAGGTAGTCGCCGGCCTTGACCGGTTCCAGGGTGTTGATGTCACTGCTGTCGAGGTACACGTTGGCGGTTTCGATGCGCAGTTCGCCACTCTCGGGCATCGCATCCCGGGCGTTGATCACCAGGTTGAGCAGGGCGTTTTCCAACTGGCTGACGTCGGTGCTGACCGGCCAGATGTCGTCCGCCAGCTGCAGGATGAGCTGGATGTGATCGCCCTTGGTGCGGCTGAACAGGTCTTCCAGCGAGCGAATCAGATCGTTGGCATTGAGTGGCTTGCGGTCCAGCGACTGGCGCCGCGAGAACGCCAGCAAGCGGTGGGTGAGGGCGGCCGCGCGGTTGGCCGAGGACACCGCCGCTTCAGTGAATCGGGCGATTTCCGCCGTGCGGCCGTCGGCGATGTAGCGCTGCATCAGGTCGAGGCTGCCGATGATCCCAGTGAGCATGTTGTTGAAGTCATGGGCGATGCCGCCGGTGAGCTGGCCCACCGCTTCCATTTTCTGCGCATGGCGCAAGGCGTCTTCGGCGCGTTCGCGCTCGAACATTTCGCTCTGCAGGCGCTGGTTGGTCTCGGCCAGTTGCCGGGTGCGGGCCGCGACGCGTTCTTCGAGGGTTTCGTTGAGGTTGCGCAGGGCCTCTTCGGTCTGTTTGCGCTCGGTCTCGTCGATCACGAAGATGTAAAAGCCATTGACGGCACCGTCCGCGCCGTGACGCGGCAAATAATTCATCAGGGCATGGCGGATGCTGCCGTCGCGGTGCGGCGTGTCAATGCTGAAGCAGCAGGGCTTGCCTGACAGCGCCTGGGCAATGTGCTCGGCGCGCAAGGCATAGGCCTCTTCGCCGAGCACCTCGCGGACGGTTTTGCCATAGAGCTCCTGGGGGGTGAGGCCGTACCAGTCCAGGTAGGCCGAGTTGTTCAGGCGAAAACGCTCCTCGTGGTCGACGTAACTGATCAGGATCGGCATGGCATTGATGATCAGTTGCAGTTCGTTCTGGCTCTGGCGCAGGGCCTGTTCGGTGTTTTTGCGCGCGGTCAGGTCCAGGGCGGCGCCGAGGAAACGGATCGGCCGGCCATGGTGGTCCTTGTAGCAGCGTCCACGGGCGAACACCCAGCGCACCTGCCCGTCGGGCAGTAACAGGCGATATTCCACGGCGTATTCGGCACCCTGGGCAATGCACTGCTTGATGCTGCGGGCAATCATGGCGCGGTCTTGCGGGTGGACCCCGTGCAGGTATTCGCTGATCGGCAACTGGCCGGCCTTGGCCGGATCGATGCCATGCAACTGGGCGAAATGGGCATCGGCAATGAAGCGGTCTTCGTTGATGTCCCAGTCCCAGGTGCCCACCGCGTCTGTGGCGGCGAGGGCCAGTTGCAGGCGTTCTTCGGTTTCCTGCTGGGCCTTGAGGCTGGCGGCCGAGCGCTGTTCCAGTTCCAGGGCAATGCGCCGGCGTTCATTGGTTTCGATGGCGGTCACCAGAATGCCGGCCACTTCAGCCCTTTCGTCGCGAATCGGGCTGTAGGTCAAATCGAGCCATAAGTCGGAATCTTTCCCGTCGCGTTGCAAGGTGAAGCGTTGCTCGCTGTAGGTCCGCACCTGGCCTTGTAGGACGGCGCTGTAAATGGGGTGGGTAAAGTCCTGGAGTTCCGGCCAGATCTGGTGTGTCGGCTGTCCGAAAGCGTGCGGGTGCTTGCTGCCGGCCAGCAGGGCGAAGCCGTCGTTGTAGATCTGGGTCAGCTGCGGCCCCCAGAGCAGCAGCATCGGCATCGGCGAGTGGATCACGATGTCCACGGCGGTGCGCAGGCTCTGGGGCCAGGTACTGGCGTCGCCCAGCGGGCTGTTCGCCCAGTCGAGCCGGGCGATCAGGGCCTGGGCATCGCTGCCGGTAGGTGATGGGTTCATCAAGGTGTCCTGCAATGTCGGTCGATGTGCGGCGTCTACTATGCTTGCAGAGCGATGACTGCTCCGACCCTTTACGGTCATTTATATCAATTGAATGCTTCGCGGATGCTTTTTGCCATGGAAATCGATGCATTGTTGAAACGACTGGCCAGCCAGGATGGCTCTGACCTGTACCTGGCCACCGGTGCGCCGCCCAGTGCGCGGTTCGACGGTATTGTTACACCCCTGGCCGAACAATCGTTCAAACCGGGGGAAATTGCGGCGATGGCGGCGTCCATCATGGACGCCGAACAGCGTCTGGAGTTCGATCGTGAACTGGAGATGAACCTGGCGATTTCCCTGACGGGGATCGGGCGTTTCCGGGTCAATATTTTCAAACAGCGCAACGACGTGTCGATGGTGATTCGTAACGTCAAGCTCGACATTCCGCGTTTCGAAGACCTCAAGTTGCCGGCGGTGCTGCTGGACACGGTGATGCTCAAGCAGGGCCTGATGCTGTTCGTCGGCGCCACCGATTCGGGCAAGTCCACGTCGCTTGCGGCGTTGATCGACTACCGCAACCGCCACAGCCGCGGGCATATCGTCACCATCGAAGACCCGATCGAATACATCCATCGGCACAAGTTGTCGATCATCAACCAGCGCGAAGTCGGCGTCGATACCCGCAGCTTCCATACGGCCCTGAAAAACACCCTGCGCCAGGCGCCGGATGTGGTACTGATCGGCGAAATCCGCGACCGGGAAACCATGGAGCATGCACTGGCCTTCGCCGATACGGGGCACCTGGTGATTTCCACCTTGCACGCCCACAACGCCAACCAGGCGTTGGACCGCATCCTCAACTTTTTCCCGGAGGAGCGCCGGGGTCAGTTGCTCAACGACCTGGGCAACAACCTCAAGGCGTTCGTGTCCCAACGCCTGGTACGCACCCGCGACGGGCAGCGGCGGGTGGCGGTGGAGGTGATGCTGGGGACGCCGACGGTGGGCGATCTTATCCGGCTCAACCGGTTTGCCGAGATCAAGGAGATCATGGAGAAGTCCACGGCGCAGGGGATGCAGACGTTTGATGGGGCGTTGTTCGAGTTGGTGGTGGAAGGGGCGATCGATGAAGAGGAAGCGTTGAAGTATGCGGACTCGGTGAACAACCTGCGGTTGCGGTTGAAACTGCATGCTGAAACCACGCCTGCTGCCCACGCGCCCCCGGGCGACTGGGGCCTCATCGACTGACACAGACCCCCTGTGGGAGCGGGCTTGCTCGCGAAGGCGGTGTGTCAGCTACATAAATGTTGATTGACACACCGCCTTCGCGAGCAAGCCCGCTCCCACCGGGTGAACTGTATTTCAATCCTTGAGTTCGGGGCGGTCGCGGAACTGCTCCAGCGCCTGCGGGTTGGCCAGGGCGTCGGTGTTTTTCACCTTTTGCCCATGCACCACGTTGCGCACCGCCAACTCGACGATCTTGCCGCTGATGGTCCGGGGGATATCGCTGACCGCAACGATCTTCGCCGGCACATGGCGTGGTGTGGTGTTGGCGCGGATGACTTGGCGGATCTGTTGCTGCAACGCGTCATCCAGCACCTGCCCATCCTGCAAGCGCACGAACAGCACCACGCGCACATCGTTCTGCCATTGCTGACCGATGGCCACGCTGTCCAACACCTGCGGGACTTTTTCCACCTGACGGTAGATTTCCGCGGTACCGATGCGCACGCCGCCGGGGTTGAGCACGGCGTCGGAACGGCCGTGGATCATCATCGCGCCGTGGGGCAACTGTTCGGCGTAATCGCCCTGGGCCCAGACACCCGGAAACTGACTGAAGTAGGAGGCGCGCAGTTTTTCACCGTCCGGGTCATTCCACAGGCCGATGGGGATCGCCGGGAAGTGCCGGGTGCACACCAGCTCACCTTTTTCGCCGATTACCGGCCGACCTTCGTCGTTCCACACTTCGACGGCCATGGCCAGGCTCTTGCCCTGCATCTCGCCACGGCGCACCGCTTGCCACGGGTTGCCATTGGCGAAGCACGACACGATATCGGTGCCGCCGGACATCGAAGCCAGGCACAGGTCGGCCTTGAGATCACGGTAAACGTAGTCGTAGCTCTGCGGCGACAACGCGGAGCCGGTGCACAGCAGGGTTTTCAGGCTGCCCAGGTCATGGCTTTGCGCAGGCTTCACGCCGCTGCTTTCCAGGGTGGCCAGGTACTTGGGACTGGTGCCGAACACGCTGATGCGCTCGTCGTCGATCAGGTCGATCAGGCGTTGCGCGTCAGGCTGGAACGGCGAGCCGTCGTACAGCACCACGCAACTGCCCACCGCCAGGGCCGAGACCAGCCAGTTCCACATCATCCAGCCGCAGGTGGTGTAGTAGAACAGGCGCTCGCCCGGGCCCAGGTCGCAATGCAGGCCGTGCTCCTTGACGTGTTGCAGCAGCACGCCGCCAGTGCCGTGGATGATGCATTTGGGCACACCGGTGGTGCCGCTGGAATAGAGGATGTACAGCGGATGATCGAAGGGCACGGCGACGAAGTCCGGCTCGCCGCCCGGTTCGTAGAAATCGTCCCACAGCGTGACATTGGCCTGGGTATGGAACGCTTCGATGTGCGCCTCGGGCTGTGCGTAGGGCACGATCACCAGTTGCTGCAGGGACGGCAGGTGCTGGAGGATTTCATTGATCTTGAGCCGCTGGTCGATCTCTTTGCCGGCATAACGGTAGCCGGCGCAGGTGATCAGCACCTTGGGCTCTATCTGGCCAAAACGATCGATCACGCCCTGAGTGCCAAAGTCTGGCGAAGAACAGGACCAGATCGCGCCGAGGCTGGTGGTGGCGAGCATGGCCACCAGGGTTTGCCAGGTGTTGGGCATGCACGCGGCAACCCGGTCACCGAGGCCGACGCCGGCGGCGATCAAGCCTTTCTGAAAGCCGGCGACGTGCTCGGCCAGTTCCGCCCAACTCAGGTGTTCGCGCTGACCGTTCTCCGCCACAGCCACCACCGCGATGGCGTCGTCGCGGCGGCGCAGCAAGTGCTCGGCGAAATTCAGGGTTGCGCCGGGAAACCACTGGGCGCTGGGCATCTGCGCGCCTTCGACCAGCACCGCGTCGGGTTGCGTGTGGAAGCGGATGTCGAAGAAGTCGACGATGGCTTGCCAGAAGTCCGGACGCTGGTCGATGGACCATTGGTGCAGGGCAGGGTAGTCGTCGATGTGCAGGTGGTGTCGCTGATTGACAAAGCGCCGAAAGGCTTCCATGCGGGTCTTGCCGATGCGCTCGGGGGTGGGTTGCCACATGACTTCGGACATGGGTTGCCTCTTCTTGTTAATGCGTTCAATCCGCTTCGTGGCGAGGGAGCTTGCTCCCGCTGGGCGGCGAAGTCGCCCCAAAGCCTGAGACGATCATGTGTCAGACAGATCGCGTTCGCCGGATTTGCGACTGCTGCGCAGCCTAGCGGGAGCACGCTCCCTCGCCACAGGGTAGGGTGGCAGCGGGTTATTGCGCCAGCCACCCACCATCGATATTCCACGCAGCCCCTCGCACCTGGGCGCCGGCCTCGCTGCACAGGAACAGCACCAGTTCACCCAGTTGCGGCGGTGTCACGAATTCCAGCGACGGCTGTTTCTCCGCCAGCAGATCATGCTGTGCCTGTTGCGGATCGATGCCGGTGGCGGCGCGGTCGTCGATCTGTTTCTGTACCAGCGGCGTCAATACCCAGCCCGGGCAGATCGCGTTGCAGGTGACATTTGTGGTGGCAGTTTCCAGCGCGACGACCTTCGTCAGGCCGATCACACCGTGCTTGGCCGCCACGTAGGCGGCTTTGCCCGTCGAGCCCACCAGGCCATGCACCGACGCGATGTTGATCACTCGGCCCCAACCCTTGGCGCGCATGCCCGGCAGGCTCAGGCGAGTGCTGTGGAACACCGACGACAGGTTGATGGCGATGATCGAATCCCAGCGCTCCACCGGGAACTCGTCCACCGGTGCCACATGCTGGATGCCGGCGTTGTTGACCAGAATGTCGACGCCGCCGAATTCACGCTCGGCGTAGGCGATCATGTCGGCGATCTGCGCCGGGTCGCTGACGTCGGCCGGGTGATGGCCGACCTTGCCGCCGAACTGGCCGACTTCTGCGATAACCGCCGACGCATCGCCGAACCCGTTGAGGATCAGGTTGGCGCCAGCCTTGGCCAGGCTCAGCGCGATGCCCAGGCCGATGCCGCTGGTGGAACCGGTGACCAGTGCGGTCTTGCCCGAAAGAGTCGTCATGAATACCTCACACAATGCCAGTGGCGTAGAAAGTGCCGATGACCACGAAAACCGCCAGGGTCTTGATCAGCGTAATACAGAAAATGTCTTTGTAAGCTTCGCGGTGGGTCAGGCCGGTGACCGCCAGCAGGGTAATCACCGCGCCATTGTGCGGCAGGGTGTCCATGCCGCCACTGGCCATTGCGGCCACGCGGTGCAGCACTTCCAGCGGGATGTTGGCGGCGTGGGCGGCGCTGATGAATTGCTCGGACATCGCCGCCAGGGCAATGCTCATGCCACCCGAGGCGGAGCCGGTGATACCGGCCAGCAAAGTTACCGTGATCGCTTCGTTGACCAGCGGATTGGGAATGCTCTTGAGCCAGTCGGCCAGCACCAGGAAGCCTGGCAGCGAGGCGATCACTGCACCGAAACCGTATTCCGAAGCGGTGTTCATCGCCGCCAGCAATGCTCCGCTGACCGCGCTTTTGCTGCCCTCGGCCAGTTTGCTGCGGATCGCCTGGAAACCGAAGGCCAGCACCATGAGGATGCCCACCAGCAAGGCTGCCTGAACGGCCCAGATCGCTGTGAGCTTGGCGATGTCGGTGGTCACCGGGGTGGCCATGCCCGGCAGCGCCAGGCTGTGGGTCTTGCCGTACCACTGGGGAATCCACTGGGTGAACAGCAGGTTCATGATGCCCACGGCCAGCAACGGCGACAGGGCAATCCACGGGTTGGGCAACTTGATGTCGGCGGCGGTTTCCGGCTCATTGCGCAGCTCGGTGCCATAACCTTCACCGGCGCGCTGGGCCTTGTTGCGCTGGCGCTGGAGGAACAGCATGCCGGCGCAGAACACGAAGATCGTACCGATCACGCCCAGCCACGGCGCGGCCCAGGCGGTGGTGTTGAAGAACGTGCTGGGGATGATGTTCTGAATCTGCGGGGTGCCGGGCAGGGCGTCCATGGTGAACGAAAACGCACCGAGGGCGATGGTCGCCGGGATCAGGCGCTTGGGAATATTGCTCTGGCGGAACATTTCGGCGGCAAACGGATAGACCGCGAACACCACCACGAACAGCGACACGCCACCGTAGGTGAGCAGGGCGCAGACCAGCACGATCACCAGCATCGCCTGGCGAGTGCCGAGCAAACGAATGGCCGCGGCGACGATGGAACGGGAGAAGCCTGACAACTCGATCAGCTTGCCGAACACCGCACCGAGCAGGAATACCGGGAAGTACAGTTTGATGAAGCCGACCATTTTCTCCATGAACACGCCGGTGAAGGCGGGCGCGACGGCGGAAGGGTCAGTCAACAGGACAGCGCCGAGGGCGGCGATCGGGGCGAAAAGGATAACGCTGTAGCCACGGTAGGCAGCCAGCATCAGCAGCGCGAGGGCTGCCAAGGCAATGATCACACTCATGGTGTGTCTCCTGGGATTGTTATTTTTGTGTGGTGAATTTTTGTAGGAAGGGTCTAAAGCGAGTTCCGTGCCATTTTCTTAAGCGATTGAAATATAAGGAAATATTTGTCGTGGGGGCGACGGATTTGATGGGTTTGTCTCTATTTTGAGATGTTTGTTGCCACGACGAGCGCCTTCGCGAGCAAGCCCGCTCCCACAGTGGAACGGAGGTGGCCTATGGAATACGGTCCCTGTGGGCGCGGGCTTGCTCGCGAAGAGGCCATATCTACCAATAGAGATTTATGTCTCTCTACAGAGACTCCACAATCCCCAACGCCACCATCTTCTTGTACAACGTCGACCGCCCCAGCCCCAACCGCGCCGCGGCCTCAATCACCTTACCCCCGCATTGCGCCAGGGTGGCCTCGATCAATTGCCGGTCAAAGCGCTCGCGCGCCGCGCTGAACGTCTCATGTTCAAGGGGCTCGACGGTCAACGGAATCACTCGCTCAACCGGACTGAAGGTGCCGATCGCCGCGCGAATATCAGCAGCGGTCAGCCGCAAATCATCACTGAGCAACGCCGCGCGCTCCAGCACGTTGCGCAACTCCCGAATGTTCCCCGGCCAGGCGTGTTGCCCCAGCAACCCAAGCGCTTCGCTGTGCAGTTCATGCTGGCTGCGCAGTTCTTCGAGGATCGCTTCGCTGAGGGCGGGCAGGTCATCAAGCCGATCGCGCAGCGGTGGCACCTGGATCGGCAGGACGTTGAGGCGGTAATACAGATCGGCGCGGAATTCACCGCGTTTGATCGCAGCTTCCAGGTCCGTGGACGTGGCGGCAATCACCCGCACATCGCTCTGAATGACGTCGTTGGAGCCCACCGGCTCGAATTCCTTTTCCTGCAACACCCGCAGCAGTTTGCTTTGCAGTGGCAGCGGCATGTCGCCGATTTCATCGAGAAACAGCGTGCCGCCCTGGGCAATTTGCAACTTGCCGACGCGGCCTTTGCGGTCGGCGCCGGTAAAGGCGCCGGGGGCGGTGCCGAAGAACTCGGCTTCCAGCAGCGATTCGGGGATCGCCGCGCTGTTGATGCTGACAAATGCCTTGTGCGCCCGGGGCGAGGCGTTGTGGATGGCCTGGGCCAGCAGCTCTTTGCCGGTGCCGGTCTCGCCGAGCAGCAACACCGGCGACTCGGTGCTGGCGCTGCGCCGGGCGCGACGCTTGACTTCCAGGCTCGCGGCGCTGGTGCCGATGAAGTGGGCGAAGTTGTATTTGGTCTGGCGCGCACGCAGCAGCGAGCGAGTGGAGGCGAGTTCCTCCTGCATGCTCATGTAGCGCTTGAGCATCGGCGACAGGCTGCGCAGTTCGTCGAACAGGGCAAAACCGATGGCGCCGATCACTTCGCCGGCATCGTCGTGGATCGGCAGGCGCATGACCACCAGCGGTTCCTTGGGGGTGTCCTGCATGTCCAGCAGGATCGGCCGTCCGGTGCGCACCACTTCGCGCAGCAGGCTGCCGGGGATCACGCTTTCGCAGGCCTTGCCGATGGCGCCCTGGGCCGACTCCAGGCCGAAACGCCGGGCATAGCGTTCGTTCATCCAGACGATGTTGGCATCGCGGTCGACGATCACCGTGCCTTCACTCGACTGCTCGATGATCTCGAACAGAGAGCGGATCGCCAGCAGGCGCACGCGCTGGTAGTCCTTGAGGCTTTCGGTGGTGTTCATGGGATTGATCCTGATGATGTGTTGCCTGGGCCGGCCTCTTCGCGAGCAAGGCCGCTCCCACAGGGGATCTGTGGTGTTCACAAACCCCCTGTGGGAGCGGGCTTGCTCGCGAAGGGTGCGACGCGGTCTGGCGTCATGACACCATTATGCCTGCCCCAAATGCGCCGCCGCCAACAGCTCTTTGGTGTACGGGTGCTGCGGCGAATCGAACACATCATGGCTGGCGCCGCGTTCCACGACCTTGCCGTCCTTGACCACGATCATGTCGTGGGCCAGGGCGCGTACCACCGCCAGGTCGTGGCTGATGAACAGGTAGGTCAGGCCATGTTTCTCCTGAAGCTGGCGCAGCAGCGCCACCACTTGTTTTTGCACGGTGCGGTCCAGTGCCGAGGTGGGCTCGTCCAGCAGGATCAGCGCCGGTTTGAGCACCAGCGCCCGAGCGATGGCGATGCGCTGGCGCTGGCCGCCGGAGAACTCGTGGGGGTAGCGATGGCGGCTTTTCGGGTCCAGGCCCACTTCGATCAGTGCCCGCGTCACCTCGGCGATGCATTCCTCATTGCTCAACTGGCTGTGCACCTCCAGGCCTTCGCAGATGATCTGCTCCACCGACATTCGTGGGCTGAGGCTGCCAAACGGGTCCTGGAACACCACCTGCATCTGCTTGCGCCAGGGCTGCAACTGCTTCTGGGTCAGGCCATCGAGCGCCTGGCCCTGGAAGCGAATGCTGCCCTCGGAGTCGAGCAGGCGCAAGATGGCCTGGCCCAGTGTCGACTTGCCCGAACCCGACTCGCCGACAATGCCCAGGGTCTTGCCACGCTGCACATTGAGGCTGATGCCATCCACGGCCGTCAGGTAAGCCTTGCGCTGAAACAGCCCGCCACTGACCGCGAACTGTACCCGCAGATTGTCCACTTCCAGCACGTTTTCCCGTTCGTCCCGGGGCAGGGCTTCGCCTTCGGGTTCGGCGTTGAGCAGCACGCAGCTATAGGGGTGCTTCGGTTCGGTAAACAGGGTTTCGCAGGGCGCCTGCTCGACGATTTCGCCAGCCTTCATCACGCACACGCGTTGGGCGATGCTGCGTACCAGATTGAGGTCGTGGCTGATCAGCAACAGTGACATGTTGAGGCGCTGTTGCAGGGATTTGAGCAGCAGCAGGATCTTGCGCTGCACGGTCACGTCCAGCGCCGTGGTGGGCTCATCGGCGATCAACAGTTCCGGCTCGCAGGCCAGGGCCATGGCGATCATCACCCGCTGGCGCTGGCCGCCGGACAATTGATGGGGATAGGCCTTGAGCCGCTCCCTGGGTTTCTGGATGCCCACCAGATGCAGCAATTCCAGGATGCGTGCCTGGGCCGCTTTGCCCGTCATGCCCTTGTGCACCAGCAGGGTTTCGCCGATCTGCTTCTCGATGCTGTGCAAGGGGTTGAGGGAGGTCATCGGCTCCTGAAAGATCATGGCAATGCGGTTGCCGCGCAGTTGGCGCAATTTTTTTGCGTCGGCGCCCACCAGTTCCTGGCCGCGATACCGGATGCTGCCGGTGGTTTGTGTGTCGCATTCGGGCAGCAGTTGCAGGATCGAGTGGGCGGTCACCGACTTGCCCGAGCCCGACTCGCCCACCAGCGCCAGGCATTCGCCGGGGCGGATGTCCAGGCACAGGTTGCGCACCACGGTCTGGCCGCTGAAGGCCACGCTGAGGTCACGGATTTCGATCAGGTTGAGGCTCATATCCATCGTCCGCGTCAGGATCGGGGGTCAAAGGCATCGCGCAACGCTTCGCCGATGAACACCAATAAAGAAAGAATCAACGCCAGGGTGAAAAACGCGGTCAGCCCCAGCCACGGCGCTTGCAGGTTCTGTTTGCCCTGGCCGATCAGTTCGCCCAGCGAGGCGCTGCCGGCCGGCATGCCGAAGCCAAGGAAGTCCAGCGCGGTGAGGGTAGAGATCGCCCCGGTCAAAATGAACGGCAGGTAACTCAGGGTCGCGTTCATGGCGTTGGGCAGGATGTGCCGCACGATCACCTTGCGGTCGGTCAGGCCCAGGGCTCGGGCGGCCTTGACGTATTCCAGGTTGCGCCCGCGCAGGAACTCGGCGCGCACCACGTCCACCAGCGCCAGCCAGGAAAACAGCGCCATGATCCCCAGCAGCCACCAGAAGTTGGGCTCGACGAACCCCGACAGGATGATCAGCAGGTAGAGCACCGGTAGTCCCGACCAGACTTCCAGCAGGCGCTGACCGATCAGGTCGACCCAGCCGCCGTAATAGCCTTGCAGGGCGCCCGCGGCAATGCCGATCAGCGCACTGACGAAGGTCAGCATCAAGGCAAACAGAATCGACACTCGGGCGCCGAAAATCACACGGGCCAGCACGTCCCGCGCCTGATCGTCGGTACCCAGCCAATTGACGCTCGAAGGCGGGCTGGGGGCCGGTTTGTTCAGGTCGTAGTTCGGCGTGTCGTCGCTGAACGGGATCGGCGGGAACAGCAGCCAGCCGCCGTCCTTCTTGATCAGTTGCTGCACATAGTCGCTGCGGTAGTCGGCCTGGAACGGCAGTTGCCCGCCAAATTCCTGCTCGGTGTAGCGCTGGAAGACCGGGAAGTACCACTGGCCCTGATAGCTGACCACCAGCGGTTTATCGTTGGCGATCAACTCGCCCCCCAGGCTCAGCAGGAACAGGCCGACGAACAGCCACAGCGACCACCAGCCGCGACGGTTTTTCTTGAAACGTTCGAAACGACGACGAGCCAGCGGCGAAAGCTTGAACATCAGGCATTCCTCGCAGCGAAGTCGATGCGCGGGTCGACCAGGGTGTAGCACAGGTCGCCCACCAGTTTTATCAGCAGGCCGAACAGGGTGAAGATGAACAGCGAACCGAACACCACCGGATAGTCCCGTGACACCGCCGCTTCGTAGCTCATGCGACCCAGGCCATCAAGGGAGAAGATCACCTCGATCAGCAGCGAGCCGGCAAAGAACACACTGATGAACGCCTGGGGAATCCCCGACACCACCAGCAACATGGCATTGCGGAACACGTGGCCGTACAGCACCCGCCGCTCACTCAAGCCCTTGGCACGGGCAGTCACCACGTACTGGCGGGTGATTTCATTCAAGAACGAGTTTTTGGTGAGGATGGTCAGGGTCGCGAAACCACCGATCACCAGCGCCGTCACCGGCAGCACCAGGTGCCAGAAGTAGTCGGCGATCTTGCCCAGGGTCGACAGCGACTCGAAGTTGTCCGACACCAGCCCGCGCACCGGGAACCAGTTCAGCGACGTGCCGCCGGCGAACACCACGATCAGGAACATGGCGAACAGGAACGCCGGCATCGCATAGCCGACGATGATCGCGGTGCTGCTCCAGATGTCGAACTGACTGCCGTGATGCACCGCTTTGCGGATGCCCAGCGGAATCGATACCAGGTAAGTGATCAGCGTGGCCCAGAGCCCGAGGGAAATGGTCACCGGCATTTTCTGCAGGATCAGGTCGGTGACGGTGGCGCCGCGGAAAAAGCTTTTGCCGAAGTCCAGCCTTGCGTAGCTGGTGAGCATCAGCCACAGCCGCTCATGGGCCGGTTTGTCGAAGCCGTACTGTTTCTCGATGTCCTTGATCAATTGTGGATCGAGGCCGCGACTGGCCCGGGACGTGCCGCTCATGGATTCGCCGGAGCTGCCGCCGACCGTGGCCCCGCCAATGCCTTGCAGATGGGCGATGGCCTGTTCCACCGGCCCGCCGGGGGCGGCCTGGACGATGACGAAGTTGACCAGGAGGATGATCACCAGCGTCGGAATGATCAGCAGCAGGCGCCGCAATATGTAAGCCCACATCAATGCGGCCCTCCCGGTGAGCCGCGGCGAATGCGTTCGGCGGTCATTTGCTGGTTGGTCAGCGGCGTGGTGCTCATTTCCCACCAGCTCTCGATGGCTTCGTCATTGGCGGCCTGCACGTTCGGAATGCCGAAGCGGTTCCACCACACGGTGGAGGTGCCTGGCGGGTAGTAGTTGGGAATCCAGTAGTAGTTCCATTGCAGCACCCGGTCCAGCGCGTGCGCGTAGCGCAACATGTCAGCTTTGTTGTTGGCGCGCACCAGACCGTTGATCAGGGTGTCCACCGCCGGGTTTTTCAGCGACATGTAGTTGTTGGACCCGGGATCGGTGGCTGCGCTGGAACCGAAGTAATTGAGCAACTCGCCGCCTGGAGAGGTGGTGACCGGGTAGCCGGTGACGATCATGTCGTAGTCGCGGCTCATCAGGCGGTTGACGTACTGCGAGGCGTCGATGCGACGGATATTCAGGTCAATGCCGATCTGTTTCAGGGTTCGCTTGTACGGCAGCAGCAAGCGGTCAATGCCGTTCTGGCTGACCAGAAAGGTGAAGCTCAAGGGCTCGCCGTCGGCATTGACCAGTTGATCGCCATCGGGTTTCCAGCCGGCCTGTTCGAGCAGGGCCAGGGCTTGCAATTGCTTGTCGCGGATCACGCCGCTGCCGTCGGTCTTCGGCGCTTCGAACACCTGGGTGAAGACCTCGTCGGGGATCTGCCCGCGCAACGGCTCGAGAATTGCCCGCTCGCCGGCGTCCGGCAACTGTCGGGCGGCAAGTTCGGTGTTGGAGAAGAAGCTCTGCTGGCGGATGTACAGGTTGCGCATCATCTGCCGGTTGCTCCATTCGAAGTCCCAGAGCATGGCCAGCGCCTGGCGCACCCGGCGATCCTGGAACATCGGTTTTTGCAGGTTGAACACGAAACCCTGACTGGGTTGCGGAGCCTCGGTGGCCAAGTGAGCCTTTTGCAGGCGACCGTCGCTCAGGGCCGGGCTTTCGTAGCCGATGGAATAACCGGTGGCGGAAAACTCCCGGTTGTAGTCGTAGGCGCCGCCGCGCAGCACTTGGCGGGCGACGTCGGTGTCGCCGAAGTACTCGATGCTGAAGTGATCGAAGTTATAGAGGCCGCGGCTGACCGGCAGGTCCTTGCCCCACCAGTCGGGATTGCGCTCGAAGGTAATGCTGCGGCCGGAGTCGACCTTGCCCACTGTGTAGGGCCCGCTGCCCAATGGCGCTTCGTAGCCCCCGCCGCCGGCGAAATCCCGGGATTTCCACCAATGCTCGGGCAATACCGGCAGGGTGGCGATGTCCAGGGGCAGGGTGCGGTTTTCATTGTTCTTGAAGTCGAAGCGCACGATCAGGGGCGACTCGATCTCGACGCCTTTGACGTCGGCGAACTGGGTGCGATACCGCAGGCTGCCCTGGGTCATCAGCAGATCGAAGCTGTAGCGCACGTCTTCGGCGGTGATAGGTTTGCCATCGGCGAAACGTGCCTTGGGGTTCAAGTAGAAGCGCAGGGACAGCCCATCGTCGGAGCGTTCCATCTGCTGGGCCACCAGGCCGTAAACGGTGTAAGGCTCGTCCAGCGAACGCTGGGCCAGGGGCGAGTAGAGCAGGCCGTCGATCTGGCTGACGCCGATGCCCTTGTCGATGTACGGCAGCACATGGTCGAAATGACCGATCTCGACCGCCGAACGGCGCATGGTGCCGCCCTTGGGGGCCTGCGGATTGACGTAGGCAAAGTGGCTGAAGCCGGCAGGGTACTTGGCCGGTTCGCCGTATACGGTCAACGCATGTTGCGGTGCAGCGTTCACACCAGCGGCGCCAAACAACAGGGCCACGGCAGTGAAAAACACAGTTGGGAAAGCCAGTCGCATTGTCAGCCTTAGAGCCGGGTGGTGGTTGACCACGATTTGTACGCTAGCGGCGCGTCCCTCGCCAGCCGAATTACGCGGGTGAAACACGACGGCCCACCAAAAGGCGGGCCGTTTTCAGCAGAGCAGGACGTGGATCAGTCCTGACGGCTGGTCACTTCCAGCAGGTGGTAGCCGAATTGGGTCTTGACCGGGCCTTGCACGACGTTGATCGGGGCGCTGAAGACCACGGTGTCGAATTCCTTGACCATCTGGCCCGGACCGAACGAACCCAGGTCACCGCCCTGACGGCTGGACGGGCAGGTGGAGTTGGCTTTGGCGACTTCGGCGAAGTCAGCGCCAGCCTCGATTTGCGCCTTGAGTTCGCTGCACTTGGCTTCGCTGGCGACGAGGATGTGGCGGGCAGTGGCTTTGGCCATGGGGAAATGCTCCTTTCAATATTCGGTAAAGTGGGGAGCCTACCGGATTCAGTGAGCGATTTCTCGTCAATATTCCTTGTTCATGTTTGACGGGGGGGGTGAATCCCTTTAGGGGCGAGCCTGTAGGAGCCGAGCTTGCTCGCGATGGGCGACCAGGCAACGCAGGCATCCAGACTACACGCGTTATCGTTGACGACCATCGCGAGCAAGCTCGGCTCCTACAGTCCGGCCTTTTTCAGGCGTTCGGCGTGTTGCACGTACAGGTCAATCGGGTCGAGGTCTTTTGTGGAGGCAATGCCTGTCTGTCGCAGCGTGCCCAGGTGGTCGAGGGGATAGTTGGAACGGATGACGGTGCCCAGGTGGGAGCTGAAGCGGCCGACCAAGCCGTCGTTCTGTTCGGCTTCGTCGACGAAGTATCGGGAAAAGGTGCGCAAACAGTGGTGCAGGGGATTCATGGCGTTCAGGCCATTTTCCAGGAGATTGCCCTGCAAAATGCCACTCCAGGAGTAGTAATGGACGCCGTCCACCTGCTCGCAGCCCTGGCCGCCCCGGGTTTTCGGCAAGCCTTGGGGGTATTTGCCGTTGAAGGCGGCCACGCCGTCGGTGGTCAGGGCATTCAACGCGGCGACGGCGTTCTGCGGCAGCAGTCGGTGGCCGCCAAGTATGGCCAGGAATTCGGCGAACAGCGTCACTACCGTTTCGGCGACTTGTTCAGGCAATTGTCCCGGGGTGAGCGCCTTGCGCAGGAAGTCGGCCAGCTCCGAGCCATGATTGGGGCCGCTGACCGATGTCACCGACGCCACCGACTGCGGCACCATCGCCCCGGCATAACGCGCCGCCAGTGCGCCCTGGCTGTGACCGATCAGGTTGACCTTGTCCGTGCCGGTACCCTCCAGTACTCGCTCGATCTGCGCCAGCAGTTGCTCGCCCCGTGCTTCGTTGCTGTGGGTGGCGGACAGATGTGGCACGAAGACGCGTGCGCCAGCGCTTCTGAGGGCTTGCTTGATGTCGTGGAAAAGCTCGAAGTTGCCGATCCGGTCGAATCCGAAAAGTCCGTGGACCAGAAGGATGGGGTATCGCGTGTCTGCATTCCGTTGCATGTTTTCGTCCTTTGTCTGGCATTCAGGGAGGTGCCTTGCGCCTCACTCTAAAACACGCGGACCCGCTCGCGATGTATGAAAAAGACGCGGCACGGCGACGAAAAAGGAATAGTTGGACGCCGAAAAGGCAGGATCGGTCCGCTACCTTTTCGACGGGTTTCGATGGCTTTCAGTCGTGCTGGGTGCGCAGTCGCTGGGCCGCTTGCCGCAGCAATTGCTCCGTGCCGCTCCAGCCCAGGCAACCGTCGGTGACCGACACACCGTACTTCAGCGACGCGCTCAACGGCTGGCAGCCCTCGAACAGGTGACTTTCGATCATCATGCCGATCAGCGAGCGATCACCTTGCAGGCGCTGTTCCAGCACATCGTTGAACACTGCTGGCTGACGCAGAGGATCCTTGCCGCTGTTGGCGTGGCTGCAATCGACCATGATCCGGGCCGGGATCTTCAGTTTCGCCAGATCTGCACCTACCTTGGCGACACTGGCGCGATCATGGTTGGGGCCGTTGTGGCCACCGCGCAGCACCAGGTGGGTGTCGGCATTGCCCGGGGTCTGGATGATCGCAGGGTGTCCCTGGCTGTCGACGCCGAAATGGCGGTGGGGATGAGCCGCCGAGCGCATGGCGTCACTGGCCACTGTCACACCGCCGTCGGTGCCGTTCTTGAAGCCGACTGGCATGCCCAGGCCGCTCGCCATTTCGCGGTGGATCTGTGATTCGGTGGTGCGGGCGCCGATCGCCACCCAGCTCAGCAGGTCGTCGAAGTAGCCAGCGGCCATCGGTTGCAGCAGTTCGGTCGCCACCGGCAAGCCCAGCTTGAGCATTTCGCGCATCAGCTCGCGCGACAGGGTCAGGCCGCCGGCCATGTCGTCGCTGCCATCCAGGTGCGGATCGTACGCCAGGCCTTTCCAGCCGACCGTGGTGCGGGGTTTTTCGACGTAGGCGCGCATCACCAGCAGCATTTCATCGCTGACTTCTTCGGCCAGGCGGGCCAGATTGGCGGCGTATTCGAGGGCGGATTTGGGGTCGTGAATCGAGCAAGGACCGACAATGACCAGCAGACGGGAATCTTCACCGTCAAGGATCGCGCGGACCGCCTGACGGTGGGCGGCGACTTGCTGGGTCAGCGAGTTGCCGAGCGGCAATTGCTGTTTGAGTTGCAAGGAGCTGGGCAGGCGCAGTGTCAGCGCTTCATTGGCAGGGCGCAGCGTGGACAGTGGCAGAGCAGAGGCGGACGAGTTCATGTTCAGGCTTCCTGGGCGGGCGGCGGGTTCATTCCCGCACGCTCGGCCCTATTGGGGTGTTCGACAATTGGCCGGATTGGCTGCGTGTGTGTGCTTGCCACCTGTGGGTGACCGATCGGAGGCGGCAGGCTGTCCCGAGCGGAGGGTGGTAAATCGCCAGGCGGTAAAACTGTCGTAACGGTAATAAGTGGCGTAGTTCATGTTGGTGATCCTCTGAATGTCTGGTGTGTCGCTGAAAATACTGGGGCTGAAAAAACAAAACCCCCGGTCGGGAGGCCGACCGGGGGTTGAGAATTCTCTGGTGGCGACCCGTTTGAAGTGGGCGCCGTGTGGGTATCAGGCGCGCCAGTGGCTAAACCAATACCCAAAATAAAAGCTGACCGGAGCACAAGCGTCGTTCGCCCGGGCAGCCGCAACCGAGCGCAGGGCGCTGGCGGTACGAAGCTGTGAGAGGGCGTTGGACATGGTGGATCTCCGATGGATGCGCCGAGCTTACTAGAGGCCGGCAAGAGTATTCAATCAGAAAATGCTATCGACCGCAGATGGCATTTTCTATCACTTGTATCGCGCAGAGGGCGTGACACACACTGCATCGAAAGACGGCACAACGAATTTTCTGGAGATTTGATGAACGTTGAATGGCGCGCGGCTACTGATCGTGATCTGGCCTTTGCCCGCGAACTGACCTGCATCAACATGCTGCGCTATTACATTGAGCATGATCTGCGCTGGCAGGACGAGGCGTTCGATGTCGCCTGGGCCGGGCGTGAGCACTACATGATCATGCGCGGTGACCAGAGGGTGGGGTTTGTCAGCCTGAGCCGGGATTCCAGAGCCCTGTACATCCGGGAGCTGCAGGTCGCCGAAGCGGATCGACGGCAGGGTGCAGGTTCTTGGGCGATCGATCAGGTTCTGGCCATTGCTCGTCGGGAGCGCCGCCCGGCGTTGCGCCTGACGGTTTTTGAAAATAATCCGGCGCGGGCGTTGTATGAGAGAAAGGGACTACAGGTGGTCGGGACAGACGCGTGTTTCTTGATGATGCAGCGAGACATTGATCGCCTGCCTGGCTGAAACACGCTTGCCACAGGGCTTTCAAGATAACTGGAAACTTTTTATGTGACGCGTTGCGCTAGGTCTGCCACTTGCTTTTTGCTAAGGTGTCGACAACCCAATAAGACCATATCGCGAGGTGTCTGCTTGATTAGGGTGCTAGTAGTCGATGACCATGATCTCGTTCGTACAGGCATTACACGAATGCTGGCTGACATCGATGGCCTGCAAGTGGTCGGCCAGGCTGAATCGGGGGAGGAATCGTTGCTCAAGGCGCGTGAGCTCAAGCCCGATGTGGTGTTGATGGACGTCAAGATGCCCGGTATCGGTGGTCTTGAAGCCACGCGCAAACTGTTGCGCAGCCATCCGGACATCAAGGTCGTCGCGGTGACGGTGTGTGAGGAAGATCCGTTTCCCACGCGGTTGCTGCAGGCCGGTGCCGCGGGATACCTGACCAAGGGCGCAGGATTGCCGGAGATGGTCCAGGCCATTCGACTGGTCTTTGCCGGTCAGCGCTACATCAGTCCGCAGATTGCCCAGCAACTGGCAATCAAATCCTTCCAGCCAACCAATGACTCGCCTTTCGATGCCCTGTCCGAGCGGGAAATCCAGATTGCATTGATGATCGTTGGTTGCCAGAAAGTCCAGATCATTTCCGACAAGCTGTGCCTGTCGCCAAAAACCGTGAATACCTATCGTTACCGCATTTTCGAAAAGCTTTCGATCAGCAGTGATGTCGAGTTGACGCTGCTGGCGGTTCGTCATGGCATGGTCGATGCCAGCCTCTGAAAATGACCGATATCTTTGATCCAAGCGCCTTTCTGTCTACTGTCAGTGGGCGTCCCGGTGTGTATCGCATGTTCGACAGCGATGCGCGCCTGTTGTATGTCGGCAAGGCCAAGAACCTCAAGAATCGCCTGTCGAGCTATTTCCGCAAGTCCGGCCTGGCGCCCAAGACCGCTGCGCTGGTTGCGCGTATCGCGCAGGTCGAGACGACCATTACCGCCAACGAAACCGAGGCGCTGCTGCTTGAGCAGACGCTGATCAAGGAATGGCGGCCGCCGTACAACATCCTGCTGCGTGACGACAAATCCTATCCCTACGTTTTTCTGTCCGACGGCCAGTTTCCGCGCCTGAGCATTCATCGCGGGGCAAAGAAGGCCAAGGGCAAGTATTTCGGGCCATACCCCAGCGCCGGTGCTATTCGCGAAAGCCTGAGCCTGCTGCAAAAGGCGTTTTTCGTGCGTCAGTGCGAAGACAGCTATTACAAGAACCGCACGCGCCCGTGCCTGCAATACCAGATCAAGCGCTGCAAGGCGCCTTGCGTGGGGCTGGTCGACCCTCAGGTGTAT
Source organism: Pseudomonas sp. KK4 (assembly GCF_001984065.1). GTDB lineage: Bacteria > Pseudomonadota > Gammaproteobacteria > Pseudomonadales > Pseudomonadaceae > Aquipseudomonas. Next base: position 80,029 of record NZ_LYVP01000011.1, read on the forward strand.
GCCGAGGATGTGCGTCACTCGGTGATGTTCCTCGAGGGGCGCAGCAATGCGCTGAGCGATGAGTTGTCGGCGGCCATGGAAGAAGCGGCGATCAACCTGGAGTTCGAACGGGCCGCCGAACTACGCGACCAGATCGCGCTGCTGCGCCGGGTCCAGGATCAGCAGAGCATGGAAGGCGGGACCGGGGATGTGGATGTGATCGCGGCGTTCGTCAATCCGGGCGGCGCATGCGTGCACTTGATCAGTGTTCGTGCTGGTCGGGTGCTGGGCAGCAAGAACTTTTTCCCGCAGGTGGGTATTGAAGAGGACGTTGGCGAGGTCCTGGCCGCGTTTCTGGGCCAGTACTACGTCAGCAGTCCCGAACGCGACCTGCCCAGCGAATTGATCGTCAACGTGGTTCACGAAGACTTTCCGACCCTGATCGCGGCGATCCATGAGCTGCGTGGTCGCGAACTGAGCATCAGTCATCGGGTGCGCGGAACGCGAGCGCGGTGGCAGCAACTGGCAGTGACCAACGCCGAGCAGGCTCTGGGCGCGCGTCTGGCGAACCGTCAGCACATCACGGCACGTTTCGATGCGCTGGCAGATGTGCTGAAGCTGGACGAACCGCCGCAGCGTCTCGAGTGCTACGACATCAGTCATTCCAGTGGTGAAGCGACCGTCGCCTCCTGTGTGGTGTTCGGGCCGGAGGGGCCGATCAAGTCCGATTATCGTCGCTACAACATCGAGGGCGTGACGGCTGGCGATGACTACGCCGCGATGCATCAGGCGCTGACCCGTCGCTTCAGCAAACTGAAGGACGGGGAGGGCAAGCTGCCGGACATTCTGTTGGTGGACGGCGGCAAGGGGCAGTTGTCCATGGCCCGCGACGTGCTCAATGAACTGGCGGTGCCAGACCTGATCCTGCTTGGCGTGGCCAAGGGCGCGACGCGCAAGGCAGGCTTTGAAACCCTGTACCTCAATGATGCCGCCCATGAATTCACCTTGCGCGGCGATTCCCCGGCGCTGCATCTGATCCAGCAGATTCGTGACGAAGCTCACCGTTTTGCCATTACGGGCCACCGCGCCCGTCGTGGAAAAACCCGGCGTACCTCTACGCTGGAGGGCGTTGCCGGGGTCGGGCCAACGCGCCGCCGCGATTTGTTGAAACATTTTGGTGGATTGCAGGAGCTGTCTCGTGCCAGCATCGAAGAGATCGCCAAAGCACCCGGGATCAGTAAAAAGCTCGCAGAGTTGATTTATGCAAATCTGCACAGCGAGTAGAATGCCACCTCACCTCGTAGCCAGTTGTGCCGATGAATATCCCTAATCTGATTACCGTTCTACGCGTTCTGCTCATACCTATCTTCATTTTGCTGTTCTATCTGCCTTACCAGTGGAGCTACCTGGCGTCAGCCTCGGTCTTCGCGTTCGCCGCCGCCACGGACTGGCTGGACGGGTACCTAGCCCGCCGTCTGGAACAAAGCACCCCATTCGGGGCGTTTCTCGATCCCGTTGCCGACAAGTTGATGGTTGCCGTTGCGCTGGTTCTGCTGGTGCAGGAACACGGCAACCTTTGGCTGACGTTGCCGGCTGCAGTCATCATCGGTCGCGAGATCGTGGTGTCCGCCCTGCGCGAATGGATGGCTGAACTTGGCGCCCGTGCTCACGTGGCCGTGTCCAACCTGGGCAAATGGAAAACCGCCGCACAGATGCTCGCACTGGTCATCCTGCTGGCCAATCCTTCGGACTTCAGCTTATGGGTTCTGCTGGGTTATGCCTTGCTGATGATCTCCGCCGGCCTGACGTTGTGGTCGATGGTCCAATACCTGCGGGCTGCCTGGCCGCATCTGAAGACTGACGTTGAAAAGAAATAAAACTTTTTTGAATCAAAGGGTTGACGGGGCTTCTGGATTCTATAGAATGCGCCACACCAAGACGCGGGAATAGCTCAGTTGGTAGAGCACGACCTTGCCAAGGTCGGGGTCGCGAGTTCGAGTCTCGTTTCCCGCTCCAAGTTTGTACACATTTGATGTTGTTGCTACTGACAGCAAATGTTTTGAGGCCGAGTAGCAAAATGGTTATGCAGCGGATTGCAAATCCGCCTACGCCGGTTCGATTCCGACCTCGGCCTCCACTAATAAACAACCCCGCAGATCGATGATCTGCGGGGTTTTTTATTACCTCCAGGAAAGCGCAAGGAGCGATGTTTTCCATCTCCTGGGAGTTATCTGAAAAAAGCGCCGTAGGCTCATGATTTCAGAAGTTTTTTTATTTTCCGTCTCTGCCGAATTTAGACTGAAATATCGCACATGCGACCTTGCTTCACCGGGAAGGGATGTATATATTTCCACCCTCAGATTCACCGCGCTACCGCCCGAATGGCGAAACTGGTAGACGCATGGGACTTAAAATCCCCCGCTCGTAAGGGCGTGCCGGTTCGATTCCGGCTTCGGGCACCATATTAAATCAAGGGTTTGCGGGCGAAAGCTAATGCAAACCCTTGTTTGTTTCTGGTCCGCTATTTTGATGTTGGTCCGCAATTCACTTAGTAGGAGTGACTTTCTTGCCCATGCGATTGCGGATGTACTGCTCAGTCATCACCACGGTCGTATGCCCAAGTTGATCTCTCGCCTGCATGATGTCACCGCTGGACTCGGCTTTGTCCGTGCCTGCCTTGGCGCGTAAATCTCGCATCTGAAATTCGGATTTCTTCACCCCGGCCGCCTCCCTGGCCAAGTCAAACCTCCTGCGCAACATCGCCACCGTCATCGGTGTGCCGTCTTCTGTAACGATCAGCCGCGTCGAGCGGACTTTGTGTTCTGACTTTCGGGACATGATTCGATCAATCAAAACCTTCAGCTCACCAGTTACCTCAATCCGGCGCTTCGCCTTTGTTTTTCCCTGCAGCACCCAAATTTGCCCGTCGCGCACGTCCCGCTCATCCATCAACCTGGTGTCGGTCACCCGCTGGCCGGTGAGATAGGCAAGGTCCATGGCATCCTGAAGGCCAACATCGGCCTTATCGTGCACGCGCTTGAACAGCGCATCCTCAACGTACGTGTCCCGCCCGGTTTCTTTGTTGCCTTTGATGCCCGCGCAGGGGTTGGCGAGCGACGTATAACCTTTGTCCCGGGCGTAGTTCCAGATGGCGCTGAGCAGCGCTTTTTCACGATTCGCCCGGACGGGGGCCGCTTTGCGCCAGGTGAGGTACTGGCGAACGTGCAACGGCTCGATCGTCTCCAGTGGCGCGGGCGGATCATCGAAGAACGCGATCAGGTTTTTCACTTCGCGTTTGTTATCGAACTGCGTGGCCTTCCCCTTGGAAGGAACAATGTCGACCATATATTTTTCAGCGACATAGCGGAAAGTTATGACTTTGGCGACAAGATCGGTCGCTGCGCGGTCACGCTCCAGCTTCGCGTACTCCATGATCGCAAGCCCGTAATCGCTCCCAAGCGGAATTTCTTTGCGGTCCTTGCCGCCAGTGTCGTAATAGTAGAAGACTCGGCCGCTGGCCTTCTTGCGCTCTCGCAGCCGGGCGATGGAGCCCGGTTTACTTGGTCGTCGTCCCATGTCAGCTGGCCTTACGTGATTTCCATATGGGTTTTTCCGCTTCAAACGTTCCGACCGCGGTCACTGCCATGGCGGTAACGCTTGGCCAGCCGTTCACTTTAATCGTGTGGCGGACGCCATTCTTCTTCAGGTTGAGGATTTGTCCTGCTTTGGTTCGCGCGCCAGTGAGCTCGCAAACCTCCTCGTGGGATAGAAACTGGATGGTCATGAGCTGCTCCATGCCGCGCGTGGCGGCAGAAGGTAGTGAATGATTTACGCTGCGGCTCGGATCGACCGGCCAGCTTCACGGCGCCTGTTCATGAGCACCTGCAGCGGTACGCGTGGAATCTCCGGCCGTCCTCAGATCTGATCTCTGGCGCAAGGTAGGCCAGGTCCTCGTTGAGCCGCCCGAAGTAATAGAGGTGCTCTCCGTCGCCGCACCATTCAGGCTGAGCGGTGGCCTAAGTGCGAGCCTCAACGCAGGGCATACAGGTTTTGAAGGTATCCATGTCGCCGTCCCAGCAGCCCGTGACAAGGCTGTACTGTTGACCAGGCTGAACGACGCCGTAGCACTCGCAGCACTTGTGTTCCTTTCGTGCGGTGGGTGTGGATTCGGTTTGAAAATCGGACATGACGAATCCTCGCCCGCCGTTCAACGGCAGGCTGTGAGTTGTAAGGTTTTGGATTGCAGTTGAATAAATTCGTAGGGGTGCTGGCGGTGCGTATCGTGGAATAGCTAATATACGAGGAAGGCCCGCTCCAATAAGGTTCGTTAGTTCGCCCTGCCAGCTGTTTCAGAGAAATGCTGAGTGGCCGCAACTTGACAGGGTGGGCTTATCTCTTACACGTGACCTGGCAATATGCACCGAGAAGTCTCAGGCTCGCGGCTTATGTTTTAACGCCCCATCTGAGACTAGCTGCTTCTAGCAAAACCATATCGACACCGCAGGCAGGGTTTTCTGCACATACCGCGTCAAAATATCCTGCAAGCCATTCGTACTTAGCAAATACAGCCTCGGGACAGTTCCGGTCGAGTGCTTTGGAAATTATCAAATCCCGAATTGGGTTTAATCGCATCTTCCACAAGTCGTTACTGTTGTAGAAAAATGGATTCCCCCAAAAAGGCGGGAGGAAATTGAAGAATCTGTAGCCGTCCCCGGAGGATCGCCAAGTAACCTCCCCCTCAACCCCGTCCTCTACCCAATCTTTAGCCAGTTCCTTTGAAAGAATGATTCGGGGACTAGAAGCAACCGCACTTTCCAAGAGGTACGCCTCGTGAATGGCAGGTCCAAAGGCAAGTGAGCCTTGGTGAAACAGCTGTCCTCGAGCAACTCCGCCCCGCAGCAATAGCCCGTGAGGAATAAGATTCGAAGTGAGGGCATAAAGCGCCTGTTTCAGCGCGTCTCTTCCTGACTGATCATCGCTGAAACTTAGTAACAAAGAATCAGAAAACTGACTAACTATTGGGTCGCCGGGCCATCGCTCATCTTCCGGAGCAAGTCCTCTGAGGGTTTCAGTAAATTTGCTGTAGCCCTGCATGCCGGCGAGGGCTTTCCCTAGCGCTAAAACGCGTTCTCTGTCGCCTTTGGCTGCATCTTCGACCGCATTTTTCCAGCCGAGCACATCAATAAATGCGGTTATTCGAGTCTCAAATCTAAGCGACTCTTCGAACTTCGCTACCTCTTCAGCAATTCTTGTTTCCTCCACCTCTCGCTCCTTCGCACCGGCATCCCATGCAGCTTTCTGCGCATCAGCAGCCGCCTCCTCTTCATCCGTGTACTGGACGTAACAAGTAGTTCCGCCATCGGCCAAGCTCGTCTCAAGCCCATAGCGCCTGCCGGGTTCAGCCTTCTCAATTTCTATAAGTTGCCCATCTACTTTCTTGAAAATGGGATAGCCCTCTGCCAAATCCACGGTAATACCACCTCTTCGCTTATCCACATCCCGCTCCTTTTTCATACCCGCCCTCGTCACGTACGACTTCTACGGGGCGAATCATTTTTTGTACAGGCATGACTGTTCCTTTGCCGCTTTAGCGGCTGACTTTGAAGGGGTAGGGAGTAGATTTTCGGGTGGAGTACAAATGTACTCTGAAATGCTGTTCTACAAGGCTTGTACAAGAATTAATAAGTTGTATAGGTTTTTGTGCCAGAATTCACAGAGGAGAACCAAGCGAAAAAACTGGTCAATACCTCCGCTTCAGAAAACTGAGCACTACCATGATTCCTACCGACGACTTCAGATTCCAATCACACGTCCTTCTTGTGGAGCTTGACGCTGCTACAACCAAATTGATGATGCTGGTAGTCGCTGGGGAGCTCTCAGGAAGTCGTTGGGATGAAGCATTAGCACGACAAAGCACCGCCTATTCGGCATGGGTAAGCGCCGTGGCGGGCATCCGAGTAGACCCAATGCCTGCTCTTGATGGTCGACCTACAGACGGGCCGCTGAAGTCGGATAACTGAGCTAGTCGGCCACTGCCGGGCGGGCAAGCAGATTGGCGACCAGGGGCCAGAAGAGTTTGATCATGCTGCCTCCTGTTGCTGTTCTTGGCGCAGCGCCTGCTGAACCACCTCGACAACTCGGCGCAGGTACGTGAATTTATGATTTTCCTCGACAGCCTTGCCGTCGAGTGGGTAATGCCATTCATCGCCGAACAGTTCTGTCAGTAACCTGCTTTGATGCCAGCACTCGTTAGCGCTCTCTATGCCGCGCAGTTCGTCGATGTCGCACCAAAGCTCTCGGGCTTCGTCTTTACTCAGCTCGCCCAGCTCCCACTCATGGCGCCCTGTCTGTTGCCGGCGGCGCTGGACAATGCACTTCTTAGCCAGGGCGTGGAGGGCATTACCGCTGAACACGGTGGGGCTGATCCCGCGATTCAGGCAGTTGAGGATGTAATGCCAGTCACAGTCGGCAACAAACTCCGCGACGGTGCGCGGGCCCATGCCACCCCAGTAGGCGTTCCAGCTGTTGTCCCAGCAGTTGATCGTGATCTTGCCCTGGGCGGTCTGATAGCTCGGGTTGGATTCAGTAGGGCAGTCACGGCGGCCGAAGTCCTCGAGGAACACGGTAATCGCGTCGAGACGCGGCGCGCCGGTGATCACCAGCTTCGTGACTGTCGAGCGCTCAACCTTCAGCGGCTCAGCGGTTTTGTTTTCTGTGGGCATGGGGCGTCCTATGCCGGGTCATGCCCGGGCGGTGGATGGTGGGATGGGCGATAAACGGTTGGTTTCAATTAAGCGCGAAGGTGTTTGCGAGCGAATGAGTCGAGCCGCATGCTTTGACTGCCGACAATGCCAGAGCGCCGCCGCATGAAACGACTGACCGAGTGGATAAATCTGATCGCTGCGTTGATCCGTTTGGTCTACGTGATCATTCGTACGGGCTGGCTGTGATCTGCTTGAGGATCCGCTGGCCGATCCAGCGAACGACGGTGACGGCCTTGCTGTTACCGATTGCCTTGTAGCGCGGCCCGTCTGGGCATTCCTCAGCAGGCTTGCCGCGCCAAGGGATCAGCGTGTAGTCGTCGGGCTGACCCTGGAGACGCTCGCACTCGCGGGGGGTCAGGCGGCGAACTGCTGGGCCACCCACCAACATATCGGCCTCAGTAACCGGGTTGCTGTTGTTGCGCATGTTTCCGGAGCGCAAGGTGGGCGAAAGCTCAGCAACGATGTTTGGCCCTAACGCCGAGTTCGTGTTGTCCAACTGCTTTCCATAATTGCTGGTAATGGTCTGAGCCACGTCGCGGCAGTGAATATAACTTTGCTGCTGAGCACCTGCCTCTGCGGCAAGAGCTCCTACTACTTGTCCGTCAGTACCGATGTAGCGAACCTCGCTGCGGCTGTTCTGGGTAAACGCCAGTACCGCATTCTCCTGCCCGTTGTTTCGGCCCAGGGTGTGGGCTTGTTCAATGCTGATGCAAGGGTCTTGTGTTCCGTGCACTACGAGGTGGCTGTGACCGTGGTTCGCATCCTGGCCTGAGCAGCCTTGAAGCCGGCCATAGCTCGCATCGAGTGTCGCGGCAACGCAGGGCACATCGTCGTAGCTGTATCCGCCAGACTTGCGGGCACCCCCGGCAAGCGTCGGTGCTATGAAGAACGTCTCGCTTTCCATGTCCATGCGGGTGTCTTTCGCCGTCAGGGTGGCCGCCTGCTCGATCGAGGCTGCCAGGCTGTGCCCGCCGAACGCCGGTATCCCGCCGAACATTGAGACCGCCGGGCCTTCGTCGCCTTCGCAGTTCAAGCAGCCGTACGGTCCGAGCTCTTCGCCGAAGATTTCTCCGCATCCGCACTGGAGCGCAGGGCCGAAAGGAGCTGTTCCGGTAACGTCTTGCCCCTGGCCTCGGCGCGGCGCAGTATCCCGGCGCATGCCTTCTCGCTCAAAAAGTACCTCGGTGGGATCGAATCCGTCTCGAGCACTTGCGACAACGAACACACGGCGGCGTCGTTGGGCCAGTCCGAAATATTGGGCGTCCAGGACCCGCCACGCGATTGTTCTTTTGGGTCCATACACACAACCAGCGTTCGGCCATTTTTTCCCTGAAGGCTGCAGTTCGCAGTCTTCCCCAGCAAGCGCGCCAAGAAAACATCCGAAGGCGTTCCCTTTGTCACTGAGGACACCTGGGACGTTTTCCCAGACGACAACGCAGGCGGGCTTTCGCTGGCCGGCGCGAACATAGTCAGTTGCATCTGCAAGCTCCACGTATTTGATGGTGAGAGCGCCGCGCGGGTCGAGCAGACCCTGGCGCATGCCGGCCACGCTGAAGGCTTGGCAAGGCGTCCCGCCGACCAGCACCTCAGGCGCGGCGATCTTTCCGGCCAGGACCAGGGCCCCGAGCTTCGTCATGTCGCCAAGGTTCGGCGTGTTCGGGTAATGGTGAGCCAGCACCGCGCTGGGGAAGGCCTCGATCTCTGCGAACCAGGCGGCGCGCATGGCGAGCGGCTTCCATGCAAGCGTTGCCGCCTCGATGCCGGAGCAGACCGAGCCGTAAGTGATTTCCATAGGACTTCCTCAGCGGGGTGGTTCAGGTTTTTTCGAATACGCGAGCGTTTGGGGGAAATTTCAGCCGCTGCTGAATGCCAAGCATCAGCGTGCTGACCTTGGTGCCTTTGCAGAACACCGTGGCCGGGGGCAGTTTCACGTCGCAGGGCAGCGCCTGTTCGCCCTGGGCCAGCGACGCCTCAACGTGCCGCGCCATGTCCGACCAGACGTGAGCCTCAAGGCGAACTTCTGCACTCACAGCCTCGATGATCCACATAGGAAGGGTGACCAGGCGCTCATCGCGGGAGGCCGGAGATTGTTCTTCGGACATAGGGGATCCTCGCCGGCTGGCGTGATTCGCTGTGGTGGGATGCTCACGAAACTGGCACTGGCGACTCACATTAGGTTCAGGCAACCTTGGGCACCGAGTGCACAAGTAGTCAGAGAGCGATGTGTGATGGCAGAAAAAGAGAGATTCGATCTAATTGAAGAGTCTGATAGGGGGTGTGTGATTGTCGGTGCGTCGATATTGGAGGGCTACCTTGCTGAAGATATAGAACGGGCTTTTCTGTTCAACGGGTTGTCCAAACGCTATATAAAAACCAGTTTTGATGGCAATGGGGCTGTAGGCACATTTTCTTCTAAGGTTTTGATAGCTCGTGGATTTGGGCTGATTGATGACGATATTTTTCATGATTTGATGGTGATAAGGAAGCTGAGGAATGAGTTTGCCCATTCTCCGTTGTCTGCTTCGTTCGATGACATAAGTGTGAAGGCAAAAATAGACACTCTACGGTTTTCCGTTTTGGCAAAAGAGTCTATGGCAGGTTTTAAACGTTTCGATGTTCCGCCCGATGCGGTAAAAGAAGGTAGACCACTTAAAGAGTGGGATATGAACGCTGCTGGATATGTGAAGTACTATAAAAGCTTATTTTGTATAATAGTCAGCAGAATAGAAATACGGCTTTTGGAAATCCGAAACGCTCGGTTGAGTAGGCAAATTAATTTAGCAAGACTTTAATTGTATCAGCAGATAAAACACAAAAGTCTGATCGCTGATCGGTCGCACCTTACTGGCGGCCTTCAGCTATTTGTGTTCGGCCCAGCATGGAGCGAGCCCTTTGACAAAAGCAACAGCGAAACTGTTAAAACTTTGTCCTGGCTGCAAGAATCAAATTAGAGCAGCCCGCTGGGAAGAACACGTGATTAAGTGCCCAAAGGTCATGGGCTCGATGCTTCCCGCGAGAATCCGCGAAAAGCGGATAAAGCGCTTGCTGGGGAGTGAGCCCGAGTTCAGCAAGGGGGATTTCAAAGCTCCAACCGAAACTCAAGCCATCGGTGCTTTCGGCTTGGGGAAAAGCAGAAAGCACTGATTTGTGGTCTCCAGTCAGGCGCCGCCCTCCGTTACTGGATGCGGCTGTGTGAAATTTGGTGAAGTGGCAGAGTGATGGCTCTATGATTCGCCATCACTCACGCATGGAGCGCAATAGATGCGGATTTTGATGGTTTCAACAATTGCATTGTTCATCGCTGGCTGCTCTGGTCCAGGTGTTGTGCCAATGGGGCGCGACACTTACATGATCGCGAAGGACGGTAGCTTCACTACTTTTGGCGGTGGAGCCGTAAAGGCAGAGCTGTACCAGGAGGCCAATACCTTTTGCGAAAACAAAGGGAAGCAGCTGATGCCGGTGAAAGATGCATCCCGAGATTCTGGATACGCGCGCTATGCCAGCGCTGAACTGCAGTTCCGGTGCCTAGATGCAAATGACCCAGAGCTACGTCGGCCTACGATGGAGTCCGAGGCGAACGTGAAGATCAAAGTCGAGTAGGTCCTCCCTGACCGGTGGTGGCAATTTGGTTTGGCTTGGGGTATTTGTGTTCGGCCCGGCATGTAGTCGGACCAAGGAGGTTTAAATGGCGGATACGCCGTGGGACATGCTATCGGCCATAGGCACGGTGGCCGCTGTTGTCGTTGCCCTAGGGATTTCCGGTCAAGCTGCTTGGGCAAATAGGAGGGCTGAAACAGATCGCTCAGAATTGGCTGCCGCTAAGATGCTCGGCCCGCTCTTCGCCCTCGAAAGAAAATCAGCATCTCTTACGGCGTGTTTTGCATTTGGGGAAACCGAGTTTTCCAACTCTGAGCCCTATGTTTTGAAACTACTGGAAGAGCTTGATGCTCTTTCCAAATCTGTATTAATCAACGATCTGTATCCCCTTCTAAAACTTCCAAATCATGCCGCTAAAAGGTCGGCGTTAGCTCTCGGACTGATCCACACTTTGGTAAGTGATGCTCGATCGATGCTTCTAAACCAGCATTGGGTCAACATGAAAAACACTGAAAAAGCCTTTCAGTACAAGCGATGGCTTAGTATGACCTCCGAGATTTACGAGCATCTTATTGCGGCTGTGCGAGTCTTCGAGTCCGCAGCAGCGGTCGGTGCGCCGCGACCATCCCAGGAGGAAATATATGGCGTGGCACCTTATGATCAAAATGAACATTAGCTGCACTTCTCCATTGCGGTGGTCGAAATTGTTTTTGGGTTGGAATATTACTTAAGAACGGCAGTTAGCCGGATCAAGGAGGCTATATGGAATGCTTGGTTTGCGGAGGGCCTGCGAAAGAAAACCCACCGCAGGGGGACTATCGCGAAATTGACTGCCCAGGCTGTGGTGTATTCCGGGTAAGTGGCAGCTTAATTGCCATTCAGCGTGGCCGAATCTTTGATGTGGCGCCAACGCGTATTGCACTTGAAAGAATGCCAAGGGTAGGAGATATCCCGATACTCAACACAATCGACGAGGAGTTACTTTACGTGCCGGGAACTACGCCTCCCGGAAAACGTTACTCGTAATGAACAATTCGAAGAGCCTCGCGGTCGTGAGCTAACTTCAATTTCCGCGACACGTTTTCGGGTATCGCGTATTCGTGTCGCGGCGGCGGCTCAAGCAGTGGAAGGGCGCCGCCCGGGCCAAGGCTGTGCAGGTGATGAATCATCAGCGTGATCGCCTCGCCTTGCTCCTCGATTCCGCTCCAAGTCATCAACTCAGCAAGGGCTTGGCGCGTGCCGGGCAGGCAGTGCAGCCTGATTTCCTCTTCGCCGCGCTCCTTCCTCTTCGCCGCGGCTTTCGCTGAGCGATCTGCATTGCTCTTGGCCATGGCCTGCCTCTTCAATTCCGTGGGCCGGTATATCCAGCCATGTCTGTCGTCGGCGCTGGCGCACCTGGTTGCTGATTCGTCTCATGCTGCTTTCTGCTGATTCCAGACGCCCACGGCGTCGAACACCCGGGCAGCCTGTTCTACTGTGAGTGAGACCTGGGCGGGGATCGCGATCCAGCCCGATGCGACTCGGTGATTTGGATTGCTCTCCGCGACCAGGTCTTTGTAGGTTTCCACGATCACGTCCTCGAGGTGCGCGGCCAGGTAGTTGCCCTGGGGCGCGACCTCGACGGATTTGGTGTAGCGGTGCCCGCGGTGGTCCCGACACTGGACGCTCAGGTAGATCGTCCAGCGGTGGGCAAAGTCGCAGACCGCATCGGCGATGCGCTGGCCGGGCGGGATGTTCTTGCAGTTCTTCCAGTTGATCATCCCCTGGCGCCCGCTGGGATCGATGTTCACCACTGCAACGTGGTTAGTGCTGAGCAGCGCCCGGCAGGACCGTTCTATCCGGGCGCGCATGTTGTTGGGCTTGCGCACTTTCATAGTGAGTCCGCCAGTTTCCGTAACGCCTGGCGCTGCGCCCAGTTCAACCCTCTGGGTTTGCGCTTGAGGACCGTTTCGGGATCGATCTTCTGCGAGCGGGGCGGCGGCAGCGGATTGCTCGGGGTGCTTTTCAGTTGAGCGATCTGTCCGCCGGCGGCTAGGTACTGAGCGACCCGGTCGTTGATTGATTCCGCGCTTTGCCGCTGCTGCTCGATGAGGTTGAGGTGGTTGCTGATCATGGTGGCCTCACTTGATCCGGATAGAGCTCTCGCCGCGCTCCAGGTGCGCCCAGATCGGCTCGGGAAGCAGTTCGTGTTCTGCGTCTTCGCCAGCGTTCATTCGCTTGCGTACTGCATCGTTGTGATCACGGATTTCCTTCAGCCTTGCCGCAATCGACTTCTTGTCTGGAGCGAATACGGTCTTTGTTTCAATGAAGTCATCCGGGATTTCGTCTTCCTTGTCGACAATCACCTTTTCCGGTGCGAGCGCCAGGGTAATGGTGAAGAGGGGGCGCTTGATCGACTTGATGTCGGCGGCCTCCATGTTGCGACGCAGGTAGTCGCTAATCTGGCTGACACTGTTTTTCTTCACGCGCTTCAACTCGTTGAGCCGGTCGACTTCTTTGTCGATGGCGTCGATATCGCTTTCGATGTTCCGACGCAGCATGACAATGTTGTCCGCCTTGATCTCGAATTCACCTTGGATCGCATCCATGGTGTCTTGCAGGGCCTCTTTCAGACCCTCGTCGTCGGTATCAGCCATGGCTTGCAGTTCGGCCATCTGGCCGGTGAGCTTGTAGAGTTGGGTCATGCTGCGTTCTCCCTTTCAGTGGCTTCAGTGATGCGCTTCCACTCCAGTGAAATGCGCTCGGCACCCTTGGTGTCTTTTCGAATGGTTAGCTTGCGTACAGCGATGTCGTGGATCTTTTTCAGTTCCTGCGCAGACTGGGCGCCGGCCATGGTGTCGATAACTGACTTGATGTAGTCCAGTCGCTCTTGTTTCTGGCGATCTTCCTCGGCGACCCGGTCTTCGGCTTTGTTCAGTGCTACTTCATCCCGCACCGTTTCGACATAAGTTGCGTCGTCGAACAGACCCATATGGATGTCGGCGGAGAACCCGAGAGGTTGCAGACATTTGCCGATGGCGTCAGTGAGCGACTTTTTGGCTGCCTCCCAGTCGGTCATGATTTTTCCTTGCTGGAAGTAAACAAACGGCGTGTGGCCGTAATGCTCGACAGTGCATTTCTGCCCGTCCTTGCCCAGGTACCAAAGTTCGACCTTCAGCGTGTGCAGCTTTGCATTGATTCTCGGAGCTTCCGGCCATTCTTTAGTGGGTGCCTGCAGCGGGGCTCCCTCGTCAAACCGATCTTCGAGCACCGTCCACCCCCAACCTTCGCCGCACGGCCCGAAAACCTCGGTCGCCTTACGCATGAGGTAGGTGGGCTTGATGGCTGTGCCTTTGAAGCCGCCCATTCCGGTGAAGTTTTTCGTCGCACTGGGGTCGGTGGTGTCAACCTGGTCCCAGATTCTGGTGTTGTCAGACATGGGGAATCCTTGCCGCGATGCACGCAGCGTTTGAAGGTGTGGATTATTGGGTAACGCGATCAGCCAGAGCGCTGAGCAGCATCAGGAACGTGAAGATGCCAATGGCTGAGAACGATCCGCGCCAGATCAAAACGCGGCGCGTCCATTGGCGGGCAGTCAACGGAAAACCCGGTAGGTGGTTGAGTGCGGCACCTGGCAGATGCTGGTGGATTCCCGCACGGCGTTATAAGCGGCAGCCCCGGCAACCAGAACAGTGACGAGCGCCCAGTAGATGAGCTTCATGGTCGAACCCTCACCGCTATTCGTCTTCCTTTCATGGTCGGGGCCAGGCGCTGGGGAAGGTTTGCGACCAGTTCGTGACGTTGACGGCCGATAACCTCATTGAAAGGGAGGCCAAAGCCGAGCAGGGCGATCTTGCTCTCGATGTCGTCGAGCTGTTCGTCGATCAGGCTTTTCACTGGTGGAGTCGTCATGCGGCTCTTCCTTGCCGACGCTCGTAAACACGGCGCAGGCGTTCGGCGTAGTCGGCTTCCTCGGTGGCGCTGATGATGCTCAGCGTACGGAAGATCAGAAGTGCGGTACCGGCGGAGGCCTTGACCACAACGGGGCTGCAATCGGGATCGATCATGCGTTCGATGTAGCCGGCGAGCATGCCAATGGCCAGTTCGTGATTGCTGGCGCTCATGCTGCCCACCGTCCATGCCGCCGGCGCGTGTTGGCATCAATCTCGACCCACAACGCCGTTTCAATCTCCCGGCCGTACTCCTGGGTGAGCGCTGCCAGCGACCAGTAGGGTTGGGCGCTCATCCGTACGCCGTCATCGTCGTAGCAGATGGCCGAAACAACCTTGAACTCGAGCTCGCGGCTGCCGTAGAAGTCCCAATCGCTGTTCCAGCTGTTGAGCGCTGGCGGGATGTTCTCGCAATGGGTCACCTCCACCTGGAGGACGAACCCTTCAACAATCACTTCGTAAGTCATGGTGGTCGCCTCCGTAGTGGCGGGGTGGTTGCATCCGTCTGCCCACTCGGTGGAATGGGCAGAAGTGATGCAATTCAGTCGAGGCCGGTAGCCAGCGGTGACTCCCGAAAGATCCGGGCGATTTCTTCAAAGGCCAGGGCCATCTGTTCGCGGCGGTTTTCCGATTTAGGCAGCCAGAATATGACGGCACTTCGGTCATCGTCCTCTGGCGGGTGGTGAAGGTGTTCGCTGCTGTGCAGGATCAGTTGGGCTGCGTGGTAAGTGATTCCGGTGTTGGAAGCCTTCTCCACATGGATGACCTCGTTGGTCAGTTCCTGGCTGTACACATTGATGCGCATGGCTGTTGCTCCGGTTGTTTTCCCAATGCACCCGGTCGCCCAGGTGCATCAGTGAAAAAATCCGTTTTGCTGTCCGCCCCATGCGCGGCGCCTCGGTTTCCCCACCTGGCCGGCGTCACACATTTCGTGTTCGGTGTTCTTCGCCGGCTGGCTTGCATGGTTTGGCGTCCTCCCATGAGGGGAGTCCGGCAGGTTCCAGAGCCTGCATGGAGATCGAAATTTATGTTTCGCGCTGTGCCCGTTGCCGGGGATCGATCCGCGAAGATTCCTGACTGTTAAAGAGCGGCGCGGCTTTCGCTGCTGTGCCGGTGATGCATCGGCTTGAGTTGAATTTAAGCAAGCTGAAATTAACGTGTCAAGCATGCTGAATAAAATAATTCAGAATGCTGAAATTTGAAGTCAATAAAAAGCCCGCTCAGTGGCGGGCTCGTTTCAGGCTTCGCAGTACTCTCGCCACCCGATCCTGACGGTGTTGCCGTCCAGGTGTTCAATACGCACGCCGCTCGTTTCCTCGATCTCCTGAATCACCTGATGCCAGGCCTCGGGGCTTTCATCGTCGTTGCGCGCGACGGTGATGACCTGGACCTTTTGAACGCCAGGCGCTGCAATCAGGCGCTGGATTCGCCGACCCACCAATTCATAGGATTCTCGGGAAGGCGCTACGGGTGACGCGATTTTGTGCATGGGAAACGCTCCTTGCTTGTACTGGATAAACATACAGTATTGGTCCTGTAATATTTTGACAAGAGGGGGTCCGCTTAGCCTTTCGGATATGTAAACAATTCGCACATATCTTTTCAGAGGGCACAAAAAAGCCCGCTTGGTGGCGGGCTTCTGGCAAGGCTTGAAGGTCAGGTTTTCTTGTCCCTGTTACTAACACATGCTTGAAAAATTATATTTCTGTAATCTGTTACCGCTTTCGCTTGATATTCCGGTGAGGAAAAACGATTTTCTTTGTAGGCTCCATCGATAAGCATCTTGTATATCCTAGATACGTAGCCATCGTCCTTAACTGCGATTTTGTATAGTTTTGCCATTGGCACACCGGATTGCCTGGCATGCATTACTGTCTCTGCCATCCCATCCATTTGTTCGCACTCATCGGGTTTTTCTGCTGCAAACAAAGGCATTGCCACGCATGCGGATAGCAGGCCAAAGGCGAGATAATGTTTCATCGGTTCCCTCCAAATTAAGACCGCACTCTATCATTCATGGCTCACGGCCACCATTGGAGTGCTCAGTCCTCCGGATCAATTTCTTCGTCAGGCTCGCACCTGGCAATCAGCTCAACGATTTGTTTCAGCAGTCCGCATTTCCGAAAAGCACGGCCAAGTGATCCTCAATACGCTTCGACATCTCCGTTGAGCCGCGCTGATTGATCCAGATGCCAATCTCTTCTACCGCGCAGCCGATGGCCATGATGTTCTGGTTGAGTCGGTGGAGCAGGGCGGGATGAGTTCGTCTGGCATGGCTTTTCCGCCAGTTAATAAGGAAAGCGTAGCGGCGGGGTGGGGGGG
>NZ_LYVP01000012.1 GCF_001984065.1 Pseudomonas sp. KK4
GTCTGTCAGTCAGCAAATAGGTGTACTGACACGACGCATTCGCGAGCAAGCCCGCTCCCACAGGTTTTTCAGTTCACGGTTACGCCGCGCCGTCGAGGAACTGCTCGGCGTAGTGGCACGCGACCTGGCGGCTGTCGAGCAGGCGCAGGGCCGGCTCTTCGCTGCTGCAACGCTCGGTGGCATATGGGCAGCGCTTGTGGAAGGCGCAGCCCGGTGGCGGGTTCAGCGGGTTGGGCAGCTCGCCGACGATCTTGATTTTCGGCTTGTCCGGATCCGGGTGGATGGTTGGAGTCGCCGACAACAGTGCCTGGGTGTACGGGTGCAAAGGACGGGCATAGATGTCGTTCTTCGGACCGATTTCCACCGGGCGACCGAGGTACATCACCATCACGTCATCGGCCACGTGTTGCACCACGGCCAGGTTGTGGGAGATGAACACGTAACCGGTGTTGAACTCCTGCTGCAGGTCCATGAACAGGTTCAATACCTGCGCCTGGATCGACACGTCCAGCGCCGAGGTCGGTTCGTCCGCCACCAGCACTTTCGGTTGCAGCATCATCGCGCGGGCCAGGGCGATCCGCTGGCGCTGACCGCCGGAGAACATGTGCGGATAACGCTGGTAGTGCTCTGGACGCAAGCCCACCTGCTTCATCATCGCCTGGACTTTCTCGCGACGTTCGGCCGCCGACAGGTTGGTGTTGATCAGCAGCGGCTCGGCCAGTTGATCACCGATTTTCTGCCGCGGGTTGAGCGAGGCGTAAGGGCTCTGGAACACCATCTGCACGTCTTTGCGCAGTTGCTTGCGCTGGGCCTTGTCGGCGCCGGCCACTTCCTGGCCGGCGATTTTCAAGGAACCCGAGGACGGCTCTTCGATCAGGGTCAAGGCACGGGCCAGGGTGGATTTACCGCAGCCCGACTCACCTACAACGGCGAGGGTCTTGCCGGCTTCGAGCTCGAACGACACACCGTTGAGGGCGCGGACGGTGGCGTGACCCTTGAACAGGCCACGGGACACTTCGTAGTGACGGGTCAGGTCGCGGGCAGTAAGAACGACGGCCATTACGCCACCTCCTGGTTCAGCGGGTAGAAGCAGCGGGCGAGGCTGTTGCTTTTCGGGTCAAGGGCCGGACGCTGCACGCGGCAGTTGTCCTGCACGTACGGGCAGCGCGGCGACAGCAGGCAGCCCTGCGGACGGTCGTAGCGACCCGGCACGATGCCCGGCAGGGTCGACAGGCGCGAGGCGCCCAGGCTGTGTTCCGGAATCGCCTTGAGCAGTGCTTCGCTGTAAGGGTGGGCCGGGATGTCGAACAGTTGCGGCACCTGACCGACTTCAACGGCTTGACCGGCGTACATCACGCACACGCGCTGGGCGGTTTCAGCCACGACCGCGAGGTCGTGGGTGATCAGCACCAGGCCCATGTTCTGCTCTTTCTGCAAGGCCAGCAGCAGGTCCATGATCTGCGCCTGAATGGTAACGTCCAGCGCAGTGGTCGGTTCGTCGGCGATCAACAGTTTCGGTTCGCCGGCAATCGCCATGGCGATCGCGACACGCTGGCTCATACCGCCTGACAGTTGATGCGGGTAAGCGTCCATGCGGCTGGCCGCGCCCGGGATTTCAACTTTTTCCAGCAACTCGATGGCACGTTTGCGGGCTTGCTTGCCGGACATTTTCAGGTGCAGGCGCAGCACTTCCTCGATCTGGAAACCCACGGTGTAGCTTGGGTTCAGCGCGGTCATCGGGTCCTGGAACACCATCGCCAGGTCTTTGCCGACGATCTGCCGACGCTGACGGTTGCTCAGCTTGAGCATGTTCTGCCCGTCGAAGCTCAGCGAGTCTGCGGTGACGATCCCCGGGTGCTCGATCAGGCCCATCAGCGCCATCATGGTCACGGACTTGCCGGAACCGGACTCGCCAACGATGGCCAGCACTTCGCCCTTGTCCACTTTCAGGTCGAGGCCGTCGACCACAGGGGTGGCGTTCTTGTCGCCGAAGCGAACGTTGAGATTCTTGATTTCTAGCAGGGACATTGGAATCTCCTCAGGCGGCGTTCTTGAGTTTCGGGTCCAGCGCATCGCGCAGGCCGTCGCCCATCAAGTTGATTGCCAGCACGCTGAGCAAAATGGTCAAACCCGGCAGGCTCACGACCCACCAGGCGCGTTCGATGTAGTCGCGGGCCGAAGCCAGCATGGTGCCCCATTCAGGGGTTGGCGGTTGAACGCCAAGGCCGAGGAAGCCCAGGGCGGCGGCATCGAGAATCGCCGAGGAGAAGCTCAGGGTCGCCTGAACGATCAGCGGCGCCATGCAGTTGGGCAGCACGGTGACGAACATCAGGCGTGGCAGGCCGGCACCGGCCAGGCGGGCGGCGGTCACGTAGTCGCGGTTCAGCTCGCCCATCACCGCGGCGCGGGTCAGACGAACATAGGACGGCAGGGACACCACGGCGATCGCGATCACGGTGTTGATCAGGCCAGGGCCGAGGATGGCGACGATCGCCACGGCCAGCAGCAGCGACGGCAGGGCCAGCATGATGTCCATCAGACGCATGATGGTCGGGCCGACCACTTTCGGGAAGAAACCGGCGAACAGACCCAGCAGGATCCCCGGGATCAGCGACATCACCACCGACGACAAACCGATCAGCAGCGACAGGCGCGAACCCTGGATCAGACGCGACAGCAGGTCACGGCCCAGTTCATCGGTACCCAGCAGGAACTGGATCTGCCCACCTTCCAGCCAGGCTGGCGGGGTCAGCAGGAAGTCACGGTACTGCTCGCTCGGGTCATGGGGGGCGACCCACGGGGCGAAGATGGCGCAGAAAATCACCAGCAGCATGAACATCAGGCCGGCAACGGCGCCTTTGTTCTTGGAAAACGCTTGCCAGAATTCTTTGTAAGGCGAGGGGTACAGCAGGCTTTGATCCACGGCGGACGCGGCGGTGGCTACTGAGGATGTTGGAGTGCTCATGGGGTATTGACCTCAGCGCTGATGACGGATGCGTGGGTTGGCAAAGCCGTAGAGGATGTCCACTACGAAGTTGACCAGAATCACCAGGCAGGCGATTAACAGGATGCCGTTTTGTACGACTGGATAGTCACGGGCGCCGATGGCTTCGATCAGCCATTTGCCGATGCCCGGCCAGGAAAAGATGGTTTCGGTCAGAACCGCACCGGCCAACAGGGTGCCCACTTGCAGGCCGACCACGGTCAGTACCGGGATCAGCGCGTTACGCAGGCCGTGCACGAACACCACGCGCGACGGCGACAGGCCCTTGGCCTTGGCGGTACGGATGTAATCCTCGCGCAGCACTTCGAGCATCGACGAACGGGTCATCCGCGCGATCACCGCCAGCGGAATGGTACCCAGCACGATGGCCGGCAGGATCAGGTGGTGCAGGGCATCGACGAAGGCGCTGACGTCATCGGCCAGCAGCGTGTCGATGAGCATGAAGCCGGTGCGCGGCTCGATGTCGTACAGAAGGTCGATCCGCCCGGACACCGGGGTCCAGCCCAGGGACACCGAGAAGAACATGATCAGGATCAGGCCCCACCAGAAGATCGGCATCGAATATCCCGCCAGGGAGATGCCCATCACCCCATGGTCGAACAGGGATCCTCGCTTGAGTGCCGCGATCACCCCGGCCAGGAGGCCCAGGATGCCGGCGAACAACAGGGCGGCCATGGACAGTTCCAGGGTCGCGGGGAATAGGGAGGTGAACTCGCTCCAGACGCTTTCACGGGTACGCAGGGATTCCCCCAGGTCGCCGTGGGCCAGTTTCCCGATGTAGTCGAGGTACTGGGCGTAAAGAGGCTTGTTCAGACCAAGGCGTTCCATTGCCTGAGCGTGCATTTCGGGGTCGACCCGACGTTCTCCCATCATGACTTCCACGGGGTCGCCAGGGATCATGCGAATCAACGCGAAAGTCAGCAAGGTGATGCCGAAGAACGTGGGGATCAGTAACCCCAGTCGGCGGGCAATAAAACTAAACATCGTGTGGTGTACCTCATCAGCCGGTTAGGCGTGCCTGGTGTCCCTGGGGTCAGGGACACCGGGAGTTTTCTTATTTACTTCACCTGGGTGGTGGCGAAGTTATTCGTGGTGAGGGGGCTAATGTGATAGCCCTCTACGTTGTTGCGCATTGCGGTGAACATTCTAGTGTGCGCCATGCTAATCCATGGCTGGTCCTGATTGAAAATAACCTGAGCCTGTTCGTACAGCGCCGCACGTTCGGCCGGGTCGGTTTTTTCCCGTGCCTGGTCGATCAGGGCCTGGAACTTGTCGCTGCACCAGCGTGCATAGTTTTCGCCGTTCTTGGCCGCTTCGCAACTGAGCATAGGCGTCAGGAAGTTGTCCGGGTCGCCGTTATCGCCCGCCCATCCGGCGGAAACCATATCGTGTTCGCCGTTTTTCGCGCGTTTGAGCATTTCGCCCCATTCCATCACGCGGATGTCGACCTTGATGCCGACCTTGGCCAGGTCAGCCTGCATCATCTGCGCACCGAGCATCGGGTTCGGGTTGGTCGGACCACCGCCGTTGCGGGTGAACAGGGTCAGCGTGGTGCCTTCCGGTACGCCGGCTTCCTTGAGCAGGGCGCGGGCCTTGTCCAGATCGCGGGCCGGGTTTTTCAGCGTGTGGTTGTAGCCCAGCAGGGTGTCCGGGTACGGGTTGACCGCTACGGTGGCGTTGCCCTTGCCGAACAGCGCGTTGACATAGGCTTCCTTGTCGAAGGCGATGTCGATGGCCTTACGCACCCGCACATCACTCAGGTACTTGTGAGTGGTGTTCATGGCGATGTAGGACACGGTCATCGCATTCAGTTCATCGACCTTCAGGTTCGTGTCTTTCTTGATGCTCGGAATATCGTCCGGTTTCGGGTACAGGGCGATCTGGCATTCGTTGGCCTTGAGCTTCTGCAGGCGCACGTTGTTGTCGGTGGCGATCGCCAGGATCAGCGAATCGGCCGGCGGCTTGCCACGGAAATAGTCCGGGTTGGCCTTGAAGCGAACCTGGGCATCCTTGTTGTAGCGCTGGAAGATAAACGGACCGGTGCCGATTGGCTTGTTGTTCAGATCGCCGGTCTTGTTGGCCTTGAGCAACTGGTCGGCGTATTCGGCCGAATAGACCGAGGAAAACGCCATGGCGATGTCGGCCAGGAACGGCGCTTCGCGCCGGGTCAGGGTGAACTTGACCGTGTTGTCGTCGACTTTCTCGACGCTTTTGAGCAGTTCTTTGAAGCCCATGCTTTCAAAGTACGGGAAGCCCACGCTCGAGAGTTTGTGCCAAGGATGGTTCGGGTCCAGTTGACGCTGGAAGCTCCAGACCACGTCGTCGGCATTCATGTCGCGGGTCGGCTTGAAGTATTCGGTGGTGTGAAACTTGACGCCTTTGCGCAGGTGGAACGTGTAGTTCAGGCCGTCTTCGCTGATGTCCCAGGATTCGGCCAGGGCCGGAATCACCTCGGTGGTGCCGGGTTTGAAGTCCGCCAGGCGATTGAAGATGGTCTCGGCCACCGCATCGGCCGTGACTGCGGTTGTGTACTGGACCATGTCGAAGCCTTCAGGACTGGCTTCGGTGCAGACCACCAGCGGTTTGGCCGACACGCCAAGCGCGACACTCAACAAGGCAGCCGCAACGGCCGCACGTAGGGGAAGCATTTTCATCGAGAACCCTCTGCAATCGGTTAAAGGACAAAAGCCCAATGGCTGTTCATCAGGGAATCAGCCATTGGGCAGGTGCATTACAGAATGTTGAACGGCACGGTAGTCACGAGACGGAACTCGTTGAGGCTGCCATCGGCCTGGTTGTCGGTGGCGCGGTGAGCGGTGTAGGTTGCGCGCACAGTGGTGGCCTTGAGCGGGCCGCTCTGTACGGCGTACGAAGCACCGATGCCGTATTCGTAGTGGTGTTCGCCGTCCATCGCCAGCACGCTGTTGTACTCGCCACCTTTGTAGTGAGTACCGTCGATGCCCCAGCCGCGGGCCTGGTAGACGTTGAACTTCAGGCCAGGTACGCCGTAGTCGGCCATGTTCAGGCCGTAGGCGATCTGGAACGATTTCTCGTTCGGGCCGTTGAAGTCCGACAGCAGGGAGTTGGCCAGGTAGATGCCGTTGGTTTCGTGCAGGTAGTCGAAGTACTCGTTACCGTTCACTTCCTGATACGAGAAGGTCAGGGTATGGGCCTGGTGGGTCAGGCCGAACGACAGGGAGTAGGTGTCGTTGTCGATGTCGCCCAGCACGCTTTTGCCTTCGTCGACGGTCTTGTAGTAGTTCAGGCCGGTGGTCAGGCTCAGGACCGAGCTGTCGCCCAGTACGTGGCTGGCGCCGAAGTAGTACTGGTTCCACATGTCTTCGGCCTGGGTGGCCCACAGGCTGGTGGTCAGGCTGGCCAGCGGCTGGTAGGTGATACCGGCGGTGTTGACGTGATCGATTTCGACGAGGTGGTCGGCGTATTCCGAGCGGAATTTACGCTGGCTTTCTTCGGTACGCGGAGAGTTGCGGTCGAAGGTGGCCAGGTCGAACGACAGGTTTTCCAGCTCTTCGCTGTGCAGCGCCACACCTTCGAAGCTCGAAGGCAGCGGACGGTTACCGATGACATCGACCATCGGGCTGCTGAAGTTCATGCGGCCGGCGGTCAGGGTGGTGTTGGAGAAGCGCGCCTTGACGTTGGCCAGGCCCACTTTGCTCCACTGACCTTCGGCATCGCCGCCACTGCGGGTCAGGGTCCGGTTGTTGCCCTTGCCGCCAACGCCCGGGATCGGGGCGCCGCCATTGGCAGAGGCCAGGTCCTTGCGATCGCGGTCCAGGGCGATGGCGTTGTAGGCCGCCACTTCGGTGCTGAAACCCACGGTGCCTTCGGTGAAGCCCGAGTTGTACTTGATGATGGTGCCTTGCACCCAGTTGATACGGCGATCGGTTTCTTTCAGGACGCCGTCTTCGCGGTAACGCAGCTTGGCGCCACGCTTGAATTGCTCGTTGGCGTACCAGTTGCGCGTGGTGCCGGTGATCGACTGGCCTTCGACGAAACCGGTGGCTTCGCTTTGTGCGCTTTTCTCTTTGACGGTAACCGGAGTAAACGCCTGGCTTTGGGTCTCTGCGTAAGCTGTGGCGGTTACGCTGCTGATGGCCAGGGCCAGTAGTGCGGTGCTGCTTAGTTTCATGGGGTGAAGCTCCTTACCTTTCTTTTTTTTATGCCGGTCTTTTTTGGTGATCCGGCTTGCGCTTTGGAACTCTTTCACGCATCGCAAACGTTTGCCGAAAGCCTTGTGGGCGAATTACGGCAATGCGCCTGCGTGAGGGCGCAATGCGCCCCCAGCGTTTTGGCTACACGGATTTATTTATCGATGCTGACACCCGAGAACACGTTGCGACCGAACGGGCTGACTTTGAACCCTTCGATTTTGGCGCTCAACGGCTGGTTGACCGTCGAATGGGCGACCGGCGTGATCGGTACCTGCTGCTTGAGGTACTGCTGCGCCTGTTTGTAAAGCACGGTGCGCTGGTCGCGGTCGGTCACGACCTTGGCCTGCTTGATCAGCTTGTCGTAAGCCGGATCGCACCACATCGAGTAATTGTTGCCGCCAATGGCGTCGCAGCTGTACAGCGTGCCGAGCCAGTTGTCCGGGTCACCATTGTCACCGGTCCAGCCGATCAGGCTGACGTCGTGCTCGCCGTTCTTGGTGCGCTTGATGTACTCGCCCCACTCGTAGCTGACGATCTTGACCTTCAGGCCGATCTTCGCCCAGTCCGCCTGGAGCATTTCAGCCATCAACTTGGCGTTGGGGTTGTACGGGCGCTGCACGGGCATGGCCCACAGAGTGATTTCGGTGCCTTCCTTGACGCCGGCGGCCTTGAGCAGCTCCTTGGCTTTCTCAGGGTTGTAGGCGGCGTCCTTGATGGTCTCGTCGTAGGACCATTGGGTCGGCGGCATGGCGTTGACAGCCAATTGACCGGCGCCCTGGTACACGGCGTTGAGGATGCCTTGCTTGTTCACCGCCATGTCCAGCGCCTGGCGCACTTCCAGCTGATCGAAGGGCTTGTGGCGCACGTTGTAGGCGATGTAGCCGAGATTGAAGCCAGGCTTCTCGATCAGTTGCAGTGCCGGGTCGTTCTTCAGCGCGGTGACGTCGGCAGGGCGAGGGTGCAGCGTGATCTGGCACTCGTTGGCCTTGAGTTTCTGCACGCGTACCGAGGCATCGGTGTTGATGGCGAAGATCAGGTTGTCGAGCTTGACGCGGCTCGGGTCCCAGTACTGCCTGTTGCCGGTGTAACGGATGTTGGAGTCTTTCTGGTAACTCTTGAACACGAACGGCCCGGTGCCGATCGGCTTCTGGTTGATATCGCTGGGCTTGCCTTCGGCCAGCAGCTTGTCGGCGTACTCGGCGGAAAGAATCGCGGCAAAGCTCATGGCGATGTTCTGGATGAACGCGGCGTCCACGCTGTTGAGCGTCATGACCACGGTCAGCGGCCCGGTCTTTTCGACCTTGGCGATGTTCTTGTTCAGGCTCATACCGTTGAAATACGGGAACTCGGTCGGGTAAGCCTTACGGAAAGGTTGTTGGGGGTCGAGCATGCGGTTGAACGTGAACAACACGTCATCGGCATTGAAATCGCGGGTCGGTGTGAAGTACTTGGTGGTATGAAACTTCACCCCGGGGCGCAGGTGGAAGGTGTACGTCAGGCCGTCTTCGGAAATATCCCAACTGGTTGCCAGGCCCGGTACGACATTGGTCGAGCCTTTTTCAAACTCTGCCAGGCGGTTGTACAGCGGCTCGGCGGCATCGTTATC
Source organism: Pseudomonas sp. KK4 (assembly GCF_001984065.1). GTDB lineage: Bacteria > Pseudomonadota > Gammaproteobacteria > Pseudomonadales > Pseudomonadaceae > Aquipseudomonas. Next base: position 8,783 of record NZ_LYVP01000012.1, read on the forward strand.
GGTCGCAGTGGTGTACTGCGCCGTATCGAAACCGGCGGGACTGCCTTCGGAGCAGAACACCAGGCTGTTATTGGCGGCCTGGCTCATGGAAGTGGCGGCCAACAGGCCGGTGCCCAGCAATGCGGATAAAACCAAGGTATGGCGCATGACGCTCCCTCTTGTTCGTAGTGTTGACAGCGAGCCTTCGTCCCGTCCGCGGACGTGGAGGCGTCACTGGTTTCCAGCTCATGACGTACAGCAAAAAAAACCGATGACCCACGCATGAACTGGTCGGATCCCGACGGTATGAACCGTGAGTCCGGCAGTAAATACGAATAGTCCGAAAGACTTGTGGGAAAAGGCGACGCGTCCTAGCGTGCTGCTGTAGGCAACAGACGATCTAGATGTAGGCGGTTTCCTGCTTTCTCGGTAGATAAAGCAACGGCGACGTCAAAAACGCCGCCGTTGCCACACCTTACTTGCTGACGCTGACGCCGTAGAAGGAGTTCAAGCCGAATGGGCTGATCTTGAAGTCCTGCACTTCGGCGCGCATGGGTTGGAACACCGTCGAGTGAGCGATAGGTGTCATTGGAGTCTGGTCTTTCAGGATGTGTTGCGCCTGCTTGTACAGTTCGGTGCGCTTGGCCTGATCCGAGGTGCGCTTGGCTTGCTTGACGATGTCGTCAAACGGCTTGTAGCACCACTTGGAGAAGTTGTTGCCTTCCAGCGAGTCGCAGCCGAACAGCACGTTCAGCCAGTTGTCGGGGTCACCATTGTCACCGCTCCAACCAATCAGCATCGCCTGGTTCTCGCCACCTTTGGAACGCTTGATGTACTCGCCCCACTCGTAGCTCTGGATCTTGACCTTCAGGCCGATCTTGGACCAGTCGGACTGCAGCATTTCTGCCATCAGCTTGGCGTTCGGGTTGTACGGACGCTGTACCGGCATCGCCCACAGGACGATTTCGGTGCCTTCCTTCACGCCAGCTTCCTTGAGCAGCTCCTTGGCTTTCTCAGGGTTGTACGGCGCATCCTTGATGGTGGTGTCGTAGGACCACTGGGTCGGTGGCATGGCGTTGACGGCCAGCTGGCCGGCGCCCTGGTACACAGAGTCGATGATCTGCTGCTTGTTGACGGCCATGTCCAGCGCCTGGCGAACCTTCAGCTCGGCCAGCGGGTTGGCGTCGGTCTGACCTTTGACCTTGGGCATCACGTTGTAGGCGATGTAACCCAGGTTGAAGCCAGCCTGGTCAGGCAGTTTCAGGGTCTTGTCTTCGCGCAGCGCCTTCAGGTCGGCCGGACGAGGGAACAGGGTGACCTGGCACTCGTTCTTCTTCAGCTTCTGGATGCGCACCGACGGGTCGGTGGTGATGGCGAAGATCAGGTTGTCGATCTTGACGTCGTCAGGCTTCCAGTAGTCCTTGTTCCCGGTGTAGCGGATGTTGGAGTCTTTCTGGTAGCTCTTGAACACGAACGGACCCGTGCCGACCGGCTTCTGGTTGATGTCGGCAGCCTTGCCTTCCTTGAGCAGCTGGGCAGCGTACTCGGCGGACTGGATGGAGGCGAAGCTCATGGCCATGTTCTGGATGAACGCGGCATCGACGTCTTTGAGCGTGAACTTGACGGTGTGGTCGTCGACTTTATCGATCTTGGTGATGTTGGTATCCATCCCCATGTCGGTGAAGTACGGGAATTCGGTCGGGTACGCTTTGCGGAACGGGTCATCCTTGTTAATCATGCGATTAAAGGTGAACAGCACGTCGTCGGCGTTGAAATTGCGCGTCGGCTTGAAGTACGGGGTGGTGTGGAACTTGACACCGTCACGCAAGTGGAAGGTGTAGGTCAGGCCGTCAGGGGAGACGTCCCAGCTGGTCGCCAGACCAGGAATCACGGCGGTGCCGCCGCGCTCGAACTGAGTCAGGCGGTTGAACATGGTTTCTGCAGAGGCGTCGAAGTCGGTTCCGGTGGTGTATTGACCTGGATCGAAACCGGCCGGGCTCCCTTCGGAGCAGAACACCAGGTTAGTCGCAGCTTGAGCGAACGGCGCGCTAGCCAACAGGCTGGCGCCGACTAAAAACGGAATGACCGCTTGTTTAAGCATGGTGGCCTCATGATTTGTTGTCATTTTTTGATTTTGAGGACGACCTTGTGAGTCGTGCCTGCGGATACTTATGCAGGGGCCATACCCAATGCAAGATCCAGAGCACCTACAAGCCTTAAACGGTGGCACGAACGTACCTTAATGTCGCATATGTATAATTCCTGACGCATTTGACCGTTTGCGCGGCGTTTTTGCGGTGCAACTGGCGCACTTTTATGGTGCATCCTGGCATTGGGTTGCCCATGGGTGGGGCGAGGGTGTTACCTATTTATACCCCGTCCTGTGGGGTTGAATGGGAGTGGTTATCGTTGCCGGTCATACCCGGTACAACCCGGTTCACGTATGAACGAACTGTGCCCCTGCAGGAATATAGTCCATAAAAAAACGGCGATCATTTTGGTGATCGCCGTTTTTTGTTCAGGTGTTATCGAATCAAGGCAGCAGCACTTCGATCGAGCCGTCAGCCGTCATGCTGACCTGGCTTGTGCCGGCTTCGACGTCCGGCGTCACCGGCGCGGCGCCGTCCATGCTGGCCGCTTTCATCATCATCGGTGCGCGCATGTAGGGTTGTGGGTAACCGTTGGTGTTGAAGTTCAGGTTGACGATCTTGTAGCCCTTGCCACCCAACGCGTCGGTGGCCAGTTGCGCGCGAGCCTTGAAGGCGGCCACGGCGTCCTTGAGCAGGGCGTCTTCACTGGCCTTGCGGGTTGGCGTGGCGATGGCGAAGTCCATGCCGCCCATCTTCAGGTCGGTGAGCAATTCACCGGTCAGCTTCGACAACGCGGCGAAGTCGGTGCTCTCAAGACGCAATTCGGCACGTTCACGCCAGCCGGTGATCTTCTGGCCCTTGGCGTCGTAGATCGGGTAGCTGCTGCGGCTGCCCTGACGCAGGGTGATGTCGTTGACTTGCTTGGCCTGGGCCAGCGCCTTGTTCATGGTGGTGCTGACGTCAGCGGCGAGTTTGGCCGGGTCGGTGTTCTGTTCTTCGGTGTAGAGGGTCACGATCATCAGATCGCGAGCCACTTCCTGGCTGACTTCGGCGCGCAGGGAAATCTGGTTGTAATGAAGTTCGTCGGCAGCCAGGGCCGGGAGGCTGGCGAGGGTGCCAGCGCTCAGGGCGAGCAGGGCGGCGCTGCGGCGGAAAGTGTGCATGAAAGCTCCTTGGATGATTACGCAGGCGTTGGTCCGGGTCTGCGTGAAACCATCAGACTCTAGCTTTAATGATCCAGTTCGCACAGTTACAAACTCAATACAGATGAATGAGTAACCTGTGGCGAGGGAGCTTGCTCGCGCTGGACTGCGAAGCAGCCCCCTTCCAACTCGGGTGTAAAACCTATAAGCACTGGAATCGATTTTACGACTGCTGCGCAGCCGAACGGGAGCGAGCTCCCTCGCCACAAAAGCTTCCAGGCGACACAGGGATGTGGTCGTTTGCCGCACCTTTCGCTTCTGGCGACGCCGCTTGGTTATACTCTCGGCGATCCGCCTGGAGCGCTCATCAGGAGAGCTCATGCTCGCCCCCGTTCAAATCACTTCCGCCACGCGCCAGAACCTCTGGCGGCTGACCTTCATCCGCACGTTGGTGCTGGCCGCTCAGGCCGGCTCCGTGGGCCTGGCCTATTGGCTCGAACTGCTGCCACTGCCCTGGTTCCAGTTGGCTGCCACCCTGGGTTGTTCGATGCTGCTGTGTGCCTTCACGGCGATTCGCCTGCGCACCACCTGGCCGGTCACCGAGCTTGAATACGCCGTGCAACTGGCGTGCGATCTGTTTATCCACAGTGCTCTGCTGTATTTCTCCGGCGGTTCGACCAACCCGTTCGTCTCTTATTACCTGGTGCCCCTGACCATCGCCGCGGTCACGCTGCCATGGCGCTATTCGGTGATTCTGTCGGGCATTGCGCTGCTGATGTACACCTTGCTGCTGGCGCAGTTCTATCCGCTGCAAACCTACCCGATCGCCCGGGAAAACCTGCAGGTATACGGGATGTGGCTGAGTTTCGCGCTGGCCGCGGCAGTGATCACCTTCTTCGCAGCGCGCATGGCTGAAGAGCTGCGTCGTCAGGAAGAACTGCGCGCCATCCGCCGCGAAGAAGGCCTGCGCGACCAGCAACTGCTGGCCGTCGCCACCCAGGCTGCCGGTGCAGCCCATGAACTGGGCACGCCACTGGCGACCATGAGCGTGCTGCTCAAGGAAATGCGCCAGGACCATCATGACCCGATGTTGCAGGACGACCTGAGCGTGCTGCAGGATCAGGTCAAACTCTGTAAAGAGACGTTGCAGCAATTGGTGCGCGCCGCCGAAGCCAATCGACGTCTGGCGGTCGAGATGCAGGACGTCACTGACTGGCTCGACGAAGCACTCAACCGCTGGCATTTGATGCGCCCGGAAGCCAGCTATCGCTTCCAGCGCCTGGGACAGGGCACGGTGCCGCGCATGGCGCCACCACCGGACCTGACCCAGGCGCTGCTGAACTTGTTGAACAATGCCGCCGATGCCTGTCCCGAAGGCCTTCAAGTGACCCTGGACTGGGACACCGAGAACCTGACCATCAGCATCCGCGACCACGGCGCCGGTGTGCCGCTGGCCATCGCCGAGCAGATCGGCAAGCCGTTTTTTACCACCAAGGGCAAAGGTTTCGGCCTGGGCCTGTTTTTGAGCAAGGCCAGCGTGACACGCGCCGGCGGCTCAGTGAAACTCTACAGTCATGAGGAAGGCGGCACGCTCACCGAGCTGCGCCTGCCCCTTGGCGTCCGAGGAGACGAACATGAGTGACGAAATCCAAGTCGAACACGAAGGCGAAGAACTGCCACATTTGCTGCTGGTCGACGACGATGCGACCTTTACCCGGGTGATGGCGCGCGCCATGGCCCGTCGCGGCTTTCGCGTCAGCACCGCAGGGTCCGCCGAAGAAGGCCTGACCATCGCCCAGGGCGATCTGCCGGACTACGCCGCCCTGGACCTGAAGATGGACGGCGACTCGGGTCTGGTACTGCTGCCCAAGCTGCTGGAAATGGACCCGGACATGCGCGTGGTGATCCTCACCGGCTATTCCAGCATCGCCACCGCCGTGGAAGCCATCAAGCGTGGCGCCTGCAACTACCTGTGCAAGCCGGCGGACGCCGACGATGTGCTGGCTGCGTTGTTGTCCGAGCACGCTGACCTGGACAGCCTGGTGCCGGAAAATCCGATGTCCGTGGACCGTCTGCAGTGGGAGCACATCCAGCGCGTGCTGACCGAGCACGAAGGCAACATTTCCGCCACGGCCCGCGCCCTGGGCATGCACCGTCGCACCCTGCAGCGCAAACTGCAGAAACGCCCCGTTCGCCGCTGAACCTGCGCTGAACGAATGCCGGCCGCTTCTCGCGACAATCCGAACCGATCATCTATGATCGGTTCGTGCGTGTATTTTTTCTTATCGAGCCTTATCCATGAATCAGAACGCTGAATATTGCGCGGTCAACGATGCTGTGCGCGGGCAGTTTTTTCGCAGAGTCTGGGCGATGATCACGCCTTACTGGCGCAGTGAGGAGAAGGGCAAGGCCTGGACACTGCTGATCGCAGTGATCGCGCTGTCGCTGATCAGCGTCGGCATCTCGGTGTGGTTCAACACCTGGTACAAGGACTTCTACAACGCCCTGCAACAGAAGGACGAAGCGGCGTTCTGGCGACTGATCCTGTATTTCTGCGCCATCGCGGCGGTGGCGATCGTCGGCGCGGTGTACCGGCTGTACCTGACCCAGATGCTGACGATCCGCTGGCGGGCGTGGCTCACCGAAAAACATTTCTCCCGCTGGCTTGCGGACAAGAATTACTACCAGCTGGAGCAGGGCGGTTACACCGATAACCCGGACCAGCGGATTTCCGAAGACCTCAACAACTTCACCAACGACACTCTGACCCTGGGCATCGGCCTGCTGCGCAACGTGGTCAGCCTGGTGTCGTTCTCGGTCATCCTCTGGGGCGTGTCGGGCAGCATCGAGGTTTTCGGCATCACCGTGCCTGGCTACATGTTCTGGTGCGTACTGGTGTATGCGGTGGTGGGCAGTTGGCTGACGCATCTGATCGGTCGTCGCCTGATCGGCTTGAACAACCGGCAACAACGCTTCGAAGCGGACATGCGTTTCTCGATGATCCGGGTGCGTGAAAACGCCGAAACCATCGCCTTGTACAACGGCGAGCCCAACGAGCATCGGCGCTTGAGCAGTCGTTTCGCCAATGTCTGGCACAACTTCTGGGACATCATGAAGGTGTCCAAGCGCCTGACCTTCTTCACCTCCGGTTACGAGCAGGCGGCGGTGATCTTCCCGTTCATGGTGGCGGCACCGCGTTACCTGGCCGGCAAGATCGAGCTCGGCGAGCTGATGCAGATCAGCTCGGCCTTCGGCAATGTCCAGGACAGTTTCAGCTGGTTCATCACCGCGTATCAGAGCCTCGCCTCCTGGCGCGCCACCTGTGATCGTCTGTTGAGCTTCCGTCAGGCCATGACCGACAACGAACAGCGCGCACCGGCCATCGATGTACAGAACCAGGGTGACGCGCTCAAAGTGCACAACCTTGGCCTTGATCTGGCTGACGGTCGTCATTTGCTGACCAATGCCGACATGACCGTGCAGAAGGGCGAGCGGGTCATGCTCAGCGGCCGTTCCGGCAGCGGCAAATCCACCCTGTTGCGGGCGATGGGGCATCTGTGGCCGGCGGGGCACGGCAGCATTCGTTTGCCGGCGGCGCGGTATCTGTTCCTGCCGCAAAAGCCTTATCTGCCGATCGGTACCCTGCGTGAAGCGCTGAGTTATCCACAGGCGGGCGATACTTACCCGAACGAACGTTACGCCCATGTCCTGGAAACCTGTCGACTGCCGCATCTGGTCGCGCGTCTGGACGAAGCCAATCACTGGCAGCGCATGTTGTCGCCGGGTGAGCAGCAACGCCTGGCCTTCGCCCGTGCGCTGCTGTATGCGCCGCAGTGGCTCTACATGGACGAAGCGACCTCGGCGATGGATGAAGAAGATGAGGCATCGCTGTATCAGGCGCTGATCGATGAACTGCCGGGCCTGAGCATCGTCAGCGTCGGCCATCGCAGCAGCCTCAAGCGGTTCCATCCGCGCCATGTTCGCATCGACAACGGCCACCTGGTAGACCAGGCCGTGACTGCATAAACACCGTAGATCCCTGTGGGAGCGGGCTTGCTCGCGAAGGCGTCGCGTCAGTCGACATAAATACTGAATGACACACCGCTTTCGCGAGCAAGCCCGCTCCCACATTGGGCAGTATTCACCTCAGCGGTGATCGTACAACCGCGTTGAGCTATGATGCGGTTTCAGCCGATTTTTTCGAGACAGATGTTCACCATGGAAAACCCGAACGACGCACCACGCCTCCCTCGCAAGCGCCGCAGCCTCGCGCAGGAACTGGTGACGGTGTTGTCCGAACAGATTCGCGACGGTCACCTCAAGCGTGGCGACAAGTTGCCCACCGAGTCGGCGATCATGGATGCCCATGGCGTCAGCCGCACGGTGGTGCGCGAGGCAATTTCCCGTTTGCAGGCCGCCGGCCAGGTGGAAACCCGTCACGGTATCGGCACCTTCGTGCTCGACACCCCGAGCCCGAGCGGCTTTCGCATCGACCCGGCCACCGTGGTCACCTTGCGGGACGTGCTGGCCATTCTGGAGCTGCGCATCAGCCTGGAAGTGGAGTCTGCCGGCCTGGCCGCGCAACGCCGCAGTGACGAGCAGCTCGGCCTGATGCGCGCAGCCCTTGATGCGCTCAATGAGAGCGTCTCCCACGCCAGTGACGCCGTGGCTTCGGACTTCCAGTTCCACCTGCAGATTGCCCTGGCGACCGGCAATCGCTACTTCACCGACATCATGACCCACCTGGGCACCAGCATCATCCCGCGCACCCGGCTGAACTCCGCTCGACTGGCCCATGACGATCAGCAGCACTACATGAATCGCCTGAGCCGCGAGCACGAGGAGATCTACGAGGCCATCGCCCGTCAGGATTCCGATGCCGCCCGCGCGGCCATGCGCCTGCACCTGACCAACAGCCGCGAACGCTTGCGTCATGCCCATGAAGAGGCAGAAGCACAGCGGGGGTAAGCTGTTCGCCCGGTGTCACCCATCGTCTGAACGAGTGCCATCGCCAGCAGGCTGGCTCCCACAGGAGAATGCATGCCAATGTGGGAGCCCGCCTGCTCGCGATAGAGCCATCAGCCATCCCATAGATGTCCCGCTTGTTGCTTAATCTTCCGACAACGTATCTCTAACACCCCCGCTGGACGCCACGTTCCTCTCCCGCTTTTCCTCTCGCTACAGCCAGTGAAAACCCGAGTTTGTGCACCTGCTGTCCAACAATTTTCGCCCTCCGCGATGAAATGCAGTTGACGGTTGTATTTTAAGTTGTACGATGACCTACAACTTCGGCGCAGGCTGAACAGTCTCATCACAACAAACGTCGCTACCCAGGGTGTTCGAATAATGAATCCACAAGAACTGAAGTCCATCCTCTCTGCCGGTCTGCTGTCTTTCCCGGTCACCGATTTCAATGCCCAGGGCGATTTCAACCGCGCTGGCTACATCAAACGCCTCGAATGGCTGGCCCCATACGGCGCCTCGGCCCTGTTCGCCGCAGGCGGCACCGGTGAGTTCTTCTCCCTGGCGGCCAGCGAATATTCGGAAATCATCAAGACCGCCGTCGACACCTGCGCCAAGAGCGTGCCGATCCTGGCCGGTGTCGGTGGTTCGACCCGTCAGGCCATCGAATACGCTCAGGAAGCCGAGCGTCTGGGCGCCAAAGGCCTGTTGCTGCTGCCGCACTACCTGACCGAAGCCAGCCAGGACGGCGTTGCCGCCCACGTTGAAGCCGTGTGCAAATCGGTCAACATCGGCGTTGTGGTCTACAACCGTAACGTCTGCCGCCTGAACGCACCGCTGCTGGAGCGTCTGGCCGAGCGTTGCCCGAACCTGATCGGCTACAAGGACGGCCTGGGCGACATCGAGTTGATGGTGTCGATCCGTCGTCGCCTCGGCGATCGCTTCAGCTACCTGGGTGGTTTGCCGACCGCCGAAGTCTACGCCGCGGCTTACAAGGCGCTGGGCGTGCCGGTCTACTCCTCGGCGGTGTTCAACTTCATCCCGAAAACCGCGATGGACTTCTACCACGCCATCGCTCGCGACGATCACGCCACCGTCGGCAAGATCATCGACGACTTCTTCCTGCCTTACCTGGACATCCGTAACCGCAAGGCTGGCTATGCCGTGAGCATCGTCAAGGCCGGGGCAAAAATTGCCGGCTACGACGCAGGTCCTGTGCGTGCACCACTGACCGACCTGACCGGCGAAGAGTACGAAATGCTCGCCGCGCTGATCGACAAGCAGGGCGCTCAGTAACATCCGTTTAAATTAGAGCCGCTGAGCAATCAGCGGCTTTTTGCGTGAGGAGATTTGTTGTGGCTGATGCAAAGCGTTTCGATAACTACATCAACGGTGAATGGGTCGCGGCCAGCGACTATTCGGCCAACATCAACCCGTCCGAACTGACCGACACCATCGGCGATTACGCCAAGGCCGACCTGGCCCAGGTCAACGCCGCCATTGAAGCCGCCCGTGCCGCCTTCCCGGCATGGTCCACTTCCGGCATCCAGGCCCGTCACGATTCGCTGGACAAAGTCGGCAGCGAGATCCTCGCCCGTCGCGAAGAGCTCGGCACCCTGCTGGCCCGGGAAGAGGGCAAGACCCTGCCCGAAGCCATCGGCGAAGTGACCCGCGCCGGCAACATCTTCAAGTTCTTCGCCGGTGAGTGCCTGCGTCTGTCCGGCGACTACGTGCCGTCGGTGCGTCCGGGCGTCAACGTTGAAGTGACCCGCGAAGCCTTGGGCGTGGTCGGTCTGATCACCCCGTGGAACTTCCCGATCGCCATTCCTTCGTGGAAAATCGCCCCGGCCCTGGCCTACGGCAACTGCGTGGTGCTCAAGCCTGCGGACCTGGTGCCGGGTTGCGCCTGGGCGCTGGCGGAAATCATCTCCCGCGCAGGCTTCCCGGCCGGCGTGTTCAACCTGGTGATGGGCAGCGGTCGAGTGGTTGGCGAGGCGCTGGTCAACAGCCCTAAAGTCGACGGCATCAGCTTCACCGGTTCCGTGGGCGTCGGTCGTCAGATCGCGGTCAACTGCGTGTCGCGCCAGGCCAAGGTCCAGTTGGAAATGGGCGGCAAGAACCCGCAGATCATTCTCGACGACGCCGACCTCAAGCAAGCGGTCGAGCTGTCGGTGCAGAGCGCGTTCTACTCCACCGGCCAGCGTTGCACCGCTTCGAGCCGCCTGATCGTCACCGCCGGGATTCACGACAAGTTCGTCGAAGCCATGGCCGAACGCATGAAGTCGATCAAGGTCGGCCACGCGCTGAAGGCCGGTACCGACATCGGTCCGGTGGTTTCCCAGGCGCAGCTCGAGCAGGACATGAAGTACATCGACATCGGCCAGTCCGAAGGCGCTCGCCTGGTGAGCGGCGGTGGTCTGGTGACCTGCGACACCGAAGGTTACTACCTGGCGCCAACTCTGTTTGCCGACAGCGAAGCGTCGATGCGCATCAGCCGCGAAGAGATCTTCGGCCCGGTGGCCAACATCGTGCGTGTGGCCGATTACGAAGCCGCGCTGGCCATGTCCAACGACACCGAGTTCGGTCTGTCGGCGGGTATCGCCACCACGTCCCTGAAGTACGCCAACCACTTCAAGCGCCACTCCCAGGCCGGGATGGTCATGGTCAACCTGCCGACCGCTGGTGTGGATTACCACGTTCCGTTCGGTGGCCGTAAGGGGTCATCCTATGGCTCACGTGAGCAAGGCCGCTATGCGCAAGAGTTCTACACGGTCGTGAAGACAAGCTACATCGGTTCGTAACTGACACCGCCGCGGTATTGGCAACGATACCGCACCCCTGTAGGAGCGAGCATGCTCGCGATGGTCGCAAGGACGCGGCGGGTAACCTGATGCCCCGCGTCATCGTTGACGATCATCGCGAGCGTGCTCGCTCCTACAGAACATCGTTATTACCCGCATAAAAATAATCAGTGGGAGTACATCTACATGCAATCGACCCAGAAGCCGACTCACGTCCGCTATTTGATCCTGCTCATGCTGTTTCTGGTGACCACGATCAACTACGCCGACCGCGCGACCATTGCCATCGCTGGCTCCAGCCTGCAAAAAGACCTCGGCATCGACGCGGTCACCCTCGGTTACATCTTCTCCGCCTTCGGTTGGGCCTACGTGGCCGGGCAAATTCCCGGTGGCTGGCTGCTGGACCGTTTCGGCTCGAAAAAAATCTATGCGTTGAGCATCTTCACCTGGTCGCTGTTCACGGTGCTGCAGGGTTATGTCGGTGAGTTCGGCATGTCCACGGCCGTGGTTGCGTTGTTCATGCTGCGCTTCCTGGTGGGCCTGGCCGAAGCGCCGTCGTTCCCCGGCAACGCGCGCATCGTCGCGGCCTGGTTCCCGACCGCTGAACGCGGCACCGCTTCGGCGATCTTCAATTCGGCGCAATACTTTGCCACCGTGTTGTTCGCACCGCTGATGGGCTGGATCGTCTACAGCTTCGGCTGGCAGCACGTGTTCATCGTCATGGGCGTGATCGGCATCATCTTTTCCGGCATCTGGCTCAAGGTGATCCACAGCCCGCGCCAGCACCCGATGATCAACGACGCCGAGTTCAAGCACATCGCCGACAACGGCGGTATGGTCGACATGGACCAGGACAAGGGCAAAGGCAAGAAAGTCGACGGTCCGAAGTGGGACTACATCCGCCAACTGCTGACCAACCGCATGATGCTCGGCGTGTACCTGGGCCAGTACTGCATCAACGGCATCACCTACTTCTTCCTGACCTGGTTCCCGGTGTACCTGGTGCAGGAGCGTGGCATGACCATCCTCAAGGCCGGTTTCATCGCCTCGTTGCCGGCCATCTGCGGCTTCATCGGCGGTGTGCTGGGCGGGGTCATCTCTGATTACCTGCTGCGCAAAGGTCATTCCCTGACCTTCGCCCGCAAGGCGCCGATCATTGCCGGTCTGTTGGTCTCCAGCAGCATCGTGGCCTGCAACTACGTGGACGTTGAATGGATGGTGGTCGGCTTCATGGCCCTGGCATTCTTCGGCAAGGGCGTGGGCGCACTGGGCTGGGCGGTGGTATCCGATACGTCGCCTAAACAGATCGCCGGTCTGAGCGGTGGCCTGTTCAACACCTTCGGCAACCTGGCGTCGATCACCACCCCGATCGTCATCGGCTACATCATCAGCTCCACCGGTTCGTTCAAGTGGGCACTGGTGTTTGTCGGTTGCAACGCGCTGGTTGCGGTGTTCAGCTATCTGGTCATCGTAGGTCCGATCAAACGTGTGGTGCTCAAAGAACCACCGGTCAACGGTCCTGAAACCAATAACAAATTGTCACAAGCGCATTCCTGAGGAGCGGCGTCATGCAGTTGATTGAACATTCCGACTCGCCGCGCTACATCCGCCTGCACGAGCGGGACAACGTCGTGATCGTGGTCAACGATCAGGGCGTACCGGCCGGTACCGAGTTTGCCGATGGCCTGGTCACCGTGGACTTCGTGCCCCAGAGCCACAAAGTCACCCTGGAAGATATTCCCGAGGGTGGCCAGGTGATTCGTTACGGCCAGACCATTGGTTATGCGCTGCAGCCGATCCCACGCGGCAGTTGGGTCAAGGAAGATCAACTGCGCATGCCGACCGCGCCGCCGCTGGACAGCCTGCCGCTGTCCACCGAAGTGCCGGACGCGCAGGCACCGCTCGAAGGCTTCACCTTCGAGGGTTATCGCAATGCCGACGGCACCGTCGGCACGCGCAACATTCTGGGGATCACCACCACCGTGCAGTGCGTCACCGGCGTACTGGATCACGCGGTCAAGCGCATCAAGGACGAGTTGCTGCCCAAGTACCCCAACGTCGATGACGTGGTGGCGCTGACCCACAGCTACGGCTGTGGTGTGGCGATCACTGCCACCGACGCCTACATCCCGATTCGCACCGTGCGCAACCTGGCGCGCAACCCGAACCTGGGTGGCGAGGCGTTGGTGATCAGCCTGGGCTGCGAGAAATTGCAGGCCGGGCAGGTGATGCACGAGAACGACAGCTCGGTGGACCTGAGCGAGCCGTGGCTGTACCGCCTGCAGGATTCCAGCCACGGTTTTACCGAAATGATCGAACAGATCATGGCGCTGGCTGAAACCCGCCTGAAGAAACTCGATCAACGCCGTCGGGAAACCGTGCCGGCGTCCGAGCTGATCCTGGGCATGCAGTGCGGTGGCAGCGATGCGTTTTCCGGGATCACCGCCAACCCGGCCCTGGGCTATGCCTCGGACCTGTTGCTGCGCGCCGGTGCGACGGTGATGTTTTCCGAAGTGACCGAAGTGCGTGACGCGATCTACCTGCTGACTTCCCGGGCGAAAACCGAGGCTGTCGCCCAGGAACTGGTGCGGGAAATGGACTGGTACGACCGTTACCTGGCCAAGGGCGAAGCGGATCGCAGCGCCAATACCACACCGGGCAACAAGAAGGGCGGGTTGTCGAACATTGTCGAGAAGTCCCTGGGGTCGATCGTCAAGTCCGGCAGCAGCGCGATCAGCGGCGTACTGGGCCCTGGCGAGCGGTTCAAGGAAAAAGGCCTGATTTTCTGCGCGACCCCGGCCAGCGACTTTGTCTGCGGGACCTTGCAGTTGGCGGCGGGGATGAACCTGCACGTATTCACCACCGGTCGCGGTACGCCGTACGGCCTGGCCATGGCGCCCGTGGTGAAAGTGTCGACCCGGACCGAGCTGGCGCAACGCTGGCCGGACCTGATCGACATCGATGCCGGGCGCATCGCCACCGGGCGCGCTTCGATCGAAGACCTCGGCTGGGAGTTGTTCCACTACTACCTGGACGTGGCCAGCGGCAAGAAGCAGACCTGGGCGGAGAAGCACAAGCTGCATAACGACATCACCTTGTTTAATCCGGCGCCGATTACCTGATACCGAGTCGCCTGTTTCGCGAGCAAGCCCGCTCCCACATTCGACCGTGTGCTGCCAGAAGCAATGCGATCAAATGTGGGAGCGGGCTTGCTCGCGAAGGCGTCCGACCAGACGCCGATGTCCCTGGTGGCTTATCATTAGCCACCTAACGACGCTCACCCAAGGTTACCTCCGGCATGCTGGCAATTTTCCTAGAAACCCTGAACATCACCGCCCCGGTGTTCGCCATGCTGTTTCTGGGGGTGTTGCTCAAGCGCATCGACTGGATCAACGACAATTTCATTCACACCGCATCGTCCCTGGTGTTCAACGTCACCATGCCGGCGTTGCTGTTTCTGGGCATCCTCCATGCCGACCTGCACGCCGCGCTGCAACCGGCGCTGCTGATCTACTTCTCCCTCGCGACCCTGGTGGGCTTTGCCATTGCCTGGGGCTGGGCGATTCTCAAGTGCCCGCGCGAAGACCGCGGGATCTACACCCAGGGCGCCTTTCGCGGCAACAACGGGGTCATCGGGCTGGCGCTGGCGGCGAGCATGTACGGCGACTACGGGATTTCCCTGGGGGCGATCCTCGCGGCCCTGGTGATCCTGTTCTACAACACCCTCTCGACCATCGTCCTGGCGGTGTACAGCCCGGTGATCAAGTCCGACCCGTGGAGCATCTGCAAAAGCGTGTTCAGCAACCCGCTGATCATCAGCGTGATCGCCGCCGCGCCCTTTGCCTACTTCAAGATCGGTTTGCCGGGCTGGCTGGAAACCTCGGGCCAATACCTGGCGCAAACCACCTTGCCACTGGCGTTGATCTGCATCGGTGGCACGTTGTCCATGGCAGCGTTGCGCAAAAGCGGCAACATGGCGCTGAGCTCAAGCCTGGTTAAGATGATCGGCCTGCCCATACTGGCGACGCTGGGCGCGTGGCTGTGGGGCTTTCGCGGGGCGGAGTTGGGGATTCTGTTTCTGTACTTCGGCAGCCCGACGGCAGCGGCCAGTTTCGTCATGGCGCGGGCGGCCGACGGCAATCATGAGCTGGCGGCAGCAATCATTGTGATCACCACGTTGATGGCGGCGGTGACCACCAATATCGGGATCTTTGTGTTGCAGGCGGGTGGGTGGATCTAGGGTTGGGATTTGCGGGTTTCTCCGGGGCCTCTTCGCGAGCAAGCCCGCTCCCACATTAGACCGAGCCGTACACAAAATTTGTGTTCACCGCAGATCAACTGTGGGAGCGGGCTTGCTCGCGAAAGCGTCGGAGCTGATTACTCCGGCTTCTGGTAACTGTCGATCACTTCCTGCGCCGCCCGAAACGCATCGATCGCCGCCGGCACGCCCGCATACACCGCACAATGCAGCAAAGCCTCGCGGATCTCCTCCACAGTACAACCGTTGTTCAGCGCGCCGCGCACGTGCCCCTTCAATTCCTGAGGGCATTTCAGCGCGGTCAGCGCCGCCAGGGTGATCAGGCTGCGGGTTTTCAGCGGCAAACCTTCACGGTTCCAGACGCTGCCCCAGGCGTGTTCGTTGACGAAATCCTGCAGCGGCTGGGTGAATTCGGTGGCGTTGCCCAGTGCCCGGTCGACGAAAGCGTCGCCCATCACTTGGCGACGTACTTCAACGCCGGGTTTTTTATGCTCGGTCATGACCCTTCCCTCATTTTCAGTGTTGGCGACGCCAGGCGCGCAGTGACGTGAACAGCAAAAACGCCACCAGCGCCGGCAGGACGAAAAACAGCATCAGGTGTTCGAGCTTGCCGGCCAGGGGCATGCCAGTGGTGAACGCCACCACGTGCAGGCCGTAAGCCAGGTACAAACCCAGAAACAGCAGGCCTTCGGCGCGGGTCACCCGGTACCCGGAATAGAACACCGGCAGGCACAGGGCTGCGACGCCGAGCATCACCGGCAGATCGAAATCCAGGGCATTGGGCGATACCGACAGCGGCAATGGCGCGATCAATGCGGTGACACCCAACACGCCCAGCAGGTTGAACAGGTTGCTGCCGATCACGTTGCCCACGGCAATCTCCCGTTCACCGCGCAGGGCGGCGATCAGCGAGGTGGCGAGCTCCGGCAGGGAAGTGCCGACCGCGACGATGGTCAGGCCGATGATTCGCTCCGACAGCCCCAGGTCGGTTGCAACAGATACCGCCGCCCCCAGCAACAGGTGCCCGGCGTACACCAGCATCGCCAGGCCGACGACAATCATCAGCAGGCTGCTGATCCACGGTGCCTGCCCGGTGTGATCGTGACTCGACACCGGACGCACCGAGTGCCGTGACTGGCGCAGCAACAGGGCCAAGTACAGCAGCAGCGCTGTCAGCAGGATTACCCCGTCGAGGCGGGTCAGGTCCTCGTTCCAGGCCAGCACGAACACCAGCAGGGCCGCGCCGATCATCAGCGGAATGTCGAGGCGCACCAGTTGCCGTGACACCCGCAGCGGGATGATCAGGGCCGATAAACCGAGGGTGACGAGGATGTTGAAGATACTGCTGCCGATCACACTGCCCACGGCAATGTCGGCGTTGTGCGCCAGGGTCGCCTGCAGGCTCACTGCCATCTGCGGCGCGCTGCTGCCAAGCGCAACGATGGTCAGGCCGATGATCAGCGGTCGCACGTGCAGGCGCGCGGCCAGGCGCACGGCAGCGCGTACCATCAATTCGGCGCCGGCGATCAACAGCAGCAGCCCGCTGAACAATTCGATCAGGCTGATCAGGGGGATGTCGGCTAGTCCGAGAATGGTCGGGGCTCCGTATGTCAGTCGTCGAGGGCTTGCACGCGTACCCGTGCGGTGCCGCTCTTGAGCATACCGAGTTGTTCGGCCGCCTCGTGTGAAACATCGATCAGGCGTCCACGGGTGTGCGGACCGCGATCGTTGATGCGCACGACGCAGGACCTGTCGTTGTTCAGATTGGTGACCTTGACCCGCGTGCCGAAGGGGAGCTGGCGATGGGCGGCGGTCAGGGAGTTCTTGTCGAAACGCTCGCCGCTGGCGGTGCGTTTGCCTTGGTGTCTGGCGCCGTAGTAGGACGCAATGCCGGTCTTGTCGTAACCGTGTGGATCGATGGTGTCGGTGCTGGCGCAGCCGACGAGCAGGGAGAGCAGGGCGCAGGTGCCGAGCAGACGCTTCATTCAAGTGTTCCCAAAACAAATGTGGGAGCGGGCTTGCTCGCGAAAGCGCTCTGCCAGAGGACATTGATATCGACTGACACGACGCTTTCGCGAGCAAGCCCGCTCCCACAGGGATCGGAGCCAGGTTTTGGTGCTGGCTCCATTCTCATCAGCCTTCGAGCTTGCTTTTAAGCAATTCGTTGACCTGTTGCGGGTTGGCCTTGCCCTTGGAGGCTTTCATGGCCTGGCCGACGAAGAAACCGAACATCTTGCCGCGTTTGGCTTCGTCTGCCGCGCGGTACTGCTCGACCTGCTCGGCGTTGGCCGCGAGCATTTCGTCCAGCACGGCGGAGATTGCACCCGTGTCGGTCACTTGCTTGAGGCCGCGCTTGTCGATGATCTCGTCCGCGCTGCCTTCGCCATTGGCCATGGCTTCGAACACCACTTTGGCGATCTTGCCGGAGATGGTGTTGTCCTTGATGCGCTGCAGCATGCCGCCCAGTTGCTCGGCCGAAACCGGCGACTGTTCGATGTCCAGGCCCTGCTTGTTGAGCAGGCTGCCCAACTCCACCATCACCCAGTTGGCCGCCAGTTTGGCGTCGCCGCCGATGCTCGCGACTTTCTCGAAGTAATCGGCTTGCTCGCGGCTGGTGGCCAGCACGCTGGCGTCGTAGACCGACAGGCCGAACTGCTCCTGGAAGCGCTCGCGTTTCTGCGGTGGCAATTCCGGCAGGGTGGCGCGCACGTCATTGAGGAACGAATCCTCGATGACCACCGGCAGCAGGTCCGGATCGGGGAAGTAACGGTAGTCGTTGGCTTCCTCTTTGCTGCGCATCGGACGGGTTTCGTCCTTGTTCGGGTCGTACAGGCGAGTCTGCTGGATCACCTTGCCGCCGTCTTCGATCAGCTCGATCTGACGCTGGATCTCGCTATTGATCGCCTTCTCGATGAAGCGGAACGAGTTGACGTTCTTGATCTCGCAGCGAGTGCCGAATTCAGCCTGGCCTTTCGGACGGATCGACACGTTGCAGTCGCAGCGCAGCGAACCTTCGGCCATGTTGCCGTCACAGATACCCAGGTAACGCACCAGCGCGTGGATCGCCTTGACGTAAGCCACGGCTTCCTTGGCGCTGCGCATGTCCGGCTCGGACACGATTTCCAGCAGCGGCGTGCCGGCACGGTTCAGGTCGATGCCGGTGGCGCCGCTGAATTCTTCGTGCAGGCTCTTGCCGGCATCTTCTTCCAGGTGCGCGCGGGTGATGCCCACGCGTTTGACCGTGCCGTCTTCCAGGGCGATGTCCAGGTGGCCCTTGCCAACGATCGGCAATTCCATCTGGCTGATCTGGTAGCCCTTGGGCAGGTCAGGGTAGAAGTAGTTTTTGCGGGCGAACACGTTGTGCTGACCGATTTCGGCGTCAATCGCCAGACCGAACATCACCGCCATGCGCACCGCTTCCTGGTTCAGCACCGGCAGCACGCCGGGCATGCCCAGGTCGATCAGGCTGGCCTGGGTGTTCGGCTCGGAGCCGAACGTGGTGGAACTACCGGAAAAGATTTTCGACCGGGTGGTGAGCTGGGTGTGAATCTCCAGCCCGATCACGACTTCCCATTGCATGTGTGTCTCCTCAGAAGCCGGTTGGGGTGCGGGTGTGCCAGTCGGTGTTCAACTGGTACTGGTGCGCAACGTTGAGCAAGCGGCCTTCCTGGAAATACGGAGCGAGCAGTTGCACGCCCACCGGCAGCCCATCGACGAAACCGGCAGGCATGGACAAGCCCGGCAGGCCCGCGAGGTTGGCGGTGATGGTGTAGACGTCTTCCAGGTACGCAGCGACTGGGTCGCTGTTCTTGGCGCCGAGCTTCCAGGCCGGGTTCGGCGTGGTCGGGCCGAGGATGATGTCGACCTCATTGAAAGCCGCCATGAAGTCGTTCTTGATCAAGCGACGGATCTTCTGGGCCTTGAGGTAGTAGGCATCGTAGTAACCGGCGGACAGCGCGTAGGCACCGACCATGATCCGGCGCTGTACTTCCGCGCCGAAGCCCTCGCCACGGGAACGTTTGTACAGGTCGATCAGGTTGACCGGGTTTTCGCAGCGATGGCCGAAGCGCACGCCGTCGAAACGCGACAGGTTGGACGAGGCTTCCGCCGGGGCGATCACGTAGTACGCGGGGATCGCGTGCTGCATGTTCGGCAGGCTGATTTCCTTGACCACGGCGCCGAGTTTTTCGAGTTCCTTGACGCTGTTGTGGATCAGCTCGGCGATACGCGGGTCGAGACCGGCACCGAAGTACTCTTTCGGCACACCGATGCGCAGGCCCTGCAGCGAACCGTTGAGGCTGGCGCTGTAGTCCGGCACGGGCTCATCGATGCTGGTGGAGTCGTTCGGGTCGAAGCCGGCCATGCCTTGCAACAGGATGGCGCAGTCTTCGGCGGTGCGTGCCAACGGGCCGCCCTGATCGAGGCTGGAGGCGTAAGCGATCATGCCCCAGCGCGAAACGCGACCGTACGTCGGTTTCAGGCCGGTCAGGTTGGTCAGGGCGGCGGGCTGACGAATGGAGCCGCCGGTGTCGGTGCCGGTGGCGGCAGGCAACAGACGAGCGGCAACGGCAGCGGCCGAGCCGCCGGACGAACCGCCCGGTACGTGTTCCAGGTTCCACGGGTTTTTCACCGCGCCGTAGTAGCTCGACTCGTTGGCCGAGCCCATGGCGAATTCGTCCATGTTGGTCTTGCCCAGGGTCACGGCCCCGGCAGCGGCCAGCTTGGCGACGACGGTGGCGTCGTAGGGTGCCTTGAAGTTGTCGAGCATCTTCGAGCCGCAGCTGGTGCGGATGCCTTGGGTGCAGAACAGGTCTTTGTGGGCGATCGGCGCGCCGAGCAGGGCGCCGCTCTCACCATTGGCCCGGCGTGCGTCAGCGGCTTTCGCCTGCGTGAGCGCCAGGTCTTCGGTGAGGCTGATGAAACTGTTGAGCTGTGGGTCGAGCTGGGCGATACGCGCCAGCAGGGCCTTGGTCAGCTCTTCGGAGGAAAACTTTTTATCGGCGAGACCGCGGGCGATCTCGGCCAGAGTCAATTGATGCATTGCAGGCTCTTTCCCTTTAGTCGATGACTTTCGGTACCAGGTACAGGCCGTTTTCGACCGCTGGTGCGATGGACTGGTAAGCCTCGCGATTGTTGGTCTCGGTCACGACGTCCGCACGCAGGCGCTGGCTGGCTTCCAGCGGGTGGGCCAGCGGCTCGATACCGTCGGTATTGACCGCCTGCATTTCGTCGACCAGCCCGAGAATGCTGTTGAGGGCCGAAGTGATGTGTGGAAGATCGGCTTCATTGAGGCCAAGGCAGGCCAGATGAGCGATTTTTTCCACGTCGGAGCGTTCAAGCGCCATTGGGATTCTCCAGTGGAAAACAAAACGGACGGCGTCCGTGTGTTAGATTGTCGGAACACTACCGCACTTCTACGGTCATAAGGCCGCGATTGTGGGGCTTGGTGCACAGAAAAGCGGCCAATTTAACATATTGGCGCCTTGCCCAAAATCCCTGTCGTTGTTAGAGTTTGCCGCACTTTTTTACCCACGCGTTGCCTAGGGTCCCTTTCCCATGTTCAAGAAACTGCGTGGCATGTTTTCCAGCGATCTTTCCATTGACCTGGGCACTGCCAACACCCTTATTTACGTGCGCGAGCGCGGCATCGTCCTGAATGAGCCATCGGTTGTGGCCATTCGGACACACGGTAACCAGAAAAGTGTCGTAGCTGTCGGCACCGAGGCCAAGCGCATGTTGGGCCGTACGCCGGGCAACATTGCTGCCATTCGTCCGATGAAGGACGGCGTGATCGCCGACTTCAGCGTCTGCGAAAAGATGCTGCAGTACTTCATCAACAAGGTTCACGAAAACAGCTTCCTGCAGCCTAGTCCTCGCGTGTTGATCTGCGTTCCGTGCAAATCCACCCAGGTCGAGCGTCGTGCCATCCGTGAATCGGCCCTCGGCGCCGGTGCCCGTGAAGTGTTCCTGATCGAAGAGCCAATGGCCGCCGCCATCGGTGCCGGCCTGCCGGTTGAAGAAGCTCGCGGTTCGATGGTCGTCGATATCGGTGGTGGTACCACTGAAATCGCCTTGATCTCCCTGAACGGTGTGGTTTACGCCGAATCCGTCCGGGTTGGCGGCGACCGTTTCGACGAAGCGATCATCACTTACGTGCGTCGCAACTACGGCAGCCTGATCGGCGAATCCACCGCCGAACGCATCAAGCAGGAAATCGGTACTGCCTACCCGGGCGGCGAAGTCCGTGAAGTCGACGTCCGCGGCCGTAACCTGGCCGAAGGCGTTCCACGCGCATTCACCCTGAACTCCAACGAAGTCCTGGAAGCTCTGCAAGAGTCCCTGGCAACCATCGTTCAGGCCGTGAAAAGCGCCCTGGAGCAATCGCCTCCGGAACTGGCTTCCGACATCGCCGAGCGTGGCCTGGTCCTGACCGGTGGTGGCGCCTTGCTGCGTGACCTGGACAAGTTGCTGGCCCAGGAAACCGGTCTGCCGGTGATCGTCGCCGAAGACCCGTTGACCTGCGTTGCTCGCGGCGGTGGCCGTGCCCTGGAAATGATGGATAAGCACACCATGGATCTGCTCTCCAGCGAATAAGTCGCCGGATAGCCTCTATGCTGTTGAGCGCGCAGGCGGCACTTTGCAGTGCTGCCTGTTCGCGTTTATCTTCTGTCAGTCTGCATCCAGGCCGGTCTGCCGTATGAATAAAGAGAACATTTGCCTGGGAGGAGCGGCTCATTAAACCGCTTTTCACCAAGGGTCCATCGTTGGGCGTGCGCTTGTTGGTGCTGGTCGTGCTGTCGGTCGCGCTGATGGTGGTCGATGCCCGCTTCACGCTGCTCAAGCCAGTGCGTAGCCAGATGTCGCTGGTGTTGATGCAGTCTTACTGGATCACCGACCTGCCGCAGCGGCTATTCCAGGGCGTGGCCAGCCAGTTTGGCAGCCGGACCGAACTCGTCGCCGAAAACGAAAAACTCAAGAGCGAAAACCTGCTGTTGCAGGGGCGCATGCAGAAGCTTGCCTCCCTGACCGAGCAGAACGTTCGCCTGCGCGAGTTGCTCAACTCGTCGGCACTGGTCAACGAGAAGGTCGAAGTGGCCGAGTTGATCGGCATGGACCCCAACCCGTTCACCCATCGCATCATCATCAACAAGGGGGAGCGCGACGGCGTGGTCCTGGGGCAGCCGGTCCTCGATGCCCGTGGTCTGATGGGCCAGGTGGTCGAGTTGATGCCGTACACCTCACGCGTTCTGCTGCTGACCGACTCAACCCATAGCATTCCGGTCCAGGTCAACCGCAACGGCCTGCGGGCGATTGCCAGCGGTACTGGTAACCCGGAGCGCCTGGAATTGCGTCACGTGGCCGATACCGCCGACATCAAGGAAGGCGATCTGCTGGTCAGCTCAGGCCTCGGCCAGCGCTTCCCGGCGGGTTACCCGGTGGCCACGGTCAAGGAAGTGATTCACGATTCCGGCCAGCCATTCGCCATTGTTCGTGCGGTACCGACCGCAGCCCTCAACCGCAGTCGTTACCTGTTGCTGGTGTTCAGCGACAACCGCACCGCTGAAGAGCGTGCCAACGAGGCTGCACAGGCTCAGGAATCCCTGGATGCACAGGGCGGCGGGCCGATCATCCCGGCAACCGTACCCAAGCCTGCGATCGTCCCGGCTGCCGTTGCGGCGCCCGTTGTACCGGCTGTTCAAGCCGCTCCCGCGACAACACCGGCAGCCACACCGGCCAAGCCTGCCGCTTCGCATTCCGGCGCTTCCAAGCCGCCCGCGACAGCCCCGGCCGCCAAGCCACCGGCCACGCAACCCGCTGCCACCAAACCGGCCGCCAAGCCTGCTGCCAAACCGCCTGTTTCGGAACCTGCGACCACTGGGAGACAAGAATAATGGTCGGTGTCAAAGCCTCCCGGAACGGCTGGATCGTCTGGCTGACCTTCGCCATCGGCATGCTGCTCAGCGTGTCGCCGCTGCCGCAATTCATGGAAATCCTGCGCCCGCTGTGGCTGGCCCTGCTGCTGGCGTTCTGGGCATTGGCCCTGCCGCAGAAGGTCGGCATGGTCACCGCGTGGTGCCTGGGGCTGGCAGAAGACGTGCTGTACGGCACGCTGTTGGGCCAGAACGCCTTGATCCTGACCCTCATCACCTACCTGGTGCTGGCCTTGCAACAACGTCTGCGGATGTTCCCGATGTGGCAGCAGAGCCTGGTGATCCTGGTGATCTTCGGCCTCGCCCAGCTTGTCCAGCTATGGCTGAGCGCCCTGACCGGCAACCGTCAGCCTACGCTGGCGCTGGTTTTGCCAGCGCTGGTCAGCGCGCTGCTCTGGCCCTGGATCAGCTTCGCTTTGCGCGGATTGCGCCGGCGCTACAAAATCAATTAATTCGATTCAGACACCAGACAGGGAGAGGTCTTGATGAAACAGTTGTACCTCGCCTCTGGCTCGCCGCGTCGACGTGAGCTGCTCACACAGATCGGCGTGCCGTTCACCGCCATCAGTGCGGACATCGATGAAACCCCTCTGAACAATGAATCGCCATCGGCCTATGTCGAGCGCCTGGCGCGGGGCAAGGCTCGAGCCGGCTACGGCGCAATCGTGTCCAGCGCGGCATTCTGCGTTCTGGGCGCCGACACGGCCGTTGTGCAGGGCGGCAAAATTCTCGGCAAACCGGTTGATGAAGCCGACGCGTGCGCCATGCTCAAGAGGTTGTCCGGCACCGAGCATGAAGTCCTGACCGCCATTGCCGTGCTTGACGGCGAGCGTTGCGAATCACGGGTGGTGCGCAGCCTGGTGCGTTTTCGTCCCATCGGCGACGAGGAGGCGGCAGCCTATTGGGTCAGCGGCGAGCCGCTGGACAAGGCCGGTGGCTATGGCATTCAAGGGCTGGGCGCGGTGTTTGTCGCCGGGCTCGATGGAAGTTACTCGGCGGTGGTTGGACTGCCGCTGTGCGAAACCGCAGAACTGCTCGGCCATTTCGGCATACCCTGTTGGCAAACCCTTAACGCGCGCTAAGCGTCGTACTGACAAGATGCGGCCATTATCGTGAACATGCCTGAACGAGACCCTGCCATGAGTGAAGAGATCCTGATCAACATCACGCCGATGGAATCACGCGTGGCGGTGGTGGAAAACGGTGTCCTGCAAGAGGTCCATGTCGAGCGCACGCAAAAGCGCGGGATCGTTGGCAACATCTATAAAGGCAAAGTCGTACGGGTTTTGCCGGGCATGCAGGCCGCTTTTGTCGACATCGGCCTGGATCGTGCCGCGTTCATCCATGCTTCGGAAATCTCTCTGCGTGAAGGCCCTGCGGTGGAAAGCATCAGCGCCCTGGTGCACGAAGGCCAGAGCCTGGTGGTGCAAGTCACCAAGGACCCGATCGGCTCCAAGGGCGCGCGCCTGACGACGCAATTGTCGATCCCGTCGCGCTATCTGGTGTACATGCCACGCACCGCCCATGTCGGCATTTCCCTGAAGATCGAAGACGAAGCCGAACGCGAGCGCCTCAAACAGGTGGTCAGCGATTGCGTGGCCAAAGAGGGCATCAAGGAAGCCGGCGGTTTCATTCTGCGTACCGCCGCCGAGGGCGCGGGCGCCGATGAGATCCTCATGGACATCCGCTACCTGCGCAGGCTCTGGGACCAGATCAGCGAGCAGATCAAAACCATCAGCGCACCCAGTGTCATCTATGAAGACCTGGGCCTGGCATTGCGCACCCTGCGTGACCTGGTGAGCCCGAAGATCGAGAAAATTCGCATCGACTCCCGGGAAACCTTTCAGAAAACCACGCAGTTCGTCGCCGAACTGATGCCAGAGATTGCCGATCGTCTGGAACACTACCCAGGCGAACGGCCGATTTTCGACCTGTACGGCGTCGAAGACGAAATCCAAAAAGCCCTGGAGCGCAAAGTACCGCTCAAGTCCGGCGGCTACCTGGTGGTGGATCCGGCGGAAGCCATGAGCACCATCGACGTCAACACCGGGGCGTTCGTCGGTCATCGCAATCTCGAAGAAACCATCTTCAAGACCAACCTCGAAGCCGCGACCGCCATCGCCCGCCAACTGCGCCTGCGCAACCTGGGCGGGATCATCATCATCGACTTCATCGACATGGAAGACGAAGAGCACCAGCGCCAGGTACTGCGGACCCTCGAGAAACAGCTGGAGCGCGATCACGCCAAGACCAACATCATCGGCATCACCGAACTGGGCCTGGTGCAGATGACCCGCAAGCGCACCCGTGAAAGCCTCGAGCAGGTGCTGTGCGAGCCCTGCAGCAGTTGCCAGGGCCGCGGCAAGTTGAAGACCCCGGAGACGATTTGCTACGAAATCTTCCGCGAAATCCTGCGCGAAGCTCGCGCCTATCAGGCGGAGGGCTATCGTGTATTGGCGAACCAGAAGGTCGTTGACCGCTTGCTCGATGAAGAGTCGGGCAATGTGGCCGAGCTGGAAGGGTTCATCGGGCGCACCATTCGGTTCCAGGTAGAAACCATGTATTCCCAGGAACAATACGACGTGGTGTTGCTCTGATACGCGGCGTCGTTATTTTTCCTGCACGGCTGGCCTCAGCTTTTTGCAAAACTTTTGCCATGGGAGCCAACTGACATGGAGCGTCTGACACGCATTTTGGCCGCACTGACCCGCTGGGGTCTGGGCCTGTGCGCGTTGGTTTTGGTGTTGATGGCGTTGTACGTCAGCCTCGGCCGGGAACTGGCGCCACTGGTGGCCGAGTACCGCGCCGTCGTCGAAAACCGGGCCGGCGAGGCCTTGGGCATGCCCGTGCAGATCGGCGAGTTGAAAGGCGCCTGGAGCGGTTTCGCCCCGATTGTCTCGGCTCACGACGTCACGGTGGGCGAGGGCGCCAACGCCTTGCATCTGGACTATGTGCGCGCGGTACCCGACCTGTGGGCCAGTCTGCTGGCGCGCGAAGTCCGTATTGCCAATCTCTCTTTCGAAGGCCTGAAGGTCAGCCTCAAGCAAGGCGACGACGGTGAGTGGGCGCTCGAAGGTTTCCCGGTCAAGGACAATCAGCCCCTTGATCCGGAGCAACTGCTCAACCGCATGCAGATGATCCAGCGTCTATCGGTGCTCGACAGCCAGGTCACTTTGCAGCCTTGGGGGGAATCGCCGCTGACCCTGACCTATGTGGGCCTGAGCCTTAAAACCGGTGCCACCCGCCAGCGGCTCGATGCCCGGTTGACGCTGCCAGACGGCCAACCGGTTGCCATGAACATGCGCACGCGCATCCGCGCAAGCGAATGGAAGGCCGGTGAAGCTGAGGTGTACCTGAGTCTGCCGCAAAGTGACTGGTCGAAGTGGCTGCCCGAGCGCATCAGCCAGCAATGGAATTTTTCCCAAATCAAGGCCGGTGGCGAAGTGTGGGCGACCTGGGGCATGGGCGCGCTGCAAAGTGCTGCGGTGCGCTTGAATGCGCCGCAGCTCAAGGGCGCTTACGCCGATCGCAAACCGGTGAAGATCGACAATCTGGCGCTCAACGGTTATTTCCAGCGCAGTGACGAAGGCATGCGGGTGACGGTGGATTCCCTGGCCATGAGCCTGGGCGAAACCCGATGGGAGTCACGCCTGCAACTCAAGCAGACTGCGGGCAGTGATCCGTCGCAAGAGCTCTGGCACCTGCAGGCCGACCGTCTCAACCTCACTCCTCTGACCCCCTTGCTCAATGCCCTGGCGCCACTGCCTGAAGGCTTTGCCACCGTGGTTGAGCGCCTCAAGGTCACGGGCGGTTTGCGCAATGTGCTGATCGACGTGCGGCCCAATGCCACCGACGACAGCAAATTCAGCTTTGCCGCCAACCTCGACCAGGTGGGTTTCGACGCCTATCACGGCGCTCCGGCGGCACGAAACGTCACCGGCAGCATCAGCGGCGACCTTGGGCACGGCGAGTTGCGCATGGACACCAAGGATTTCATGCTGCACCTGGACCCGATCTTCGCCAAACCCTGGCAGTACCTGCAAGCCAACGCCCGCCTGACCTGGAAGCTCGATAAAGAAGGTTTCACCCTGATCGCGCCCTACCTGAAAGTGCTGGGCGAGGAGGGCAAGATTGCCGGCGACTTCCTGATCCGCCTGCATTTCGATCACACCCAGGAAGACTACATGGACCTGCGGGTCGGCCTGGTGGATGGCGACGGTCGCTACACCGCCAAGTACCTCCCGGCCGTTCTCAGCCCGGCGCTGGACGAATGGTTGCGCACGGCGATTATCAAAGGCGCGGTGGACCAGGGCTTCTTCCAGTATCAAGGTTCGCTGAACCACGGCGCGGCCGACACGGCGCGCAGCATCAGCCTGTTTTTCAAAGTGCACGATGCCGAACTGGCGTTCCAGCCCGGCTGGCCCCATGTCAGCAAGGTCAGCGGTGACGTGTTCGTCGAAGACAGTGGCGTGCGGATCCTGGCCAGCACGGGCCAATTGCTCGATACCCAGGTCAGCGACATCTACGTCAACATCCCCCATGCACCGGAGGGGCAAAGCGTCCACCTGTTTCTTGATGGCGGGTTCGCCGGTGGGCTGGGCGATGGCCTGAAAATCCTCAAGGAGGCGCCGATCGGCACGGCCGAGACGTTCGCCGGATGGGAAGGCGAGGGTGACCTGCAAGGCAAGCTGAAGCTGGATATACCGCTGGTCAAAGGTGAACAGCCGAAGATCCTGGTCGACTTCAAGACAGACAAGGCCCGTCTGAAGCTGCCCGAGCCGCCCCTGGAGCTGACGCAACTCAAGGGCGATTTCCGGTTTGACAGCGCCAAAGGCCTGAGCGGGCAGAACATCTCGGCTCGAGCGTTCGACAAACCGGTGACTGCGCAGATTTTCGCCGAGGGTCGCGAAGGCAATCTCAACACCCGTGTCACCGCGTCGGGGCAGATCGAGGTCAAGAAACTCACCGAATGGCTGAAAGTGGCCCAGCCACTACCTGTGAGCGGCGTGATTCCCTACGCGTTGCAGGTGACTCTCAATGGTGCCGACAGCCAATTGATGGTCAATTCCAACCTCAAGGGTGTTGCCGTTGACCTGCCGGCACCCTTTGGCATGGCGGCCGAACAGGGGCGTGACACATCGTTCCGTATGACGCTGCAAGGTGCGGAGCGGCGCTACTGGGTGAACTACGGCGAACTGGCCAATTTCACGTTTTCCGCGCCGAGCGGGAATTTTGCCGACGGGCGCGGTGAGCTGTTCCTTGGCAGCGGTGATGCCGTGTTGCCGGACACCAAGGGCCTGCGCATCCGTGGCGTGCTGTCGGAACTGGACGTCGGCCCCTGGCAGGACCTGGTAACCAAGTACGCCGGGCAAGACCCTGGCGGCAGCGCCAAGCAGTTGCTCAGTGGTGCCGATTTCAAGGTCGGCAAGCTCAGCGCCCTGGGCACCACGCTGGATCAGGCATCCGTTCAGCTGACGCGAAAACCGTCCGCCTGGGCCTTGCAATTGGACAGTCAGCAGGTGACGGGCAACGCCAGCCTCCCGGATGCGAAAGCCGCACCGATCGTGATCAATCTGCAAACCATACGTTTGCCTGCGCCTGACCCGACGGTGCTGGCGGATGAAAACTCACCCGACCCGCTGGCTTCGGTGGACCCGACCAAAATACCGGCGCTGGATATCACCATCGACCAGTTGTTCCAGGGTAACGATCTGGTCGGCGCCTGGTCGTTGAAGGTGCGTCCCACGCCCAAAGGCATCGCCCTCAATTCCCTGAACATGGGCCTCAAGGGTATCCAGTTGCAGGGCAGTGGCGGCTGGGAAGGTGCGCCGGGGGCGAGCAGCAGTTGGTACAAGGGTCGGGTCAGCGGCAAGAATCTGGCGGATGTGCTCAAGGGCTGGGGCTTTGCGCCGAGCGTGACCAGCAAGGATTTCCACATGGATGTCGATGGCCGCTGGCCGGGATCACCGGCGTGGCTGGCGACCAAACGCTTTTCCGGCACCCTGGATGCGTCGCTCAATCAGGGCCAGTTCGTCGAAGTCGAAGGCAGTGCCCAGGCGCTGCGAGTGTTCGGCTTGCTCAACTTCAACTCCATCGGCCGGCGTCTGCGCCTGGACTTCTCCGATCTGTTCGGAAAAGGCCTGAGCTATGACCGGGTCAAGGGCTTGCTGACGGCGACCAACGGTGTGTACGTCACCACGGAGCCGATCCGCCTGACCGGGCCGTCTAGCACTATAGAACTGGATGGCAAGCTGAACATGGTCGCCGACCAGATCGATGCGAAGCTGCTGGTGACGTTACCCGTGACCAACAACTTGCCGATTGCCGCACTGATCGTCGGCGCACCGGCCATTGGCGGCGCATTGTTCCTGATCGACAAGTTGATCGGGGATCGCGTGTCCCGTTTCGCCAGCGTGAAATACAGCGTCAATGGGTCGTGGAAAGATCCGAAAATCACCTTCGACAAGCCTTTTTGAAAAGCCATTGCGCGGACCTATGGAGTAGCATGACCAAAGCGTCGTCTTCCCCTGCAAGAGCAAGCTTGCTCGCGAAAAACGCAATGTCGCCGCGTTCATTCAGGCAGCACGCGCCATTTTTTACCTCCATCGCGAGCGAGCTCGCTCCTGCAGGAATGTAATAAGGAAAGGGCCATGTCTGTTGCAGTGATTCAAATGGTCAGCCAGAGCGATGTCCTGGCCAACCTGTCCCAGGCTCGTCGCCTGCTGGAACAGGCGGCGGCTGGCGGTGCGAAGCTGGCCGTGCTGCCGGAAAACTTCGCTGCCATGGGCCGGCGAGACATCGCCGATATCGGTCGCGCCGAAGCCATGGGCGAGGGACCGATCCTGCCCTGGTTGAAACAGACCGCCCGCGACCTCACGTTATGGATAGTGGCCGGTACCTTGCCCTTGCCGCCGGTGGATCAGCCGACGGCCAAGTCCCATGCCTGCTCCTTGCTGATCGACGATCAGGGCGAGACGGTGGCGCGTTACGACAAGTTGCATCTGTTCGATGTGGACGTGGCCGACAAGCGTGGCCGTTATCGCGAATCCGATGACTATGCTTATGGCAGTGGCGTGGTGGTGGCGGACACGCCAGTCGGGCGGGTGGGCCTGACGGTCTGTTATGACCTGCGTTTCCCGGAGCTGTACAGCGAATTGCGAGCCGCCGGCGCGGAACTGATCACCGCGCCGTCGGCCTTCACCGCCGTGACTGGCGCCGCGCACTGGGATGTGCTGATCCGCGCACGTGCCATCGAGACCCAGTGCTACGTGCTCGCGGCCGCCCAGGGTGGGATTCACCCGGGGCCAAGGGAAACCTGGGGCCATGCGGCCATCGTCGACCCCTGGGGTCGGGTGCTGGCGCAACAGGATCAAGGCGAGGCCGTACTGCTGGCTGAACGTGACAGCAGCGAACAGGCGTCCATCCGGGCGCGGATGCCGGTATCGAGTCACCGGCGCTTTTTCTCGCAGGGCGCCCAGCGGCCTGCATCAGAACGATGAATTTAAGGCGTAAAGCATATGAGCGAGTTGTTGTCCTCAGTCAGTGAACACCTCCTGGCACCCGGCGGCGTCACCATCGAAAGCCTGCAAACCGTGCTCGGCGACCTTGCCGGCCCGGGCATCGATGCCGCCGACCTGTATTTCCAGGGGCAGATTTCCGAGTCCTGGGCGCTGGAAGACGGCATCGTCAAGGAAGGCAGTTTCAACCTTGACCAGGGCGTTGGCGTGCGTGCGCAATCGGGTGAAAAGACCGGTTTTGCCTACAGCAACGCGATTACCCTGGAAGCCCTGGGCGCGGCGGCCCGTGCCGCTCGTTCGATTTCACGCGCCGGGCAGAACGGCACGGTGCAGGCCTTCACCACCCAGGATGTCGCGCAGTTGTATGCGCCGGACAATCCCCTGGAAGTGTTGAGCCGCGCCGAGAAAGTCGACCTGCTCAAGCGCATCGACGCCGCGACCCGCGCCCTCGACCCGCGTATCCAGCAAGTCACCGTGAGCATGGCCGGGGTCTGGGAACGCATTCTGGTGGCCTCCACCGACGGCGGACTGGCGGCGGACGTACGGCCGCTGGTGCGTTTCAACGTCAGTGTGATCGTCGAACAGAACGGTCGGCGCGAGCGCGGTGGCCATGGCGGCGGCGGTCGTACCGATTACCGGTATTTCCTCGCCGAAGACCGGGCCATGAGCTATGCCCGGGAAGCGCTGCGTCAGGCACTGGTCAATCTGGAAGCGATTCCTGCGCCGGCCGGTACCTTGCCGGTGGTCCTGGGCTCCGGTTGGTCGGGGGTGTTGCTGCACGAAGCGGTGGGCCATGGCCTGGAAGGCGATTTCAACCGCAAGGGCAGCTCCGCCTATAGCGGGCGCATGGGTGAAATGGTCGCCTCCAAGCTGTGCACCATCGTCGATGACGGCACGTTGTCCGGCCGCCGTGGCTCGCTGAGCGTCGACGATGAAGGCACCCCGACCGAGTGCACCACGCTGATCGAAAACGGCGTGCTCAAGGGCTACATGCAAGACAAGCTCAATGCCCGTTTGATGGGCGTGGCCCGCACCGGCAACGGTCGTCGCGAATCCTACGCGCACCTGCCGATGCCGCGCATGACCAACACCTACATGCTGGGCGGCGAAAGCGACCCGGCGGAAATCATCGCCTCGGTGAAGCGGGGTATCTACTGCGCCAACCTGGGCGGCGGGCAGGTCGATATCACCAGCGGCAAGTTCGTGTTCTCCACCAGCGAGGCTTACCTGATCGAGGACGGCAAGATCACTGCCCCGGTCAAAGGCGCAACCCTGATCGGCAACGGTCCGGAAGCCATGAGCAAAGTGTCGATGGTCGGCAACGATCTGGCGCTGGACAGTGGCGTGGGGACGTGTGGCAAGGATGGGCAGTCGGTGCCGGTGGGTGTCGGCCAGCCAACGCTTAAAATTGATGCGATCACCGTGGGTGGCACGGGCGCATAAGGGATGGAGCGGCGGGCGAGTCGCGAGGCGACTCACCCGGGCGCAGATTTAACGCAGGCCGCGTTGAGTCTCGTCCAGCTCACGGATGTACTTGAAGATTTTACGGCTGGAAGCAGGAGGCTTGTTTTGCGCAACCTCATGCTGGGCCTGACGGATCAGCGATCGCAGTTGCTGGCGATCGGCGTCCGGGTAGTCGACGACGAATTTTTCCAGAACAGCATCGTCACCGGCAATCAGGCGATCACGCCAGCGCTCCAGGTTATGGAAGCGTTCGTTGTACTGGCGAGTGGAGGCATCGAGTTGATCGAGCAAGACCAGAATGGCGTCAGTGTCCTGATCGCGCATCAGCTTGCCGATAAACTGAAGGTGCCGTTTACGCGCGATGTTCGCGGTGTGCTTGGGTGCATCGGCCAGGGCCCGGCGCAGGGCGTCGGTCAGGGGCAGTTTGTTGAGCAAGTCAGGCTTGAGCGTTGTAAGGCGCTCGCCAAGGTCAACCAGAGCATGCAGCTCGCGTTTGACCTGGGATTTGCTTTTTTCTCCCGTATCGAGGGAGTCGTCGTAAGAATCAACCATGGTGGCAGTCCGCAAAGAAACGCCGCCATGATAACCAGTCGGGGGCCGCTTGTCCGGCCCGGTCGCTCGATGACCGTTACCGAAAGCAGAATTTGAGTGGAGAACAGCATGAGTGCAGTTGAAAGCGTCGGCCCACAAGCATTGCCGGCACTGCAGGAGCAAGTCGAGCAGATCATCGCTGAAGCCAAGCGTCAGGGCGCCAGTGCCTGTGAGGTGGCAGTGTCCCTGGAGCAGGGCCTGTCCACGTCGGTGCGCCAGCGCGAGGTCGAAACCGTCGAATTCAACCGCGACCAGGGCTTCGGCATCACCCTGTACGTCGGCCAGCGCAAGGGTTCGGCCAGCACCTCGGCCAGCGGCCCGGATGCCATTCGCGAAACCGTCGCTGCGGCACTGGCCATTGCCAGGCACACCTCCGAAGACGAGGCCTCGGGCCTGGCGGATGCCGCGTTGATGGCCAGAGACCTGCACGATTTCGACCTGTTCCACCAGTGGGATATCACGCCGGAACAGGCCATCGAGAAGGCTTTGCTCTGTGAAGCGGCGGCGTTCGACGCCGACCCGCGGATCAAAAACGCCGACGGCACCACCCTCAGCACTCATCAGGGTTGCCGGGTCTATGGCAACAGCCACGGCTTTGTCGGCGGTTATGCATCGACGCGCCACAGCCTGAGCTGCGTGATGATCGCTGAGGCCGATGGCCAGATGCAGCGTGATTACTGGTACGACGTCAACCGCCAGGGCAGTTTGCTCGCAGACCCTGTGAGCATCGGCCAGCGTGCCGCGCAGCGTGCAGCCAGTCGTCTGGGCGCGCGCCCGGTGCCGACCTGCGAAGTGCCGGTGCTGTTTTCCGCAGAGTTGGCCGGTGGTCTGTTCGGCAGTTTCCTGTCGGCGGTCTCCGGCGGCAGCCTGTATCGCAAATCGTCCTTCCTTGAAGGCACCTTGGGGCAGAAACTTTTTCCGGACTGGCTGACCCTCGATGAGCGCCCGCACCTGATGCGCGCGTTGGGCAGTGCGGCCTTCGACGGTGATGGCCTGGCGACCTATGCCAAGCCGTTCGTCGAAAATGGCGTGCTGGTGTCCTACATTCTCGGCACTTACTCCGGCCGCAAGCTTGGCATGCCGAGCACCGCCAACGCTGGCGGGGTACACAACCTGTTCGTTACCCACGGCGATGAAGACCAGGCAGCTTTGCTGCGTCGCATGGGGCGTGGGTTGCTGGTGACCGAGTTGATGGGCCAGGGGCTGAACATGGTCACCGGCGACTACTCGCGCGGTGCGGCGGGCTACTGGGTCGAGAATGGTGAAATCCAGTTCGCCGTTCAGGAAGTGACCATCGCCGGCAACATGCGCGATATGTTCAAGCAGATCGTCGCGGTGGGTAATGACCTGGAGCTGCGCAGCAACATTCGTACGGGCTCGGTACTGATCGAGCGGATGATGGTGGCAGGCAGCTAAGCCTCACCGTTACACAAAAGGCGCGCCACCCTTCGGGTGCCGCGCCTTTTTTCATGCGGGCATGCATGCAAAAGCTGCCAGCCATGTCGGCGATGGATGCTGCGTTGGCCTGGCATGCGCTCTGTAGCAGCCAAACGCAGGTTTCGCCTGCCGCTACAACGCAGCGGAGTTATTCGCCTTCGTCGAAATAGTTGTTGATCAAGGCCACCAGCGCATCCATGGCTTCCTGCGCCTGTTCACCTTCGGTACTCAAATGGATTTTTGTGCCTTTGCCGGCGGCCAACATCATCATGGCCATGATGCTTTTGCCGTCGACGGTGGTTTCCGGTGTGCGTCCAACCCGGATCGTGCAGTCCTTGAACTGGCCAGCGACCCCGACGAATTTTGCAGACGCCCGGGCATGCAGGCCCAGTTTATTGATGATTTCGATTTCCCGTGCAGGCATCGCGATGTGAATCCTTTAGCTGAGGTCGCGGTGGCGGACCTGGACGTTCTTCAGGGATTGCTGCAGGGTCTTGCCCAGTCGTTCGGTCAGGTAGACAGAGCGGTGATGCCCACCGGTGCAACCGATGGCAATGGTGACATAGGCGCGGTTACTGGCAGCAAAGCGGGGCAACCATTTGAGCAAATACGTGGAGATGTCCTGGAACATCTCTTCAACATCCGGCTGGGCCGCCAGGTATTCGGCGACCGCCAGATCCAGCCCCGACTGCGCGCGCAACTCCGGTTTCCAATACGGATTGGGCAGGCAGCGCACATCGAACACCAGATCGGCATCCACCGGCATGCCGCGCTTGAATCCGAAAGACTCCACCAGGAACGCTGTCCCGGGCTCAGGCTGATTGAGCAGGCGCAGCTTGATGGTATCGCGCAGCTGATACAGGTTGAGATTGGTGGTGTTGATCTTGAGGTCGGCCAGGTCGGCGATGGGGCCCAGCAGGCTCGTTTCATCGCTGATCGCTTCGGCGAGCGAGCGATTGGCGGTGCTCAACGGGTGGCGACGACGGGTTTCGGAGAAACGTTTGAGCAGGGTTTCCTCGTCGGCATCCAGGTACAGCACATCACACTGGATGTGCCGGCTGCGGACTTCTTCCAACAGCTCCGGGAAACGCGACAGATGGCTGGGCAGGTTGCGGGCATCGATGGAGACAGCAACCAGCGGCTGTGACAACTCGGTGTGGATCAATGCGCGTTCGGCCAGTTCCGGCAGCAAACCGGCGGGCAGGTTGTCGATGCAGTAGTAACCGTTGTCCTCAAGTACATCGAGGGCGGTACTTTTGCCTGAGCCGGAGCGGCCGCTGACGATGATCAAGCGCATGATTACTGCCCGTTTTGCTCGTCCAGGACAACCTGATACAAGGCTTCATTGCTCGGGGCGCTGCGCAATTTGTCGCGCACATCCTTGCGGTCGAGCATGCTGGCGATCTGGCGCAACAACTCCAGGTGCGCATCGGTGGCGGCTTCCGGGACCAGTAGCACGAACAACAGGTCAACCGGGGCACCATCGATAGCGTCGAAATCGATAGGGGCATCCAGGTGCATCAAGGCACTGATGGGCGAAAGGCAACCCTTGAGACGGCAATGAGGTATTGCGATGCCGTTGCCAAAACCCGTGGAACCGAGCTTTTCACGGGCAATCAACGCCTCGAAGACATCTTGCATCTCCAGATCCGGTACTTCGCGATGGATGAGGTTGGCAATTTGCTCGAGGGCTTTCTTTTTACTGCCTCCCGGCACGTTCACCAGGGAACGGCCGGGGGTCAGGATGCTTTCAAGTCGGATCATGGGTTGGGGGTGTTAACGACCGGTCGCGCCCTGGAGGAGGCTCTGGGTCTTTTCCTTATGCTTTTTGAGTTGTTTGTCCAGCTTGTCGGTCAATGCGTCGATCGCCGCGTACATGTCGGTATGTTCCGCGTTGGCGACCACTTCATTGCCGGGAATATGCAGCGTGGCTTCGATTTTCTGCTTCAGCTTCTCGACCGTCATCGTGACCTGCACGTTGGTGATCTTGTCGAAATGCCTCTCTAATCGTTGGAGTTTTTCGCCGATGTAGGTGCGAAGAGGTTCGGTCACTTCCAGTTGGTGTCCACTGATATTGACTTGCATACAGCTTCTCCTTCGTTGCCAGTGCATAAAGCGGTAGACCCGATGATCTACCACTGGAACGCTGTGGCGTGGCCCTACATCAACCGCTTGCGTTCGCTCGAAGGCGCGATCCCGAGGGATTCGCGGTACTTGGCGACGGTGCGGCGAGCCACCTGAATGCCTTGTGCCTCCAGTAAACCAGCGATCTTGCTGTCACTCAACGGCTTTTTCTGATTTTCCGCGGCAACCAGTTTTTTGATGATCGCCCGAATCGCCGTGGACGAGCATTCGCCCCCTTCAGAGGTGCTGACGTGGCTGGAGAAAAAGTACTTCAGTTCATATATGCCCCGAGGGGTATGCATGAATTTCTGTGTGGTCACCCGCGAAATTGTCGATTCGTGCATGCCGACCGCTTCGGCGATGTCATGCAGGACCAGCGGTTTCATCGCTTCGTCGCCGTACTCCAGGAAGCCGCGCTGATGCTCGACAATCTGGGTGGCGACTTTCATCAGGGTTTCGTTGCGGCTTTGCAGGCTCTTGATGAACCAGCGGGCTTCCTGCAATTGATTGCGCATGAA
Organism: Pseudomonas sp. KK4; assembly: GCF_001984065.1. GTDB lineage: Bacteria > Pseudomonadota > Gammaproteobacteria > Pseudomonadales > Pseudomonadaceae > Aquipseudomonas. The sequence continues at coordinate 45,597 of NZ_LYVP01000012.1, forward strand.
GGTGTTGTCGGCGCTGGTGTCGGCGCGGCGCACGAAACCGGCGTACTGGGCGTTGACCCGCAGCCTTGGCACCGATTCCTGATTGAGTTCCACCAGCCAGCGTTCGTTGTCCTTGCGCACGATCACGTCAGGGACAACGTATTCGGCTTCGGTGGATTCGATTTGCGAGCCGGGACGCGGGTTGAGGCTCTGGACCAGTTCGATCACTTGGCGCAGCTCGTCTTCCTTGAGCTTCATGCGACGCATCAACTGGCTGTAGTCGCGGCTGCCGAGCAAGTCGATGTAGTCGGTGACCAGGCGCTTGGCCTCGGCCAGCCACGGCGTCTTGGGGGGCATCTGACGCAATTGCAGCAGCAGGCATTCGCCCAGGTTGCGTGCGCCGATACCGGCCGGTTCGAATTGCTGGATGCGGTGCAGGACGGCTTCGATCTCGTCCAGTTCGATGTCCAGTTCCGGATCGAAGGCTTCGAGAATTTCTTCGAGGGTTTCGTCCAGATAGCCTTGATTGTTGATGCAGTCGATCAGCGTGACGGCGATGAGGCGGTCGGTGTCGGACATCGGCGCAAGGTTCAACTGCCACAGCAGGTGGCTTTGCAGGCTTTCGCCAGCCGATGTGCGGGTGGTGAAGTCCCACTCGTCATCATCGTTGCTCGGCAGGCTGCTGGCGCTGGTCTGGTAGACGTCTTCCCAGGCAGTGTCGACGGGCAGCTCGTTGGGAATGCGCTCGTTCCAGTCGCCTTCCTCGAGGTTGTCGACTGTCGGTGCGCTTTCCTGGTAGGAGGGTTCCTGAATGTCGGTATTGGGCTTCTGCTGTTCGACGTTGTCGGCCATGGGGTCGGTGTTATCGAAGTCGTCGCCTTCTTCCTGGCGCTCGAGCATCGGATTGGACTCCAGGGCCTCCTGGATTTCCTGTTGCAGGTCCAGGGTCGACAATTGGAGCAGGCGGATGGCCTGTTGCAGCTGAGGTGTCATCGTCAGCTGCTGGCCCATTCTCAAGACTAGCGATGGTTTCATGGCAGGGGCTTAACACCTTATTCGGCGCACATGCGCCATCCACTACAGGGCGCCGAAGCGCCAAACATAAGCAAATTATATGCCTGATATTGCAGTGTTTGCCTAGAGCGCTGTAACAATAAAAAAGTGTTGATTTTTATCGCGACAAGCGCTCATTCGACCCTCCGTGCTTCTGAGCGCTTACAGGCGGAACTCATGGCCCAGGTACACTTCCTTGACCAGGTCGTTGGCCAGAATCGTCGCTGAGTCGCCTTCGGCAATCAGTTGGCCATCGTTGACGATATAAGCAGTTTCGCAGATATCCAGGGTTTCACGGACGTTGTGATCGGTGATCAGCACGCCGATGCCCTTGGCCTTGAGGTGGTGGATGATCTGTTTGATGTCGCCTACCGAAATCGGGTCCACACCGGCGAAGGGTTCGTCGAGCAGGATGAATTTCGGGTTGGTGGCCAGTGCGCGGGCAATTTCCACTCGGCGGCGTTCACCACCGGACAGGCTCATGCCGAGGTTGTCGCGGATGTGACTGATGTGGAATTCCTGCAGCAGGCTTTCCAGTTCCTTGCGACGGCCTGCCTTGTCGAGTTCCTTGCGGGTCTCGAGGATCGCCATGATGTTGTCGGCCACCGAGAGCTTGCGGAAGATCGACGCCTCCTGCGGCAGATAACCGATGCCGGCCTTTGCGCGGCCGTGCATCGGCTGGTGACTGACATCCAGGTCGTCGATCAGCACGCGACCCTGATCGGCGCGTACCAGGCCGACGATCATATAGAAGCAGGTGGTCTTGCCGGCGCCGTTGGGGCCGAGCAGGCCGACGATCTGACCGCTGTCGATGGACAGGCTGACGTCGCGCACGACCTGGCGGCTCTTGTAGCTCTTGGCCAGATGCTGAGCTTTCAGAGTTGCCATTACTGGGCCTTCTGCTCGTCGGTTTTCTTTTTCGGCTGGATCACCATGTCGACGCGTGGACGCGACTCGGTCACCTTGCTGCCTGTGGCGCGACCGGCGCTCGCAAGCTTCTTCTCGGTGTCATAGACGATTTTCTCGCCTTGAGTGACGTTGTTGTCCTTGTCGATGACCTTGGCGCGGTCGATCAATATGACGCGGTTTTGCTTGGCGAGGTACTGGATGGTCACCCCCCAGCCCTGCACGGGCTTGGTGTCGCCAGCCGTCTGCAGCTGCTCGAAGTAGGCCAGGTTGCCCACCGAGGTCACCACGTCGATGTCGCCATCGGGAGCGCGAGTCATGGTCACTTTGTTGCCGGTGACCTTTATCGAGCCCTGGGTAATGATCACGTCGCCGGTATAGGTGGCTACACCGTTTTTGTCGTCCAGTTGGGCGTCGTCGGCCTGAATGCGGATTGGCTGCTGCTGATCGTTCGGCAGAGCCCAGGCGCTCACGCTTCCCAGTGCTGCGCCCAGACTGAGCAAAATAGGGAGGGTTTTAACGAGCCTCATACTGTCCTCTTACGTTCGATAGCAGGTGTATCCTGCTTTCTTTCAAATACGCTTTCATTCCAACACCAGTCGATACACCGCCAGCGCCGTCGATTCTAACGGGTTGCGCGGTCTGCGCATATTGCTGCTGCGGGAACACCGTCATGCGAGTACTGGTGATCAGGGTGTCGCGGTTCTTTTCGTCGGTGCGTTTGACGCGTACGTTGTCGATCAGCTCGACCTCGGTGCCGCCGGAGTTCACTTCGCCGTGCTCACTGGTCACATGCCACGGGAAATCGGTGCCACGGTACATGTTCAGGTCGGGTTTGGTGACCAGCGTGATGTCGGTCGCTTTTACGTGCTCGGCCTTGTCCGACGTCATTTCGTACTGCACTTTGCCGTCTTCGAGGTATTGCAAGGTGTGAGTGTTGGTCGCGTACCAGTCGATGGGGCTTTCTTCGGTCTTGGCCGGTGGCTTGTCGAGGAAGCGTTCCGGGCTGATGTTCCAATAGCCGACCGCGGCGAAAATCGCCACGATGCAACAGACCACCATTGTCTTGCGTACTTTTTTGCTGAACATGTTTTGGCTCACAGGTACGCGGCGTTTGCCGCATCGAGGCGGCCCTGGGCGCGCAGGATCAATTCGCAAAATTCGCGGGCAGCACCTTCGCCACCACGGGCCTGGGTGATGCCGTGGGCGTGTTCGCGCACGAAGCTGGCAGCATTGGCCACGGCCATGCCAAGGCCCACGCGGCGAATCACCGGCAGGTCGGGCAGGTCGTCACCAAGGTAGGCAACCTGTTCATAGCTTAGGTTGAGTTGGCCAAGAAGCTCGTCCAGCACCACCAGTTTGTCTTCGCGCCCTTGATAAAGGTGCGCGATGCCGAGGTTTTTCGCGCGTCGCTCGACCACCGGGGTCTTGCGGCCGCTGATGATCGCGGTCTGTACGCCGGCCGCCATCAGCATCTTGATGCCCTGGCCGTCGAGGGTGTTGAAGGTCTTGAATTCGCTGCCGTCTTCGAGAAAGTACAGGCGCCCGTCGGTCAGCACGCCGTCGACGTCGAACACCGCCAGTTTGATTGTCTTGCCGCGTTGCAGCAGATCGTTGCTCATTTACATGACTCCTGCGCGCAGCAGGTCGGAGAGGTTGAAGGCGCCGATCGGGCGATCTTCATCGTCGACGACTACCAGCGCGTTGATTCGGTGGTCTTCCATGATTTTCAGGGCTTCGGCCGCGAGCATCTCGGGTCGGGCGGTCTTGCCGTGCGCTGTCATCACCTGATCGATGGTGACACTGTGGATGTCGATGGGGCGGTCCAGGGTGCGGCGCAGGTCACCGTCCGTGAAGATCCCGGCCAGCTTGCCGTCGGCCTCCAGGATCGCCGTCATGCCCAGGCCCTTGCGGGTCATTTCCATCAGCGCGTCCTTGAGCAGCGTGCCGCGCTGGACCTGCGGCAGTTCCGGTCCGGCGTGCATGACACTTTCCACTTTCAACAGCAGGCGCCGGCCCAGTGCGCCACCGGGGTGGGAAAAAGCGAAGTCTTCGGCGGTAAAGCCCCGGGCTTCGAGCAGCGCGACGGCCAAGGCATCGCCCATGACCAGTGCGGCGGTCGTCGAAGAAGTGGGTGCCAGGTTCAACGGGCAGGCTTCATGCTCGACGTGAACATTGAGATTGACTTCGGCAGCCTTCGAGAGCGCAGAGTTTGGGTTGCCGGTCATGCTGATCAACTGGATGCCCAGACGCTTGATCAGGGGCAGCAGGGTGATGATTTCATTGGTGGAGCCGGAGTTCGACAGCGCCAGGATGACGTCGTCGCGGGTGATCATGCCCATGTCGCCATGGCTGGCTTCCGCCGGATGGACGAAAAAAGCCGTGGTGCCGGTGCTGGCCAGGGTCGCAGCGATTTTTCTGCCGATATGCCCGGATTTGCCCATGCCGACCACGACCACGCGGCCTTTGCTGGCCAGAATCATCTCGCAGGCGCGTACGAAATCCGCATCGATTTGGGGCAGCAAGCCATTTACGGCTTCCACTTCGAGTCGGATGGTGCGTTGCGCGGATTGAATCAGGTCGCTGGATTGGCTCATGTCGGAAATCGTTTAGCCTGATGAAAAGGCGGCGATTATAGCGGTTATGATCGAAACCCTCACGCAAGTTCGTCGTGCATTATCGTTCCTTGTCAACGAAACCCTCTAAATGAAGCTTTTTGCGCCAAATGTCTAACGATATGGCGCGGCAATGACCTTGGGCGCCTGACGTTTGCAGTGATATAGTTCGCCGCCAGTTCGGCCCGCCCGGAGGTATGTGCTTTCGTCAGAAAGTCAGGCGTCCGAGTGTGAGGCTGCATCGCAAGGAGTTTAGATGAGTGCCGATAACGCCTACGCGGTCGAGCTGAAGGGATTGTCCTTCAAGCGCGGTGCGCGCAGCATTTTCAATAACATCGATATCCGTATTCCCCGCGGCAAGGTCACCGGCATCATGGGGCCTTCCGGGTGCGGCAAGACGACGCTCTTGCGGTTGATGGGCGCGCAATTGCGGCCGACCAAGGGCGAAGTCTGGGTCAACGGTCAAAATCTGCCGACGCTTTCGCGCAGTGATCTGTTCGATGCCCGCAAGCACATGGGCGTGCTGTTCCAGAGCGGCGCGCTGTTCACCGATCTCGATGTGTTCGAGAACGTTGCCTTTCCACTGCGCGTTCATACCGAGCTGCCAGAAGAAATGATCCGCGACATTGTCCTGCTCAAATTGCAGGCAGTGGGTTTGCGCGGCGCCATTGAATTGATGCCCGATGAGCTGTCCGGCGGCATGAAGCGCCGTGTCGCCCTGGCGCGGGCCATTGCGCTCGATCCGCAGATTCTCATGTATGACGAGCCCTTCGTCGGTCAGGACCCTATCGCCATGGGCGTGCTGGTGCGCCTGATCCGTCTGCTCAACGACGCGCTGGGTATCACCAGCATCGTGGTTTCCCACGACTTGGCCGAGACCGCAAGCATTGCCGACTACATCTATGTGGTCGGCGATGGGCAAGTGTTGGGGCAGGGGACGCCTGAGGAGCTGATGAATTCGACAGACCCTCGAATCCGTCAATTCATGACCGGCGAGCCCGACGGTCCGGTTGCGTACCACTTTCCAGCGACGGACTACCGCGCAGATCTTCTGGGGAAGCGCCGCTGATGCGCAGAATTACATTAATAGAACGCATACGCCGGTTCGGTCTGGCCGCAATCGATGCCGTGGGCGTGTTCGGACGTTCGACATTGTTCCTGTTTCACGCCTTGCTCGGTCGCGGCGGTATCGGCGGCGGTTTCGGTCTGCTGGTCAAGCAGTTGCATTCCGTCGGCGTGATGTCGCTGGTGATCATCGTGGTCTCCGGGATTTTCATTGGCATGGTGCTGGCACTGCAGGGCTTCAACATCCTGTCCAGCTACGGCTCGGAACAGGCGGTGGGGCAGATGGTTGCGCTGACGCTGCTGCGGGAGCTGGGCCCGGTGGTGACGGCGTTGCTGTTTGCGGGACGTGCCGGTTCGGCGTTGACGGCGGAAATCGGCAACATGAAGTCCACCGAACAGTTGTCCAGCCTTGAAATGATCGGGGTCGACCCGCTCAAGTACATCATTGCTCCGCGCCTGTGGGCCGGCTTCATTTCCCTGCCGGTGCTGGCAATGATTTTCAGCGTGGTGGGCATCTGGGGCGGCTCGTGGGTGGCCGTCGACTGGCTGGGGGTCTATGACGGCTCCTACTGGTCGAACATGCAGAACAGCGTGACCTTCGTCGACGATGTGCTCAACGGCATCATCAAAAGCATGGTCTTCGCCTTTGTCGTGACCTGGATCGCCGTATTCCAAGGCTATGACTGTGAGCCCACTTCAGAGGGGATCAGTCGTGCCACTACCAAGACCGTGGTGTATGCCTCTCTGGCTGTGCTCGGCCTGGACTTTATTCTGACCGCCCTGATGTTTGGAGATTTCTGATGCAAAACCGCACCCTGGAAATCGGTGTCGGCCTTTTCTTGCTGGCTGGCATCCTGGCTTTGCTGCTGCTGGCGCTGAGAGTAAGCGGCCTGTCCCCGAGCCCGAGCACCGACACGTATAAACTTTATGCGTACTTCGACAATATCGCCGGTTTGACGGTCAGAGCTAAAGTGACCATGGCTGGTGTGACCATCGGCAAGGTCACGGCCATCGATCTGGATCGCGACAGTTTCACCGGTCGAGTGACCATGCAGCTTGAAAAGCGTGTAGATAACCTGCCTGCCGATTCCACTGCATCTATTCTGACTGCGGGTCTGTTGGGCGAAAAATACATCGGTATCAGCGTCGGCGGGGAAGAAGCGTTGCTCAAGGATGGCGGTACCATCCATGACACCCAGTCGTCGCTGGTGCTTGAGGACCTGATCGGTAAGTTCCTGCTCAATACCGTTAGCAAAGACGCCAAATGAGGAGTGCTCAAATGATCTCAACCTTGCGACGTGGCCTGTTGGTATTGCTCGCGGCCTTGCCTTTAATGGCTAACGCCGTGGCGGCGCCTTCCGCGCACGATCTGGTACAGGACACCACCAACCGGATGTTGGCCGACCTTGCGGCCAATAAAGAGAAGTACAAGCAGGATCCGAACGATTTCTATGCGGCGCTCAACAGCATTGTCGGACCGGTGGTGGATGCCGAGGGCATCTCCAAAAGCATCATGACGGTCAAGTACTCGCGCAAAGCCACGCCGCAGCAGATGAAGACCTTTGAAGAAAACTTCAAGAAAGGCCTGTTCCAGTTCTATGGCAATGCCTTGCTCGAGTACAACAACCAGGGCATCACCGTTGATCCTGCCAAGGACGAGTCGGGCGACCGCACGAGCGTCGGCATGACCGTCAAAGGCAGCAATGGCGCGATCTATCCGGTGTCCTACACCCTGGAAAAGGTCGGCGGCGAGTGGAAGCTGCGTAACGTCATCATTAACGGTATCAACATCGGCAAGCTGTTCCGCGATCAGTTCGCCGACGCCATGCAGCGCAATGGCAACGATCTGGACAAAACCATCAACGGTTGGGCCGGTGAAGTCGCCAAGGCCAAGCAAACCGCTGAACAATCCACCGAGAAACAGACCCAATGAGTGAGTCGGCAGTCCTGATGGACGAAGCCGGCGAACTGCGGCTGAGCGGCGTGCTGGATTACAGCACCGGCCCCGCCCTGCGCAAGCAGGGTAAGGCGCTGATCGAGGCGAGCAAGGCCGCGGCATTGGTGGTTGATTGTTCTGCGGTCACCAAGTCCAGCAGCGTGGGGCTATCCTTGTTGCTGTGCTTCATGCGTGACGCACAGGCGGCCGGCAAACCCTTGAGCATCCGCGGGATGCCGGAAGACATGCGTGAAATCGCTCAGGTCAGCGAATTGACCGAGCTGTTGGCGCAACCCTAACTCGCATCTACAAAGAAGCCCCCCGTCAGAGTCCTGCTTCCCGGGGTTCGCAGGCGCGGGGCTTTTTTGTATGATGTCCGACCCGCGCGCACAGGGCGCCGATTGAGGTTGAGCATGCAGGCCGTAGAAGTGAAAAGCTTCCTTGAAGCAAAGCTGCCAGGAACGCAGGTGGAAGTTGAAGGCGAAGGCTGCAATTTCCAGCTGAACGTGATTAGCGATGAACTGGCGGCATTGAGCCCGGTCAAGCGTCAGCAGCAGATCTATGCCCATTTGAACCCATGGATCACCGATGGCAGCATCCATGCGGTCACTATGAAATTTTTCAGCAGCGCGGCCTGGGCCGAGCGCACCTGAGCCCAAGGGCGTCGAGATTCTTATGGATAAATTGATTATTACTGGCGGTGCTCGTCTTGACGGCGAAATCCGCATCTCCGGGGCAAAGAACTCTGCCCTGCCGATCCTTGCGGCCACGCTGTTGTGCGATGGCCCGGTGACCGTTGCCAACCTGCCGCACCTGCACGACATCACCACCATGATCGAACTGTTCGGTCGTATGGGGATCGAGCCGGTCATCGACGAGAAACTGGCCGTCGAAATCGACCCGCGCACCATCAAGACCCTGATCGCTCCGTACGAACTGGTTAAAACCATGCGTGCGTCGATCCTGGTACTGGGCCCGATGGTTGCCCGCTTTGGTGAAGCCGAAGTGGCGCTGCCTGGCGGTTGTGCCATCGGTTCGCGTCCGGTCGACCTGCACATCCGTGGCCTGGAAGCCATGGGCGCAATCATCGACGTCGAAGGCGGCTACATCAAGGCCAAGGCCCCTGAAGGCGGCCTGCGCGGTGCGCATTTCTTCTTCGACACCGTCAGCGTGACCGGCACCGAAAACATCATGATGGCCGCTGCACTGGCCAAAGGCCGCAGCGTACTGGCGAACGCCGCGCGCGAGCCTGAAGTGGTCGACCTGGCGAACTTCCTGAACGCCATGGGCGCCAAGGTTTCCGGCGCTGGCACCGACACCATCACCATCGACGGCGTCGAGCGTCTGCATACCACCACTTATAAAGTAATGCCTGACCGTATCGAAACCGGCACCTACCTGGTGGCGGCTGCGGTGACCGGCGGCCGTGTGAAGGTCAAGGATACCGATCCGACCATCCTCGAAGCCGTGCTGGAAAAGCTCCGCGAAGCGGGCGCTGAAATCACCACCGGCGAAGACTGGATCGAGCTGAACATGCACGGCAAGCGGCCTAAAGCCGTCAACGTGCGCACCGCTCCATACCCTGCGTTCCCGACCGACATGCAGGCGCAGTTCATCTCCCTCAACGCCATTGCCGAAGGCACGGGTGCAGTGATCGAGACGATCTTCGAAAACCGTTTCATGCATGTGTATGAACTGCACCGCATGGGCGCCAAGATCCAGGTCGAAGGCAACACCGCCATCGTCACCGGTACCGAAAAACTCAAGGGCGCGCCAGTCATGGCCACCGACCTGCGAGCTTCGGCCAGCCTGGTGATTTCGGCCCTGATCGCTGAAGGCGATACCCTGATCGACCGCATCTACCACATCGACCGTGGTTACGAGTGCATCGAAGAGAAACTGCAGATGCTGGGCGCCAAGATCCGTCGCGTTCCGGGCTAGTGGTTGCAGAAGGGGCACAGGGAAGTGCCCATTGGTTTGTTTCAAGTCGAGCCGGTCCCCCGGCTCGATGTATGTCCGGCGCCGTTTGCGACCGGGCATGAGTACCTTGATAAGGACTGACGTTTCCCATGTTGACCATCGCACTGTCCAAGGGCCGCATCCTTGACGACACCCTGCCGCTTCTGGCTGAAGCGGGCATCGTGCCGACCGAGAATCCGGACAAGAGCCGCAAGCTGATCATCCCCACGACCCAGGAGGATGTCCGCCTGCTGATCGTACGTGCCACCGATGTGCCGACCTATGTCGAGCATGGCGCCGCCGACCTGGGTGTCGCCGGCAAAGACGTGCTGATGGAATATGGCGGCCAGGGCCTCTACGAGCCACTGGACCTGCAAATTGCCCAGTGCAAACTGATGACCGCCGGCAAGGTCGGCGCGGTGGAGCCTAAAGGCCGTCTGCGCATCGCCACCAAGTTCGTCAACGTTGCCAAACGCTACTACGCCGAGCAGGGCCGTCAGGTCGACATCATCAAGCTCTACGGCTCGATGGAGCTGGCCCCGCTGATCGGTCTGGCGGACAAGATCATCGACGTGGTCGACACCGGTAACACGCTGCGGGCCAACGGCCTGGAGCCCCAGGATTTCATCGCGGCCATCAGTTCCCGGCTGATCGTCAACAAGGCTTCGATGAAAATGCAGCACGCCCGTATCCAGGCGTTGATCGACACCCTGCGCAAGGCAGTGGAGTCTCGACACCGCGGCTGATTTACCTGCACGCCCGTAAGGCGTGCCCGTCTATCCGCCTCATAGCCAGAATTCTCAGGTGCCCAAGCGGAAACGACTGCTAAGTTAGGGCGCCTGAGTTTTTTGCCAATTCTATGAGGCTCTCGCTATGACCGCACCGACTGCAATTCGCCGACTCAACGCTGCTGATCCGGATTTCGCGCATCATCTGGATCATCTGCTGAGCTGGGAAAGTGTGTCCGACGACTCGGTCAACCAGCGAGTGCTGGACATCATCAAAACCGTGCGTGAACGTGGCGATGCGGCGCTGGTGGAATACACCCGCCAGTTCGACGGACTGGATGTCGCCTCCATGGCCGACCTGATCCTGCCGCGCGAGCGTCTGGAACTGGCACTGACCCGCATCACCGTGGAGCAACGCGAAGCCCTGGAAAAAGCCGCGGCCCGTGTGCGCAGCTACCATGAAAAACAGAAACAGGATTCCTGGAGCTACACCGAAGCCGACGGCACCGTACTGGGCCAGAAGGTCACGCCGCTGGACCGCGCCGGCCTGTACGTGCCGGGTGGGAAGGCTTCGTACCCGTCTTCAGTGCTGATGAATGCGATTCCGGCCAAGGTTGCCGGCGTGACCGAAGTGGTCATGGTGGTCCCGACCCCGCGCGGTGAAATCAACGAACTGGTGCTGGCCGCCGCCTGCATCGCTGGCGTGGACCGCGTGTTCACCATCGGTGGCGCGCAAGCCGTGGCCGCGCTGGCCTATGGCACCGAAAGCGTGCCGCAGGTCGACAAAGTGGTCGGCCCGGGCAACATCTATGTGGCCACCGCCAAGCGCCACGTGTTTGGCCAGGTCGGTATCGACATGATTGCCGGTCCGTCGGAGATTCTGGTGGTGTGCGACGGCCAGACCGACCCGGACTGGATCGCCATGGACCTGTTCTCCCAGGCCGAGCACGACGAAGACGCTCAAGCGATTCTGGTCAGCCCGGATGCCGAGTTCCTCGACAAGGTGGCCGCCAGCATCGCCAAGCTGCTGCCGACGATGGATCGTGCCGCCATCATCGAAACCTCGATCAACGGCCGTGGTGCGCTGATTCACGTGCGTGACATGGAACAGGCCATGGAAGTCGCCAACCGTATCGCCCCGGAACACCTTGAACTGTCCGTCGCCGACCCGCAGGCCTGGTTGCCGAAAATCCGCCACGCCGGCGCGATCTTCATGGGCCGTCACACTTCCGAAGCGCTGGGCGACTACTGCGCAGGTCCGAACCATGTGTTGCCGACTTCCGGCACGGCGCGATTCTCCTCGCCGCTGGGTGTGTATGACTTCCAGAAACGCTCGTCGATCATCTTCTGTTCCGAAGCCGGTGCTTCCGAACTGGGCAAGACCGCCTCGGTGCTGGCCCGTGGCGAATCGCTGAGCGCCCACGCGCGCAGCGCCGAATACCGCATTCTCGACGAAAAAAAGGGGAACTGAGCATGAGTAAATTCTGGAGCCCATTCGTCAGGAATCTGGTGCCGTACGTACCGGGCGAGCAGCCGAAGCTGGCCAAACTGGTCAAGCTCAACACCAATGAAAACCCCTACGGCCCATCGCCAAAAGCCTTGGCGGCGATGCAGACCGAACTGAACGACAACCTGCGCCTGTACCCGGACCCCAACAGCGATCTGCTCAAGAACGCCGTTGCCAACTATTACAGTGTGCAAAGCAACCAGGTGTTCCTCGGCAACGGTTCCGACGAAGTCCTGGCGCACATCTTTCACGGCTTGCTGCAGCACGATAAACCGCTGCTGTTCCCGGACATCAGCTACAGCTTTTACCCGGTTTACTGCGGCTTGTACGGCATCCAGTTCGACGCGGTACCACTGGACGAACAGTTCCAGATCAACCCGGCCGACTATGCCAAGCCGAACGGCGGGATCATCTTCCCCAACCCGAACGCCCCGACCGGTTGCCTGCTGGCCCTGGACGCGGTCGAGCAGATCCTCAAGGCCAGCCCTGATTCGGTCGTGGTGGTCGACGAGGCGTACATCGACTTCGGTGGCGAAACGGCGATCAGCCTGGTGGACCGTTATCCGAACCTGCTAGTAACCCAGACCTTGTCCAAGTCCCGCTCGCTGGCTGGCCTGCGGGTTGGCCTGGCCGTGGGGCACGTGGACCTGATCGAGGCGCTGGAGCGAATCAAGAACAGCTTCAACTCCTACCCGCTGGACCGCATGTCCAATGTCGGTGGGGCGGCAGCGTTCGAAGACCGTGAGTATTTCGACAAGACTTGCGGGCTGGTGATCGAGAGTCGCGAGAAGCTCGTTGCGCAGTTGCAGGCCAAGGGCTTTGAAGTGCTGCCGTCAGCAGCGAACTTCATCTTTGCCCGTCACCCCAAGCACGATGCGTCAGAGCTGGCGGCGAAATTGCGTGAGCAGGGTGTAATCGTTCGGCACTTCAAGCAGGAGCGCATTGCGCAGTTCCTGCGGATTTCGATCGGCACGCCTGAACAGAACCAGGCACTGATCGACGGCCTGGGCGACCTCTGACCCTGTGGGAGCGGGCTTGCTCGCGAAGGCGGTGCTTCAGTTAACATTTATGCTGACTGATACACCGCTTTCGCGAGCAAGCCCGCTCCCAAAAGGGGTTGCGGGTTGGGTTACTGCTCTTCTTTCTCTTTGACCGGCGCAGGCGGTGGACGCAAGCCGATTTCCGCCGTGAGCTTGAGCTCCTTGCCGTTGCGCATCACCTGGATCGTGACCTTGTCGGTCGGCTTGATCCGCGCCACCTGATTCATCGAGCGGCGGCCATCGCCGGCCGGTTCGCCATCGATGGCCAGGATCACGTCACCCAGTTGCAGGCCGGCCTTCTGCGCCGGGCCGTCACGGAAAATCCCGGCGACCACGATGCCAGGTCGTCCCGACAGACCGAAAGACTCCGCCAGCTCCTGGGTCAACGGCTGCACTTCAATCCCGAGCCAGCCCCGAATCACCTGGCCGTGCTCGATGATCGACTTCATCACTTCCATCGCCAGTTTCACCGGGATCGCAAAGCCGATGCCCTGCGAGCCGCCCGACTTGGAGAAAATCGCCGTGTTGATGCCGGTCAGGTTGCCACTGGCATCCACCAGCGCACCGCCGGAGTTGCCGGGGTTGATGGCGGCGTCGGTCTGGATGAAGTCTTCGTAGTTGTTAAGGCCCAACTGATTGCGCCCGGTGGCGCTTATGATGCCCATGGTCACGGTCTGGCCGACGCCGAACGGGTTGCCGATGGCCAGCGCAACGTCGCCGATGCGGAGATTGTCGGAGCGGCCGACGGTGATCGAAGGCAGGTTCTTCAAGTCGATCTTCAACACCGCGAGGTCGGTTTCCGGGTCGCTGCCGATCACCCGCGCCAGGGTTTCGCGACCATCCTTGAGCGCCACCACGATCTGGTCGGCGCCGCTGGTCACGTGGTTGTTGGTCAGGATGTAACCTTCCGGGCTCATGATCACGCCCGAACCCAGGCTCGATTCCATGCGCTTCTGCTTGGGCGAGTTGTCGCCGAAGAATCGACGGAACTGCGGATCCTCGAACAGCGGATGGTTGGGCTTGTTGATGACTTTGGTGGTGTACAGGTTCACCACCGACGGCGCGGCGGTGGTCACCGCGTCGGCATAGGACACCGGGCCTTGCTGCATGCTGGTGGTTTGCGGGGCTTGTTGCAGGTTGACGTCGAGGCTTGGAAGCCCGACCCACTGCGGGTAACGCTGGATGATTAACAGAGCGACAAGCACGCCGGCCAACAACGGCCAGCCGGAAAAACGCAGCGCCTTGAGCATTAAGCACGTCCTGAAAGGTTGCAGGCGGTTAGGGACCGCCCATAATGTCGCGCATTATACGAGGCCGCGCGCGCCTCTGAACGGGATATTTAGGAGTCTTTTATGGCCGTCGCCCTGAGCACACTCGTCGAAGAAGCCGACCGTTACCTCAACGCTGCAAGGATCGCCGATTATTGCCCCAACGGCCTGCAGGTCGAAGGCCGGCCGCAGGTGATGCGCATCGTCAGCGGCGTGACCGCCAGCCAGGCCTTGCTCGATGCCGCGGTAGAAGCCAATGCCGATCTGGTGCTGGTGCACCACGGCTATTTCTGGAAAGGCGAGAACCCGTGCATCACCGGCATGAAGCAACGGCGCCTGAAGACCTTGCTCAAGCACGACATCAGCCTGCTCGCCTACCACCTGCCGCTGGACTTGCACCCGGACGTCGGCAACAACGTGCAGCTTGCTCGACAGTTGGATATCACGGTCGAAGGACCGCTCGACCCGGACAACCTGAAAATCGTCGGTCTGGTCGGTTCGTTGAGCGAGCCTGTGACGGCGCGGGACTTCGCCCGGCGTGTGCAAGAGGCCATGGGGCGTGAGCCGCTGCTGATTGAAGGCAGCGCGATGATCCGTCGCGTCGGCTGGTGTACCGGCGGTGGCCAGGGCTACATCGACCAGGCGATCCAGGCGGGCGTCGACCTGTACCTGAGCGGTGAAGCCTCGGAGCAAACCTTCCACAGCGCCCGGGAAAACGACATCAGCTTCATCGCCGCCGGTCACCACGCCACCGAGCGCTACGGCGTTCAGGCTCTGGGCGATTACCTGGCCCGACGATTCGCCCTGGAACACATCTTCATCGATTGCCCCAACCCGATCTGAATCCACAGCCCTCTGTAGGAGCGAGCTCGCGATGAACCTGAGCGCTCCACGGGGCGCCAGGCTGTCAGCGTTATCGTTGACGACCATCGCGAGCAAGCTCGCTCCTGCCTATGAGCGTTACGCCCAAACACAGGGGCATATTCATATACCCTTTCGATCTAGTCGGCGTCCTGATTAGAAGCGGGACGCTGTGCTAGGATTCCTCGCTCGAACACGGCCCGCTGGCCGTTCATAAGAAAGTTTTCGTGAGTAGCCATGGTCGACAAACTGACGCATCTGAAACAGCTGGAGGCGGAAAGCATCCACATCATCCGCGAGGTGGCCGCCGAGTTCGATAACCCGGTGATGCTGTACTCCATCGGTAAAGACTCCGCCGTGATGCTGCACCTGGCACGCAAGGCATTCTTCCCCGGCAAGCTGCCGTTTCCGGTGATGCACGTCGACACCCGCTGGAAATTCCAGGAGATGTACAAGTTCCGCGACAAGATGGTCGCTGACCTGGGCCTGGACCTGATCACCCACATCAACCCCGACGGCGTGGCGCAGAACATCAACCCGTTCACCCACGGCAGCGCCAAGCACACCGACATCATGAAGACCGAAGGCCTGAAACAGGCCTTGGACAAGCATGGTTTCGACGCTGCGTTCGGTGGTGCCCGCCGCGATGAAGAGAAATCCCGTGCCAAAGAGCGCGTGTACTCGTTCCGCGACAGCAAGCACCGCTGGGACCCGAAAAACCAGCGCCCGGAGCTGTGGAACGTCTACAACGGCAAGGTCAACAAGGGCGAATCCATCCGTGTCTTCCCGCTGTCGAACTGGACCGAGCTGGACATCTGGCAGTACATCTACCTCGAAGGCATCCCGATCGTGCCGCTGTACTTCGCCGCCGAGCGTGAAGTCATCGAGAAGAACGGCACACTGATCATGATCGACGACGAGCGCATCCTCGAGCACCTGAGCGATGAGGACAAAGCCCGCATCGTCAAAAAGAAAGTGCGTTTCCGTACCCTTGGCTGCTACCCGTTGACGGGCGCGGTGGAGTCCGAGGCCGAAAGCCTCACGGACATCATTCAGGAAATGCTCCTGACGCGAACTTCCGAGCGCCAGGGCCGTGTCATCGACCACGATGGCGCAGGCTCGATGGAAGACAAGAAACGTCAAGGTTATTTCTAAGGGGCTGTCATGTCGCATCAATCTGATTTGATCAGCGAGGACATCCTCGCCTACCTGGGCCAGCACGAACGCAAAGAGCTGCTGCGCTTTCTGACCTGCGGTAACGTCGACGACGGCAAGAGCACCCTGATCGGGCGCCTGCTGCACGACTCCAAGATGATCTACGAAGATCACCTGGAAGCCATTACCCGCGACTCGAAGAAAGTCGGTACCACCGGCGAGGACATCGACCTGGCGCTGCTGGTCGACGGCCTGCAGGCCGAGCGTGAGCAGGGCATCACCATCGATGTCGCCTACCGCTACTTCTCCACCGCCAAGCGCAAATTCATCATCGCCGACACCCCCGGCCATGAGCAGTACACCCGCAACATGGCCACCGGTGCGTCCACCTGTGACCTGGCGATCATCCTGGTCGACGCCCGCTACGGCGTGCAGACCCAGACCCGTCGCCACAGCTTCATTGCCTCGCTGTTGGGCATCAAGCACATCGTCGTCGCCATCAACAAGATGGACCTCAAGGACTTCGACCAGGGCGTGTTCGAGTCGATCAAGGCCGACTACCTGAAGTTCGCCGACGGCTTGAAGATGAAGCCGACCAGCATGCACTTCGTGCCGATGTCGGCCCTCAAGGGCGACAACGTGGTGAACAAGTCCGAGCGCTCGCCGTGGTACACCGGCCAGTCGCTGATGGAAATCCTCGAGACCGTGGAAGTGGCGGGCGACCGCAACTTCACCGACCTGCGTTTCCCGGTGCAGTACGTCAACCGTCCCAACCTGAACTTCCGCGGTTTCGCCGGCACCCTGGCCAGCGGCATCGTCAAGAAGGGTGACGAAGTCGTGGTCCTGCCGTCGGGCAAGAGCAGCCGCGTGAAATCCATCGTCACCTTCGAAGGTGAACTGGAGCACGCAGGGCCCGGTCAGGCTGTGACGCTGACCATGGAAGACGAGATCGACATCTCCCGTGGCGACCTGCTGGTGCATGCCGACAACGTGCCGCCGGTCACCGACAGCTTCGAAGCGATGCTGGTGTGGATGGCTGAAGAGCCGATGCTGCCGGGCAAGAAATACGACATCAAGCGCGCCACCAGTTACGTGCCGGGCTCCATTGCCAGCATCGTCAACAAGGTCGACGTGAACACCTTGGAAGAAGGCCCGGCCAGCGCGCTGCAGTTGAACGAAATCGGCAAGGTCAAGATCGCGCTCGACGCGCCGATCGCCCTCGACGGTTACGACAGCAATCGCACCACCGGCGCATTCATCATCATCGATCGCCTGACCAATGGCACCGTCGGCGCCGGCATGATCGTCGCGCAGCCCGTGGCCCACGGCACCAGCACCCACCACGGCAAGCTGGCCCACGTTGCCACCGAAGAGCGTGCACAGCGCTTCGGCCAGCAACCGGCCACCGTGTTGTTCAGTGGCCTGTCGGGCGCGGGTAAAAGCACCCTGGCCTACGCCGTGGAGCGCAAGCTGTTCGATATGGGCCGTGCGGTATTTGTGCTCGATGGCCAGAACCTGCGTCACGACCTGAACAAAGGTCTGCCACAGGACCGCGCCGGGCGTACCGAGAACTGGCGTCGTGCCGCGCACGTGGCGCGTCAGTTCAACGAAGCGGGTCTGCTGACCCTGGCCGCGTTCGTCGCGCCGAGTGCCGAAGGGCGTGAGCAGGCCAAGGACCTGATCGGCAAGGAGCGTCTGCTGACGGTCTACGTCCAGGCCTCGCCGACGGTCTGCGCCGAGCGTGACCCACAGGGCCTGTACGCCGCTGCCGGGGACAACATCCCGGGCGAGTCCTTCCCGTACGACGTGCCGCTGGATGCCGATCTGGTGATCGACACCCAGTCCGTGTCCCTGGAAGAAGGCGTCAAGCAAGTGCTTGCGTTGCTGCGTAGCCGCGGCGCGATCTAAGCGTTCGCCGCCCATGAAAAACCCGCCGATGAGTGATCATCCGGCGGGTTTTTTGTGTCTTGCGATATTCAAATGTGGGAGCGGGCTTGCTCGCGAAAGCGGTGTGTCAGTCGACCTGAAGGGTGAATGTCGGTCCGCATTCGCGAGCAAGCCCGCTCCCACATGGGTTCAGCGGCGAACAGGGAATTCCCGGTGCATCTGCCCCAGCAACGCATCCTTGTCCTCCCAAAGCTGGTTGATCCAGCCCTGGAACTGCAAGCGATACTCGCCATCCTGGTCGTAGTTCTTGCCAATGAACTGCGGCGGAATCTTCAGCTCTTCAAAATGCACCACCACATGCTTCACATTCCCGCACAGCAGGTCCCAGAAACCGGGACGCCCGGCCGGGTAGTGAATCGTCACGTTGACGATCGACTCCAACTGCTCGCCCATCGCATCCAGCACGAAGGCAATGCCGCCGGCCTTGGGCTTGAGCAAATAGCGAAACGGTGACTTCTGCTGGGCATGCTTGCCTTCGGTGAAGCGCGTGCCCTCGACGAAATTGAAGATGCCCACCGGGTTGTTGCGAAACTTCGCGCAGGTCTTGCGGGTGGTCTCCAGGTCCTTGCCTTTCTTCTCCGGGTGTTTTTCCAGGTAGGCCTTGGAGTAACGCTTCATGAACGGAAAGCCCAGCGCCCACCACGCCAGCCCGATCACCGGCACCCAGATCAACTCCTGCTTGAGGAAAAATTTGAGCGGCTGGATGCGGCGGTTGAGCACGTATTGCAGCACCAAAATGTCGACCCAGCTCTGGTGGTTGCTGGTGATCAGGTAGGAGTGCTGATAATCGAGGCCTTGAAGGCCGCTGATGTGCCAGCGGGTACGGCGCACCAGATTCATCCAGCCTTTGTTGACGCTGATCCAGGCTTCGTGGGTATGGCTCATCAACCAGCCAGAAAGACGCTGGGTGAGGGCGAACGGCAAGGCCTTGATCAGGGCCACGCAGAACAGGAACGAGCAGAGCACAATCGTGTTCAGCGCCAACAGCAACGAAGCAATCACACCGCGAACCGGTGCAGGTAGAAAGTCCAGCATTTAAACATCCATAGGTCGGTTGGCTGCCTGGATCGCGGTCAGCGCGATGGTGTAGACGATGTCATCGACCTGCGCGCCGCGCGGCAAGTCGTTCACCGGTTTGCGCAGGCCTTGCAGCATCGGGCCGAGGCTGACGCAATCGGCGCTGCGTTGCACGGCCTTATGGGTGGTATTGCCGGTGTTGAGGTCGGGGAACACGAACACCGTGGCGCGACCGGCCACCTGGCTGTTCGGCGCCAATTGCCGGGCAACGGTTTCGTTGGCCGCAGCGTCGTATTGCAACGGGCCGTCGATCAGCAGCGAGTGCTGCTGTTCATGGGCGAGCAACGTCGCTTCCCGGACCTTTTCAACTTCTTCGCCGCTGGCCGATTCACCGCTGGAATAGCTGATCATCGCCACCCGCGGCGTAATGCCGAAGGCCGCTGCCGAGTCCGCGCTTTGCAGGGCGATTTCCGCCAGTTCGGTGGCGCTCGGGTGCGGGTTCATCACGCAGTCGCCGTACACCAGCACTTCTTCGGGAAACAGCATGAAGAACACCGACGACACCAGGGTGCAGCCCGGCGCGGTCTTGATCAGTTGCAGGGCGGGGCGAATGGTGTTGGCGGTGGAGTGAATCACCCCGGACACCAGGCCATCGACTTCATCGAGCGCCAGCATCATGGTGCCGATCACCACCGTGTCTTCCAGTTGCTGCTCGGCCATCGGCGCGTTGAGGCTCTTGGACTTGCGCAAGGCAACCATCGGCTCGACATAGCGCCCACGGATCAGGTCCGGATCGAGGATCTCCAGACCTGGCGGCAGCTCGATATCGTGGGCACGAGCGACGGCTTCGACGTCGGCCGGTTTGGCCAGCAACACGCAACGGGCGATACCGCGAGCCTGACAGATCGCCGCCGCTTGCACGGTCAACGGCTCGCTGCCTTCGGGCAGGACGATGCGCTTGTTGGCATTCTGCGCGCGTTGGATCAGTTGATAGCGGAACACCGCCGGCGACAGGCGCATTTCCCGGGGCGTGCCACAGCGCTGGTGCAGCCAGTTGGCGTCCAGGTGGCTGGCGACGAAGTCGGTGATGATCTCCGCACGCTCGCGGTCGTCGATCGGGATTTCCTTGTTCAGGCCGTTCAACTGGTTGGCGGTGTCGTAGGAGCCGGTGCTCACCGACAGCACCGGCAGCCCGGCCTGCAACGCGCCACGGCACAGGTCCATGATGCGCGGGTCGGGCAGGGTGTCGCTGGTCAGCAACAGGCCGGCCAGTGGCACGCCGTTCATGGCCGCCAGGCTGACGGCGAGGATGATGTCGTCGCGATCGCCAGGGGTCACCACCAGCACGCCGGGCTTGAGCAGCTCCACGGTGTTGCGCATGGTGCGGGCGCAAATGATGATTTTGCTCATGCGCCGGGTTTCATAGTCGCCGGCATTGAGCACCTGCGCGCCCATCAGGTCGGCCACATCGCGGGTGCGCGGGGCGTTCAGTTCCGGCTGATACGGGATGCAGCCCAGCAAGCGGAAATCGCCGCTGCGCAGCAGGGGCGAATGTTCTTTGAGGCGCGCAGAAAAGGCCTCCATGGTTTCGTCGGTCTTGACCTTGTTAAGGATCACGCCGAGCACTTTCGGGTCTTTCGGACCGCCGAACAGTTGCGCCTGCAACTCCACGCGACCGGACAATTCGGTCAGCACTTCGTTTTCCGGCGCCGACACCAGGATCACTTCGGCATCCAGGCTCTTGGCCAGGTGCAGGTTGACCCGCGCGGCGTAACTGGCGCTGCGGGTCGGCACCATGCCCTCGACGATCAACACGTCCTTGCCGATGGCGGCCTGCTGATACAGGGTGATGATCTCTTCGAGCAACTCATCGAGCTGACCGTCGCCGAGCATGCGCTCGACATGGGCCAGGCCCAGTGGCTGCGGCGGTTTCAGACCGTGGGTGCGTGCCACCAGTTCGGTTGAACGTTCAGGCCCCGTATCGCCCGGATGGGGCTGGGCGATCGGTTTGAAGAAGCCGACCTTGAGGCCGGCCCGTTCCAGGGTACGCACCAGCCCGAGGCTGATGGAGGTCAGGCCCACGCCGAAATCGGTGGGCGCGATAAAAAAAGTTTGCATGCGGATTCTCTGGAGGAGCATGGCAATGGTGACGGCCTATGGCTGGCCGACTACCGAAATTCAGTCGCCAAGGTTATCGCTAACCGAGCCCTGTGCGCACCAACCGCAGGCAAAGGGATGGCCTATTTTTTCCTGGCGTCGGGCAGGGTCCATCACCCAGGGCCGGGATTGCCAGGGCGGCTGGTGGCGCAGATGCTGGGTGTGGCCGCAGGAAAGCTCGGCCACCCAATGGCCGTCTTCATCTTGGTGAAAGCCCGTGAGGGTCACACCCCGTCTGTCCGGGTTGTGTTCGCTTTCGGGCGATTGCTTCGCTAAACTGGGTCTTTCATTATTCTTTTGCAAAGGTCTCGCCCCATGCTGATCGCCGCCAATAAGGCTGTCTCCATCGACTATACCCTGACCAACGACGCTGGTGAGGTCATCGACAGCTCCGCCGGCGGCGCGCCGCTGGTCTACCTGCAAGGCGCAGGCAACATCATCCCTGGCCTGGAAAAGGCGTTGGAAGGCAAGGCTGTCGGCGACGAGCTGACCGTAGCCGTTGAACCGGAAGATGCCTACGGCGAATACGCTGCCGAACTGGTCAGCACCCTGAGCCGCAGCATGTTCGAAGGCGTCGACGAACTGGAAGTGGGCATGCAGTTCCACGCTTCCGCTCCGGACGGCCAGATGCAGATCGTCACCATCCGCGATCTGGACGGCGACGATGTGACTGTCGACGGCAACCACCCATTGGCTGGTCAACGCCTGAATTTCCAGGTCAAGATCGTCAACATCCGTGATGCCAGCCAGGAAGAAATCGCTCATGGTCACGTCCATGGCGAAGGTGGCCATCACCACTGATTTTCTGCGCTAAGCTCAGATGACTGGAGAGGCGCCCCGAGGGCGCCTTTTTAGTCTGCGGCTGTCCCAGTCGACACCGACAAGTGGTTGTTTCGAGAAAAACACGGGAATCTGGAGTACGTCATGAGTGCTTTTCACGACCTTAATTTGACAGCCCTGGATGGCAAGGCGCTGCCTTTGGCACCTTTCAAGGGGCACGTCGTGCTGGTGGTCAACGTTGCCTCCAAGTGCGGCCTGACGCCACAGTACGCGGCGCTGGAAAACCTCTACCAGCAATACAAGGGCAAGGGGTTCAGTGTGCTGGGCCTGCCGTGCAATCAGTTTGCCGGGCAGGAGCCGGGTTCCGAGCAAGAGATCCAGGAGTTTTGCAGCCTTAACTATGGCGTGACCTTTCCGTTGTCCAGCAAGCTGGAAGTCAACGGCCATGACCGGCATCAGTTGTACAAACTGTTGGCGGGCGAGGGCGCGGAATTTCCCGGTGACATCACCTGGAATTTCGAGAAGTTTCTGCTGGGCAAGGACGGACGCGTGCTGGCGCGGTTCTCGCCCCGTACGGCACCGGACGACCCCACCGTCATCCAGGCCATTGAAAAAGCCCTGAGCTGACACCTCCCTGCTGTGTAGGAGCGAGCTCGCTCGCGATGGACGTGAACGATGACGCGGGTGACCTGATACCCGTGGCGTTCTCAGGTTCTTCGCGAGCGAGCTCGCTCCTACAGTGGTTACGTCTTTTGATCCTTAATCACCCAAATCAATAGTGCTGTTCAGCGCGCACGATCCTCCATATTATCGCCGTCATAAAGTCTATTCCCGTGGAGCGTCCAAATGCCCGTCAAAGCCCTGTTCAAACCGTTCCACCTCGGCACCCTCGAACTGCCGACCCGCGTCGTCATGGCGCCGATGACCCGCTCGTTCTCCCCAGGCGGTGTGCCTAATTCCAAAGTGATCGAATACTACCGTCGTCGCGCCGCGGCCGGCGTTGGCCTGATCATCACCGAAGGCACCACCGTCGGGCATAAGGCCTCCAACGGCTATCCGAACGTGCCGCATTTCTATGGCGAAGCAGCACTGGCCGGCTGGAAAAAAGTCGTCGACGCGGTGCATGCCGAAGGCGGCAAGATCGTTCCTCAGCTGTGGCACGTGGGCAGTGTGCGCCGCATCGGCACCGAGCCGGACGCCAGCGTGCCGGGCTACGGCCCGTCGGAAAAAATCAAGAACGATCAGGTCGTGGTCCACGGCATGAGCAAGCAAGACATTCAGGACGTGATCGCCGCGTTCGCCCAGGCGGCCAAGGATGCCCAGAGCATCGGCATGGACGGCGTGGAGATCCACGGCGCCCACGGCTACCTGATCGACCAGTTCTTCTGGGAAGGCAGCAACCAGCGTACCGACGAATACGGCGGCGATCTGGCCAACCGTTCGCGTTTTGCCATTGAGCTGATCCAGGCCGTGCGTGCCGCAGTCGGCGAAGGTTTTCCGATCATCTTCCGCTTCTCCCAGTGGAAGCAGCAGGACTACACCGCGCGCCTGGTGCAAACCCCGCAAGCCCTGGGTGAGTTCCTCAAGCCGTTGGCCGATGCGGGCGTGGATATTTTCCATTGCTCGACCCGCCGCTTCTGGGAGCCGGAATTCGACGGTTCTGAACTGAACCTGGCCGGCTGGGCCCGCAAACTCACCGGCAAACCGACCATCACCGTCGGCAGCGTCGGCCTGGACGGCGAGTTCCTGCAGTTCATGGTCAACACCGACAAAGTCGCGCAGCCGGCCAGCCTGGAAAAACTGCTGGAGCGGTTGAACAACGATGAGTTTGACCTGGTAGCGGTAGGGCGTGCCCTGCTGGTGGACCCGGATTGGGCGCAGAAAGTGCGTGACGGTCGTGAGGCAGACATCCTGCCGTTCAGTCGTGAGGCGTTGATGACGCTGGTTTAAGCGGCGTTTCATCCTGCCCTTCGCGAGCAAGCCCGCTCCCACATTGGAGTTTCAGTGGCCGCCGAATGTATGTGCGGCGCCTATCAAATGTGGGAGCGGGCTTGTTCGCGAAGACGGAGTGGCTGACAGCAAGAATTCAGAGCAAAGTCTGTGCATTGGCAACCAACGGCTCCCCCAGACAAGCCCCCCGCAACTGTCCCTCGAACTGCTCGATAATCGCCGCCCAACCCTGCCGACTGGCATGCTGGCGCGCATTGAGCCGCATGCACCGCAGAGTCTCGCGCTCCTCCAGCATCCAGACCGCCGCGTCGCAGAACGCTTCTTCATCCCCCGGCATCGCCAGCACGCCGTTGTAGCCATGGCGAATATGCTGTGCCGCCGCAGCCTGGTCGTAAGCCACCACACCCAACCCGGAGGCCAGCGCCTCGAGCACCACGTTGCCGAAGGTTTCAGTCAGGCTCGGAAACAGAAAAACGTCCCCCGACGCATAGTGACTGGCCAGGGCTTCGCCCCGTTGCGAGCCGCAGAAAATCGCCTCGGGCAGTTCCTGCTCCAGCGCTGCCCGTTGCGGGCCGTCGCCGATGATGATCAGTTTTATTTTTCGCTGTGGATAAGTCGTGGCCAGCGTGTCAAAGCAGCGTTTGAGCAAGCCCAGGTTTTTCTCCGGTGCCAGGCGTCCTACATGGATGACGGCGATGTCCTTCTCACCCAGCCCCCATTGCTCACGCAGAGACGGCAGACGTTTGACCGGGTGAAACAACTGACTGTCGACCCCTCGGGACAGCAACGCCAGCCGCTCGAAATGCCGACGCTCAAGCTCCATCCGCTGGCTGACGCTTGGCACCAGGGTCAGGTTCGAGCGATTGTGAAACCAGCGCAGATAGTGGGTCAGCAGGCGTGACAGCAAGCCGAGCCCGTACTGGCTGGAATACTGTTGGAAATTGGTGTGAAAGCCGCTGACCACCGAAATCCCCAGGCGACGTGCCGCTCGTAACGCGGACAACCCCAGCGGTCCCTCGGTAGCGATATACAACACGTCCGGGCGATGGCGTTTCCAGCGCCGCAACAGCTTGTGCATCGACGACTGACCCCATTGCAGGCCCGGATAACCCGGCAGCGGCCAGCCGCGGCACAGCAGCAATTCATCGTCGCCGCCCGCCGCCTGATCGCAACCCTGACGCGGTCGCACCAATTCCACCTGATGCCCACGCGCACGCAAACCATCGCACAAGCGGCCAAGGGTATTGGCCACGCCGTTGATTTCGGGAGGGAAGGTTTCGGTGATCAGGGTGATATGCAGAGCTGTCGTCATGGCCTCAGTGTCGGCTGAGGCCGTGTCGTCGTCATGGCGATTTGATGATGGATTTATGACTGCACGGCAAGGTTCTGCGCACCGCGCTCACGCACCCAGAACAGGGTCGCGCCGGCCACGGCGGCCGGCATCATCAGGATATTGACCACCGGAATCAGCAGCACCAGGTAGACAATCCCGCCAAAACTCATGCTCTGCCAGCGCTTCTGCCGCAGCCAGGCGAGCATCTCGTTCCAGCCCAGCTTGTGGTTGTCCGCCGGGTAGTCGATGTACTGGATCGCCATCATCCACACCCCGAACAGCAGCCAGAGCGGCGCGGCCACAATATTCACCACGGGGATGAACGAGAGAATGAACAGGCCGATGGCCCGGGGCAGGAAGTAACCGAGCTTGCGCATTTCCCGGGCCAGGGTCCGGGGGATCATCGCGATCAGTTCGCCCCAGCTGAAGGCCGGGAAATCGTCGGTGCCGCGGATCACCACCTCGACCTTCTCCGCAAGAAAACCATTGAACGGTGCGGCGATCACGTTGGCGAGCAGGGTGAAGGTGAAAAACACCATCAACACCACCAGCACCACGAACAGCGGCCACAGGATGTAACTAAGGAAACTCAGCCAGTCGGGCAGGGACGGCATCAGCGTATCGACCCACAGGCTGAATTGATGGCCGGCCAGATAAATCAATCCGACGAACAGCACCAGGTTGATCATCAGTGGAAGCAAGACAAAAAGGCGCAGGCCGGGGCTGAGAACCAGTTTCAGGCCTTCGCGCAGGTATTGCGGGCCGGACAGAACAGGGGCGGGCATAACGTGCTCCGAGCAGAGGGAAAACGCGCCGACCTTACCGGCTTTGCTGGAGAGGCGAAAGCGCGGCGGCGGTATCGACATTAACTGTAACAAAGGCGTCCGAATGCACACCGTGACGGCATAGAGACCACCTATGAGCTGGATTGTTAAACCGTATTTCCTTAATCTTCGCCCCCTCGATACTGTGCACTCATTCTTTTACAAGACTGTCGAAGTTCAAACCTTCGCCACGTGCTTTCAACGGTTCTTTTAATTTCCACCGGCAACCCGGCGTTCCGCGCCAGGTGTTTGGGGCCGGGTCAACAGGAGCAGGTCATGTCTGAAGTCCGTCATTCGCGAGTGATTATTCTCGGTTCCGGCCCTGCCGGTTACAGCGCCGCGGTCTATGCCGCCCGTGCCAACCTCAAGCCACTGCTGATCACCGGCATGCAGGCCGGCGGTCAACTGACCACCACCACCGAAGTCGACAACTGGCCGGGCGACGTCCACGGCCTGACCGGCCCGGCGCTGATGGAGCGCATGAAAGAGCACGCCGAGCGCTTTGAAACCGAGATCGTGTTCGATCACATCAATGCCGTGGATTTCGCTGCCAAGCCCTACACCCTGACCGGCGACAGCGCGACCTACACCTGCGACGCCCTGATCATCGCCACCGGCGCCAGCGCTCGTTACCTGGGCCTGCCGTCCGAAGAAGCGTTCATGGGCAAAGGCGTTTCGGCGTGCGCGACCTGCGACGGTTTCTTCTATCGCAACAAGCCAGTGGCTGTGGTCGGCGGCGGCAACACCGCGGTTGAAGAGGCCCTGTACCTGGCCAACATCGCCAGCACCGTGACCCTGATTCACCGTCGCGAAACCTTCCGCGCCGAGAAAATCCTGATCGACAAGCTCAACGCCCGTGTGGCCGAAGGCAAGATCATCCTCAAGTTGAACGCCACCCTGGACGAAGTCCTGGGCGACAACATGGGCGTGACCGGTGCTCGCTTGAAGAACAACGACGGCAGCTTCGACGAAGTGAAAGTCGACGGCGTGTTCATCGCCATCGGCCACACTCCGAACACTTCGCTGTTCGAAGGTCAGCTGACCTTGAAAGACGGCTACCTGGTGGTGCACGGCGGTCGTGAAGGCAACGCCACGGCCACCAACATCGAAGGTATCTTCGCGGCAGGCGACGTGGCGGACCACGTTTACCGCCAGGCCATCACCTCTGCCGGCGCCGGCTGCATGGCCGCACTGGATGCCGAGCGTTACCTGGATAACCTGCAGAACGCCAAGTTCTGAGGGTGTTGAAATGAAAAAACCGGCCTCGGCCGGTTTTTTTGTGCCCACGATTCAACGTCCGACACTGCCCCCTGTGGGAGCGGGCTTGCTCGCGAAAGCGTTGTGTCAGTCGACATAGATGCTCAATGACACACCGCCTTCGCGAGCAAGCCCGCTCCCACAGAGAAGTCGTGTTCAGGTCAGTTTGGCCAGGCACGCCTCGAGGATGTCCAACCCTTCCTCTAGCACCGCCGCCTCGATGGTCAACGGCGCCAACAGCCGAATGATGTGCCGTGACTTGCCGCTGGGCATCAGCAACAAACCGGCATCCCGTGCCAACCCCAGCAGTTGTGTCAGTTGCGCCGGGGCGGGTGTGCCATCGGCGTTGGCCAGCTCGATACCACGCATCGCACCCACCCCGGTCAGGCGTCCGAGGTACGGCGTCAGTTTGCGATCGCGCCAGGATTGGTAGCGACCGACAATCGCTTCCTCCTGCTGCGAGCCCCAGGCTTGCAGATGGGCATCGGTCATTTCGTCCAGGGTCGCCAGCGCCGCTGCACAGGCGATCGGGTTGCCGGAATAGGTGCCGCCGAGTCCACCCTTGGGCAAGTTGTCGAGCAGCGACTTGCGTCCCACCACCGCCCCCAGGGGCACACCGCCGGCGATACTTTTAGCGAGCAGGATCAGGTCCGGTTCGATGCCCAGGCGCGAAAAGGCAAAGCGCTGGCCCGTACGGCCGAACCCGGACTGGATCTCATCGGCGATCAGCAGAATGCCTTTGTCATCGCAAAATTTGCGCAGCGCCTGGGCGAACTCGACATCCATGGCCAGGAAACCCGCCTCGCCCTGCACCGGCTCGACGATGAAGCACGCCACGTCCTCGACGTCGATTTCGACGCTGAACAGTCGCTCCATGGCTTTTAGAGCCTCGGCGCAGGTCACGCCGTTGTCCGGGCTGGGGAAGGGCAGGTGATACACCGGCCCGGGCAACACGCCGACCTTCTGCTTGTAGGGCGCGACCTTGCCGTTGAGGTTGAGAGTCGCCAGCGTACGTCCGTGGAAGGCGCCATCGAAGGCGATGACAGCGGTGCGGCCGGTTGCGCCTCGGACGATCTTCAACGCGTTCTCGGCCGCTTCCGCGCCGCTGTTGGTGAGCATGCCGCTGACCGGGTAATCCACCGGAATGAACGCCGCCAGGCGATCCATGAGGTCGATATAGGGCGTATGGGGTGCGGCGTTGAACGCGTAGTGGGTCAGGCGGGTGGCTTGCTCGCGAATGGCCTCGACGATGCGCGGGTGGCAATGGCCCAGGTTCAGGACGCCGATCCCGCCGACGAAGTCGATGTAGCGTTTGCCGTCCGTGTCCCAGACCTCGGCATTCTTGCCGTGGCTGAGGGTGACAGGGTGAACGATGTTGATCGACTGGCTGATGGTTTCGCTGTGCATGAATGACCGGCTCGCAAGAAGGAGGACTTCTTTTTATCTAAGCCGCGAGCAGCCCTGGCGAGCAAACGAAATAAAGTCGCCGGGTCAATCTGAAAAGTCGGGATGTGTTTTCACCCTGTGGGAGCGAGCCTGCTCGCGATGGTCGTCAACGATTACGCTGGCTACCTGAAACCCCGCGGTGTTCCAGCTTTCATCGCGAGCAGGCTCGCTCCCACAGGGTTCAGGTTCAGGCACAGGTGTGAATCAGCGGCGGGTCAGGGGCTGTCGGGTGAACGTCACACCGGCCAGGCCATGAGCGATCAACGCACGAATATTGCCGTGATCGCTGCCCTCAGGCGTCGCCAGCACCGAGCGATAATGTTCGCCGAACGCCAGCAGGGCCTCTTCATCACTCAGGCCTTCGAGCAACGCCAGGCCCAGGGTCTTGCACGAACCTTCGTTCTGCCCGGCGGCGTTTTCCACGTCGCCGTTGGTGAAGGCCTGGGGCTGGTAGTCATAGCCGGCGGCAATGAACGCCAGGGTATCGGCGAAGGCGTGTTCGCCGCTCTTGAGGCTGGCGCGCAGGCTGTTCAGATCACTCATTGGGTTTTCCTTTGGCAAACGCCGTCTGTTGTTCGGCGCTGGCTTCTTGCTGGTATTGGGCTTTCCATTCGGCGTACGGCATGCCGTAAACCACTTCGCGGGCGTCGTCGAGGCTGACGTCGATCTGGCGTTCGTCGGCCGCTGCCTTGTACCACTTGGACAGGCAGTTGCGGCAGAAGCCGGAGAGGTTCATCAGGTCGATGTTCTGCACATCCTTGCGGCTGTCCAGATGAGCCACCAGCCGGCGAAAGGCGGCGGCTTCGAGTTCGAGGCGTTGTTGGTCGTTCATAGGGGTCTCTGACAGACAGCTGCAAGCGACAAGCTGCAAGCTGCGAGATGGGTTGCGGTGATTCGAAGTTTACTACTTGCAGCTAGCGGCTTGCCGCCAAAGTTATCGACACCGACTCGGCAAACCGCAGGGCATGGGGCTTGTCGACTTCGACCTCGGCGTACAGCACCGATTCGTTGGCCATGACCAGATCGAGGATCTCCTGGGTCAAGCGCTCGAGCAGGGCAAAGCGGTTGCCCTCGACGTGGGCGATGATGGCCTTGGTGATCGTGCGGTAGTTCAGCGCGTGGTCGATATCGTTGTCCCGTACCGCTTCCTGGGCCGCGTAGAGGATGGTCAGGTTGATCAACACATCCTGCTTGTTGAGGATTTCGTCCTCGTTGATGCCGATGTAGGTGCGCAGACACAGGTCCTTGACCCGGATGCGTGCCATGCCTGGTTGAAGTTGTGGCATTACTGCTTGCTCCGTCCAATCAATTGCAGGAACTCCTGGCGGGTATTGCTCGACTCGCGGAACGCGCCGAGCATCACCGAGGTGTTCATGGTCGAATTCTGTTTCTCGACGCCGCGCATCATCATGCACATATGCCGGGCTTCGATGACCACCGCGACACCGGCGGCCCCCGTCACTTGCTGCACCGCGTCGGCGATTTGCCGGGTGAGGTTTTCCTGGATCTGCAGGCGTCGGGCGAACATGTCCACCAGCCGCGCGATCTTCGACAGGCCCAGCACCTTGCCCGTTGGAATATAAGCCACGTGGGCCTTGCCGATGAAGGGCAGCAAGTGATGTTCGCACAGCGAATACAACTCGATGTTGTCGACGATCACCATTTCATCGTTGTCGGAGGCAAACAGCGCGCCGTTGACGATTTCTTCGACGCTTTGTTCGTAGCCGTGGCAGAGGTACTGCATCGCCTTGGCCGCGCGCATCGGGGTGTCGCGCAGGCCCTCGCGGTCGGGGTTTTCACCCAGGCCGATGAGGATCTCGCGGTACTGCTGGGACAGGGCGTTCTGGGGCCGAAGTAACGACATGGAAAATCCTCGCGGGACACTTATTTGATGTGCCTTCCGCCGTTGACGGTCAGGGTCGTGCCGGTGACATAAGGGTTATCGAGCAGGTAACGCAGGCTCTGGTAGATCACTTCGCTGCCGGGCTCGATGCCCAGCGCGGACTTGGCCAGCGCCTTGGCGCGGTAGGCTGCGTCGTCTTCAGGATTGAACAGTAGCAGGGCCGGCGCAATTGCGTTGACCTTGATGGCGGGCGCGTACTTGGCGGCAAACGACAGGGTCAGGCTCTCCAGGCCGGCCTTGCTGGCGCAGTAGCCAATATGTTTGCTGCTGCCCTTGCGGGTCACGTCATCGCTGATGTGCACGATGTCGGCGGGCGTCGAGCGCTGGAGCAGGTCAGCGCAATGCAGGTTGATCAGGTACGGCGCCAGCATGTGCACATTGAACATGCGGGTGAACGCTGCCGCGTCGGTGTCCGGGGTTTCGGCCAGCCATTCGGAGGCGTTATGCACGATGGCCCGCAGGCTGTCGGTCCGGGTTTTCAGTTCGCCAATGAAATCGACGATGCCTGCTTCGTTGGAGAAGTCGGCGAACAACGCCGTCGCTCCCAGATCCCGGAGCGTCTGCACGCCGGGGCGTTCGCTGCGGTAGCTGAAGATCACGCGATGGCCGTCTTCGAGCAAGCGCTGCGCACAGTGCAGGCCGACACGCTGGCCGGCACCGGTGATCAGGATGGGGGCGGAAGAAGTCATGAACGGCTCGCGTCGCGGTAAGAGCAAAACTATACCAGCGCATCGCAGCGTTCACCTACGCCCTCTGTAGGCGCGAGCATGCTCGCGATGGTGGTCAACGATAACGTTGGCAACCGGACACCCCGAGGTGTTCTGTCGTCCATCGCGAGCATGCTCGCTCCTGCAGGCGGGAGATCAGCGGTTTTGCGGGGTGGGTTCAGGCAATGGCCGCGCTGGCGTACTGTTGAGCCAGGCGGCCAGCAACCGCGTCGACAACGGAATGAAGAAATACACCATCAACGGCGTCAGGCACAGCGTGCTGATCAACACCCGAGGCAGCAGCGCCATCTCGCCGAGCAGTGGCCCCAAGGCAAAGTTGAACAGCAGCGAAACAGGGAAGAACGCCAGCCAGATCGCCACCGCCTGCTTCCAGCGCGGTGGACGCTGGCCGGCCGCGCCGAACCAGCCTTCGATGCCACTGACCCGATGCTCCGTAGGATGGGCGAACAAATCACTGCCCCGCGCCAGCCAGGCAGTGCGCGACGCGGAATGCTCCCAGGCGTGCAGGGTCTGCTCGTCGGCGAAGCGGAAAATGATCTGGAACTCGTTATCGTCGGGCGGCGGAGCGAGCACGCCAGAGCCCAGATAACCGGGGAAGTCGGTGGCCAGTTGTTCGCCTTCGCGCAACCAGGCGATCAGGTCCTGATAGCGCCCATCGGCAACGCGGCGCGCAACCATCAGGGTGACGGGGGAGGTAGACATTTTGTATCTCCAAAAACAAATGCGTCGCTCCGGGTAGGAGGTTCGCCAGGCGCAGCGCCGGGGTGGTGGGCTGCGCCTTGGGACAAGCAAGGATTATTCCTGATTCTGCCAGCGACCTCCATGTCATGCGTCTGCGACATCTGCATTGGGCATCACAATCGGACTCTTGAACGCGTGTGCTGACTGAGCGTTACAATAGTCTCCAAATCACACATGGATGTAGATCGCCCAATGCCTGTCCTGACTGACATCGCCCCCGGTGATTCGAATCTCCTTGCCCTTGAGCGTGAGGAGCTGTTCCCGATTCGAGAGGTGGCGCGCCTGACGGGCGTCAACCCGGTGACCCTGCGCGCCTGGGAGCGGCGCTACGGTTTGATTGTGCCCACGCGCACTGAAAGTGGGCATCGCCTGTATTCCCTGACCGATATCGAGCGCGTTCGCAGCATCCTCGACTGGATCGAGCGCGGCGTAGCGGTCAGCAAGATCGGCAAGATCCTGGCCAAGGCTGAGCCGCTCCAGGCGCTGTCGCACATCATCCCCAACGATCTCGTCCAGGCCGACTATGCACAATGGCAGATGCAGGTTCAGGCCGCGGTCAGTGCGTTTGACGATGTCCGGCTGGACCAGCTCTACGCGCAGATTTTTTCCACCTACACCATGCCGGTGGTGTTCCAGGACATCCTGATCCCGCTGTGGAAACAGCTGCTGCAACGCCAGGATTCATTCGGACGCACCAGTGAGTGGCTGTTCCTCGACAGTTTTCTGCGTTCGCGGGTCTTGCAGCGCTTGATGCTGTTTCGCGACACGCACCCCCGGCGAGTCATCATCAGCGCTTTGGCGGGGCAATGCCGCGAGCTTGAATTGCTGATCGCTTCGCTGTTCCTCAGTTGCGGTCAGACCGGCGTTCGGGTGTTGACCATCGGCCAGCCGTTCGACGAACTGACCCTGGTCTGCGAAAGGATCAAGCCCCAGGCGCTGGTGTTGTTTTCCAACCACGTGCCCGGTCCCGAACTGCCACGACGATTAAATCGATTGGCGATGAGCCTGGATTGTCCAGTGTTGCTGGCGGGTGATGCATCTGATCTGGCGCAGCAAAGCCTGGCGGGATCGTCGATCGGCTGTCTGGGCAATGAAGGCACGCTCATGCGCCAGCGACTGAAACAGTTTCTGGCGGGCAACCTGGATACCTGATTTGCGACGGCAGGGTTTCAGAGGTGCAGGGCAGGGTGGGTCAACCGGTGCTGCTGCAGGATGTACTGGCGCAGGCGTTCGGTTTCATCCGAATCGCTCTGGCTCAGTTGGTAGGCATAGAAGCCTTGCTCGGTCTCTTTTTCCAGGGTGCCGCGCAAGGCAATCCGCTCGTAGCCTGAAGGGCTGAACCACAGCGCAAAATGCTTCGGCGCCTTGGTCTTGTTGCGCACTTCCACCAGCACACCCTTGAACGACACTTCATGCACCCACATCGTGCCCGGCTGCCCCTTGGCGTTTTCCAGTGCCACAGGCTCGTCGAGCACCAGGCGCCATGGCCGCACCAGAGGGCCGTCTTCGTAAATGCTGGGCACGCCCAGGCGTAGATGCAGCGCGTGAAACTCGTCTTCCACCAAATGCAGGGGGAAGGTCATTTGCTGGTTTTCGAAGTTGGCTTGAATGGTGACTTGTTCATGGGCGGCAAGGCGCGTGAGCAAATCACGGATCTGCGAACCACCGTTGACGAGCAGGCTCGACGTCGCGTCCCGCACGTTGAGTTGCGGGTTGTGCTGCATGGTCTGGATAAAATCCAGTTCATCCTGGGTCAGGAGCGCGTCGCGTTGCATGGCTAGCTCGAAAGATATAGTTACAAAGTCATTGGTGATTGTAGTTAATGACAATTAATTCGCTGATTCGTTTGCACCGTTCGTCGCCTTGAGCGCAGCAAGCTCCGCCTGAACTTCAGCCAACTGCGCTTCAAGCTGCGCCACACGCTGCTGAGCCTTGACTTGCACGGTCACGTCTTTCTGCACGCCGATGAAATAAACCTGACCGTCGTTCGGATTTTTCACCGTAGAAATCGACAGCTCGTTCCAGAACGGCGTGCCGTCCTTGCGGTAGTTGCGCAGGACCTCCCGGCATGAACCTTCGCTGTTCAGCGCGTCACGAACCTTCGACAGCGCTTCTTGATCGCGGTCTCCCGATTGCAGGAAGCGGCAATCCTGATAAAGAATTTCTTCGCTGGTGTAACCGGTCAAGCGTTCGAAAGCGGGGTTTACGTAGATCAGGATCTTGTCTTGATCGCCTTCCTTTTCGGCAATCACGATGCCGTCGTTGGAGGCGTTGATAGCCAGCTGCAGCAGCTTTGCGTTGATCATCGGTAAAACCCTTCCCTGTTGGTTGTCTGAGGCATTCTAAAAGAACAAACAGGACCGTGCTGTTAAGATCCGGGTCTTTGACTCAGCTTCAGGATCAAGATTGATGAAAGTCGCCATCATTTCCGGTTCGGTGTACGGCACGGCTGAAGAAGTCGCCCGTCATGCCGCGAGCATTCTCAAGACCGCCGGTTACGAACCCTTCTACAACCCTCGCGCGAGCCTCGCCGACATCCAGGCGTTCGGCCCGCAAGCCTTTTTGGCCGTGACCTCCACCACGGGCATGGGAGAATTGCCGGACAACGTGCAGCCATTGTATTTCGCCATCCGCGACCAGTTGCCGGCAGCCTGGCGCGGTTTACCGGGCGCGGTCATCGCCCTGGGTGATGCGAGTTATGGCGATACCTTCTGCGGCGGCGGCGAATTGATGCGCGAGCTGTTTGGTGAACTGGGCATTCGCGAAGTGCTGCCGATGTTGCGCCTGGACGCCAGCGAAAGCGTGAACCCGGAAGCGGATGCCGAGCCCTGGCTGGCGGAACTGGCTGGCGCGCTGAAAGGCTGATCGACGGCTTCGGGCACCTGCAACGGGTGCTCGTCATGCTTCTGACGGGGCGCCAACAAAGGCGTCCCTAATCTTCTCTGGCGGCAGCCCTTTGACACGGATCCAAACTTACTGGCCGACTGACTCGTTCGGCCATCAAGCTGGCTGCCAATGCAACTACGCGAACCGGGAGGGCTGACTAGACTCGGTAGTCATTGGAAACACTCCATAATAAAAACAGAGGTTCCCTGCCGTGAGCGTAGCCCCCGTCCCATCGCCACACAGTGTCAAAGACCTTGTCAGCCCCGCCGAATGGCAGACCCGCGTCGATCTCGCCGCCTGTTATCGCCTGGTGGCCCAGCATGGCTGGGACGATCTGATCTTCACCCACATCTCCGCCAAGGTGCCTGGCACCGAAGACTTCCTGATCAACCCGTTCGGGCTGATGTTCCACGAGATAACCGCGTCGAGCCTGGTCAAGGTCGATCAAGCGGGCAACAAACTGATGGACAGTCCCTACGAGATCAATCCGGCCGGGTACACCATTCACAGCGCGGTGCATGAAGTGCGTCACGATGTGGTTTGCGTGTTGCACACCCACACCGCGTCCGGGGTGGCGGTGTCGGCGCAGAAGCAGGGCGTGTTGCCAATCAGCCAGCAGTCGCTGTTCGTGCTGTCGAGCCTGGCGTATCACGCCTACGAAGGCGTGGCGCTCAATCACGAAGAGAAGGCCCGGCTGCAGGCCGACCTCGGGGAAAACAATTTCCTGATGCTGCATAACCACGGTCTGCTGACCTGCGGCGGCACCATCGCCGACACCTTCCTGATGATGTTCACCTTCCAGCGCGCCTGCGATATCCAGGTCATGGCCCAGACCGGTGGCGCCGAGTTGATCGCCATCGAGCCGCAGATCCTGGCGGGTGCCAAGGCCATGATCGCCGGCGTCACCAAAAGCGCTCAAGGCATGGGCGGCGCGCTGGCCTGGCCGGCGCTGCTGCGCAAACTCGATCAACTGGACCCGGGGTATAAATACTGATGGCCCTCGCCGAGATTCCCCTGTCGGTCTGGCGCAAGCACGGCCAGACGTTCAACTTCCGTGGCCAGGCCATCCGGTACTGGACGGCGGGGCAGGGTGAGCCGCTGCTGCTCATCCACGGCTTCCCCAGCGCCAGTTGGGACTGGCACTACCTGTGGCAGCCGCTGGCCCAGCGCTATCGGGTGATTGCCTGCGACATGCTTGGGTTTGGCGACTCGGCGAAACCGGTACACCGTGAGTACAGCCTGCTGGAACAGGCCGATCTGCAACAGGCGCTGCTTTCGCACCTCAATGTCGAGCAACCCGTGCACCTGCTGGCCCATGACTATGGCGACAGCGTGGCCCAGGAGCTGCTGGCGCGGCACTACGAATCGCAGATCGATCTCGCCAGTTGTGTATTCCTCAACGGCGGGCTGTTTCCGGAAACCCACCGTCCCGTACTGATGCAAAAATTGCTGCTGGGCCCCCTGGGCTGGATGATCGGCCGCGCGTTCAGTCGCGATGGGCTGGTGAAGAGTTTTCGCCAGATTTTCGGCCCGAAAACCCGTCCCAGCGAAAGCCAGATGGACGATTTCTGGAGCCTGATCGAAACCAATCACGGCCCACGGGTCATGCACAAATTGATCACCTACATCCCCGAACGGCGCGTCCACCGCGATCGTTGGGTTGGCGCGATGCAGCGCGGTGAAGTGCCGTTGCGGGTGATCGATGGCGAAGTCGACCCGGTCTCCGGCGCGCACATGGTGGCGCGCTATCGTGAACTGATCCCCGATGCCGACGCAGTGCTGTTGAACGACATCGGCCACTACCCGCAGATCGAAGCACCGTGCCAGGTGCTCAAACACTACCTGCAGTTTCGCGACCGGTTGGTATCTCCATCGTTGAAGGTGGCGTGTTCCTGATCTGAAGGCCTTCAACGTTGGCAGGCAGGCTTTTGTGGCGAGAGAGCTCGCTCCCGCTGGACTGCGCAGCAGTTCCCGCTTTCAAGGTCCGCTTCGCGTCCCGACGGGAGCAAGCGCCCTCGCCACAGGTACTGTGTGCGCCTTCAGGCTTTCATCATCCCCCAACCTTATCGCACACCATTCAGCCTCCCCCCTGTTCATTGTGACCCGCAGCCCCGTGCCTGAAACTCCGGAGTCATGTCCCTAGGCCTGCTGGAGTCCCTCCCATGAATCAATCTGTGCGCTTCGAAGATAAAGTCGTGATCATCACCGGTGCAGGTGGCGGCCTGGGACGGGCGCACGCACTGCTGTTCGCCAAACAGGGCGCCAAAGTCCTGGTCAACGACCTCGGCGGCTCGGCCCAGGGTGAAGGCGCCAATGCCTCGGCGGCGGATCGCGTGGTCGCAGAAATCCGCGACGCCGGCGGCACCGCCGTGGCCAACCACGACTCGGTCACCGATGGCGACAAGCTTGTCCAACATGCCATGGACACCTTCGGACGCGTCGACGTGGTGGTCAACAACGCCGGCATCCTGCGCGACAAGACCTTCCACAAAATGGAAGACGCCGACTGGGATCTGGTCTACCGCGTCCACGTCGAAGGCGCCTACAAAGTCACCCGCGCCGCCTGGCCGCACATGCGCGAACAAAACTACGGCCGGGTGATCTTCACCGCGTCCACCTCGGGTATCTACGGCAACTTCGGACAGTCCAACTACGGCATGGCCAAACTCGGCCTCTACGGCCTGACCCGTACCCTGGCCATCGAAGGTCGCAAGAACAACATCCTGGTCAACGCCATCGCGCCCACCGGCGGCACCCGCATGACCGAAGGCCTGATCCCGCCGCAAGTGTTCGAACAACTCAAACCGGAACTGGTCAGTCCGCTGGTGGTGTACCTGGCCAGCGAAACCTGCCAGGAAACCTCTGGCCTCTTCGAAGTCGGTGGCGGCTGGATGGGCAAAGTCCGCTGGGAACGCAGCCTCGGCGTCGGCTTCGATCCCCGCGCCGGTTTCTCCCCGGAAGATGTGGCGGCGAATTGGCAGCAGGTCTGTGATTTTGAGGGGGCGGCGCATCCGAAGGACAATATCGAGGCGTTGAAAGAGATGATGGGGAATTTGCAGAAGTACTCGCTATAACCCATTTTCGCCGCGCAGGGCCTGCCTGGGACCTGCCATCCTTCCGATTACCCTCTCTGCGCCCCCGCCCATAAAAAAGGCCGCTGCAAACGCAGCGGCCGAAGCAGACGTTGGATCCAGGAGCTACAAAATCAACGTCGGTGTACACGGGGCGATGACTCGAAATTTTTCAAATCATCTGAAATATGGCGCGGACGGCGAGGTGGGGGGCTGTCGTTGCCGGTGCTTTGGATGTTTCCTGAAAGCCAGGTCAGAGTAAGGCCTGGGCCACGGTCGAAAAATAGCGATTCCTGACATGCACTATTACAGGGCGGGCAACAGTCGAATGGGCTACAGGTTCTGCGTCCATGCGTTCCATTGATGGGGCGCCATTGCGGACGTCCATGCTCCGCGCAAAACCCCGCTCCACAGCCCCGATCATCCTTTAGAGGTACATCACGAATACCTCCTTGGTGCGCTTATCGCCCCCGGCACGCGGCAGTAGGGTGAGGCCTTCTGTCACTCACCGGGGAAGACGCATGACAAAAACAACAATGCGCGCCATCTTCACGCCGCAGGCACTGGCCGTTGCGGTTGCCTTGGGCTGCTGTGCCCAGGCGCAGGCTGTTTCTTTCAACATTGGCGAGATCGAAGGCACGTTCGACTCTTCGCTGTCCGTGGGGGCGAGTTGGGGCATGCGCGATGCCGATGACTCGCTGGTGGGCACCGTCAATGGCGGCAGCGGGCAGGCGTCGACCGGTGATGACGGGCGCTTGAACTTCAAGAAGGGCGAGACCTTCTCGAAGATCTTCAAGGGCATTCACGACCTCGAATTGAAGTACCGCGACACCGGCATGTTTGTCCGTGGCAAGTACTGGTACGACTTCGAGCTCAAGGATGAGGATCGGCCGTTCAAGCCGATCAGCGATCACAATCGCAAGGAGGGCGCCAAGTCCAGCGGCGGGCAAATCCTCGATGCCTTCGTCTATCACAACTACTCCATCGCCGATCTGCCGGGCACGGTGCGCGCCGGTAAGCAGGTGGTCAGTTGGGGGGAGAGCACCTTCATCGGCAACTCGATCAACAGCATCAACCCGGTGGACGTCTCCGCGTTTCGTCGTCCCGGTGCCGAGATCAAGGAAGGTCTGATCCCGGTCAACATGCTGTTCGCTTCCCAAGGCCTGACCGACAAGCTGACCGTCGAAGGTTTCTATCAACTCGAATGGGACCAGACCGTCCTCGACAACTGCGGCACCTTCTTCGGTGTCGACGTGGCGGCCGATGGCTGCACCAAGGGCTACACCGTCGCCAACCCGGCAATCGCACCCTTGCAGCCGATTGCCGCGGCGTTTGGCCAGGGCTTCGAGGTCACCCGCGAGGGGGTGGTGGTGCCGCGCGGCGGTGACCGCGACGCCCGGGATTCAGGGCAGTGGGGCACGGCGTTGCGCTGGCTGGGGGATGACACCGAGTACGGCCTGTACTTCATGAACTACCACAGCCGCACGCCGAATGTCGGTACCACAACGGCGGGGCTCAGCACGCTGGCGAGCATTCCCGGGATCGTCGCCGCCGCCAACCGGATCGCTCCCGGCAGCGGTACGGGCCTGGCACAAAGCGTGATGCTCGGTCGCGGTCAATATTACCTCGAGTACCCGGAAGACATTCGCCTGTATGGCGCGAGTTTCTCCACCACCCTGTCCACCGGCACCGCGTGGTCCGGTGAGATCAGCTATCGCCCTAACTTGCCGGTGCAGATCAACAGCACCGACCTGACCCTGGCGATGCTCAACCCGATCGCCGGCGGCGCGGCATCGCCGATTGCCTCCTCGCCCGGCGCCGACAATAAAGGCTACCGTCGCAAGGAAGTGACACAGGTGCAGAGCACCCTCACGCACTTCATCGACCAGATCGCCGGCGCCGATCGCCTGACCCTGGTGGGCGAAGCGGCAGTGGTGCATGTCGGTGGCCTGGAGGCCCGCAGCAAACTGCGTTACGGCCGCGACTCGGTGTATGGCCAGTACGGTTTCGGCGGCGATACCGACGGCTTCGTGACCTCGACTTCCTGGGGTTACCGCGCCCGGGCGATCCTCGATTACAACAACGTCATCGCCGGCATCAACTTCAAACCCAATCTGTCCTGGTCCCACGACGTCGCCGGTTACGGCCCCAACGGGCTGTTCAACGAAGGCGCCAAGGCCATCAGCGTCGGCGTCGATGCCGACTACCGCAACACCTACACCGCTAGCCTGAGTTACACCGACTTTTTCGGGGGTGACTACAACGTGCTCGAAGACCGCGACTTCGTGGCGTTGAGCTTTGGCGTGAACTTCTGATCTGGCTGAAAAGGATGAATGCGATGCGCAAGACGATTCTGC
This sequence comes from Pseudomonas sp. KK4, assembly GCF_001984065.1. Lineage (GTDB taxonomy): Bacteria > Pseudomonadota > Gammaproteobacteria > Pseudomonadales > Pseudomonadaceae > Aquipseudomonas. The sequence continues at coordinate 86,066 of NZ_LYVP01000012.1, forward strand.
AACTCGGCACTGCCCTGGCCCTGAGCCTGCTGGCGGTCAACGTGATGGCGGCGGTCTCGCCGGAAGAAGCCAACAAACTGGGCACCAGCCTCACGCCATTGGGGGCCGAGAAGGCCGGTAACGCCGACGGCTCGATTCCAGCCTGGACCGGTGGCATCCCGAAAAACGCCGGCGCGGTGGACAGCAAGGGTTTCCTGGCGGACCCGTTCGCCAACGAAAAACCCCTGTTCATCATCACCGCGGCTAACGTCGACAAGTACAAGGACAAGCTCTCTGACGGGCAGGTCGCGATGTTCAAACGTTACCCCGAGACCTACAAAATTCCGGTCTACCCCACCCATCGCACCGCCGCACTGCCACCGGAAATCTACGAGTCGGCCAAGCGCAGCGCGTTGAATGTCACCCCGGTCAACGACGGTAATGGCCTGGCCAATTTTACCGGCAACCGCTATTACGCCTTCCCGATTCCGAAGAACGGGGTCGAGGTGATCTGGAACCACATCACCCGTTATCACGGCGGCAACCTGCGTCGCACCATCACCCAGGCCACACCGCAATCCAATGGCGACTTCACCGTCATTCGCTTCAAGGACGAGGTGGCTGTGCCCTCGCTGCTGGGGGATCTGAAGCCGGGCAGCGATGACAACGTGCTCAACTATTTCAAACAGGAAGTGACGGCGCCGGCGCGCCTGGCGGGCAACGTGCTGCTGGTGCACGAGACCCTCGATCAGGTGCAGGAACCGCGCAAGGCCTGGATCTACAACGCCGGCCAGCGCCGGGTGCGACGTGCACCGCAAGTGGCCTATGACGGTGTGGGCACTTCGTCCGACGGCCTGCGCACCACCGACAACTTCGACATGTTTTCCGGCGCGCCGGACCGCTACGACTGGAAGCTGATCGGCAAAAAGGAAATGTACATCCCGTACAACAGCTACAAGCTCGACTCGCCTGACCTCAAATACACCGATGTGATCAAGGCCGGCCATATCAATCAGGACCTGACCCGCTATGAATTGCACCGGGTGTGGGAAGTGGTGGCCACGGTCAAGCCCAACGAGCGCCACGTGTACGCCAAGCGCCACATGTACATCGACGAAGACACCTGGCAAGTAGCGCTGGCCGATCACTACGACGGTCGCGGCCAGTTGTGGCGGGTGGCCGAAGGGCATGCGCAGTTCTACTACGATCACCAGGTGCCGGCCTACACCGTCGAAGCGTTGTATGACCTGATTGCCGGTCGCTACATCGCCCTGGGAATGAAGAACGAAGAGAAGCGCAGCTTCGAATTCAACATCGAGGCAAAAGCCGGGGACTACACGCCAGCAGCGCTGCGGAGCACAGGTGTGAGGTAGTTTTCCTACAGCCTCTTACACAAAAAGGTGACTTTACGGTCACCTTTTTTATGGCTGCAAATCAGCCTGCTGAATACTTCTTCAACAAGCGCTTTGGAGGGGGCTAGGGTGGCGCCACAACTATAAAAAGGCGCACCACTATGACTGCCATGACGACGTGTCTGGACCGTCCTGGATTTCTGCCTCGCTTGCCTTCCCATCACCTGTCCCGCGAGCGGTTGGCCGAACCGTTGCTGGCTTCCAGGGCTCGGGTCAAATTGCTCTGCGCACCGGCCGGCAGTGGCAAAAGTGCGTTGTTGACCGAGTGCCTGCTGCGCGCGCCGGCCGAGTGTGCGGTGCATTGGTTGCCGTTGTCGGGAGAGTCGCCAACTGTTGCCGATTTTCTGCAACGGCTGGCGCAAATACTGGGGGGCGCCGGCGCCGATGAGCCGGCAGTGCAGGAGCACCTGGCCCGGGTGCAAACGCCGACCTGGCTGTTCATCGATGATTACTGCCGTATCGCTCACCCCGAGCTCGACCGACTGCTCGACCGATTACTGACCATCAGCAATCCGGCGTTGAGCTGGTGGCTGAGTTCGCGCCGACGACCAACCTGCAACTGGCCGCGGTTATTGCTCGATGATGAGTTGTACGAGTGCGACGGTGCGGCGCTGGCGCTTGATGAGAGCGAAGTGGAGCAGTTGCTCAGCCATCTCGAACCCTCGCGGGCCGGCAGCGTAGCCAGGAGAATCGTCCAGCGCAGCGGTGGATGGTGCGCCGGTGTGCGCATTGCTTTGCTTGACGGTTGTCAGTGGGCCGCAGGACAGGACAGGCCCGGACGTTCGGCGATGCTGCTCGATTATTTGCAGCATGAGTTGTTCAACACCTTGTCGGCGGAACTGGTGGAAGCCTGGCAGGTACTGGCTCACTTGCCGCGTTTCAATGCCGGCCTGTGCGAACACCTGTTCGGCGCAGGGGAGGGCGCGCAGTGGTTGCAGACCTTGCAAGACATGGGGTGTTTCATCGAGCCCTGGGATGATTCCAGCGACTGGTTGCGCGTCTTTGTGCCGCTGGCCCGGGCCATGCGCGAAGCACAAGGCGCGGCCGGGCGCTCCTGGCATCGGCGCGCGTGCCAATGGTTCTGCGCCGAGGAAGACTGGCAGGGCGCGTTCGAACAGGCACTGCTGGCAGAGGAGTACGAGGTGGCAGTCAGCCTGTTGCAGCACTTCAACTTCGAGCATCTGTTCCAGCGGGAAAACGTGCGTCTGTTACTGAATCTGCATGAGCGTCAGGGCCAGGAGCTGACACTGATTTCGCCACAGCTGGTGGGGCTGATTACCGGGGCGCTGCTGTTTGCCGGTCGGTTCGATCAGGCGGCATTGTGCATCGAGCAACTGGCACGCTTCGCTCCGCAACCGACGGCGGCCTTGCAGCGGCAGTTGCTCGCACGCTGGCAGGCGCAACAAGGCTGGCTGCTGCATTTACAGGGGCGCATGGCGGCGGCTCGCGAGCACTTTGTCGAGGCGTTGGCCGAGTTAAGCGCCGAGGCCTGGCCGGCGCGTTTGTTGTGCCTGTCGGGGCTGACCCAGCAGGCACTGCTCAGCGCCGAACTGGATGGCGCGCAGGCGTTGAACCGCGAGGCGCTGTGCCTGGCCCGGGCGCAAGGTTCGCTGCTGTTCGAAGGCTTGCTCGAACTCGATCATGCTCAGTTGCTGGAGCAGCGCGGTGCTGCCCGACGCGCCGAAAGCCTGTTGGCCGATGTGCATGAGCGGTTGAGCCGCCAAGCCGATCGACCGACACCGTTGCTGGGGCGCATTGCCCTGCGCCGCGGGAGGCTGGCGCTGTGTCAGGGGCAGGACGAAATGGCTGCCGAGCGCTTTCACAGTGGTCTGCAGGATTGTTTATACAGTCAGGACAAGCGGGCGTTGTACGGGTTTCTCGGGCAAGCCCAGGTGGCGGCGAATCAACGGGATTACGCACGGGCGTTCGACCGTCTGCGTGATGCTGAACGATTGATGCAGCAACGGCAGATTCCCGACACGGTGTATCGCGGTGTGTTACTGCAAATCAGCAGTCATTTCTGGTTGCAGCAGGGGCGGCCGCAACTGGCCCATGAAGCGCTGACGCGCGTACTGCGCCACTATCGCGGGCCCCATGCGCGACAGGCGCCGCCGGCGACGGTGGGGTTGATCGCCCGGGTCGAATACTTGCTGGTGCTCGCCGAGACTCAACTGCACCTGACGCAGCAACCGCTCACGCGGCTCAGGGTGTTGCTCGCACACGCGCAACGCCAGGGAATGCTGGCGCTGGAGGCTGAATTGCAACTGGCGATCTGCGAAGTGGCGGACCTGATCGGTGAGCCGGCATTGGCCAAGTCGGCGTTGCAGGCGGGGCTGGAACTGGTGAGGCGTTGCCATCTGCAGCAGGCCTTGAGCGAACTGCGGCTGCGTCAACCGGCATTGCTCGCACGCCTGGGTGTGGACGACGACCCTGAGGTGTCAACCGATGCCAGCCCGTTGAGCGGGCGGGAGTTGGAGGTACTGGGCCTGATCGCCCAGGGCAACTCCAATCAGCAGATCGCCGAGCAGTTGTTCATCTCATTGCACACGGTCAAGACCCATGCGCGGCGTATTCACAGCAAATTGGGCGTGGAGCGTCGCACGCAAGCGGTGGCGATGGCGAAGAAACTGGGTCTGATCGCCCAGGGTTAGATAGAGCAAGCGATGACCACTCTGTGGTGAGGGGATAAATCCCTCACCACAATGTAGCCATCAGGCAAGGGGCGCTTTGTCGGGCTCAAAACCCATCCGCCAGCTCACCGCACGACTGGCCGTCAGCAAGCGTTTCGCCGCAGGGCCGTCTTCGTCGGCATGAAACAGCGACGTCGGCCCCACCACCGTCAACACCGCCACGACATTGCCCATCGCGTTGAACACCGGTGCCGACAGGGCATCCACACCCGGCATCAGCAAGCCATGCACGTGGTGCAGGCCGCGTCCGCGAATCTGCTCGCACATCGTGGCATAGGCCTGATCGTCCGCCAGCGCGTGGGCACTGTGGGCCTGCAATTCCTGCTCACGCAGCTCCACGGTTTCGCGCCTGGGCAAATAAGCGCCAAACACCAACCCCGTCGAAGAACTGAGCAATGGCAATACCGAGCCCAACTGCGTCACCACCGTGACCGCCCGCACCGCCGGCTCGATGCGGACCACAGTCGCACCCTGGTTGCCCCACACCGCCAGGAAGCAGGTTTCGTTCAAGTCGTCGCGCAGTTCGGCCAGTGGCAGGGCGGCGACTTTCAGCACGTCCATACTGTTAAGTGCTGCCAGCCCCACGCGCAGGGCTTCGCGGCCCAGGCCGTAATGGTTGGTCGCCGGATTCTGCTCGGCAAAGCCACTGGCGATCAGCGCCTGCAAATAGCGATGCACCTTGCTTGCCGGCATCTGCACGTGTTCGGCCAGGCGCGAGAGTGAGGTCGAAGGCGACAGCTCGGCCAGCGCCTTGAGGATGTCGGTGCCCACCTCGGCGGAGCGGACTTTCTGTTTACCGTTGCTGTCGCTGGCGGGCTTTTCCATGGTGGCGATGAGGGTTCCGAGGATGAATGGGCGTCTTTATAGCTTGACGGTCATTGCCAATCAAATTACGTTATTCGTAATTGAATTACGATAAAAACAATTTTGGCGGGCCTACACCTCTTCTCCAGAGCGATGGCCACGACCTGTTCTGTGTTCAGGAGGTTTCATGAACCTTGATTCAACGTCGCCAGCGCTGGCCTATCAGTCGGGCTTCGGCAACGAATTCAGCAGCGAAGCGTTGCCCGGCGCCCTGCCGGTCGGCCAGAACTCCCCGCAAAAAGCCCCGTATGGCCTCTACACCGAGCTGTTTTCCGGCACCGCCTTCACCATGGCGCGCAGCGAAGCGCGGCGGACCTGGATGTACCGTATCCAGCCTTCGGCCAATCACCCGGCGTTCGTCAAACTGGAACGGCAACTGGCCGGCGGACCCTTGGGTGAAGTGACCCCCAATCGTCTGCGCTGGAATGCGTTGGACATGCCTTCCGAGCCGACGGATTTCGTTGATGGCCTGGTCAGCATGGCTGCCAACTGCGCGGCGGATAAACCGGCCGGCATCAGCATCTACCAGTACCGCGCCAACCAGTCGATGGAACGGGTGTTCTTCAATGCCGACGGCGAAATGTTGCTGGTGCCGCAAATGGGCCGCCTGCGCATCGCCACTGAACTCGGCGTGCTGGAACTGGCACCGCTGGAAATCGCCGTGCTGCCACGGGGCCTGAAATTCCGCATTGAATTGCTCGATGCGCAGGCCCGGGGCTACATCGCCGAGAACCACGGCGCACCGCTGCGCCTGCCGGACCTGGGGCCGATCGGCAGCAATGGCCTGGCCAATCCGCGGCACTTCCTGACCCCGGTGGCGCACTACGAACACCTCACGCAACCGACCACCCTGGTGCAGAAATTCCTCGGCCAGTTGTGGGGCACCGAACTCGATCACTCGCCCCTCAACGTTGTGGCCTGGCACGGCAACAACGTGCCGTATAAATATGACCTGCGCCTGTTCAACACCATCGGCACTGTCAGCTTCGATCATCCGGACCCGTCGATCTTTACCGTCCTGACCTCGCCGACCAGCGTCCATGGCCTGGCCAACCTCGATTTCGTGATCTTCCCGCCACGCTGGATGGTCGCCGAGAACACCTTCCGGCCGCCGTGGTTCCACCGCAACCTGATGAACGAATTCATGGGCCTGATCCAGGGCGAGTACGACGCCAAGGCCGAAGGTTTCGTCCCCGGCGGCGCCTCGCTGCACAGCTGCATGAGCGCCCACGGCCCGGATGGCGAGACCTGCACCAAGGCGATCAACGCCGAGCTCAAGCCTGGGAAAATCGACAACACCATGGCCTTCATGTTCGAGACCAGCCAAGTGCTGCGCCCGAGCCGGTTCGCCCTCGAATGCCCACAACTGCAACCCAATTACGACGCCTGCTGGGCCACGCTGCCCGCGACTTTCGACCCGACCCGGAGATAACCCATGACGCAGACTTCCATCACTCGCAGCTGGGTTGCTTCGGCCAACGACCATGCCGATTTCCCGCTGCAGAACCTGCCGCTGGGGGTGTTCAGCATCAACGGTTCGGCGCCTCGCAGCGGCGTGGCCATCGGCGAACATATTTTCGATCTGCAGGCTGCGCTCGACGCCGGGCTGTTCGAAGGCGCGGCGAAAACCGCGGTCCAGGCCACCCGTGACGGCCAGCTCAATGCCTTCTTCGAACTGGGCCGTGAGGCACGTGTCGCGCTGCGCGAACGCTTGATCGAATTGCTCAAAGAGGGCAGCACCCTGCACGGCAAGATCGAAGCCCAGGGCAAAAAACTGCTGCCTCTGGCGGCTGATTGCCAGATGCATCTGCCCGCGAAAATCAACGACTACACCGACTTCTACGTCGGCATCGAACACGCGCAGAACGTCGGCAAACTGTTTCGTCCCGACAACCCCTTGCTGCCGAACTACAAGTACGTGCCGATCGGCTACCACGGCCGCGCCTCGACCATTCGCCCATCAGGCACCGACGTGCGCCGCCCCAAGGGGCAGACCTTGCCGGCCGGCCAGAGCGAACCGACTTTCGGCCCCTGCGCGCGCCTGGACTACGAACTGGAACTGGGCATCTGGATCGGCCAGGGCAACGAGATGGGCGACTCGATTGCCATCGGTGATGCCGCCGATCACATCGCCGGTTTCTGTCTGCTCAACGACTGGTCCGCACGAGACATCCAGGCCTGGGAATACCAGCCGCTGGGGCCGTTCCTGTCGAAAAGCTTCATCACCAGCATTTCGCCCTGGGTGGTGACGGCCGAGGCACTGGCGCCGTTCCGTCGTGCCCAGGCTGCGCGCCCGGAAGGTGATCCGCAGCCGCTGCCGTACCTGTTCGATCAGCGCGATCAGGCCGAGGGTGGCTTCGACATCGAACTGGAGGTGCTGCTGCTGACCGAAGCCATGCGCGAACAGAACCTGCCAGCCCATCGCCTGACGTTGAGCAACGCCCAATACATGTACTGGACCGTGGCGCAAATGGTCGCGCACCACAGTGTCAACGGCTGCCAGTTGCAGGCCGGTGACCTGTTCGGGTCGGGCACTCTGTCGGGGCCGCAAAGCGGTCAGTTCGGCAGCCTGCTGGAAATCACCGAGGGCGGGAAGAAGCCGATCGAACTGGCCTCGGGCGAGGTGCGCAAGTTCCTCGAAGACGGCGACGAGATCATCCTGCGGGGCCGTTGCAGCCGCGAGGGTTTTGCCTCCATCGGTTTCGGTGAATGCCGCGGTAAAGTGTTGGCGGCGCGCTAAGGGGAGCGGAGCATGGAACTCTATACCTACTACCGGTCGACCTCGTCGTACCGGGTACGCATCGCATTGGCGTTGAAGGGGCTGGATTACCAGGCGTTGCCGGTCAACCTGATCGCGCCGGCCGGTGGCGAACATCGCCAGCCGGCCTACCTGGGCATCAACCCGCAAGGTCGCGTGCCGGCCTTGCGCACCGATGAAGGTGACCTGTTGATCCAGTCACCGGCGATCATCGAGTACCTGGAGGAACGTTATCCACAGGTGCCGCTGCTGTCCAAAGACTTCGCCGCCCGCGCCCATGAGCGTGGCGTCGCGGCGCTGATCGGCTGCGATGTGCACCCGCTGCACAACGTCAGCGTGCTCAATCGGCTGCGGCAGTTGGGGCATGACGAGCCGCAGGTGGTCCAGTGGATCGGTCACTGGATCAGCCAAGGGCTGGCGGCAGTGGAGCAGTTGATTGGCGACCAAGGGTTTTGCTTTGGCAATGAGCCGGGCCTGGCGGACGTGTACCTGATCCCTCAGTTGTACGCCGCCGAACGCTTCAACATTTCCCTTGAAGCCTACCCACGAATCTGCCGAGTGGCTGAGCTGGCGGCCAACCACCCGGCATTCATCAAGGCGCACCCGGCCAACCAGCCGGACACCCCTTAAAGCATCACCGCAACCCCCCTGTGGGAGCGGGCTTGCTCGCGAAGGCGGCAGCACATCCAGCCGC
>NZ_LYVP01000013.1 GCF_001984065.1 Pseudomonas sp. KK4
GTATCAAACAACATTGATGTCCCATGACACACCGCATTCGCGAGCAAGCCCGCTCCCACAGGGTCATGCGTTAACAGATCCGAATTTTTTATCTGCCTTGATGGATGTCTACGATGGACCTGACCCCACGCGAAAAAGACAAGCTGCTGATCTTCACCGCCGGCCTCGTCGCCGAGCGGCGATTGGCCCGCGGCGTGAAACTCAATTACCCGGAAGCCATGGCCTATATCTCCGCGGCGCTGCTCGAAGGCGCCCGTGACGGCCAGACTGTGGCCGAGCTGATGCACTACGGCACCACCCTGCTCAACCGCGAACAAGTGATGGAAGGCATCCCGGAAATGATCCCGGAGATCCAGGTCGAAGCCACCTTCCCTGACGGCACCAAACTGGTCACCGTCCATCAACCGATCGCTTGAGGCCACGCCATGACTTACACCATTCGCGATGCCGTGCACGCCGACCTGCCGGCGATCCGCGACATCTACAACGACGCCGTGCTCAACACCACTGCGATCTGGAATGAACAGGCCGTGGACCTGGGCAACCGCCAGGCCTGGTTCAGCGCCCGGCAATCACAAAGCTACCCGATCCTGGTGATCGTCAACGCCGACAACGCGGTGCTGGGCTACGCTTCATTCGGTGACTGGCGGCCGTTCGACGGTTTTCGCCACACCGTCGAGCACTCGGTCTACGTGCGCAGCGACCAGCGCGGCAACGGCCTGGGGCCGAAACTGATGGACGTACTGATCGAGCGCGCCAAAGGTTGCGGCAAGCACGTGATGGTCGCTGCCATCGAAAGCGGCAACGCCGCGTCCATTCGCCTGCACGAGCGCGCAGGCTTCGTGACCACCGGGCAAATGCCCCAGGTGGGCACCAAGTTCGGGCGCTGGCTGGACCTGACCTTCATGCAACTGACCCTCAACCCTGGCGCTGAACCCCCGAGCGCCGGCAAGGAGTAATGCCTGATGAACCCCGCCCAACTGCGACGCGTCAACGTTGAAAGCTTTGCGCATTATCGTCAGGGTCTGATCGACCTGCTGCTCGATGCGGTCGGTTATGGCGCCAGCGTTGGCTTCATGGCCGATCTGGATGCCGCCCAGGCCTGCGCCTATTTCGATGAAGTCCAGGACAACCTGAACAAGGGCAATGTGTTGCTGTGGGTGGTGGTCAAGGATGAACAGGTGCAGGCCAGCGTGCAGTTGACCTTGTGCCAGAAAGCCAACGGCCTGAATCGCGCCGAGGTGCAGAAGCTGCTGGTGCGCGAGCATGCGCGGCGCCGTGGCCTGGGCCAGCAGTTGATGTCGGCTTTGGAGCAGGCGGCGCTGCAGCTCAAGCGCGGCATGCTCTACCTCGACACCGAGGCGGGTTCCCCCGCCGAAGACTTCTACAAGGCGCTGGGGTATACCCGTGCCGGTGAAATCCCCGACTACGCCTGCGACCCGAGCGGTCGCTACAAACCGACTGCCCTCTATTACAAGATTCTCCAAGGAGCCCATTGATGATTCCCGGTGAATATCAGATCCAGCCCGGCGACATCGAACTCAACGCAGGCCGCCGCACGATCAGCCTGACGGTGGCCAACAGCGGCGACCGGCCGATCCAGGTCGGCTCGCACTATCACTTTTTCGAAACCAACGACGCCCTCGCCTTCGACCGCGCCGCCAGCCGCGGCATGCGCCTGAACATCCCCGCCGGCACCGCCGTGCGCTTCGAGCCGGGGCAGAGCCGCGAGGTGGAACTGGTGGACCTGGCCGGGCATCGCCGGGTGTTCGGCTTCGCCGGGCGGATCATGGGTGACCTGTAGGCTTTTTGTTGTCTGTACCGGCCTCTTCGCGGGCAAGCCCGCTCCCACAGGTTTGCGGTGTTCCCTGTGGGAACGGGCTTGCCCGCGATAGTGAGCGCAGCGAGCGGTTTCAAATTCAATTGAATCTCAAGGCGAACGAATGAAGATTTCCCGTCAAGCCTATGCCGACATGTTCGGTCCCACCGTCGGCGACAAGGTGCGCCTGGCCGATACCGAGCTGTGGATCGAAGTGGAGCAGGACTTCACCACCTACGGCGAAGAAGTGAAATTCGGTGGCGGCAAAGTCATCCGCGATGGCCAGGGGCAGAGCCAGTTGCTCGCCGCCGAGGTGGTCGACACGGTGATCACCAACGCGCTGATCATCGACCACTGGGGCATCGTCAAGGCCGACGTCGGCCTCAAGGACGGGCGCGTGGCCGGGATCGGCAAAGCGGGCAACCCGGACGTGCAACCGAACGTGACCATCGCCATCGGCGCCGGCACCGAAGTCATCGCCGGTGAAGGCATGATCCTCACCGCTGGCGGCATCGACACCCACATCCACTTCATCTGCCCGCAGCAGATCGAAGAAGCGCTGATGAGCGGCGTCACCACCATGATCGGCGGCGGCACCGGCCCGGCCACCGGCACCAATGCCACCACCTGTACCTCGGGGCCCTGGCACCTGGCGCGCATGCTCCAGGCGGCAGACGCCTTCCCAATGAACATCGGCCTGACCGGCAAGGGCAACGCCAGCCTGCCGGAACCCTTGATCGAACAGGTCAAGGCCGGCGCCATCGGCCTCAAGCTGCACGAGGACTGGGGAACCACCCCGGCGAGCATCGACAACTGCCTGAGCGTCGCCGACCAGTACGACGTGCAGGTGGCGATCCACACCGACACCCTCAACGAATCCGGTTTCGTCGAAACCACCCTCGCCGCGTTCAAGGGCCGCACCATCCACACCTATCACACCGAAGGCGCGGGCGGCGGTCATGCGCCGGACATCATCAAGGCCTGCGGTTTCGCCAACGTATTGCCGAGCTCGACCAACCCGACCCGGCCGTTCACCCGCAACACCATCGACGAACACCTGGACATGCTGATGGTCTGCCACCACCTGGACCCGAGCATTGCCGAAGACGTGGCCTTCGCCGAGAGTCGCATCCGCCGCGAGACGATTGCCGCCGAAGACATCCTCCACGACCTCGGTGCGTTCTCGATGATCAGCTCCGACAGCCAGGCCATGGGCCGGGTCGGCGAAGTCATCACCCGCACTTGGCAGACCGCCGACAAGATGAAAAAACAGCGTGGTCCGCTGCCCGGCGACGGCGCAGGCAACGATAACTTCCGCGCCAAACGCTACATCGCCAAGTACACCATCAACCCGGCGATCACCCACGGCATCAGCCATGAGGTGGGCTCGGTGGAGGTGGGTAAATGGGCGGATCTGGTGCTGTGGCGGCCGGCGTTTTTCGGGGTCAAGCCGACGCTGATTCTCAAGGGCGGCGCCATTGCGGCGAGCCTGATGGGTGACGCGAATGCCTCGATTCCGACGCCGCAACCGGTGCATTACCGCCCGATGTTCGCCAGCTACGGCGGCTCGCTGCACGCCACCAGCCTGACCTTCATCAGCCAGGCGGCGCAAGCGGCCGGTCTTGCCGAAACCTTGGGCTTGAAGAAAAAAATCGCTGTGGTCAAGGGTTGCCGCGACGTGCAGAAAACCGACCTGATCCACAACGATTACCTGCCGAACATCGACGTCGATCCGCAGACCTATCAGGTCAAGGCCGATGGCGTTCTGCTGTGGTGCGAACCGGCAGAAACCCTACCGATGGCCCAGCGGTATTTCCTGTTCTGAACGAACGCCTTGCAGGAGCGAGTTCACTCGCGATGGAGGTCAACGATGACGCGGGCTGTCTGAATGCCCGCGCTGCCGGCGCATTCATCGCGAGCATCCTCGCTCCTACAGGCCTTCGACCTTGAAGGGCATCTCTACCCGCTGCAACTTGTGCCGCTGCATGGCTTCACCGGTCAGTTTGAACATCAGCGCTTTCTCCCGCACCCCCAGGTCGCTCATCTCGGCGGTGTACTCTTCATCGCTCATGACCATCCCCGGTTTCACCTCGCTGGCCGGCTTGCCGAGCAGTTCCGCCAGGCGGGTGATTTCCGAGCGCCAGTAAATTTTGTGCACACCGGAATCGGTGTCCAGCCACTCCTGCTGCGCAGCCTGCAAGTCCAGCAACTGCTCGCCCCTGGCCCGCAGCGCCTTGATCTCCTGCGCATAAACCTGATGCAGGTAGTTCTCCCAGAAGGGCTGTTCAGCCAGCTGAGCCTGCAACAGCGATCCCTCCTCCTTTGCCAACACGCGCACGTAGGCGTCCTCCACCATTTGCTGCGTAACCTGGGTTGCCCGGTACGCCATTTCCCTGGACTGCCACGGCAAATCCAGGCGCTCGGCCAACTGCGTGGGGTAGGTCAAATGGATTTCCACATGATCGATATCGTCGAGCAGATTGCCCGCGGCGTCATAGTGGGGAACCGGTGCCCCAAGCTCATCGAACTCGACATGGTGGAACCCTTCGGCCTGCAATGCCTCAACCCGCTCGGACGCAATCTTGCCCAGCTCATCCAGACGAGATTTGCCTCTGGCCAGCTCCAGCAAACGAGCTTCGGTCAGGTCGATCTTGCCCAGTTCATAAGCCTGGTAAACCAGGACCTCGACACCCATGGTATTGAACAGAAGCGAGCTGGCGTCGACACAGGTCCCCGGGGCGGTGGCCATGTTGAACAGGGTCGTGCGCAGTTCCTTGTTCGCGACAGCCGCTTCAATCATTTGCCAGACCCTGTCGCACAATTCGGCGTTGGCCTTTTCGTCTTTGGACAGGGCATCGGCCGACTGCGACAGCTTCCTCAACTCGCGGAAAAACGCCTCCGACCCCGCTTCCCGTTCAAGATCCGCCCACGCGTTCTGCTTGGCCTTCCATTGTTGCTCTGTCAGTCCCGCGGTCCATCGCGAACTGTCGAGCACACCTTGGGCCGGGATCGGCCGAACCGGATCGAACCCGACGGACTCGGCATAGTCCCTGACCCTTTGCAGGTTCTGTGCGGAAATCGCCGCCGGTTCCTCGCTGATGACCGTACGCGCGACGATCTCCGCCTGCGCCGTCCCCCGCGCCACCTGTGGAATGTTGCGGATTTCATTGCCGCTCAAATCCAGATAGAAAGTGCGCGGCCGTGGCTGATCGAACACACCCACCGGCCAGCCATCGATGCCGGTCACGGCCAACAAAACCCGCTGCAGATCCGGCATCTGACTGATGTCCGGCGACAACTCCAGCGGATTGACCTCAAGTCCCAGGTAGCGTAGATGCTGCAACTGGCGCAATTGAGCGACCGCCGGCGGATCGAGCTTGATCAGGTTTTCCGACAGGTCCAGGTCCGTCAGGCGCACCATTCGCCCCAGGTTCTCCGGCAACTCGACCAATTCGTTATTGCTCATGTCCAGCTTGCGCAAGCGCTTGAAGTTTCGCAAAAAACCGTTGGCGTTATCGACGATGCCGGTGCCGGACACATTCAGGTAGGTGACGTGATCGAAATTCGCTGCCAGCGGCGGCAACTCATCGAGTTGGTCATACAATTTGACGTTCGACAGGTCGAGGTATTGCCCTTGAGGCAACCCGGTATTGTCAAAGTCCAACGGCCCTTCGTACCGCCAGGCCTCGAGCAAAGCCTCGCTGATCGCTTTGCGCGCGCGCTGTTTTCGGCGAAAGGCACGGGTCGATCGCTCTTGTGCCGATGCACTTTCCAAAAGCTCCCGTTGCCAGTTGCGCAAGGTGTTGAAGAGCCCGCCGAACTCGCGCTCACGGAGCCTCAACAGTTCGTCGCCTTCGGCCACCATGGTCGCGACATGCTGTTCGAGCTCCGCCTCCTCCATGGTGGGATACAACTTGCGAATCCGCGCCCTGAGCCTTTTATGCCACTGGGGAACGTCCGGGTGATCGCTCAGGGGGTAACCGATGCGCTCGCCCGACAGGCGCATGGGCGCCCTGAAGAATGGGTTTCGACGCGGTTGCATCTTCAGCAGCGGCCGCAGTTGATCCGGGCTCAACTGATGCTCGATGATTTTCGCTTTCAATTGCGCGCCTTGGGAAACTTCAGGCAGGCCAATCGCCTTGCGGTGGCGATCGGGCAAGGCGTGCTGCAGCGAGCTGAACAGATCGTCGATGCCATGCAGGTGTTCGTCGCGGTCGGTGCGGGCCTCGTAGCGGCCGTCGCCCCGGCGCACCAGCACCTTGCGCTCGCTGGCGTCTTCGGGGCCGACACTGGCGCGCAACTCGCCCTCGAGGTCACCCTCACGCACCTCGATGCGCAGATCGCTCGACCAGCCCGGCAAGGCCGCCAGCGTATTGAGCGCCAGGGTCTCGGTGTCCTTGTTGGCCAGAGCTTCCATGGACAAGCCCTCGGCGGCGCGGCTCAGACGCACTTGCTGCTGCAACCGGCGAGCGCCCTCGGCGATGCGCAGCGGTACGCGCCGTTCGCTGTTCAATCGGCTCAGTTCGGCAGGCGTGGCGTCGATCAGCAACTCTTGAATCATCGACGCAGGCAAGCCGCTGAAATCGCGCTTTACCACGGCGACGGCTTGATCGGCAGGTGCCTGGCGCTCGGCATAGCGGCTGTCGGTTATCCGCGCCCTTGCCTTGAGCGCTTGCTCCTGCAGCCGGTCGCGCAGGGCGGCGATCCGTTGCTCGGTCGTGTTGGGCGTGTAGTGGGGCAGCAGCGCCTTGATCTCGTCCTCGCTCAGGAACGTGATGATGCGCTCCAACAGCCGGCCGCTCATCACGTCCGACAGCGTGACCTGAAGGGTATTTTGCGCTGAAGCATCCGGGTTGCCGTACTGGGTTGAAGGGCCGTTCAGTTGATCCGCCGAAAACGCCTCGATCGCCTTGTGCGCCGGCCAGCCCGGCAACTCGACGGCCAAGGGCGCCGCGTAGACCGAGTACGGACTCTTGTCGATCCCTTCAGCGACCTTCACCGCTTCGCCGTGGGCCCTGAACTTCTTCAGGGTTTCCAACAGGATCGCTGGCACGGGTTCGCCCTTGGCATGCAC
Organism: Pseudomonas sp. KK4; assembly: GCF_001984065.1. Lineage (GTDB taxonomy): Bacteria > Pseudomonadota > Gammaproteobacteria > Pseudomonadales > Pseudomonadaceae > Aquipseudomonas. Next base: position 6,894 of record NZ_LYVP01000013.1, read on the forward strand.
CCGACGCAGCACATCGTCATTGACACCGCTGGTCTGACGGACGTGTTCCAGTTCCGCGTCGCTCAAACCCTGCGCCATCGGGCCGAGCCGGCGCATCAGCGTTGCGCCTTCCCAGGTCTGCGGATGCTCCGCTTCATGGTGCCAGGCGCCCTGGCCGTTGTGCGTGAGTTCGGGCGAATAGGCGCCGGCACGGGTCGGGTGCTTGATCCGGTATTGCCCGTCGACCGTGCCCTGCTCCACCAGGTAGTGGTCACCGTCCAGGGGCAACACCGTCTGCCCCTCGTGGGCATGCAGGCCCTGCTCATTGGGCGTGGCCTCGGTCGGCAGCGTGACGGACGCCTTGTACGGCGCCATGTCAGGCTTCCACAGCTTCTGTTTGCCGTCGGCCAGCCTGACCTGCTTGAGCGAGTCCACCACGCTCGACACCTGGACCTTGGGCAGCACCGCCGCGCCGGTACCGACGAACGCCACGTTCAGCGCGACGCTGGCCAGGTGCGCCCACATTTCCTTCGGCTCGCCCCGTTCATAGGCCTCGATGCCCTCGAACACCTCGTCACACAGTTGCGCGGCGCCCATGGTGAGCATTATCGGGCCGATCACCGGCACCACGAAGGCGGCGAGGTTGAACACGCTGTTGGCGGCGTCGAAGTAGCTCTGCAGCCTTTCCATGCGCGCGGCACGGTCCTCGTCATCGGTCGGCACCGCGACTGCTCGCGCGTCGTTGCAGATCCTGTTGATCGCGTTTTCACGCAGCTGCTGCCACACCTCGCCCTCGATTGCCGCCTCGCCCATCGGCAGCTTCGCCGGCCTGGTTTGCAGCGGGTAATCCGCATGGAGGCTGAGGTTCGTGGTGTTGTACAACGCGCTCAGCTGGCTGATGAACACGCCCTGCTGACGCACGGGCACGAACTGACTGAAATAACGGCGGAATTCGGCGCTGTGCAAGCGGGTGCGCAGGTCCACCATGAACTCGCCACTGGAGGCATATTCCTTGAGCGGCTGCCGGGGGTCGTTGGGCAGGTACACCGCCAGGCGCTCGACCTGATTGGCCTCTTTGCGATTCGGTCCGATCAGCAGCGGCCCCACCAGTTCGATGTCAAACAGCTTCAACGCCGCGAAGGTCACCGGCCGACCGTCCAGCGTGGCGCTACCGTCATTGCCCAGCACTTGCTGAAGCATCCGGTACACGCCGCCACCGATGCCCTGTTCGATACCGCCATGGGTCCCTATCGCCAATTGCAAGCGACCGGCTTCGGTGGCCACAGCCAATTGCTGTTGCAGGTGTTCCTCAAGGGCCTGTTCCAGGGCCTTGCGCTCGCTGTCGTCCTCAGGTTGCACGAGGTCCTTGATGTGTTGCTGGTATTTCGCCCCCAGGTCCAGGGTGCGGCAGAGCTTGGCGAACGCGTGGGGAGCGATGTCGACGGCTTGTGACTTGAGCGTTTCGAAGGTGGGGAAGATGTCGTCGTAACTGCCCCATGTGGTGATGATCTGGCAGTCGTTGCACGCCAGGGGCTTTTCTTCGTCGGGTCCGAAGTTGGCCAGCGCCGCCTCGAGCAGCGAAATGCCACGGTATTCGGTGTTCAGGCGCGGGTCGTGTTGCTGATCGAAAATGAAAACCCCGTACAAATCATCCCGCCCCTTGAGGCCGTATTTGCGGGCGAAGTAGACATTTTTGACGTCCAGATCCAGGTTGAAGGTCGCCTTGATCGCGTCCTTGAGCGGCTGCTCGGCAAACTCGAACACGTCCTTGATCTGGCCCAGGCTGGAGTCGACGCTGTTGAGGGTCTCGCGAAAGCGCCTGTGGCTGTCCGCCAGGGCTTTCCTCTGCTCGGGCGTGGCGCTGCGGTACCAGTTCGGCAGTTGCAACTCGTGGCTGCCCAGTTCCGTCTGGCGCTGGGTGCTCGCCTGGGTAAACCAATGGGGGATGCGGTCTTTGAGGAAGTCGTAGTGCACGCCGCGAAGATCGGTGGTGAACGAGCCTTCAGAAGTTAAAGGCGGTGTGGTTGAGTCGGTCATGACAGGTCATCCGTGACTGATGGGTGAGCCATCAGCCTAACCAGCGGCCCTGTGGAAAAAGCCTACATATGTACCGCCCTGTAGCGGCGGCCGAGCCTGCGAGGCTGCGTTCGGCCGCGAAGAAGTCGCCCATTCAGACGAGGCGGCGCTTCAGGTAGATTCTGCAATCAGGTTTACGACTGCTGCGTAGCCGGACGCAGGCTGCTACAGGATCGTGCGGTCCCATGGTGCTGGAAAAAAGTGCGCAATTGCACCTGTGTTTCAACACGATAAAGGCGCATCGTACCGCCGCCCTGCGGCAGGTTTACTCCCGCCGCAAAGGGTCTACTATTGCGACACGCTTCGCTTTCACCTACCAGGACCCGGCACCATGCGATTACCCGATTTCATCAGGCAACAGGCGGACCGTATCGTCGATGAATGGGAACAGTTCGCCAGAACCATCACCCCGGCAGCCGAACACATGGATCAGGTAGCCTTGCGCGACCACGCCAAGGCGATTTTGCTAGCCGCCGCGCGGGACATGACCAAGCCTCAGACCACCGGCGAGCAGATGGCCAAGGCCAAGGGCGAAGGTCCGGAGAAGACCCCGAGCCTGGACCAGGCCGGCGCCAGCCATGGCGAATTGCGCCATACCGTGGGTTTCGATCTGGTGCAGATGACCAGCGAATTCCGCCACCTGCGCGCCTGTGTGATTCGCCTGTGGGTGGGCAGCCTGGAATCCCCGGACATGACCTACTTCCAGGACATGATCCGGTTCAACGAAGCCATCGACGAAGCCTTGGCCGAATCCACCGCGGCCTACGCCGAACAGGTCAATCGTTCGCGGGATATTTTCCTGGCGATCCTGGGCCACGACCTGCGCGCGCCGCTGCAGGCGGTGAGCATGTCCACCGAGTTGTTGCTACGCAAAACCACGCTGCAAGGCGATGCACTGGTCTGCGCCAACAACATCAAGCACGGCGCGCTGCATATGGCAGCAATGGTCAGCGATTTGCTGGAGCTGGTGCGCAGTCGCCTGGGCAAAAGCCTGCCGATCGAACCGGCGTCGATGGACCTGGCCACCTTGACGCACGAGGCGGTCGCCCAGGCCTGCGCAGGCAACCCCGAATGCGATCCGACGGTGAAGATCGAAGGCGATACCCACGGCGTCTGGGACGCCTCGCGACTGGGTCAGTTGCTGCAAAATCTCATCGGCAACGCCATGCAGCATGGCACGAACAAGCGTGAGGTAACGGTGACCCTCACCGGGATGCCAGACAGCATCCGCCTGACGGTGCATAACTACGGAGTGCCGATTGCCGAGGACGCGATCGGCACGATCTTCGATCCGCTGGTGCGCAGCGCTGATGAAGTAGTCGGGCAGCCGTCCACCAGCCTGGGGTTAGGGTTGTTTATCGTCAAGGAAGTGGTCGACGCTCACAAAGGAACGATCGAGGTCAGCTCCAGTGAGGCGGCGGGGACGTTGTTTACGGTGGTGTTGCCCAGGAAGGCCTAGCGGGTTGTAGCCTGCGAGCTTTTGTGGCGAGGGAGCTTTTGTGGCGAGGGAGCTTGCTCCCGCTCGAGCGCGCAGCGGTCGAAAAAATCCAATGCGATTCTGGCATATAAGGGCTGCTGCGCAGCCCGACGGGAGCAAGCTCCCTCGCCACAGGTTCAGTGTTATGGCAATGAAAGCTATTCCACCACCAACCGCCCCAGTCGCTGCTTGAGCATCCGGTTTTCAGCCCGTAACTGCTGGACTTCTTCGAGCAAATCAAGCGCCAGGGCTACACCTTCCCAATCCAGTTCCAGATCATGACGCAGCTTGGCAGCGCGTTTGGCCAGCGCCAGTTCGTAATCGGTAAAAAGCCAATCCCTGGGCAAGGCACCCTGAGGTTCGAGGATGCCGTGTTCGACGATTTCGATCACGTAGACGTCCGACAGGTCGGTCGCCTCACAGAATTCTGCCAGGTCCAGTTGAACGATCAGGGGACTGCTCATGGTCAGTGACTCCTTGGTTCAGTATCAGAAATTCTCTCTGGGGTCGAAGGCGGCTTTCTTCGCCAGTTCCTGCCACAAGGCCTTGATGTCATCGTCGGATTTCTTCGGCATGACGGCTTTGAGTTGCACGAACAGATAACCGCGCTCGCCGGCCTTGTTCAGCAGGCCGTGGCCCTTGGCGCGCATGCGCTGGCCATTCTGGCTGCCGGCCGGGACCTTGAGGTTGATCTTGCCGGTCAGGGTCGGCACCGCCACTTCGGTGCCCAGCGCCAGTTCCCACGGTGCCAGCGGCAGTGTGATGATCAGGTTCTCGCCTTCGACATCGAACTTGGGGTGCGGCGCAAAACGGATGGTCAGGTACAGATCGCCATTGGCGCCGCCACCGATGCCCGGCGCGCCCTGGCCCTTGAGGCGGATGCGTTCGCCGTCGGTGACGCCGGCGGGGATCTTCACGTTCAGGCTTTTAGGGGTGTTGCTGACGTGCTGCCCGGCCGCGTTGTACTGCGGCACCTGGAAGGTGACCTTCTTCGACTCGTTCGACAGGGTTTCCTCAAGGAAAATGCCCAGTTCCATTTCCACGTCCTGCCCTCGACGACCACTGCTGCGACGGGACTCGCCGCCACCGAAACCGGGGCCGCGGTTGCCGAAAATCGAACTGAAGAAGTCCGAGAAATCACCGGCGTCCTGACCACCGCCGCCGAACCCGCCACGGCTCTGCCAGCCCGGCGGGCCCTGGAACGGCTGGCCGTGCTGGCCGTATTTGCGCAGGTCGTCGTATTCGGCGCGCTTGTCGGCGCTTTTCAGCGCTTCATAAGCCTCCGAGGCGTCCTTGAACTTGGCCTCGGCGTCCTTTTCCTTGCTGACGTCGGGGTGGTATTTGCGCGCCAGCTTGCGATAGGCAGCCTTGATCGCCTTGTCGTCTGCCGTCGGTTCCACACCGAGAATCTTGTAATAGTCTTTGAAGTCCATCGCGGGAATCACCATCCGTTATCGAAATCGCGCCACCTGCCACAGCATGCGCCCGTTTGCAGCGCAGAGGTTGATCGATCTCAAGGTTGTGACCGGTCAGCGCATCAGAAGTTTATCGGCAGCAGGCGTGGCGACTTGCGGTCGCGGCGCGGCTGGCCGGTTGATGCAGGGTAGTTTGGGGGTGATGGCACGTCTTTCAAGGCGCGATGGCAAGATTTAGCGGATAGTCGGCCTTCGATTCTGCGTCGCGCTGACATACACTGCGCGGCCGTTTTTTAACCGGAACCTGAAAGACATGAAAAACGCATCTCCAGCCCGTGCCTGCGGCATCGACTTCGGCACGTCCAACTCCACCGTCGGCTGGCTGCGCCCCGGCATGGAAACGCTGATTGCGCTGGAGGACGACAAGATCACCCTGCCGTCGGTGGTGTTCTTCAACATGGAAGAACGCCGCCCGGTGTACGGCCGCCTGGCACTGCACGAATACCTCGAAGGCTACGAAGGCCGCCTGATGCGCTCGCTCAAGAGCCTGCTGGGTTCCAAGCTGATCAAGCACGACACCAGCGTCCTGGGCACGGCGATGCCGTTCAAGGACCTGCTCGGGCTGTTCATCGGCCAGTTGAAGAAGCGCGCCGAGGCCACCGCCGGTCGGGAATTCGAAGAAGTGGTACTGGGCCGTCCGGTGTTCTTCGTCGATGACGATGAAATGGCCGACCAGGAAGCGGAAAACACCCTGGTGGACGTGGCCCGTGCCATCGGCTTCAAAGACGTCTCGTTCCAGTACGAGCCGATCGCGGCGGCGTTCGACTACGAGTCGACCATCGAGAAGGAAGAGCTGGTGCTGATCGTCGACATCGGCGGCGGTACCTCGGACTTCTCCCTGGTGCGCCTGTCCCCGGAGCGCCGCACCCATGACAACCGTCACGACGACATCCTGGCCACCGGCGGCGTGCACATCGGCGGGACCGACTTCGACAAACAGCTGAGCCTGCAAGGCCTGATGCCGCTGTTCGGCTACGGCAGCCGCATGAAGAGCGGCGCCTACATGCCCACCAGCCACCACATGAACCTGGCGACCTGGCACACCATCAACTCGGTGTACTCGCAGAAATCGCAACTGGCCCTGGGCAGCATGCGCTACGACATCGAGGACACCGGCGGCATCGATCGCCTGTTCAAACTGATTGAACAGCGCGCCGGGCACTGGCTGGCGATGGAAGTGGAAGAAACCAAGATCCAGCTGACCCACGCCGACAGCCGCCATGTCCCGCTGGACCGCATCGAGCCAGGCTTGAGCGTTGAGCTGAGCCGCGTACTGTTCGAATCGGCGATCGACAACTTGCTGGAGCGGGTGCGCAACAGCGTGACCCAGTTGCTGGCGGACGCCGATGTACGGGTCGATCAGGTGGATACGGTGTTCTTCACCGGCGGCTCGAGCGGCATCCCGGCCCTGCGCAACAGCATCTCGGCGATGCTGCCGAATGCGCAGCATGTGGAAGGCAATATCTTTGGCAGCATTGGCAGCGGCTTGGCGATCGAGGCGGCCAAGCGTTACGGCTCGATGGGCTGACCCAAAACCGCGGTGCGCCCTTCGCGAGCAAGCCCGCTCCCACATTTGTCCTGTGTACGCAGATCCATTGTGGGAGCGGGCTTGCTCGCGAAGGCGTCAGACCAGGCAACACATCTCTACCCGATCAAACCATCCCCACCTGCTTCAACTCGCTCTTCAGGTACGCGTAATAAATCGGCCCCGCTACCACTCCCGGCAGGCCGAACGCGGCTTCGAACACCAGCATCGCCAGCAGCAACTCCCAAGACTTGGCACTGATCTGCCCGCCGACGATGCGCGCGTTGAGGAAGTACTCGAGCTTGTGAATGAAAATCAGGTAACCCAGTGCCGCAATGGCCACCCAGATCGACAGCGACAGGCCGACGATGGTGATCAGGGTGTTGGACATCAGGTTGCCGATCACCGGCAACAGGCCGAGCAGGAAGGTCAGCACGATCAGGGTCTTGGTCAATGGCAGCTTGATGCCGAACATCGGCAGCACCACCGCCAGGAAGATCCCGGTGAAGAAGGTGTTGAGCAGGGAAATCTTGATTTGCGCGAAGACGATGTTGCGAAAAGCCTGGACCAACAGGTGCAGGCGATCGAACAGCGCCGCGGCCAGGGGCTTGCGCTTGGTCAGGTCCGGCACTCGCTGCAGAGCGATGATCGCGCCCAGCACCATGCCGATCAGCAAGGTCACGAACATGTGCGCCGCGTCCTTGCCAACCAGTTGCAAGTCGCTCAGGTGCTTGCTCATCCACTCGCCGATCGCCACCCGGAACTCCGCGGCGCTGGCCGGCAGGTAGGCATCGATGAAGGGCGGCAACTGACCGCGGGCGCGGTCGACCACGTGCATGAATTTGTCGAGGGACGCCCCAGGGTTTTCCGCTTCATGCAGCAGGAAACTGATGGCGCCGGCGAAGATCAGCGTCAGCACACTGACCACCAGTGTCCCCAGCAACGCCACCGCCAGCCAGCGCGCACGCCGACCTTCGATCAGCCGCTGCAATTGCGGGGTGAGCATGTTGACCAGTTCGAACACCAGCAACCCGGCCAGCAGGCTGGGCAGCAACCGCAACGGAAGGACCAGCAGCAGCCCGCCAAAAATGATGACCCAACTGATGACCAGCAATACATGACGTTGAGAAAACGTTGGCATACAGCCTCAAAACGAACAGCGTAAAAGGATTGGCAGTCTGCCAGCGTTCCGGTGACAGCACTAGGGATTGTGTGGGGCGACCTTGGTCGGGGGTTGCACACGTTTTTTTATTGCACTTGAGGCCTTCTTCGCGAGCAAGCCCGCTCCCACATTTGCCCTGTGTACGAAGATCCATTGTGGGAGCGTGCTTGCTCGCGAAGGGGCCCTCACTATCGCTGAATAAACCGACCCGGAGATTATTATTTCTTCAGACAATCACTCATGAATGCCTTGCGTTCATCGCCCTTCAGGGCCTTGGTCGCGGCAGCGGCGTTGCAGGTTTTCATTTTCTCTTGCTGCGGCGTCAGAGCCTTGCCGGCGTCGTTGGCGGCCGGTGCTGCCTTGAGGCACGTGCTCATGAAGGCTTTGCGCTCGTCGCCCTTGAGGCTTTTTGCAGTGGCGTCGGCGTTGCAGGTGGTCATCTTGTTCTGCTGGGCAGTGGCGGCAAAACCCTGGGAGCAGAGCAGCAACCCGATCATCAACAAAGGGACACGCAACATCTTCATGGAGTTTTCTCCTTGTCGCCGCACCGAGGGGAACGGCCTCGCTCTGAAGTGTAGACAACAGCTGTTACACCTTCCTGCTCTCCAAGTGGCTGCGCCGATACTGCTCTGGCGTACAACCGGCCTGGCGCTGGAACATCGCGATGAAAGCCGAACCGGTGCTGTAGCCCATGTCGAAGGCGATTTCCTGAATACTGCGCTGGCTGTCCAATGCTTCGATGGCCGCCAGGAATCGCAGGCGCTGGCGCCACTCGCCGAAGCTCATGCCCAACTCGCGGATGAATTGCCGCGCCAGGGTGCGCTCACTCACATGGATCTGCGTCGCCCAATCGGCCAGCGGCCGGCTATCCCCGGGCTCGTTCTGCAAGGCTTGGAGAATGCCCAGCAAGCCCGGGCTGCTGGCGTACGGCAGGTAGCACTCGTGCGTGGGTGCCTGTTGCAACTGGTCCACCAGCACCTGGGCCAGGCGCTGGTCCGCGTCTCGCTCAGGGATTTTCACGTCACGGGTGGCGAAGTCCTTGAGGATGGCCTTGAGGATGTCGCTGATGGCCAGGGTGCACGCGTGCTGTGGCAGGTCGCGGCAATGGCTGGGGGCCAGACAGACCGCGCGGTAATTGACCGGTTGATTGCTATAGAAGCTGTGCTCGATCTGCGGTGGCACCCAGACCGCGTACTGCGGCGGCGACATGAAGCGGCTGCCGCCGATTTCCATGTGCAGCACGCCATGGGCCGCGTATTCCAGGGTGCCCCACGGGTGACGATGGGCCGAGGCAAACCGGTGCGCGTCAAAATCGGCGTAGCGGAAGTACACCGGGGCTGGCAGTTCGCTGAAATCCAGCAGATCGATGTGTTGACTGCTCATGCTGTCCGTCATCAAGGATGGGTTGTCTGGATCGAAGTATAGGCCTGCAACCGGACAGAGGATAATCGGCGCTCATCAACGTTCTGGTTTTTCCCGATGCAATACGCTTATCCCCTGCTGGCCATTTTCATCTGGGCGGGCAACACCGTGATCACCAAGATGTCGGCCGGGGCGATCCACCCCGCCGAGATCGGTTTTTACCGCTGGCTGCTCGCGGGCTTGCTGTTCACCCCGTTCATGCTCAAACCGCTGATCGCTCACTGGCCAATGGTGCGACCGAACCTGGGCAGGATTTTCATCCTCGGCGTGCTCGGCATGGCGGTCTATCAAAGCCTGGCGTACTTCGCCGCGGGCCTGACCACCGCCACCAACATGGGCATCATCCTGTCACTGATGCCGTTGATGTCCCTGGCCATGGCGATCATCAGCCTCGGCCAGCGCCTGACCGCCGGCGCCCTGGCCGGTGCGGTGCTGTCGTTCGCCGGAGTGCTGGTGGTGGTCTCGAACGGCAGCCTGGCAGTGCTGCTCGATCACGGGGTGAACCTGGGCGATGCGATGATGCTGGTGGCCACCCTGGCCTATGCGATCTACAGCACGCTGCTGAAGAAATGGCAGCTGAAATTGCCACCGCTGGTATTGCTGTATTTGCAGGTGCTGGTGGCGGTGGTGGTGTTGTTCCCGTTGTTTCTCATCTCGCCGAAAATCGGTCTGAACCTGCAGAACATCCCACTGGTGCTGTATGCCTGTTTGCTGGCCTCGATGGTGGCACCCCTGGCGTGGATGCAGGCGGTGGTGCGGTTGGGACCGAGTCGGACCACGCTGTTCTTCAATCTGCTGCCGGTGATGACGGCGTTGATTGCGGCGGTGGTGTTGCGTGAGCAGTTGGCGGTGTATCACCTGGTGGGCGGAGTGTTGACCTTGGGTGGGGTGATTGTTTCGGAGCGCTGGACCACGGTTTTAGGACGCGCGTAGCTTTTGTGGCGAGGGAGCTTGCTCCCGTTCGGCGGCGCAGCCGTCGTAAATCAGGCGATGCGGTGTGTCAGCTACTGCCGGATGTCTGGATTTTGGGCTGCTTCGCAGCCCAGCGGGAGCAAGCTCCCTCGCCACAGATCATCTACAGCCCCGCCGCTTTCAAGCGCGCCGCATGCTCGACAAACAGTCGAATCGGCTCTGCCCCCTTCCCCACCAACCCCAGCGACTGATTGACGATGTCGAAGTGATCCAGCGGATACTCATCGCCAATCACCGTCCCCAGGTGCGAGCTGTAGCGTCCGACCATCCCGTCGCAATGCCCGGCTTCACGCACGAAGGTCCTGGCGAACAACCGGCAGGTGCGGTTAGTGCCATCGAGCAGATTACGCCCGCGATTGGTCCGGCCCGGTTGCAGGGTGCCGGACCAGGAGTAATAACGCACGCCGTTGACTTCTTCCGGCCCGTGCCCGCCCCAAGTGTCGGGCAACCCCTGTGGATAACGCTGATTGAACAGCGCCACGCCTTCAGTGGTGAGCGAGTGGTGCGAGGCGTGGATATCCACAGGCAGCTTCGGTCCGCGATAACCGGTTTCCATCCAGCCCATCAACACGGCGATCACCCGCAGCAAAAAGCTCAGCAGCCGGCCCCTGGCGCTGTCATGGGGATAATGTTTGTGCAGGTAGTCGGCCAATTCAGAGCCATGATTGGGCCCCGCCACCGAGGTCACGGACGCCACCCGATCCGGTCGTCTGGCCGCCGCGTAGCGGGCTGTCAGGGAGCCCTGGCTGTGGCCGATCAGGTTGACCTTTTCCGCGCCCGTCTCGCGCAAAATCTCCTCGATCCGCGCCAGCAACTGCTCGCCGCGCACTTCACTGGAATTGAGCGGCGAGACCTGCACCGCGAACACCACCGCACCACCCTGGCGCAGCGCCGACAGGATCCCGTACCAGTACGGATACAACAGCAACCGGACAAACCCGAGCATTCCCGGGACCAGCACCAGGGGATAACGCGTGGACGAACCTTGCGACATGGGTGGACTTCCTTGTGATCGAGTGCTGACGCAAGGCGCGATGCAAGACATCCGCCAAGCATCGCCAGCGAAGATGACAACTGGACGACCAGTCTATGACATCCGCCCTGCTTCAGCCCCGCCCCCACGATCAGCCCCACCGACAGCAGCTTCACCGCACTGAGGCTTTCCCCCAGCAGTACTTCAGGTTGCAAGAGCAAGCGTCTTTGTCCGGGCGGCTCTGGGTTGAACGTCCGCCGACCTCGAAACTGATTAATTAAACCCAATAACTGCAACTAATAAAAAACAACCACACCGTCGAAATATTCAAAGTTACAAACCATGAATAGACTTTTGCTTGAATGAAATTACTCTACCAACCACAACCCCATGGTTGTTTTATAAATAAGTAAAGGACTACTTTCATGCTTCTTGAAAAACGACTTGAATTCATCGACTCCCTGGCGGCGCTGCCAACTGTCATTACGCCAAGAGCGTTTACAGACTTCGGGCAAGACAAACCGCCCCATGACATCAACAAACCAACGGCCAGCGTCATGCCGGGCACCATTGATGCGTTTCTCCCCGGCGTACCGCAGCAAACCATCGACGACGTCAACCTCTGCAAATTGGTCATGCAAAACGCCGCGTCCAAAAAATACCCGGAAGACGCTCAACTGTTCGAGTGGTACAAATATTACGTCGAGGGCCTGAAAAATCTGGGCTGGGTCATCCAGAACAAGGACATTCAGGAGGTGACCATTCGCCGCGTCGGCTTGACGATGGATCAGGTCTCACTGGAGATCGCCAAAGGGTTGATCGGCGCCAACGCCGCGCAGGTTCTGGCCCATGTCGGCAGTCAGGCGGTAGAGGCCGTGCAAAAGAATCCTCGCGCGATCGATATTTTCAACCGTGAATTCAAGCTCGGCAAACAGGCCAAGTTCGACATCGCCCCGGTCTGGGTCGATAACAACAACCAGGCGAACATGGTCCTCAACTGCATATCCCTGGATGCCAGAGAAAGCACGCGAGGCATTCTGTTTTGGAAATCCACAAAACAATCCACCACCATTAAAACCGGCGCAGTGCGAACTTATCTGGATAACAAAGTATTTTCTGGACTGCGCAACGCGATGTACCAAAAGTACAGTGAAGCCGGGCAAAAGTTTATCGAAGAACTTCCAGATTTCTAAAATAAAATATTGCTTGAATCGGAAATCGTTTCCGATTCAAGCAATACTCATTGAGCACCCTTAATCATGCCAACTCCGTCATTTGACATTTATCTAGTCAACGGCAGCATCACCGCATTCTGCGGCCCGCATGCCGAAAGCTTTAAAAACGACATTCTAAACTCCAGCCTGCTCGGCGAACTTGCCTCCACTTCAAAGCACTCGGACAACCAGGACGCCTTGTGGGCGGGTTATGTGGATACGGTCAGCAAAATAGGCTGGATTACAAAAAGCCGGGAACTCAAGCGTCAAGAATTCTCGGCCAAAAGCCTCCTGAAGATCATTGAAACGACGACAGGCAATACCCTGACGAAAGAAGAAAAGCAGGGGCTACTCAATGCTTTCCTGCAATTGAAAAAGCCGGGATCTCAATCGCAGGCAACCAAAGCCATGATCGACAAGCTCCAGGCCAATACCTTTGCGCCCTGCGATGAGACCAATGCCTGCGCTTCAGCCCGATTGACGATTGTTCGCAGCAACGCAAGCATCATCACCCTGCAGGTCGCCTTCAAGTCGGCCCAAGGGATTGGCATCGACATCCTGGATCAACCTGTGCTCGACGCTATCAAGGATGGAAAACCCAATACCTGGTTGCTGGTCAGTTCACTCGATGCGCGTCAGTACGACAACCTGCGGGCAACGGTCATCAAGAAGATCGGCCATCACATCGATACCGATCTACTGCATGTGCCGACGCCCAGTCGTCTGGCGTAGCACCCACCCACAAACCTGTATGGGCGAGCTCGCTCGCGATGGTCGTCAACGATAACGCTGGCAACCTGACACCCCGCGGTGTTCTCAGGTTCATCGCGAGCATGCTCGCTCCTACTTAAAGCGAAGCTTCAGTTCTTTACGGTCTTGGGTGCCTTGCCCGCTTTCATCTGCTCCAGCAACGGCGCGCACTGGTTCGGTTCGCCGCCACTGGGCGCGACCAACGCCAGCAACCCGGCGGCCGGTGCGGCGATCACACCCAGTGCTACCATCCCCGCCCCGCGCAGCATCAGGGGCACGGCTTTCACCCCCGCGTCAGGCTTGATGAACTTGCCCCGCACATACAACGGCGAACGCAGGGAGATCAGACGCCAGCCCTTGGATTCCGGGGTGACTGTAAGGTCCAGTTGCTCGGTCGCCATGTTCGCCGTGCCGTCGATATAGATGATGGCGTTCTCGGTATCGAAGACGAACAGGCGTGTCGTCGCCAAGCCAGTCTTGATGTCGAAGTCAGCCGCCGCGCAATTGATCTTCACTTCCTTGTCGCCAAAGATCTTGCCCACGACATAGTTGCCGACGTTCAACCCGGCCAGCTCCATCAACTCGCGACTGATGGCGCCGTCGTTGATCAGCATTTTCAGGTTGCCGTTGGCACCGCCCAGCAACTTGGCCACCGAGTTGCCGCGACCGCTGATATCGGCATCACCATTGAGCTCGCCGAAACTGGTTTTCATCGGTTCGAAGGTCGGGAACAACTGTTTGAGCTTGAAGCCACGGGCGGTCAGCTTCGCCGTGCCCTCCAACGGCTCGGTGTGACCGTTCAGGCGAATCTGCGCATCCAGCTTGCCGCCCGCAACACCAAAGCGCAGAGGCTCCAGACTGAGCACACCGTCATTCAATACCAGATGCGTGTAAAGGTCGTTGAACGGCAGTTTTTCACTGTGGACGATGCGTTTGCCGGTGAATTCGACATCGGCGTCCATGTCACGCCAGCGATCGGTCTTGAACTCTTCGACCGGTAGTACCTTGTCCGTCGGCTGCTTGCTCTCGCCGCCGCGGGCCTTTTGCTTGGCGTTGGAGTCGGCACCGATCAGCGGCGCCAGGTCGGCAAACAGCAACTGATTGGAAAGCAACGCACCGCTGAGTTTCGGCCGCGGCTTGCTGGCGACGTAGCTCAGGTTGCCGTGGATATCGCTGGCGCCAATGGTGCCGTTGAACTCTTCATAGCGAAACACCGCGCCGCCCGGCTCATGCAGCTTGGCGATCAGGTGACCGTCGGTGGCGTAGGGCGGGGTGTCCGGCAGGGTCACGCCGGTCAATGGATAGAGGTTGCCAAGGCTGGTGCCGGCCAGTTTCAGGCGCAAGTCCAGGGCGCCGAGGTTCATGGGATCGGTCAGGGTCCCGGCGAGCTCGACACTGGTGTCAGCGATCTTCACCTGTGCCTGCAACGGGAACGGCCTGGCCGCGTCCTGCAGCGCCAGGAGCCCACCAATCTTGCCCTGGCCTGCCAGTTTCTGCGCGTGATACTGACCTTTGACCTTGAGGCCAAAGGCGTAGTCCTGCGGTGCCCCGCCCTTCTCCTGCGCGGTTTTCGCGGCTTTGTCGCCGACGATTTCGTTGAAGGGAATGGGTTTGCCCAACGGATCGATCAACACGTCGAGTTGGGTTTTCAGGGTCTGGTCATCGAGGGTGACGTGGCCCTTGTCGAAACCGATGGCGCCGATGTCCACCACCCAGGACGAAGGCTCGGCGTTGGGGTCTTTCGGATCGAACTTGAATACCCAGTTGGCGCGACCGTCGGCCAGGCGTTGCAGGTCGGCGTTGGGCTCGGTGAGGTCGATGCGCGGGATCACCACGCGCCGGGTCAGCAAGGCCAGGGGCGAAATGCGCAACTCCACGCGCTTGAGGGTGGCCATGTTCGGCGCTTTGGACCAGTCCGGGTTGCCCAGGCGCAGGTCCTCGGCCACCACATGCGGCCACGGCACCCAGGCGCGCCAGCCGCCTTCATCCAACTCGCGACGCCAGATCACCGAGAGGTTGCCATCGATGGCAAAGGGTCGATGCAGCTCTTCGGACACCTTGGCATTGAGCGGTGGTTTGATCCGGTTCCAATCGAAGAACACGATGACCAGCACCAGCACGGCCAGCAACACCATGAGGATGCTGAAGGTCCAGGCGAGAATTTTACGAGTGCGCGTCATTGCACAAAGCTCCTGATACGGCTGAGCGCCCTGACCGCGACGCACATGAGAAACGCTGGGCCAGAAGCGGCCCGCTATGGAATCTACGACTGAAAAACGGCCCGCAGGTTTAATCCGATGACCGATTTTCCGGCAATCGATTGGTCGCTCGATGACCTGCCGGTCACTGTCAGCGTTACCGGCCCCGCACTTTCGTGCGGCAAGTGTGAGTCGAAAATACCCACCTCGGTGCAAAAGCGCGGGCCTGAAAGCCCCGGTTTACAAGGCCTGCAGAGAACAATCAATTCCGTTGATTATTAACATTGCGTTTATGAACTTTTATATCGACTTATCGAGAGTAGCATTGCACTCGTACCCACTTTATTGCCCTCCTACGGAGCACCCAAATCATGAAACGCCAATTATTGCTCAGCCTTACCCTCTCTCTTTTAGCCAGCACTGCATTTGCGCTGCCGGCCGCTGAACAGGCTACCCCGCAAGTCAAAGACAGCCACTCGGTATTCAGCCAGACCGTCGCTGCCGATGGTTCCGACCGCACTCCAGGCCAAACCCTGGCCGAAGGTGGCAACGATCGCCTGAAAGACAAAGGCCTGATCACCGAAGACGGCTACGACCAAACTCCACAAGGCCAAACCGTCGCTGAAGATGGCTACGACCAGACCCCACAAGGTCAAAACGTTGCCGCTGACGGCTCCGATCGTACCCCTGGCCAAATCCTGGCTGAAGGTGGTGGTGACCGTGTTATCGAACGCAACAGCAGCGTGAGCTAAGCCCCGTGGCCGCTCTGAAAAAAAGCCCAATCGCCGGATTGGGCTTTTGATTTTCTGGCGCCTGAGCCAGTCGATACTGCACTTCCACGCTTGATTTCTCCCGATCGCCGTTCGACGCCGGCAAAGCCGATTTGCTAGAGTGCGCCGCTCTTCTTCTACAGAAAACACCCTTGCGATGCTGCCTCGCGCCGAACAGAAACAACAAACCCGCTGTGCCCTGATGGACGCTGCCCGTCACTTGATGGAAGGCGGCCGCGGATTCGGCAGCCTGAGCCTGCGTGAAGTGGCGAAAACCGCCGGGATCGTGCCGACCGGTTTCTACCGGCATTTCGCTGACATGGACGAACTGGGCCTGGCGCTGGTGTGCGAGGTGGGCCAGACCTTCCGGGAAACCATCCGCCTGGTGCGACACAACGAATTCGTCATGGGCGGCATCATCGATGCGTCGGTGCGGATCTTTCTTGACGTGGTCAGCGCCAACCGTTCGCAATTCCTGTTCCTGGCCCGCGAGCAATACGGCGGCTCGTTGCCGGTGCGCCTGGCCATTGGCCGTTTGCGCGAAGACATCAGCTCTGACCTCGCAGCCGACCTCTCGCTGATGCCCAAGTTGCAGCACCTGGACATCGATGGCCTGAGCGTCGTGGCTGACCTGATCGTCAAAAGCGTGTTCGCCACCTTGCCTGACATCATCGACCCGCCGGCCGAAGCGCTGCCCGAGCATCTGACGCCCCAGGCGAAGATTACCCAGCAGTTGCGCTTCATCTTCATCGGCCTCAAGCACTGGCAAGGCTTGGGCAGCACCGAATAATCCCGGTGGGAGCGGGCTTGCTCGCGAATAGGGCGTGTCAGTCGCCGTAGAAGTTGTTTGACACACCGCTTTCGCGAGCAAGCCCGCTCCCACAGGCAAGCAGTAATGCTTCAAGATGGTGCGTCAAAACCCACTTCGCACCAACCCCGCTCAATTCCCGCGCCCCATTTTGCCGCATGCCCCAATTCCGTCAGGCATTTCCTACGCATCCCGCCGATTGGCAAGCCCCTTGCTCTAGCCTGTGCATTGTCCACTGCTGGAAGCTTTGCGATGCTGGTGATTCACCGCAGAATCGACCCTCAACCTGTCTGGTCCGCCGAGTTGCACCTGACCTTCGAAGCCCGGAGCAAAAGCCGTTTGCGCTGTTTCAGTGCCGAGGGCGAAGACGTCGGGTTGTTTTTGGAGCGCGGTCAGTCGCCGCTGTCTGACGGCGAATGCCTGCAGGCCGAAGACGGGCGCATCGTGCGCGTCTGCGCACGCCCCGAGCAGCTGCTGCACGTCACCTGCGCCAACGCCTTTGAACTGACCCGCGCCGCCTATCACCTGGGCAACCGCCATGTCGCGCTGCAGGTGGGCGATGGCTGGTTGCGCCTGCTCGACGACTACGTGCTCAAAGCCATGCTCGATCAGCTCGGCGCCACTTGCGAGCAGATCGAAGCGCCGTTCCAGCCGGAGCACGGGGCCTACGGCGGCGGCCACCATCATTCGCGCCATGGCGACGAAGACTTCAACTATCCGCCCAAATTGCACCAGTTCGGCGTGCGCACATGAATCCCGCCTGGGCGCTGCTGCGTCTGGCCAGTCCGCAGTTGCCGATTGGCGGCTACAGCTATTCCCAAGGCCTGGAGATGGCCGTGGAAAATGGCCGCGTGCACGATCCCGACAGCGCGCGATGCTGGATCAGTGATCAATTATTGCTCAACCTCGCCCGCTTCGAAGCCCCGGTGCTGCTCGCCCATTGCCTGGCCGCCACCGAAGAAAACTGGGGCGAATTGCTGCAACGCTGCGAAGAACACCGCGCCAGCCGGGAAACCCGCGAACTGCATCAGGAGAGCCGGCAGATGGGCTATTCCCTGCAACAGTTGCTCAACGGTTTGCCCGAACTGGACGCGCCAGCCCGCGCCTTTCTCGCGCAACGCCCCGAGCCGCATCTGGCGCTCGGTTGGGCCCTGGCGGCCCGAGCCTGGGGCATCAGCCCGCAGGATGCCTTGGCTGCGTGGCTCTGGAGCTGGCTGGAAAACCAACTGGCGGTGCTGATGAAGACCCTGCCGCTGGGCCAGCAAGCGGCCCAGCGCCTGACCAGCGAACTGTTGCCCCTGCTGCAACAGGCCCAGCACGACGCCACCCGGCTCAACCCCGAACACTTCGGCAGCGCCGCGTTTGGCCTGTCCCTGGCGTGCATGGCCCACGAGCGCCAGTACAGCCGTCTGTTCCGTTCCTAGGACCTGTTGATTTTGGAGAATCACATGAACACACAACCTCTGCGCGTCGGCATCGGCGGCCCGGTCGGCTCCGGCAAGACCGCCCTGACCCTGGCCCTGTGCCTGGCCCTGCGCGATCGCTACAACCTGGCGGTGGTGACCAACGACATCTACACCCGTGAGGACGCCGACTTTCTGGTGCGCAACCAGGCCCTGGCGCCGGAACGCATCATCGGCGTGGAAACCGGCGGCTGCCCGCACACGGCGATCCGCGAGGACGCCTCGATCAACCTCGAAGCCGTGGATCAACTCAACCGCCGCTTTCCGGGGCTGGACCTGATTCTGGTGGAGTCCGGTGGCGACAACCTGTCGGCGACCTTCAGCCCGGAACTGTCGGACCTGACCATTTACGTGATCGACGTTTCCGCCGGCGACAAGCTGCCGCGCAAGGGCGGGCCCGGCATCTGCAAATCCGACCTGCTGGTGATCAACAAGATCGACCTGGCGCCGCTGGTGGGTGCTTCGCTGACCTTGATGGACAGCGACACCACACGCATGCGCAACGGCAAGCCGTTCGTCTTCAGCAACCAGAAAACCGGTCAGGGTCTGGAAGAAATCATTGCCTTCATCGAACGCCAAGGCTTGCTGACCGCAGCCTGAACCCGACTGATCAACAAGGAAGCTTACCCATGACACTGAAACGCATTCTGGGCGCCATGGCCCTGCTGCTGACCCCGGCCATCGCCTTCGCCCACCCGGGACACAGCGATAATGGCCTGATCGCCGGCATCGGCCACCCGATCGGTGGGCTCGACCATCTGCTGGCGATGCTGGCGGTGGGCCTGTGGGCGGCGCAGCAAAAAGGTGCGGCGCGTTGGGCGCTGCCGTCGACCTTCGTGGGCACCATGCTCCTTGGCGGGTTGCTGGGGTTTGAAGGGCTGAATTTGCCGGCACTGGAAAGCGGCATTGCCGCCTCCGTACTGGCGCTGGGCCTGGCAGTGGCACTGGCGGCGCGTCCGCCGTTGAGCATGGCGGTTGTCGCGACGGCGCTGTTTGCGCTGTTCCATGGCGTGGCCCATGGCCTGGAATTGCCGGACATGTCGAGCCCCTGGGCGTACGCGGCGGGGTTTGTAGCGGCGACGGCGGCGTTGCATGCGGCGGGTTATGCCGTGGTGCGGGTGTTGCCTCAGGCGGCGGCTCCGCTGGTTCGTTTGGCGGGTGCGGCTTCGGCGGCGACTGGGGTTTGGTTGCTGGCGGGTTGATTCGTTAGCGCCAGAACCGGCGCCTTCGCGAGCAAGCCCGCTCCCACAGTTGAACGCGGTGCCCTGTGGGAGCGGGCTTGCTCGCGAAAGCGGCCTGACAGACAACACAGCGCTCAGGCCTGCTACCATGTCGCGCAATCAACCCTGCCGTGACGACGCCAGCCAATGCCGCATGCTTCCCGCTCCGCCTCCCAGCCTGAACTGACCGCTCTGTTCACTTCGGTGCAGCAGCACTTCCTGAACGTGATCGTGCCGCTCTGGCAAGGTCCTGGCTGGAATGCCGACATGGCGTTGCCCTATGAGGCCCTGGACGCCGAACACCACCCCCTGCCCCCCCAGCGCTACCGTGCGATGGCCTGCGCCCGGCAGTTGTATCTGTTCGCCAGCCTGATCGGCCAGGTACCGGCCGCCGAAGAACGGGCAGCGGCGCTGTTCCGCTCCTTGCAGCGGCATTTCCACGACGCCGAACACGGCGGCTGGTTCTACAGCATCGACCCGCAAGGCGCACCGCAAGACACCCGCAAAGACCTCTACACCCACGCCTTCATCCTGTTCGCCTGCGCCCATTACTGGGACAAGGTCCGCGAGCCGCTGGTGGAATCGGTACTCAACGCCGCCCTGGAGGTGATCGCACGACGTTTCGCCACCGGCGATGGCCTCTACGACGCCGTTCTCGACCGAGACTGGTCGTCGCTGAGCAGCGGGCCGCTGCAGAATCCGCTGATGCACCTGGCCGAAGCCTTCCTGGCCACGCTGTCGGTGCGCGATGACCTGGCGGTACAACGCGCGCTGATCGAGTTATGCACAGCCATGCACAAGCGCTTCATCGATCCGCAGCACGGTGTGCTGATGGAGAAGCCGCTGGGTGCTGTGGATAACTGGTTCGAGCCGGGGCATCAGTTCGAGTGGTATTTCCTGCTGCAATCGTCCGATGTGCTGCGCGGGACCCAACTGCATGGGTCACTGGAGCGTGCGTTTGCCTTTACCGAGCAACTGGGCGTCGATCAACAGACCGGCGCGGTCCGGGCAATGCTCGATCTTGGCCCCGAGGGCGGTTCGCGAGACGCAACCCAGCGTATCTGGGCGCAGGCGGAATATCTGCGGGCATTGACTCTGCGCCCGGACAGCGAGGCGGCGGTGATGCATCAGTTGCAGGCGTTGCAGCAGCGCTCGCTGCATGCGGGGGGATGGTATGAGTGTCGCGATGAGCAGGGGGAAGTAAGTCGGCGTGATATGCCGTCAACCACGCCCTATCACCTGGCGACCTGTTATCGCGGGCTGGCCGATTATCTGCGTTGACCGATCAACCGCTTTCGCGAGCAAGCCCGCTCCCACATGGGTTGTGTGACGTGTTCGCCGCTGAACACGTGGGAGCGGGCTTGCTCGCGAAGAGGCCGGCATATCCAACATCAAAAGTGACAGACACACCGTCATCGCTGGCAGGCCAGCTCCCACAGTGGATTTGTGTCGTTCACAACATTCATGGTCAGCACAAAACACTGTGGGAGCGGGCTTGCTCGCGAATGGCCGTTACGCGGTCTTACGCCTTGCCACTCTCACGATGAATCGCAAACCCGGCCCAGGTCTGGCTGACCGGCATCAACTCCAGGCTGTTGATGTTGATGTGCGCCGGGGCATTGAGGATCCAGAAAATGGTATCGGCAATGTCCTGCGGCTGGATCGGCTCGGCACCGGCGTAGGTGGCGTTGTAGCGTTCCTGATCACCGGCAAAACGCACCAGCGAGAACTCGCTTTCGCACAGGCCCGGCTCGAGGTTACTGACGCGCACGCCCGTACCTTGAAGGTCGCAACGCAGGCTCAGGGAGAACTGCTGGACGAAGGCTTTTGTACCGCCGTACACATGGCTGCCCGGGTACGGGTAGTTGCCGGCGACGGAACCCAGGTTGACGATACCGGCGCCACGCCCGTGGGCGATCAAGCGCGGCAACAACAGGCGAGTGCTGTACATCAGGCCCTTGATGTTGGTGTCGACCATGGTGTCCCAATCGTCCAGGCTGCACTTGGGCGCCGGATCCGCCCCCAGGGCCAGGCCCGCATTGTTGATCAACCCGCGCAGCGTGGCGAAGGTGGGCGGCAGGTTGGCGATGGCATCTTCCATGGCCTTGCGATCACGCACGTCGAGTACCAGGCCGTGCACTTCGGTCTGCTTCGACAGCTCGGCGCACAGCGCGTTGAGGCGTTCTTCACGACGGCCGGTCAGCACCAGTTTCCAGCCAGCCTCGGCAAAACGACGGGCGCAGGCTTCACCAAAACCGGAGGTCGCGCCGGTAATAAACAGGGTGTTGGACATCGTGTTCTCCTAGCGGTGGCTGAGGGGTCAGCCAGTGGAATGGACAATCAGCGGGCAGCATGCCCGGCCTTGACCAGAGCGGCAACCTCCGCAGACGCTGTTCAAAAAACAATCAAACTGGTCAACGTCCCATAGAACGTGGCTTGCAGCGATATGCACGCACGTTATCCACAGCCCCATCCACACAATCCGGGGGCAAGTCGAAAAGCTGAAAGCCGCTATCCACAAGGCTTTGCGCGGGTTTTTAAAACTTTTTCGCTTGACCCTCATTACCCCATTGTGTAGCCCATCGCAGATCGGCGTTGCGGACAGTCAAATCGACGATGGCCGCAAGCCAGTAACTACGGCCTTCAGCCCGGTCTTTCCAGAGTTTAACCACAGACTTATCCACAGGCTTGCTCACACCCGTTTACGGCTGATCCGTCCTCAAGAAAAGAGTTGACAAACCGTGCCTCCGGCCGTGTAAAAACCCCTGATCAAAAAACAACCATGGCGCTGCAAGCCGCGAATTCAAAGGCTCTCAGCCAGCTACTCCCACGTTATTCACAGCCGGCTCCACAGCAAACGGGGACAAGTCAAAACCGTGACAAAACAGCTATTTGCAGCGGCTTTATGTCGCGGTTTGGGAGCATGGAAAATTTGTTGTCCACAATCGGGCCCAGACAAATGTGGGAGCGGGCTTGCTCGCTAAGAAGGCGTGTCAGTCGACATTAAAGGTGTTTGATACACCGCTTTCGCGAGCAAGCCCGCTCCCACAGGTTTTGGGGTGTGTTGAAAGGACAAAAAAAGCCCCGACGATTGCTCGTCGGGGCTGCGGGTACTTCATTGAAGATCAGTGTCCGCCCAGGTAGGCGTTACGTACATCCTCATTCACCAGCAGTTCCTTGCCCGTGCCGGTCATGCGGATTTCGCCGTTGACCATCACATAGGCCCGGTCCGACAGCCTGAGGGCGTGGTTGGCGTTCTGCTCGACCAGGAAGATGGTCATGCCGGTCTTGGCCAGTTCCCGCAGGGTGGCGAAAATCTGTTTCACCACGATCGGCGCCAGGCCCAGGCTCGGCTCGTCGAGCAGCAGCAGTTTCGGCCGGCTCATCAGGGCGCGGGCGATGGCGAGCATTTGCTGTTCGCCGCCGGACATGGTCATCGCACGCTGGTTGCGCCGCTCTTCGAGCCGCGGGAACAGCTCGAACATGCGTTGCATGTCTTCCTTGGCATACTTGTCGCCGATCGGAATGGTGCCCATCAGCAGGTTTTCCTCGACGGTCATGTCGGGGAACACCCGCCGTCCTTCCGGCGACTGCGCGATGCCATTGGAGGCGATGTAGTGCGACGACTTGTGGGTGATGTCCACGCCCTGATAAAGGATCTGCCCGTCCGCCGCCCGCGGCTGACCAAAGATCGACATCAGCAAGGTCGACTTGCCGGCGCCGTTGGAGCCGATCAGGCTGACGGTTTCACCTTCGTTGATGTGCAGCGAGACTTTCTTCAGGGCCTGGATCGGCCCGTAGAACACGTCCAGCTCCTTGAGTTCGAGGATGGGTTGGCTCATACCACCTCCTCTTCGTCGGCGCCCAGGTAAGCGGCAATCACTTTCGGATCGTTGCGGATGTCGTCGGGGCCGCCCTCGGCGATGACGACGCCGTGGTCCAACACCACGATGTGGTCGGAAATGCTCATTACCATGCCCATGTCGTGTTCGATCAGCACCACGGTCAGATCATGCTCGTCGCGCAGCAGCCGGATCATCGCGCTCAGCGCTTCGGTTTCCTGAGGGTTGAGGCCGGCGGCCGGTTCGTCCAGGCAAATGATCTGCGGACGGGTGCACATGGCCCGGGCGATTTCCAGGCGACGCTGCTGACCGTAGGACAGTTCACCGGCCAGACGGTTGGCGCAGTCCACCAGGTCCACCACTTCCAGCCAGTAGAAGGCGTGGTCCAGCGCATCGCTTTCGGCCTTGCGGTAGCCCTTGGTGTTGAGGATGCCCGCCAGCATGCTGCGGTTGACCCACATGTGCTGGGCCACCAGCAGGTTTTCCAGCACCGACATTTCCTTGAACAGGCGAATGTTCTGGAAGGTCCGCGCCAGACCGGCACGGTTGACCAGGTGGGTACCGCCGAACATTTTGTAGTACAGACGGCTGGCGAAGGATTTCGGCGAGACGAAATCCTTCGGTTTGAACGACTCGCCCAGCAACTTGATGACATTGGTCTGCTGGCCGCGCACGTTGAGTTCGATCTTGCCCCCGGAGGCCTTGTAGAACCCGGTCAGACAGTTGAACACGGTGGTCTTGCCGGCGCCGTTGGGGCCGATCAGGGCGAAGATCGAGTTGCGCTTGACCTTCAGGCTGACGTCATTCAACGCCTTGATGCCGCCGAAGTGCATCATCAGCTTTTCGACACTGAGTACGACTTCGCTCATGGCGCTACTCCTTTACGCGGGGTCACACCGGTACGGCTGATCCGAATCAGGCCGCGCGGGCGCCAGATCATCATCAACACCATCAGGATGCCGAACAGCAGCACGCGGTATTCGGCGAAGCCACGCAGCAGTTCCGGGGCCACGGTCAGCACGAAGGCCGCGATGACCACACCGATGGTCGAACCCATGCCGCCCAGGACCACGATGGCCAGGATCAGCGCCGATTCGAAGAAGGTGAACGAGGTCGGGTTGACGAAGCCCTGGTAGGTGGCGAAGAACACGCCAGCGAGACCTGCCGTCGACGCACCGATGGTGAACGCCGAGAGCTTGACCAGCACGTGGTTCAGGCCCATGGAGCGGCAGGCGATTTCGTCTTCACGCAACGCTTCCCAGGCACGGCCGACCGGCATCTTGACCAGGCGATGCTTGATGTACAGCACGGCCAGCACGACCAGGAACAACACCGCATAGATGAAGTAGTACTTCACGTCCGGGTTGTAGGCGATGCCGAAGAACTCATGGAACGGAACCCCGCCATCCTTCGCCCGTTTGCCGAACTCGAGGCCGAAGAAGGTCGGCAGCGGCGCCGGCATGCCGTTCGGGCCACCGGTCAGCGATAGCCAGTTGTTGAGGATCAGACGGATGATTTCACCGAAGCCCAGGGTCACGATCGCCAGGTAGTCACCGTGCAGGCGCAGCACCGGGAAACCGAGGATGCACCCGGCCAGGCCGGCAGTGATTGCCGCCAGCGGCAGTACCGTCCAGAAGCCGAGCCCCAGGTACTGATAACCCAGCGCAAGGCCGTAGGCACCAATGGCGTAGAACGCCACGTAACCCAGGTCGAGCAGGCCGGCCAGGCCGACCACGATGTTCAGCCCCAGACCCAGCAGTACGTAGATCAACCCGAGGATGACCACGCCCAGCAGGTAGGAGTTGGAGAAGAACGGCAGCGCCACGGCGACCACGATCACCAGCGGCAGGATCCAGCGCAGGCGCGACTTGTAGTCGGGCGGCAGCACGTGCACCCCGGAGCCGGTGCTTTCGAAACCTTCGAGGATTTTCAGGCCCTTTGGGGTTTGCAGGAAGGTGCTCAGGATAAAGCGACCGACCATGACGATGGCGACGATCCATGCCACTCGCGTGGTTTCCAGGTTGAAGCCATAGCCATCGAGCACGACGCCGACAATCGGCCCGAACACGATCAGGGCAATGAGGCCGGCAAGAATCGCATCAACCAGACTTTTTTTGAGATCAATGGTTTTTTTAGTGGTTGAAGACATCGCTTACACCTTCGACACAAGAGGACGGCCGAGCAGGCCTTGAGGCCGAAAGACCAGAACGAGTACCAGCAGGGAGAAGCTGAATACGTCTTTGTAGTCCGAGTTGACCAGGCCGGAGAACAGCGACTCGGAAATCCCGAGGATGATCCCGCCGAGCATGGCGCCGGGCAGTGAGCCGATCCCGCCGAGTACCGCGGCAGTGAACGCCTTGATACCGATGACGAAGCCTGCGTAGAAGTCGAACGTGCCGTAGTTCATGGTGATCAGCACGCCGGCCAGGGCCGCCATCGCGGCACCGATGATGAACACGTAGGAAATCACCCGGTCGGTGTTGATCCCCAGGATCGAGGCCATCTTGCGGTCTTGCTGGGTCGCGCGGCACATGCGGCCGAGCTTGGTGTACTTGATGACGTAGGTCAGCAGCGCCATGCCGGCGAAAGCTGCGACCAGAATGAAGATTTTGGTGTAGGTGAGCTGGACGAAGCCGCTGCCCACATCAACGCGCCATGCACCGGTCAGCAGGGTCGGAACACCCTGTTGCTTGGCGCCCTGGGCGATCTGTGCATAGTTTTGCAGGATCAGGGAGATACCGATGGCGCTGATCAGCGGTGCCAGTCGGGTGGAGTTGCGCAGGGGTTTGTAGGCGACACGCTCGATGACCCAGCCATACACCGCCGTGACGACGATGGTGAAGATCAGTGTGCCAAGCATCAGCAGGGGGAAGGATTCAATCCCGAAATATGCCAGCAGAGCCAGACTGATTGCCGCGAGGTAAGCGGAAATCATGTAAACCTCGCCGTGGGCGAAGTTGATCATGCCGATGATGCCGTAGACCATTGTGTAGCCGATGGCGATCAGGCCATAGACCGACCCGAGGGTCAGGCCATTGACCAGTTGCTGCAGGAAAATACCATCCATAACGCAATCTCACGCAATGAGAACCTGCACACCTGAAGTGTGCGGTTCTTCTAAGGAAAATACAGATATACGTAGGAGCAATGTCAATCACGATCAACCGGCCCACCGCCGCCCCCTGCAGGCGCTGGCTTGCCAGCGAAAGCGGTGTATCAGCCAACAGGGATGTCGACTGATCCGGCGCATTCGCGGGCAAGCCCGCTCCTACAAGGGAACTGGGGTTCAGGTGATCGAGTCAGCCCTTACTTCTGTTTTTCCAGTTGGTGATATTTGCCGTCCTTGTCCCACTGGTAAACCACGTAGTCGGAGATTTTCAGGTCGCCCTTGCTGTCCCAGGTCTTCTCGCCCATGACGGTCTTGACCGGGTTTTTCTTCAGCCACGCAGCGGCGTCTTCGCCCTTGTTGGATTTGGCGCCGTTGAACGCGGCAGCCAGTGCCTGCACCGACGCGTAGGCGTACAGGGTGTAGCCCTCAGGCTCGGTGCCAGCCTTGCGGAAGGCGTCTACCACGGTCTTGCTGTCTGGCAGCAGGCGTGGGTCGGCGCCGAAGGTCATCAGCACGCCGTCGACGTATTGCGGGCCGCCAGCGGTGGTCACCAGTTCGTCGGTCACGATGCCGTCGTCGGACATGAATTTCACGTCCTTGAGGCCTTCGGTACGCAGTTGCTTGACCAGAGGACCGGCCTCTGGGTGCAGGCCACCGAAGTAGACCACGTCGGCACCGGCGGCACGGATCTTGGTCACTACGGCGCTGAAGTCTTTCTCGCCACGGGTCAGGCCTTCATACAGCACCGGCTTGACGCCGCGTTTTTCCAGCTGGGCCTTGGTGGCGTCAGCCAGGCCTTGGCCGTAGGTGTCCTTGTCGTGCAGCACCGCGACTTTCTTGCCCTTGAGCACGTCGACGATGTAGTCGCCGGCCACGATGCCTTGCTGGTCGTCACGTCCGCACATACGGAACATGGCGCTCAGGCCGCGTTCGGTAACCTGTGG
The DNA here is from genome assembly GCF_001984065.1 of Pseudomonas sp. KK4. GTDB lineage: Bacteria > Pseudomonadota > Gammaproteobacteria > Pseudomonadales > Pseudomonadaceae > Aquipseudomonas. The sequence goes on from NZ_LYVP01000013.1 coordinate 34,273, forward strand.
GTTGGTGGAGCCTGGGGTGATGGCGATGATGCCCGCTTCGTCATAGATCTCGGAGGCCGGGATGGTCGACGAGGAGCAGAAGTGACCGACCACGCCGGCGACTTTCTGGTTGGTCAGGTCCTTGGCGACCGTCACAGCCTGTTTCGGTTCGCAGGCGTCATCGCCCTTGACCAGTACGATTTTTTCCCCGTTTACGCCGCCCGATGCGTTGACCGCATCGGCTGCTGCCTGTGCACCCTTCATGTACTGCTCGCCAAATGCTGCGTTGGCGCCCGTCATTGGACCCGCTACGCCGATCTTGATGTCAGCCTGAGCAAACGCAGAAACACCCAACGCAGTAGCCACTGCGAGGGCCAGAAAGCCTTTCTTGTAAAACGTCTGGGACATGAGGTGGTGCTCCAAGGTTTTTTTTAATTGGCACTGCGACTTCACTGAATGCTCAGAGCAAGGGCCGTGCCATCGGTTTTTTATTCTGAAAAAAGTCGCTGCTTTATTGTTATTTCGACTGTTTTGTTCCCATTTTCATTGGGCGTGCAACCGTCTAAACCGCGGAAGGTGAAACCATTTATTTTTCAAGGCGCAACCCGCCTGCGCCATCATTGCAACCGCGGCACCAAACGGCGTGCAACCAGCCTGTAACAACGCGCGTCACCGAACTGCACACTGGTGGTGCAGGACTGCTACAACACGCACCACTACAGGCTAGTCGCTGCGCAGAAAAGCGCCGCTTCCAGCAACATATTTCAACAATCAGATCACGATGCGCAAGCACTGGCCTGCGTGATACAGCGAAAACCCAGCCTCGTATAGACAACTGCGCAACCCCACCCCTGCCAGGGGCTGCATGGGTGCGAACGGAATCGGTAGCGCTTGAGGATTTCCGTTACACAGGTAATCGGCAAACGCCTTGCCGACCACCGTTCCCGTGGTCACGCCACGACCGTTGTAACCGGTAACTGCCACTATGCCCGGCGCCGGTTCGAACAGGCGCATCAAGTGATCAGGGGTGAAGGCGATGCGCCCTGTCCAGGTGCACTCCCACTCCACCGGTTTGAGGTACGGGAAGTAATGCTGCTGGACGCGATCGGCCCAGGCCTTGAGGAACCAGGTCGGTTTCTGGTTGCCGTTGCCCAGGCTGCCGAGCAACAGACGACCGTCCTTGTCACGACGAATACTGCTCAAGACCTGGCGGGTGTCCCAGGAGCCCTGGCCACCGGGCAGGATTTGCCGGGCGGCTTCTTCGGTCAGCGGGACCGAGGCCACTTGATAGTAATAACCGGGGAAGAAATTGCGCCGCAGCTCGGTCCAGTCGCCTTCGGTGTAGGCGTTGGAGGCAATCACGACCTGCTCGGCCAGCACCGATCCCTGTTCAGTCTGCACCGACCAGCGCGATCCCTGACGCTCGAGCCGGGTGACCGGTGAGTGATCGTACAACTGGCCGCCCAGGCCGATGGCCGCTTTGGCAAGCCCCGTGGTGTAGGCCATGGGGTTGAGGGTGCCGGCACGCTTGTCCAGCAGCGCGGCAGCGATCTTTTTGGTGCCCGTCGCCTGCTCGCAAGCCTGGCCGGTCAGCAGTTCCACCGGCGCACCGCGACGTTTCCATTGTTCTTCACGACTGCGCAGATCGGCTTCGCCACGGGCGTTATGCGCCATGTGCAACGTGCCTTCGCGACGCAACTGGCAATCGATGTTGTATTTGTCCACAAGGCTGAAGACCAGCGCGGGCGCCGCGCCCAGCATGCGGTTGAGCTGACTGCCGACCGCTTCGCCGAACCCGGCCTCGATCTCGTCCGGCGGTATCCACATCCCGGCGTTGACCAGCCCGACGTTGCGCCCCGAACCGCCATGGCCGGCGCGATGAGCTTCCAGCACACACACGGTCTTGCCCTGTTCCAGCAAATGCACCGCCGCCGACAGCCCGGTGAAACCGGCGCCGATGACGCAGACATCGACTGTCACTTCACCCTTGAGCGCCGCGTTGTCAGGCCTTTGCGGCGTCAGTTTTTCCCACAGACACTCTTCGCGTAACGGCATTGCCAGACTCCAACAGAAACCTAACCAACACACTTATTTCAATGTGGATCATCTATGCAGTGAGGGGACTCATCCCCGATGGGCTGCGAAGCGGCCCCAAACCATGGGACTGCTGTGCAGTCCATCGGGAATAAATCCCCTCACCACAAGCCCGCTCCCACAGGGGGATGACTGTACGACGTGAAAATCAGTCGAACGTGATGCCCTGCGCCAACGGCAACTCGAGCGAGTAGTTCACGGTATTGGTCTGGCGGCGCATGTAGCCGCGCCAGGCATCGGAGCCGGACTCGCGGCCGCCGCCGGTTTCTTTCTCGCCACCGAACGCTCCACCAATCTCCGCACCGCTCGGGCCGATGTTGACGTTGGCGATGCCGCAGTCGCTGCCCACCGCCGACATGAACTGCTCGGCTTCACGCACGTCGGTGGTGAAGATGCACGAAGACAGGCCTTGCGGTACAGCGTTGTTCAGACGCAGGGCTTCGTTGAAATCGGTGTAACCGACCACGTACAGGATCGGCGCGAAGGTTTCGTGGCAGACCACGTCGCTCTGCTCCGGCATTTCGACGATGGCCGGGGAAACGTAGTAGGCATTGGGGAACTGGTCTTGCAACTGACGCTGGCCGCCGTACACCTTGCCGCCTTCGCTCAGGGCCTGCTCCAGCGCGTCCTGCATGTTGTCGAAGCTTTGCTTGTCGATCAGCGGGCCGATCAGGTTGCCTTCCAGCGGGTGGCCGATGCGCACCTTGGAATAGGCTGCCTTGAGGCGGGTGACGATTTCTTCCTTCACCGATTCGTGGGCAATCAGGCGACGCAGGGTGGTGCAACGCTGACCGGCGGTGCCGACGGCGCTGAACAGAATGGCGCGAACGGCCATGTCCAGGTCGGCGCTTGGGCCGAGGATCATCGCGTTGTTGCCGCCCAGCTCCAGAATGCTGCGGGCGAAGCGCGCAGCGATTTTCGGCGCCACTTCGCGGCCCATGCGGGTGCTGCCGGTGGCGCTGACCAGGGCGACGCGCGGGTCATCGACCAAGGCTTCGCCGGCATCGCGGCCGCCGATGATGACCTGGCTCAGGTGCGGCGGTGCATCGCTGAAATTCTTCAGTACGCGATCGAACAGTGCCTGGCAGGCCAGTGCGGTCAGCGGGGTCTTTTCCGAAGGCTTCCAGATCACCGGGTTGCCGCAGACCAGCGCCAGCGCTGCGTTCCACGCCCAGACCGCCACCGGGAAGTTGAAGGCGCTGATCACGCCGACCACGCCCAGCGGATGCCAGGTTTCACGCATGTGGTGGCCAGGGCGCTCCGAAGCGATGGTCAGGCCGTACAGCTGGCGGGACAGGCCGACGGCGAAATCGCAGATGTCGATCATTTCCTGAACTTCACCCAGGCCTTCCTGAGTGATCTTGCCGGCTTCCCAGGACACCAGCTCGCCGAGATCGGCCTTGTATTCACGCAGGATGTCGCCCAGTTGGCGCACCAGCTCACCACGGCGCGGGGCCGGAACCTTGCGCCACAGTTCGAACGCATGATCTGCGCGACTGATGTGCTGCTCGACTTCGGCGGCGCCTTCCCAGTTCACGGCGGCGATGCGGCTGCCGTCGATGGGTGAATGCACCGGCACTTTGCCGTTCTGGTACAGGGCCGGGTTCACGCCAAGACGATCAAGCAATGCGGCAACCATGGGTCACTCCTCAAGCAAAAAACGGAACGGGTGCAGCCGAAAGATCCCGGCTGATCAGACCTGTAGTTTTAGCGCTCCGCAGGTTACTCAACAAACGACCATTAAGAGAGATATCATTCCGTTTATTCATGCTGTGCATCGCAGGCAATAAAGAGACAAGAACAAAGGACCGCCCATGCTGAACAAACGCTATTTGCCATCGATCGCTGCCCTGCAGTGTTTCGAAGCCGTGACTCGGCATCTGAGCTTCACCCGGGCCGCCGAAGAGCTGAACCTGACCCAGAGCGCGGTCAGCAAGCAGGTCGCGCAGCTTGAAGAGCTGTTGCAGCATTTGCTGTTTCGCCGGGTACGCCGACGCCTGCAAATGACGCCGGCCGGGGACTTGTACCTGGTCGAGGTACGAAAAATCCTCACTCAGGTCGAGATGTCGACCCATTACCTGCGTTCCTACGGCGGCGAAACCGAAGTCTTGCGGGTGTCCACGCCCCCGACATTCGGTGCGCGCTGGCTGGTGCCACGGCTCAAGGGTTGGCGCCTGCGCCATCCGTCGATTCACCTGGACCTGTGCAGCGAACAGGAGCCCGACGATCTGCTGCAAGGGCGCAGCGACCTGGCGTTCTACTTCGGGCAAGGTTCGCGGCCTGGCACCGAATGCCTGAAGCTGTTCGGCGAAGAACTGGTGCCTGTGTGTGCCCCCGGCAGCCTGCCCGATGAGCCGTTCACCGACCCGACGCAATTGACCGACCTGGTCCTGCTGCAAAACGCCTCCCGCCCACAGGCCTGGCATGACTGGTTCGACAGCCAGGGCTACCACACCGAACACAGCTACCACGGCCCACGCTTCGAAACCTTCTACATGTGCATCCGCGCGGCGCAGGTCGGCTGCGGCGTGGCGTTGTTGCCACGGTTTCTGGTGGAAGAAGAACTGGCCGAAGGCAAACTGGTCATTCCATGGAAGCATGCAATGCCCAGCACCGATGCCTACTACCTGGCGTACCCGGAGCATGCGGCGGAAGTGCCCAAGGTGCGGGATTTTGTGAAATGGATGCTGGAGCAGATCGACAGCCCTGAATCGCCAAAAACATAAGGTTGTACTGCGCACCTGTGGGAGCGGGCTTGCTCGCGAAAGCGGTTTCACATTCAACAATGAAGTTGCCTGACACTGCGCTTTCGCGAGCAAGCCCGCTCCCACCGGGATCTGCGCTGGCTTAAAAATCGCTGGCAAAACCCACCGCTGATATGCGCCACTGTCTCTATTGAATATGGAGAACCCCTTTATGAGCGAGAGTGTGTTTGCCGATCGCATCGTGCAGAACCTGCTCGACACCGACTTCTACAAACTGACGATGATGCAGGCAGTGCTGCACAACTACCCCAACGTCGAAGTCGAATGGGAGTTTCGTTGTCGCAACAGTGAAGATCTGCGCCCCTATCTGGCGGAAATCCGCTTCCAGATCGAGCGCCTGGCCGAGTTGAGCCTCAGTGCCGATCAGTTGAGCTTTCTGGAGCGCATCACCTTCCTCAAGCCTGACTTCCTGCGGTTTCTCGGGCTGTTTCGCTTCAACCTGCGCTACATCCACACCGGTATCGAGAATGGCGAGCTGTTCATCCGCCTGCGCGGCCCGTGGCTGCATGTGATCCTGTTTGAAGTGCCGATGCTGGCCATCGTCAGCGAAGTGCGTAATCGCTATCGCTACCGGGAAATCGTCCTGGAACAGGCCCGCGAGCAGCTCTATCGCAAGTTTGATTGGCTGACCTCCAATGCCGGCGCCGATGAGTTGTCCGAACTGCAGGTCGCCGATTTCGGCACCCGCCGGCGCTTTTCGTATCGCGTGCAGGAAGAGGTGGTGAACGTGCTCAAGCACGACTTCCCCGGGCGTTTCGTCGGTACCAGCAACGTGCACCTGTCCCGGGAGCTGGACATGAAACCGCTGGGCACCATGGCCCACGAATGGATCATGGCCCATCAGCAACTCGGTCCGCGGCTGATCGACAGCCAGATTGCCGCCCTCGATTGCTGGGTCCGCGAGTACCGTGGCCTGCTGGGGATCGCTCTGACCGACTGCATCACCATGGATGCCTTCCTCGGCGACTTCGATCTGTTCTTCGCCAAGCTGTTCGACGGCCTGCGCCACGACTCCGGTGATCCGGTGGTATGGGCGGAAAAAGCCATCGCCCACTATGAAAGGCTCGGCATCGACCCGATGAGCAAGACGCTGACCTTCTCCGACAGCCTCACGCTGCCCAAATCCCTGGAAATATTTCGCGCGCTGCGGGGGCGGATCAATGTCAGCTTCGGCATCGGTACCAACCTGACGTGCGATATTCCCGGTGTCGAACCGATGAGCATCGTGCTTAAAATGACCGCCTGCAACGGTGCGCCGGTGGCGAAGATCTCCGACGAGCCTGGCAAGACCCACTGCAAAGACCCGAATTTCGTCGCCTATTTGCGACACGTTTTCCAAGTACCTGCCGCCCTTTAAAGCGCCTCTAGCAAGGAGTGAATTCATGCAAGCCGTACAGCGTGAGATTGCTGAACAGCTCAATGTCCAACCGCCGTTCGCCGACGAGGCCGCCCTGGAGGCGGAAGTCGCCCGGCGGATCACCTTCATTCAGGACTGCCTGGTCAACTCCGGGCTCAAGACCCTGGTGCTCGGCATCAGCGGCGGCGTCGATTCCCTGACCGCCGGCCTGCTGGCCCAGCGCGCCATGCGTGAACTTCGCCAGCGTACCGGCGACGGCAACTACAAGTTCATCGCCGTGCGCCTGCCGTACGAGACCCAGTTCGATGAACACGATGCCCAGGCCTCAGTGGATTTCATCAAGCCCGATGAGCGCCACACCGTGAACATCGGCCCGGCCGTCAAGGCCTTGGCCAATGAAGTCGCGGCGTTCGAAGGCAAGCATGCGGTGTCGGTGGACTTCGTGCTCGGCAACACCAAGGCGCGGATGCGCATGGTCGCCCAGTACACCATCGCCGGCGCGGCCCATGGTCTGGTGATCGGCACCGATCACGCGGCGGAAGCGGTCATGGGTTTTTTCACCAAGTTCGGTGATGGCGCCTGCGACCTGGCGCCGCTCAGCGGTCTGGTGAAAAATCAGGTCCGGGCGATTGCCCGCAGCTTCGGCGCGCCGGAATCCCTGGTCGAGAAGGTCCCGACTGCCGATCTTGAAGACTTGTCCCCCGGCAAACCGGACGAAGCCTCCCACGGCGTGACTTACGCCGAGATCGACGCCTTCCTGCACGGCAACCCGGTGCGCGAGGACGCGTTCAAGATCATCGTCGACACCTACAACAAGACCCATCACAAACGCGTGATGCCGTTCACGCCTTAAGGTGTGACTAAAAGAAAAAGCCCGCTGAAGGGTTGAACTTCAGCGGGCTTTTCTTTGGCCGGAACATTTCGCGATGCTACCGGCCTCTTCGCGAGCAAGCCCGCTCCCACAGTGGATCGCGTCATCCTTGTGGGAGCGGGCTTGCTCGCGAAGAACGATGACGCGGTGAGCCTGCTTACTTCAGCGTCACAGTGCCTTTCATCATCGAGATGTGGCCCGGGAACGAGCAGAAGAAACCGTATTTTTCGTTGGCATCGAGCTTGGAGACATCGAAGGTCACCGAGTCGGTCTCGTTGGCGCCGATGATCTTGGTGTGCGCGATGATGCGGGCATCGCCGTCCTTGAGGTAGTTCTTGTCGATACCGGCGGCCAGGCCATCGGTGGCGATCGGCTGCATGTCGGCTTCTTTGCTCAGCACCCAGTTATGGCCCATGACGTTCTTCGGCAGGCTGCCGGAGTGGGTCAGTTCGACGGTGAAAGTCTTGCAGCTCTTGTCGATTTCGATGGCCTTGGTGTTGAAGGACATCTGGTCGGTGGAGTCAACGGTGGTTTTGCATTCCGCAGCCATCAATTGGCTGCTGGCCAGTGTCAACAGGGATACCGCAACGAGTTTGGCAAACATGGTGAATCTCCAAGGCAGGGTTATCGGAAGTGCGAATGGACAGAAGACTGCCTGAAAACTTCGCAAGTTCATATGACTTGAATCAAAAATTGTATACAACTTCTGAGCTATCACCCTCATCGAGACAATCAACCAGCCAGGCGTCTGGCCCGGCCCTATGATCAGACCGTCATCACTTCATTGGAGCGTCTGTCATGTCCCTCAATAGCCTGTTGTGCAGCCTGCTTGCCGCCTATGCCTGTGGCGCCAGCGGCACCTTTGAAACGCCCAAGCGGGAAGTTTAGCCCTTGGAGCGTCGCGTGCATGCCTTTACTCTGTGGCCCTGATCGACCTTGGAGCAAGGCATGTCTTTAACATCCGTGTGTGTATTTTGTGGTGCCAGCACCGGCACCCACCCGGCGTATCGCGAAGCGGCCGTGGCCCTGGGCCAGGCATTGGCCGAGCGCAAGCTGACCCTGGTCTATGGCGGCGGTGCCGTGGGCCTGATGGGCATCGTGGCTGACGCCGCGCTGGCGGCCGGCGGCGAAGTCATCGGCATCATCCCGCAAAGCCTCAAGGACAAGGAAATCGGTCACAGCGGCCTGACCCGGCTGGAAGTGGTCGACGGCATGCATGCGCGCAAGGCGCGTATGGCCGAACTCAGTGACGCGTTCATCGCCCTGCCCGGCGGCCTGGGCACCCTGGAAGAACTGTTCGAAGTCTGGACCTGGGGCCAACTGGGCTACCACGGCAAACCCCTGGGCCTGCTGGAAGTGAACGGTTTCTACGACAAACTCACCGGTTTTCTCGATCACATCGTCGGCGAAGGCTTCGTTCGCGGGCCTCACCGTGACATGCTGCAAGTGAGCGAATCGCCGCAAACGCTGCTCGATGCCCTCGACAGCTGGCAACCCAGCGTACTGCCCAAGTGGGTCGAGCAAAAACCCGACTAACGACTCGACACCGATACAGGGCAGAATACGCGCCGCTCAACCTCACCTTCGACCCCAGAGGATCGCCCATGGCTAAACCCAATTATTCCTTCGCCAAACGTCAGCGTGACTTGGCCAAGGAGCAGAAGAAAGAGGAAAAGCTTCAGCGCAAGAAAGCGATGGCTGAAGAAGATGCAGCAGCACTGAACCCGGATGCAGACGGTGAAGTGGCGGCGCAAGATGATGTTGAAGCACCGAAAGACCAGGCGCCCGACGCCTGAGACCCTCCGGGCCGGATGAATCGATCGGGCCCACCGGATCTGTGTCCAGGGTCAGCGGCACCTTTGCTGACCCTCACAGCCCAACCTGCCTCCCCCTTTCTTGAATGAACGCACATACCCTTTGTGGGAGCGGGCTTGCTCGCGAAAGCGGTTTCAGATTCAACAATGAAGTTGCCTGACATTGCGCTTTCGCGAGCAAGCCCGCTCCCACATTAAGATCTTCATTACCCCAGTGGCATGACGGTGACCCGGACTTCCGGGTCGTGGTTACCGCCGCCCAGGATCACCCCGCGCAGCGGCGAGACATCGGAAAAATCCCGGCCCCAGGCCAGGGTGATGTGCTCCAGTGCCGGCTGCACGTTGTTGGTCGGATCGAAGTCGACCCAGCCCGACACCGGGCAATACACCGACACCCAGGCGTGGGATGCATCGGCACCGATCAGCCTTGGCTGGCCCGGGGGCGGCTGGGTCAGTAGATAACCGCTGATGTATCGCGCCGCCAGGCCCCGGGAGCGCACACAGGCGAGCATCAGATGGGCAAAGTCCTGGCAGACCCCGCGCCGACGCTCCAACACTTCCACCAATGGCGTCGCCACCTGGGTCGCCTCTGCGTCGAAGGTGAACTCGCTGAAGATTTTCTCCATCAGCGCCTGCACGCCCAGCAACAGCGAGCGCCCCGCAGGAAAGCAGCTTTCGGAAAACTCGACGAAGTTGCGTTTCAAATGCACGTAGGGCGATTCGAATCGATAACGACAGGCCTCCAGCAACTGCGGTGAAAGCGGCTGGCTGCTGTAGGTCAGCGCGTTGCGGGTGTCTTCCCAGGCGGGAGACAACGTGAAGTCAGGTACAGGCCGGTGCAGCACCTCGATCGTCAGGCTCGCGTTGACCAGCAACTCGTCATGGGGGCGTTCGAACGCCAGCCGGGTCAGCGGGTTGCCGAACACATCCTGCTCATCACGGCGCGATGTCGGGTCCGGGCTGATCTGCAACTGCCGTTCGGTACAGCGCTGCCAGCCGCAGTCCCGCGGCCACAGGTGCGCCAATTGCTGAGCCAGGGACACCGGGCTGTCATAGTGATAATGGGTGTCGTGGAAGATCTGGTATCGAGCGCTCATCAGACGGACACCGTGCGCTGGCTGACATCATCGACGTGGGCAAAGTGACGCAAGGCAAGGCGATCGGACACTTGCCCGCTGGCTTCGGCGATCTGTTGCAGCAGATCCGCCAGGCCTTCGAGGGCTGCGCGCACGCTGGCCTCGCCGAACAACGGGTTCTCCAGACAGCCGAGATCGAACCGTGCCAATCGCTCGATCAATTGCGCCAGGCCGGCTTCTCTCGGGGCAGCAAAGTCGTCGTTCAGACGCTTGAGGGTGCGGGTCACCAGTTTCAGCTGGAACAGCACGGCGTGAGGGTTCTGCTCGTCGAGCAGCAGCAGATCGAGCACCGGGATCAATTGCGCCACCGCCAGGTAACGCGAGCGATAGGTGATGCTGCTGTTGCCCAGCTCCAGCAACCACTCCAGACCGGCCTGATCGTACGCCCCGGCGCCGCGCAGAAACGCCGCCAGGCTGCCGCTGAGAAACTGCAGACGCTCGATGCGCCGGCCGATCATCAAGAAGCGCCAGCCTTCGTCCCGGGTCATGTCGTCGAGGGCAAACCCGGACAACGCCGCCAGGGACATCACCAGACGGTTAAGGAAATCCAGCAATTGGCCAAAATCCGGCTCTTCGGTTTCCAGCTCGATGGCTTCACGCTGCAACTCCACCAGCGCCTGCCAGTTTTCCCGCGAGAGCTTGCCGCGCACCTGCGAAGCCGCCCACTGCAAGCGTTGCAGGTTGGAGCGCAGGCTGAACGGCCAGTCATCGCCCAGAATCGCGGCCAACAGGCGCTCCGGCAGCTCGCCCTCATCGGGTAGCAGCATCAGTCGTTCGCCAAGCTCGACGGCGGCCTGCAGTGCCTGAGGGTCATCACCGTCGACGTAACGCGCCAGCATGATGCGCAGCAAGCGCGCACTGTCATCGCAGCGCTCGCAGTAACGGCCGAACCAGAACAGGTTTTCCACCACCCGCGACGGCAGGTAGGGATCGCGGCGTACCAGGTCGTGCACGCCAATGTTGCGCTGGGCTTTCCATTGTTCGCCGCTGGGCGGGCGATCGCCGAGCACCCAAGTGTCCTTGCTCGCGCCGCCACGTTGCATCGACACCACTTCGGCATCGGCGTCGGCCGCCACACGGGTCAGGCCACCGGGCAACACTCGATAGCCGTCGCGGCTGGCCACCGCGTATACGCGCATGCCAATGGCCCGTGGTTGCAATTGACTGGCCTCGGCCTGCCAGATCGGCGCCTGGGACAACTGGGCCAATTCTTGCGCGACATAGGCATAAGGACGCGCCTGCATGCGCTCGGCGAGGGAATGGCGCTGTTTTTCACTCAAGTCACGGCCAAACACTGGCGCGAAGCTTTGGGACGGAAATGCCGGTTTGATCAGCAACTCCGGCAATTTTTCCAGCGCCTGAGCCAAAACCGGGGCTTCGCCGCACCACCAGGTGGCGATGGACGGCAGAATCAAGTCTTCGCCGAACAGGAACTGATTGATCTTCGGCAGGAAGCCCAGCAGGCCCGGCGATTCCAGTACGCCGCTGCCCAGGGCATTGGCCACCAGCACCCGCCCCTGTCGCACCGCTTCCAGCAGGCCCGGCACGCCCAATGCCGAATCGGTGCGCAGTTCCAGCGGATCGCAGAAATCGTCGTCGAGCCGACGCATGATCGCGTGGACCCGGCGCAGACCACTCAGCGTTTTCAGGTACACCGTGGCGTCGCGCACCGTCAGGTCGCCGCCCTCCACCAACGGATAACCGAGCTGGCGCGCCAGGTACAGGTGCTCGAAATAACTCTCGTTGAAACGACCCGGCGTCAGCAGCACCACCAGCGGCGCTTCTGCATCGCTGGGGGCTTGGCGCGCCAAGGTTTCCTGAAGCGTGCGGAAGAAGCCGGCCAGGTGCTGCACCTTCAAATCGCGGTACAACTCCGGAAACGCCCGGGACACGATGGTGCGGTTTTCCAGGGCATAACCGGCACCGGACGGCGCCTGTGTGCGGTCTGCCGTCACCCACCAGCGACCATCGGGCGTGCGCGCCAGATCCACGGCATACAGGTGCAGAAAGGCCCCGTCCGGCGGGTTGATGCCCTGACAGGGCCAGAGGAAGTTGTTGTGGCCGAACACCAGCTCCGCCGGCAGCAAACCTTCGGTAATCAGGCGCTGCGGACCGTAAAGGTCGGCCAACACCGCATTGAGCAAACGGGCGCGCTGGGCGATGCCGGCAGACAACTGCGCCCACTCATCGGCAGCGATGACATGGGGCAGCAGGTCCAGCTCCCAGGGCCGATCTGCGCCCTTGGGGTCGGCGTAGACGTTATAAGTCACGCCATTTTCCTGGATCTGCCGGGTCAGCAGCGCCTGACGCTGCATCAGTTGTGCAGGCGTGCTGCGCTGCAACTGATCGAACAGCCGCCGCCAGTGCGGGCGCACGGCGCCACTGTCGTCGAGCAGTTCGTGATAGGTGCCCGCTGTCAGCGGGTAGCGGTCTAGCAGGTCAGGCATGGAAAGCTCGGCAGACAGCAAGGAACGGTCAGACTAACGCAGGCTCATGACGCCCGGATAGACGAAAGATCCGGGCGTCGCGTACGGTTTAGAAACGTCGCAAATCGAGTGTCATCGGCAACTCATCGCTGACGTCCAGCATCGGGATGGGCAGTTTCCCCGGCGTGTGCCCGATGCGGAAGAAACGCGCCATGCGTCGGCTCTCGGCTTCATTGGCGTTTACCGGCAAGGTCTCGTAATTGCGCCCGCCCGGATGGGCGACGTGGTATTGGCAGCCGCCCAGTGAACGACCCATCCAGGTGTCGAGCAGGTCGAACACCAGCGGCGCGTGGACCGGGATGGTCGGGTGCAGACAATTGGCCGGTTGCCAGGCGCGAAATCTCACACCGGCGACGAATTCGCCTGCACGCCCGGTGGGCTGCAACGGCACCGGGATACCGTTACAGGTCAGCAGGTAACGTTGCGGCGGCAGACCGCTGAGCTTGACCTGCAAGCGTTCCAGTGACGAATCCACATAACGCACGGTGCCACCGACCGCGCCCTCCTCGCCCAGCACATGCCACGGCTCAAGGGCCTGACGCAGCTCCAGGGCAATGCCACTGACGGCGTAATCGCCCACCTTGGGAAAGCGGAATTCGAGGTGCGCCGCGAACCACTCGGCCCGCACCGGATAACCGGCGGCGTTGAGGTCGACGATGACATCGGCGAAATCCTGCTCGATGAAATGCGGCAACAGGAAGCGGTCATGCAGCTCCGTGCCCCAGCGCGCCAGCTTCGGCGGTGCATAAGGCTCGCGCCAGAACCGCGCGACCAACGCCCGCAGCAACAATTGCTGGGCCAGGCTCATGCGCGCGTGGGGAGGCATTTCAAAAGCACGCAATTCGAGCAGGCCCAGGCGGCCGGTAGCGCCGTCAGGGGAATACAGTTTGTCGATGCAGAATTCGGCGCGATGGGTGTTGCCGGTGACGTCGATCAGCAGGTTGCGCAGCAATCGGTCCACCCGCCACGGCGGGCATTCCTCGCCCGGCGGCGGCATCTGCGCGAAGGCGATTTCCAGCTCATACAGCGAATCATTGCGCGCCTCGTCGATCCGTGGCGCCTGGGAGGTCGGGCCGATGAACAATCCGGAGAACAGGTAGGACAATGACGGGTGGTTATGCCAGTAACTGATCAGGCTGCGCAGCAGATCCGGGCGTCGCAGAAAGGGTGAGTCAGCCGGAGTCGCACCACCGAGCACGAAATGGTTACCGCCGCCGGTGCCGGTGTGGCGGCCATCGATCAGAAATTTCTCGGTGGTCAGTCGGGTCTGGCGCGCTTCTTCGTAAAGAAATTCGGTGCGCTCGACCAGCTCATCCCAGGTCGCGGACGGCTGCACGTTGACTTCGATCACGCCAGGGTCCGGGGTGATACGGAAGTTGCTCAGGCGTGGATCGCTCGGTGGTTCATAGCCTTCGAGCAGGATCGGGCAATGCAATTCTTCGGCGGTGGCTTCGATGGCTGCGACCAGCTCCAGATAGTCCTCGACCCGCTCCAGCGGCGGCATGAACAGGTACAGGCGACCCTCCCGCGCTTCGGCACAGAACGCCGTGCGGGTCAGCCAGTCGGCGGACTCATCGATCCTGGGAACGCGCTCATCGGCAACGGCGGCAGTGCCTTGGCTCTGGAGTTGCGCCGTGTCGGGCAGCTCGGGGAAATCCTGATTCGGGTCCCGGGGATGAATGAACGGGTACTCCGCCGCTTTCACCCAAGGCTGCGAACCGAGGGGCAGCCGATAGCCCAGTGGTGAATCCCCTGGCACCAGCCGGCAATGATCATCCCGCAGGTACCAGCGCCCGCTCTGCCATTGATCACCCTTGGCGGTACGCGCCAGCGGCAGCACTTGGCCAATGACCTTGTCCAGGCCCTGGCTGAAGACTTTGCGCAGGCGTGCACGCTCCAGCGGCTCCTCAAGACGCGAGTCTTCGGCGCTGACGTTCTGCGGCAAGGTGCCTTCGCGCCACAGGTAATAGAAATTGTCTTCGTAGGCCGGGAACACGAAGCGTGTCGGAATTTTCAGACGTTCGGCCACGCTCGCCAGAAAACGCCCGGCTAATTCGCCATCGGCACCGTAGTCCTGCTGTTCATCGGCAATCAGCGCGCTGTTGTGCCAGATCGGCACGCCGTCGCGGCGCCAATAGCAATTGAGGGACCAGCGTGGAAGCTGCTCACCCGGGTACCACTTGCCCTGGCCGAAGTGCACCAGGCCGTGCGGGGCGTAGCGTTTGCGCATGCGCTGGAACAGCTCGGCGGACAGGCGACGCTTGTCCGGCCCCAGTGCCGCGGTGTTCCACTCGGCACCGTCAGGGTCATCGATGGACACGAACGTCGGCTCGCCGCCCATGGTCAGGCGCACATCGCCTTCAAGCAGGTCGGCATCGATCTGCCGCCCAAGGGCCTGGATCGCCAGCCACTGGTCTTCGCTGTAGGGCTTGGTGACCCGTGGCGCTTCCCAAATCCGCTCTACCGACATTTCGTGGCTGAATTCGCACTCGCAAGGTTCCACCAGGCCACTGATCGGTGCCGCCGAGGACGGATCGGGACTACAGGCCAACGGTATATGTCCTTCACCGGCAAACAACCCAGAGGTGGCGTCCAGGCCGATCCAGCCGGCACCGGGCAAATACACCTCGCACCAGGCGTGCAGATCGGTGAAGTCCACTTCAGTGCCGGAAGGGCCGTCGAGGCTTTTCTGGTCAGCGGTCAGTTGAATCAGGTAGCCCGAAACGAAGCGGGCGGCCAACCCGAGGTTGCGCAGCAGTTGCACCAGCAGCCACGCCGAATCCCGGCACGACCCGGAGGTGTGTTCAAGGGTGTACTCGGGGGTTTGTACACCCGGTTCCATGCGGATCAGATAGTCGACGTCTTCGCTCAGGCGCTGGTTGAGCGCCACGAGGAAATCCACCGTGGGCAGTGGCGTACGGTCGATGCCGTCCAGATAGGCCTTGAACTTCGGCGTCAGGGGCAAGGTTTCCAGGTACGGCGCCAGCTCCTTGCGCTCGTCGGCGGCGTAGGTGAAGGGGATTTTTTCTGCGTAGGGTTCGAGGAAGAAGTCGAAAGGATTGAAGATCGCCATTTCCGCCAGCAGGTCGACTTCGATGCGCAGTTCATCGGTTTTCTCCGGGAACACCAGCCGCGCCAGGTAATTGCCCTGGGGGTCCTGTTGCCAGTTGATGAAATGCTGCTCGGGCGAGACTTTCAGCGCGTACGACAGTATCCGCGTGCGGCTGTGGGCGGCCGGGCGCAGACGAACGATCTGCGGACCGAGTTCGACGGCGCGGTCGTAGCGGTAATGCGTGACGTGATGCAATGCGACATGAATCGACACGGCGTGCCTCCTGCGAGCCCTAAGCGTATTGGAAAGCGCGCAAGACTTATGCCACCCGGCGGTCTTGGCACTTTCTCCGGTTACTGGAGGCAGTACAGCACCAAAATCGGGCGATGCGGGAAAATGGTTTGCAGGGGTTGCACGGATTTGTGGCGCGAGGATGAGATTTTGTGGCGAGGGCGCTTGCTCCCGCTCGGCTGCGAAGCAGACGTATGCTTTCAGGGTCGCTTCGCGACCAACGGGAGCAAGCTCCCTCGCCACAAGCAAGCGCCCTCGCCACAATGGAATTGATTGACGCTCAAAAAGCACAACGCCAACCCGGAGGTTGGCGTTCTGTTCAGCTCAAGCGAGGTTCAGCGCGGTACGACCGGCTTGCGTGCAGGCTTGGGTCCCTTGCCCTTGGCCGCATCCTTGCGCTCCTTGGCCGCCTGCTGGTTGCGGGCGAATGCCGCCGCCTTGGCCTGTTCGCGCTTGTCCCACGGGTTGCCGCCATCGCTGGCGCGCGGTGGCAGGCCGGTGTGCTGGGTCAGGATCTTGGTGGTCTTTTCCCCCGCCACTTTATGGCTGCCGGCCGGCGTCGAGTTCTTGCGACGGGCGCTCTGGTAACTGTCCGTGGACGGCTGGTGCAACGGGATCAACTGATTCTTGCCCGGGCCGATCAGATCGGCGCGGCCCATGCGGGTCAACGCTTCACGCAGCATCGGCCAGCCTTTCGGGTCGTGGTAGCGCAGAAACGCCTTGTGCAGGCGACGCTGCTCTTCGCTCTTGACGATGGTCACCGCGTCGCTCTTGTAGGTCACTTTGCGCAGCGGGTTCTTGCCCGAGTGATACATCGCAGTGGCAGTGGCCATCGGCGACGGGTAGAACGCCTGCACCTGGTCGGCGCGGAAACCGTTGCCCTTGAGCCACAGGGCCAGGTTCATCATGTCTTCGTCGGTGGTGCCCGGGTGGGCGGCGATGAAGTACGGAATCAGGTACTGCTCTTTGCCCGCTTCCTTCGAATATTTCTCGAACATGCGCTTGAACTTGTCATAGCTGCCGATGCCCGGTTTCATCATCTGGTTGAGCGGACCTTCCTCGGTGTGTTCCGGGGCGATCTTCAGGTAACCACCGACGTGGTGGGTCACCAGTTCCTTGACGTATTCCGGCGACTCGACCGCGAGGTCGTAGCGCAGGCCGGAAGCGATCAGGATTTTCTTCACACCCGGCAAGGCACGGGCGCTGCGATACAGCTGGATCAGCGACGAGTGGTCGGTGTTCAGGTTCGGACAGATACCCGGGAACACGCAGGACGGCTTGCGGCAGGCGGATTCGATCTCCGGGCTCTTGCAGGCAATGCGATACATGTTCGCGGTCGGGCCGCCGAGGTCAGAGATCACGCCGGTAAAACCGGGGACCTTGTCACGAATTTCTTCGATTTCGCGAATGATCGATTCTTCGGAGCGGTTCTGGATGATCCGCCCTTCGTGCTCGGTGATCGAGCAGAAGGTGCAGCCGCCGAAGCAGCCACGCATGATGTTCACCGAGAAACGAATCATGTCGTAGGCAGGAATTTTCTCCTTGCCATAGGCCGGGTGCGGAACGCGCGCATAGGGCATGCCGAACACGTAGTCCATTTCTTCAGTGGTCATCGGAATGGGCGGTGGGTTGAACCAGACGTCGACTTCGCCATGCTTCTGCACCAGCGCGCGGGCGTTACCCGGGTTGGTTTCCAGGTGCAGCACGCGGTTGGCGTGGGCGTAGAGCACGGCGTCGTTGCGGACCTTCTCCACCGACGGCAGACGAATCACAGTCTTGTCGCGGGTCATTTTCGGGCTGGCCAGGATCTGCACGACCTTGGCTTCCTGCGGGTCCTCGACCGGGCCTTTTTCTTGCTCGATGGCGCAGGCCTGGGTGTCCTGGGTGTTCACGTACGGGTTGATGATCTTGTCGATCTTGCCCGGACGGTCGATGCGCGTGGAATCGACTTCGTACCAGTCTTTGGGCGTGTCACGACGGATGAACGCGGTGCCGCGCACATCGGTGATGTCTTCGATCTTGTGGCCGTAGGACAGACGCTGGGCGACTTCGACGATCGCACGCTCGGCGTTGCCGTAGAGCAGGATGTCGGCGCTGGCGTCGATCAGGATCGAGTTGCGCACCCGGTCCTGCCAGTAGTCGTAGTGGGCGATGCGGCGCAGGGAGGCCTCGATGCCGCCGAGCACGATCGGTACGTGCTTGTAGGCTTCCTTGCAGCGCTGGCTGTAGACCAGGCTCGCGCGGTCCGGACGTTTGCCCGCCAGGCCACCGGGGGTGTAGGCGTCGTCGGAGCGGATTTTCTTGTCGGCGGTGTAGCGGTTGATCATCGAGTCCATGTTGCCGGCAGCGACGCCGAAGAACAAGTTCGGCTCGCCGAGCTTCATGAAGTCGTCTTTGGACTGCCAGTTCGGCTGGGCAATGATCCCGACGCGGAAGCCTTGGGACTCCAGCAGCCGGCCGATGATCGCCATGCCGAACGACGGGTGATCGACGTAGGCATCACCGGTGACGATGATGATGTCGCAGGAATCCCAGCCGAGCTGATCCATCTCCTCCCTGCTCATTGGCAGGAACGGCGCCGGCCCGAAACATTCGGCCCAGTACTTGGGATAGTCAAATAACGGCTTGGCTGCTTGCATGTCGATAACCGGTGTTGGCTTTCATTGAATTTCGCGGGCGCGGAATATAGCACAAATTTTGATCAATTCCGACGGTTGTGGTCGGAAATTGCGGCGCCACCCTCAGAGCGTGGCCCAACCCTTGTGGCGAGGGAGCTTGCTTCCGCTCGACTGCGCAGCAGTCGCAAAACCAGCAATGCGGTGCCGCAGGTATGAGGACTGCTGCGCAGCCCTGCTGGAGCAAGCTCCCTCGCCACAGGGGCCCTGCATCAACAGTTACTCGTCATCATCGAAGTTATAGCTACCCGGCGCGAGGTTCTCGAAGCGGGTGTATTTACCGATGAACGCCAGGCGGATAAAGCCGATCGGGCCGTTACGCTGCTTGCCGATGATGATTTCGGCGATGCCCTTGTGCTCGGTTTCCGGGTGATACACCTCGTCGCGGTACACGAACATGATCACGTCGGCGTCCTGCTCGATCGCTCCGGATTCGCGCAAGTCGGAGTTCACCGGGCGCTTGTTCGGCCGTTGCTCCAGGGAGCGGTTGAGCTGGGACAGCGCCACCACCGGGCAGTTGAATTCCTTGGCCAGGGCTTTGAGGGACCGGGAAATCTCGGAAATCTCGTTGGTCCGGTTGTCGCCGCTGGAACCCGGAATCTGCATCAGTTGCAGGTAGTCGATCATGATCAGGCCAACGTCGCCGTGCTCACGCACCAGGCGTCGGGTACGGGCGCGCATTTCCGATGGGCTGATGCCGGCGGTATCGTCGATGAACAGCTTGCGGTCGTTGAGCAGGTTCACCGCCGAGGTCAGGCGCGGCCAATCGTCGTCTTCCAACTGACCGGAACGGACCTTGGTCTGGTCGATGCGGCCCAGGGACGAAAGCATACGCATGATCAGCGATTCGCCTGGCATTTCCAGCGAGTAAACCAGTACGGCCTTCTCGCTGCGCAGCACGGCGTTTTCCACCAGGTTCATCGCAAAGGTGGTCTTACCCATGGACGGACGACCGGCGACGATGATCAAGTCGGCCGGTTGCAGGCCGCTGGTCTTCTCGTCGAGGTCGGTGTAACCGGTGGACAGGCCGGTGATGGCGTTGTCGGTGTTGAACAGGGTGTCGATACGGTCGATGGCTTTGGTCAGCAGTTCATTCACGCCCACCGGGCCGCCGGTTTTTGGCCGGGCCTCAGCGATCTGGAAGATCTGCCGTTCAGCTTCATCGAGGATTTCTTCAGCGGTGCGACCTTCCGGGTTGAAGGCGCTGTCGGCGATTTCAGTGCTGATGCCGATCAGTTGGCGCAGGGTCGCGCGCTGGCGAACGATTTGCGCGTAGGCCTTGATGTTGGCGACCGACGGCGTGTTTTTCGCCAGTTCGCCAAGGTAACCCAGGCCACCGACCTGCGAGGTCTGACCTTCCTTGTCCAATTGCTCGGCAAGGGTCACGACGTCGATCGGCGAGTTCTGATCGGCCAGTTTGGCGATCGCGCGGAAAATCAGGCGGTGGTCATGTCGGTAGAAATCGCCGTCGGAGACTTGATCGAGCACGCGTTCCCAGGCGTTGTTGTCCAGCATCAGACCACCGAGCACAGCCTGTTCGGCTTCGATGGAATGCGGCGGCACCTTCAGCGCGGCGGTTTGCAGATCGTATTGCTCGGGAGCGGAGATTTCGTTCATGGCCACTTGGAGTCAGGATTTAAAATCGGGAGTTACCAGAAAGACAAAGGGCACGACCTGTAAACAGGATCGTGCCCGATGTTACCGGCAAGCACCCGAGGGTGCCAGCCGACAAGTGCTGCTTAAGCTGCTACCACGACAACGCGTACGGTGGCTTCAACTTCGGCGTGCAGGTGCACGGCTACGTCGAATTCGCCTACGTTGCGGATGGTGCCGTTCGGCAGACGAACTTCGCTCTTCTGCACTTCAACGCCGGAGGCGGTCAGTGCATCAGCGATGTCGTGGGTGCCGATCGAACCGAACAGCTTGCCTTCGTCACCAGCGGTGGCAGTGATAGTCACTTCCAGCTCAGCCAGTTGGGCGGCGCGGCTTTCAGCCGATGCTTTACGGTCTGCTGCAGCTTTTTCCAGCTCAGCGCGACGCTCTTCGAACGCAGCCAGGTTGGCTGGGGTCGCAGCGGTAGCTTTGCCGTAAGGCAGCAGGTAGTTACGACCGTAACCAGCCTTAACGTTCACTTTGTCACCCAGGTTGCCCAGGTTGGTGACTTTTTCCAGAAGGATCAGTTGCATGTGAAAATCCTCTTAACTTTTAACCTTCACCGTTCGCGTTATCGGCGTCTTTCGGCGCCAGACGACCGCGAAAATCAATCAGGCTGTCGACGATGGCCAGGACCACCAGCAACGGATAGATCAGTTGCATGAACAGCAACAGCGTCACGTACAACCCCACCAGCCAGAACCTGGCCAGTCGCTTTTGCGCCACCAGCCCGTGAATCAGGGCCAGCCCGGCGAAAACCAGCGGTACACTGCACAACGGCACGAGCATGGACATCTGGGCACCGAAATTCGGTGTCACAACCATGCCCGCCAGCAGCAACATCGCGGGCCCCAGCGGGATTCGGACGGCGCGAAACTCGCGACCGAAACCACCGGGGTTGTACAACAACGCCTGCCAGTAGCGCCCGATAATCAGGCTCAGCACACTGACGATTTGCAGCAAGGCCGCTATCAGGCCGGTCAGGATAGGTGCAATCAGGGCCGCGAAACGCGCTTGCTCGTCTACCGACATCTGCTGGTAGACCTGACCGAGTAGCGACGGCATGACCTTGATCAACGCCTGCGCCAGCATCTCGATCTGAGGACCAAAAGCCGTCCCCAGCACCACTGAAAACACCACTCCCATCGCTATGCTGACCAGCAGCACGCGGTTCCAGGACTCGCTTGCGCGCAAAACCAACGCAAGGCTCGCCGACCCCAGCAGCACCAGAAGTGCCCGAGGGTCGTCGGAGTAAAGCCACCAGATCAACGCCGGCAGCAGTCCCAGAGCAAGAACGCCCAGGGCGTCCCTCAATCCGCGCCGCAGGAGCACAAGGCATCCGGCGGCAGCACCCAACCAATACAACAACGGCAACGCCGCGCATCCGGCCACTACCAGAGTGGCCTGCATACGGCCCCGCATGATGAACTCAGCTAAGGCACGCATACATTCAATCCTTTGCTACGTGTCGACTGCCCGGTCTCAGCGGCCGTGGCTGTCGGTGTAGGCCAGCAGGGCCAGGAAGCGGGCGCGCTTGATAGCGGTGGCCAGCTGACGCTGATAACGAGCTTTGGTACCGGTGATGCGGCTTGGAACGATTTTGCCGGTCTCGGATACGTAGGCTTTCAGAGTGTTGAGATCTTTGTAATCGATCTCTTTCACGTCTTCAGCGGTGAAGCGGCAGAATTTACGACGACGGAAGAAACGTGCCATTTGATAGGCTCCTTAAAAGGTCCGTGGATTACTCGTCAGCGTTATCGCTGTTGTCGCTGTCATCACTGTCAACGCCTTCGGCGTCGGAGTGCTCAGGACGGTCGCGACGCTCACGGCGCTCACTGCGGTTTTCTTCAGCCTTGAGCATCTCGGATTGGCCGGTAACGGCTTCTTCGCGACGGATGACCAGGTTACGGATCACTGCATCGTTGTAGCGGAAGTTGTCTTCCAGCTCGGCCAGGGCCTTGCCGGTGCACTCAACGTTCAGCATCACGTAGTGAGCCTTGTGAACATTGTTGATTGCATAGGCCAGTTGACGACGGCCCCAGTCTTCCAGACGGTGGATTTTGCCGCCGTCTTCTTCGATCAGCTTGGTGTAACGCTCAACCATGCCGCCGACTTGCTCGCTTTGATCCGGGTGGACCAAAAAGATGATTTCGTAATGACGCATGAATGCTCCTTACGGGTTGTAGCCTGCCGCTCAAAAGCGGTCAGACAAGGAGTGAATGACACTTATGGACTTGCGTGGGTAAGGCACATGCGCGCCTGCCGTCACAGCAAGGGGCGCAATTGTAGAGAAGGGGCGTGGGAGGCGCAAGGTAATTGGTGATTATTTGAACAGTTCGCTCAAACGGAAATTTTCGCATCACCACAAACCAATGTGGGAGCGGGCCTGCTCGCGAAAGCGGTTCATCAGGCAACATGGATGTCGACTGACAGACCGTATTCGCGAGCAAGCCCGCTCCCACCATTGAACTGCGTTCGGCTTACGACTTCTTGGCGGATCCGGCAGCCTTGACACCGCGCTGGCGCTGCGCCTCGAACAGGCAAACGCCCGTCGCCACGGACACGTTGAGACTGCTGACGCTACCGCCCATCGGCAGGTGCACCAGGTAGTCGCAAAGATCACGCGTCAGACGCCGCATGCCACTGCCTTCGGCGCCCATGATCAGGATCGTAGGGCCCGTCAGGTCCTGTTCGTACAGGCTGACCTCAGCCTCCCCTGCGGTGCCGACAACCCACAAGCCGCGCTGCTTGAGCTTTTCAAGAGTACGCGCCAGGTTGGTCACTGCGACCAACGGAATCACTTCCGCTGCGCCGCAGGCAACCTTACGCACCGTCGGCGTCAACGTGGCCGACTTGTCCTTGGGCACGATTACCGCCAGCGCACCGGCTGCATCGGCAGAACGCAGGCAGGCGCCGAGGTTATGTGGATCGGTCACGCCGTCGAGCACCAGCAGCAGCGGTGCGCCGTCGGTACGATCGAGCAGTTCGTCGAGCATCGCCTCACCCCAGACCTGGCTCGGACTGACGTCCGCGACCACGCCCTGGTGCACGCCTTCTACCCAGGCATCCAGCTCGCGACGCTCGGCATTGCCGACCGCCACACGATTTTCGGCGGCGAGCTCGATCAGCGTCTGCACCCGCGGGTCACTGCGGCCTTCGGCCAGCCAGATCTGCTTGACGCGTTTGGGGTGGTGGCGCAGCAACGCTTCTACAGCATGCACGCCGTAGATCTTTTCCAACTGACTCATGACTTGGCCTTAGGTTTACGTGCCCCGCCGCTTTTGGCTGGAGCCGAGCCCGCTTTTGGCGGGCCTTTACGGTGTTTGCTCGGTTTGGCTGGCTTGCCGCCGGCGGCCTTGTCAGGCGCCGACCGTCCAGTCTTTCCCGCAGACGCCGCTTTACCGCCGCTTTTCGCATCGGCCAGCAGCGCCTTTTTCATTTCACGACTTTTGCGCACTTCGGCGTTTTTCGCCGCTGCATCGCTCGGACGGTAGGCCTCGACAGCCTTTTCCTTGGCAGGACGACGACCGGTTTTCGCCGGTGCAGGCTCTGCGGCGGTTTTTGCAGCAGAGGCTGCAGGCGCTGCGGTTTCAGTGCCGCGCTTCTTGCGACCGATCGGCGCGCTGATGGTTTTTTCGGCCATCTCGAAGTCGATCTTGCGTTCGTCGAGATCGACGCGCATGACCCGCACTTCTACGGTATCGCCAAGGCGGAAGCTGCGACCGGTACGCTCACCGGCCAGGCGGTGATGCACAGGATCGAAGTGGTAGTAATCCCCCGGCAGCGCGGTGACGTGCACCAGGCCTTCGACGTAGATATCGGTCAGTTCGACAAACAGGCCAAAACCGGTCACGGCGGTGATCACGCCCGGGAACGACTCGCCCACGCGATCTTTCATGAACTCGCACTTGAGCCAGTTCACGACGTCGCGCGTCGCTTCGTCGGCACGGCGCTCGCTCATCGAGCATTGTTCGCCGAGCTGCTCCAGCGCCGCTTCGTCGTACGGGTAGATGCGCGCCTTCGGAATGGTCATCGCACCGGCACGGCGAACGTGCGGGGTGTCCTGTTTCGAATGGATCACGCTGCGGATCGCCCGGTGCGTGAGCAGGTCCGGATAGCGGCGGATCGGCGAGGTGAAGTGGGTGTAAGCCTCGTAATTCAGGCCGAAGTGGCCCTGGTTATCGGCGCTGTACACCGCCTGGCTCAACGAACGCAGCATGACGGTCTGGATCAGGTGGAAATCCGGACGATCCTTGATACCGGCCAGCAACGCCTGGTAATCCTTCGGCGATGGACCGTCCTTGCCTTTGTGCAGGGACAGACCGAGCTCACCAAGGAAGGCGCGCAGTTTTTCCAGACGCTCCGGCGGCGGACCGTCGTGAACCCGGTACAGTGCGGGGATTTCGTGCTTTTTCAGGAATTCGGCAGTGGCCACGTTGGCCGCCAGCATGCATTCCTCGATCAACTTGTGGGCATCGTTGCGCACGGTCGGCCGGATTTCGGCGATCTTGCGCTCGGAGCCGAAGATGATGCGGGTTTCCTGGGTTTCGAAGTCGATCGCGCCGCGCACATGACGAGCAGCCAACAACACCTTGTACAGCGCATAGAGCTGCTTGAGGTGCGGCACGACGTCCGAGTACTCACCACGCAACTTGCGCGCTTCGGTGACTTTGGGCGTTTCGAGCATGGCGCTGACCTTGTTGTAGGTCAGGCGCGCATGGGAGTGGATCACCGCTTCATAGAAGCAGTAGTCAGTCATCTCGCCGGATTTGGAGATGGTCATCTCGCACACCATGGCCAGGCGATCGACTTGCGGGTTCAGCGAGCACAGACCGTTGGACAGCTGCTCGGGCAGCATCGGGATCACACGCTCGGGGAAGTACACCGAGTTGCCGCGAACCTGGGCCTCGGCATCCAGTGCCGAACCGAGTTTCACGTAGCTGGAAACGTCGGCAATCGCCACGTACAACTTCCAGCCGCCGGAGAACAGGCGCAGCTTGCCCGGACGGGCCTCGCAGTAAACCGCGTCATCGAAATCGCGGGCATCTTCGCCGTCGATGGTGACGAACGGCAGATGGCGCAGGTCGATGCGCTTCTCTTTGTCTTTCTCTTCGACTTCCGGCTTGAGCTTGGCGGCTTCTTTCAGCACCGCGTCTGGCCAGACGTGAGGAATATCGTAGGTGCGCAGGGCCACATCGATTTCCATGCCCGGCGCCATGTAGTTGCCCACGACCTCGACCACGTCGCCTTGCGGCTGGAAGCGCGGGGTCGGCCAGTGGGTGATCTTCACTTCGACGAACTGACCGATCTGGGCGTTGGCGTTGCGGCCCGGGGTCACCAGCACTTCCTGCTGGATCTTGGGGTTGTCGGCAACCACGAAGCCGATACCGCCTTCTTCGAAATAGCGACCTACGATGCTTTCGTGAGCACGGGACACCACTTCGACAATCATGCCTTCGCGGCGACCACGACGGTCGAGGCCGGAAACACGGGCCAGCGCACGGTCACCGTCGAACACCAGGCGCATTTGCGCCGGGCTCATGAACAGGTCGTCACTGCCATCGTCCGGCACCAGGAAGCCAAAGCCATCGCGGTGACCGCTGATGCGACCAAGGATCAGGTCAAGCTTGTCCACCGGCGCATAGGTGCCGCGACGGGTATAGATGAGTTGAGCATCGCGCTCCATGGCGCGCAAACGGCGGCGCAGGGCTTCGATCTGGTCTTCTGTGGTCAGACCAAACTCTTCGACCAGTTGCTCGCGGTTAGCAGGCGAACCCCGATCAGCAAGATGCTGAAGGATCAGTTCGCGGCTAGGAATGGGGTTTTCATATTTTTCCGCTTCACGAGCGGCCTCGGGATCGAGGGACTGCCAATCGGCCATTAGAGAGTTTTCACCTTGTCTATATACGGGTTAGTTTGGCATAGGCGTAATGAAACGGGAAATTTCAGGCCAAGACGACCCGTCTAAAGCCCTGTATCGACACCTTGAAGCAGATTTTCAGACCGCTCGCGAGATTTTTCAGGTTTTTTCAGCGCCGGGGGTTTACAGTTAAAAAGACGCTCCGTATAGTGCGCGCCATCGACGACGGACAACGTTGTCGATACTGCCCAGATGGTGAAATTGGTAGACACGCCAGCTTCAGGTGCTGGTGGCCTTACGGCCGTGGAAGTTCGAGTCTTCTTCTGGGCACCAATTTCGAGCTTGAGATTAGATCAATTTCAAGGCTCACACAAAAACCCGCGAAAGCGGGTTTTTGCATTCTGAAGATCTGATTTATTAAATTTAAATCAGGGGTTTACAGATAAAAATACTCTCCGTATAGTGCGCCACATCAACAGCGGCAACGCTGAAGATGAATGCCCAGATGGTGAAATTGGTAGACACGCCAGCTTCAGGTGCTGGTGGCCTTACGGCCGTGGAAGTTCGAGTCTTCTTCTGGGCACCAATTCAAATTCAAGGTTACGGCCTTGGATTCACAGAAACCCGCGAAAGCGGGTTTTTGCGTTTCTGGTCTCCGGAAATGCTGCCGCCTCTATCAAATGCGCGCCTAACCCGCAAGGCGCATTTGAGAACCAATATCGTTTATCATTGTTGCAAGTTTTTGCAATGCGACAGTGAGGAACCCTGCGAATGATGTTTCGAAATACCCTGCGCCGCGGCCTGACCACCACCCTGCTCGGCCTGACACTCGCCACTCCCCTCACCCAAGCCGCCGATCCGGTCTCCCTGACTCTCTACAACGGCCAACACAAAGAAGTCGGCGACGCCGTCGCCAAAGCCTTCGAAACCAAGACCGGCATTCACGTCAACGTGCGCAAGGGCAGCAGCAATCAGTTGGCCAGCCAGGTCGTCGAAGAAGGCGATCGCTCCCCTGCCGACGTGATCTACACCGAAGAATCTCCACCGCTGAACAAGCTCGGCGAACAAGGCCTGCTGGCCAAGGCCGATGACGCAACGCTGGCGGTTTTGCCCAAGGACTACGTTGCAGGCAATGGCACCTGGATCGGCGTGACCGCCCGAGTACGTGTGGTCGCCTTCAACCCCAAGCTGATCGACGAGAAGGATCTGCCGAAATCGGTGATGGAA
The DNA here is from genome assembly GCF_001984065.1 of Pseudomonas sp. KK4. GTDB lineage: Bacteria > Pseudomonadota > Gammaproteobacteria > Pseudomonadales > Pseudomonadaceae > Aquipseudomonas. Next base: position 61,533 of record NZ_LYVP01000013.1, read on the forward strand.
TTCTCCGACCCGAAATGGCAGGGCAAAGTCGGCTTCGTACCCACCAGCGGCGCGTTCCAGGAACAGGCCGTGGCCATCATAAAGGTGCACGGCATGGACGCTGCCGAAGAATGGCTCACCGGCCTGCGCGCCTTCGGCAAGACCTACAGCAACAACATGGTCGCACTCAAAGCCGTGGAAAACGGTGAAGTGGCGACGGTCCTGGTCAACAACTACTACTGGTTTGCCCTGCAGCGGGAAAAAGGCCAGCTCGATTCGAAACTGCACTACTTCACCGGTGGTGACGTTGGCGGGTTGATCACCGTTTCCAGTGCGGCCGTGCTGAAATCCAGTAAACATCCCAAAGAAGCTCAACAATTGCTCGCTTACATGGCCAGCGAAGAAGGTCAGCGCGTCATCACCCAGACCACTGCCGAATACCCGCTGCATAAGGGCATGGAGTCGGATCGCGGTCTCAAGCCATTCAGCGAGCTGCAGGCGCCGAAAGTGACACCGGCAGACCTGGGCAACGCCGAAGAAGCTTTGGACCTGGAACGTGATGTTGGCCTGAATTGATGAGCACATCGCCATCCGCCTTCGCGCAGAGCAGCTACGTGCCTCGGCGCAAACGGCCATCGATCTGGCTGTTGTTGCCGGTATTGTTGTTGGTCGCACTCAGCCTGTTGCCGCTGGCGTATGTTGGGCTCAAGGCCTGGCAAGCAGGCTGGGCTCAGGCGTTGCACCTGCTGTGGCGACCTTATGTATTCGGTCTGTTGCGCAATACGTTGGAGCTGATGGTCGGCGTGACGGTCGCTTGCGGCGTCATCGGCCTGTCGCTGGCATGGCTGCTCGAGCGCAGCAATCTGCCAGGACGGCGCTTGTGGGGCGTGATTCTGTGCCTGCCGTTCGCCGTGCCGGCGTTCGTCAGCAGCTTCACTTGGGTATCGCTGAGCGCTCATTTCGAAGGATTGGCCGGGGCGATCCTGGTGATGGCCCTGTCCAAGTACCCGCTGATTTTCCTGCCGGTGGCCGCAACCCTGCGCAACCTCGACCCATCGCTGGAAGAGTCCGCGCGCACCCTTGGCCAGAATCGCTGGGGCGTGTTCTTCAAAGTCACCCTGCCCCTGCTCTGGCCATCGCTGCTCGCCGGCTCGCTGCTGATCGCCCTGCACATGCTGGTGGAGTTTGGCGCGCTGTCGATCATCGGCCTGCAAACCTTCACTACCGCGATCTATCAACAGTTCGAACTGGAATTCAGCAACGCCAACGCCGCGATGCTGTCGGCGGTGCTGCTGGTACTGTGCCTGATCTTGCTGTGGCTGGAGTTGCGCGTTCGCGGCAAAGCCCGCCTCGTGCGCATCGGCCAAGGTACTGCGCGACAGGCGGAGCAGGTGCGACTGGGGCCTTGGGCCGTCGCCGGACAACTGTACTGCCTGCTGCTGGCAATCATCGGCAGCGGCATTCCGCTGGGGATGCTGGCGTACTGGTTGGCCGTGGGCTCGTCGGCGGCCTTTCCGGTTGCCGCGATCGGTGAGGCGCTGCTGTCGTCCCTGGCGCTGTCGCTGGGTGGCGCTGTCTTTTGTCTGGTGCTCGCCGTTCCGGTGGGACTGCTGGTGGTGCGCCACAAAGGCCAGTTGGCGATTTGGGCCGAGCGCTTGCCGTACCTGCTGCATGCGCTGCCCGGCCTGGTGATCGCCTTGACCCTGGTGTACTTCGCGCTGCATTACGTGCCAGCGCTGTACCAAACCTCGGCGCTGCTGCTGATCGCTTATGCACTGCTGTTCCTGCCGCTGGCCCAGGCGCCGATTAGAACAGCGCTGAACAAGGCGGCACCGCAACTGGAGGAGGCCGCCCGCACACTGGGCGCGTCGTCGTTCACCGCGTTTATCCGGGTGACCCTGCCGATCATCTTTCCGGCTTTGGGGGCGGCATTTGCACTGGTGTTTCTGGATGCGATGAAGGAACTGACGGCGACGCTGCTGTTGAGCCCGACCGGGCTGAACACGCTGGCCACCGAAGTGTGGGCGCACACGGCAAATGTGGAGTTTGCGGCGGCGGCGCCTTATGCGGCGCTGTTGATACTGGTGTCAGGATTGCCGGTCTATCTACTTACGACGCGGATGTATCTGAGCCGCTGAGATCTTCTTCGCGAGCAAGCCCGCTCCCACATTTGACATCTTTCTGCTGAGAAACCTCGGTCAAATGTGGGAGCGGGCTTGCTCGCGAAAGCGTCAGATATGACAACGCAAAACTCAAGCCCTGAACTGCCCAAGACTCGCCTTCAGCTGCGCAGCCAACCCATCCAGCACCTTACCGCTGGCCGTGGTTTCCACAACCGCCTGAGCCGCTTTTTCAGCCTGGGCATGAATGGTTTCAACCCGTCCGCGCACCGCTTGCGCACCCTGCGCCTGATGCGCCGCCGCTTGCGTGGCCAGGCCAATCGCCGCATGCACCTGCTCTACCGACGCCTGCACCGACTGCTGCAACCGAGCACTGTCACGCAACACCACCAAGCCTTCATTCGCCTGGCGACCCGCCTGCCCGATTGCCGCCACCGCTTCCCGCGCGCCTTGCTGCAAGGCCACGATATGCGCCTGGATATCGCCGGTGGAGCTTTGGGTCTTGCTCGCCAGCGCCCGCACCTCATCCGCCACCACGGCGAACCCGCGACCGGTCTCGCCGGCGCGCGCCGCTTCGATGGCCGCGTTCAGGGCCAGCAGATTGGTTTGCTCGGCGATCCCGTGAATGACCGTCAGCACCACTTCAATTTGTTCACTCTGCTGCGCCAGGCGCTCGATCACTTGCGCGCCGGTGTCGACCTGTCCGGCCAGCGCCTCGATCAGGCTGCCGACCTTCGCCGAGGTGCGGGTGTTTTCATCGGTGGCCTGACGAATATCCACCACCTGCTTCAAGGCCGCCTGCATGGCCTGGCTCTCGGATTGTGCCTCGTCCGCCATGCGTGACAGCGCCCGCAGGCTCTCGGCCACTTCATCGCGCTGCATGCCTGCGGCCGCATCGGCCCCGGCATTGCGCAAGGTCATGGCACCGATTTCCACGCCAGTGCGCTGCGCCACGTCACCCGCTTCACGGACGATCGGCTGCAACTTGTCCACAAAGCGATTGACCGCCGAGGCCATGTCGCCGATTTCGTCCTTGCTGTTGATTTGCACACGCTTGGTCAGATCGCCCTCGCCGGCCGCCAGATCATCCATGGCGGTTATCAGCATCTTGAGGCGATTGACCACGCGACGCCCCAGCACCACGGCAAGCAGCAACAGAACACCAGCGCCCACCACCGCCAGACCCATGCCGATGCGCCAGCGCAGCGTCGTCGCCGCCTCCTGCACAGTGCTGGTGGTGTTGGCTTTCATTTCAGACGCAGTGGATTGCGCCGATTGCAAGCGTGCGCCCATGGCCGCCGCGCTGTCGGCTGCCGCGCCTTTGAGGCTGTCACCCACCAGTTGATCGCTGCTGGCGATCAGGGCCGAGAAGCGCTTGTCGAGAGCGGCCAGGTCGGTTTCCACCGAGGCGGTCGAGACGCCCATCAAGACCTTGCCGATTTCCACGCCATTGGGATTGATCGAGGCTTCGACGTAAAAGACAGACGGATCGTTTTTCGCTGCATCCAGCACCTTATCCAGCGCCCGTTCGCCCTGGCCTTTTTCCAGCAGGGCCTTGTTGATCGGGTTTTCCCGATTCAGGTAGCGCGTCAGGTGCTGGCCCGTCGCGTCGTCGTAGACCACGAACAACACGTTGGGATTGCGCTGCGCCCGGCGGGCGAATTCAGAGAGGGTCGGAACATCACTGTCCCACATGGCGCGGGGCGCGACCGAGGCCAGGAGCTGCGCCATATCATTGGCAGAGTCCTTCAGGTCCTTTTCCAGGGTCGCCCGCAGTTGCGCCTGCTCGTCCTTCAAACGCGCGGACAAGCCGACAGTGAGACGCTGACGCGTGCTGGCCGAGAGACTGTCCAGGCTCGAGGTGACTTCGCGCCCCGCCTGCTCAAGCTCGCCGGAAAGTTTTTGACTGTCGGCTCCCAGGCGCGTGCCCAGATCGGCTTCAAGAGCGGTCACTGTGCTCCGGGTCAGAGCGACAGCCACCAGCACCTGCACCAAAAGGGCGATACCGAGAGTAACGAACACAGGCCGCAGGAGACGGCTTTGTAACAGTGAGAGAACGGCCGACACTGGAAACCCCTCTGCATGGACGCCATTAAATTGATGGCTCACCAGGAAGCGATTATCACAGCAAGGGTCGTGCCGTCCGACAGGCATAAACGACAAAGGCCCCGATCAAGGGGCCTTTGTTCGTTACATCAACAACTTATCAAGCAAACGGGTGACGCAGAACGATGGTCTCGTTGCGGTCCGGGCCCGTCGAAATAATGTCGATCGGCGCACCGACCAACTCTTCGACACGCTTGATGTAGTTGCGTGCAGCCTGTGGCAGCTCTTCCAGTGTCTTGGCGCCCAGGGTGGATTCTTTCCAGCCCGGCATCTCTTCGTACACTGGCTCCAGGCCGATGTAGCTGTCGGCGTCGGTCGGTGCGTCGATCACGGCGCCATCTGCATTCTTGTAGCCGACGCAGATATTGATGGTTTCCAGGCCGTCCAGTACGTCCAGCTTGGTCAGGCACAGGCCCGAGATACTGTTGACGTCGATGGCGCGACGCAGGATGACGGCATCGAACCAGCCGCAACGACGGGCACGACCGGTGGTTGCACCGAATTCGTGGCCACGCTTGGCCAGGAATGCACCGACGTCGTCGAACAGCTCAGTCGGGAACGGACCCGAACCGACGCGCGTGGTGTAGGCCTTGGTGATGCCCAGGATGTAGTCCAGGAACATCGGCCCCACACCGGAACCGGTGGCGATGCCGCCCGCGGTGGTGTTGGAGCTGGTGACGTACGGGTAGGTACCGTGGTCGATGTCCAGCAGCGAGCCCTGGGCACCTTCGAACATGATGTCCTTGCCAGCGCGACGCAGCTGATGCAGCTCGGCGGTGACGTCGAGCATCATCGGCTTGAGCAGCTCGGCGTATTCCATGCACTCGTCCAGCGTCTTCTGGAAGTCGATGGCCGGCTCTTTGTAGTAATTGACCAGCACGAAGTTGTGGTAGTCCAGCAGCTCGCCCAGCTTGGCGGCGAAACGCTCGCGGTGGAACAGGTCACCGATGCGCAGGCCACGACGTGCAACCTTGTCTTCGTAGGCCGGGCCAATGCCGCGACCGGTGGTGCCGATCTTCAGCTCGCCACGGGCCTTTTCACGGGCCTGGTCCAGCGCTACGTGGTAGGACAGGATCAGCGGGCAGGAAGGGCTGATGCGCAGGCGCTCGCGCACCGGTACGCCTTTTTCTTCCAGCTTGTTGATTTCCCGCATCAGGGCGTCAGGTGCAACCACCACGCCGTTACCGATCAGGCACTGAACGCCTTCGCGCAGCACGCCCGACGGGATCAGGTGCAAGACGGTTTTTTCGCCGTCGATCACCAGGGTGTGGCCCGCGTTGTGGCCACCCTGGTAGCGCACTACGGCGGCAGCATGTTCGGTCAGCAGATCAACGATCTTGCCTTTGCCCTCATCACCCCATTGGGTGCCCAGGACTACGACATTCTTACCCATAACACTTGTCCTCATTCGCGCAAACTTGGTGCCGGCGTTGGCCGGCAGGAAAACTCAAGAAGCCAGTGGCGATACTTGCCAAAGCCCGTTCTGCTGAATCAATTGCCGGTCGCAGTCCGCTTCACGGGCGGCGGCCAATGGCTGCCCAGGCAAGGCCTGAACGACACGCTGACCCTCACTGCGCAACTGGCAAACCTGCTGCCAGAGTGCCGCATCCGTACTGTCAGGCATCCAGATACCGCCAGACGGTAGCTCGATCTCAGCACGCCCCAGGGTCACCAGGGTTTTCAAATCGGTAGAGAAACCGGTTGCCGGACGGGCACGACCGAAGTCGGCGCCGATATCGTCGTAACGGCCGCCCTGAGCAATGGACTGGCCAACACCCGGTACGAACACCGCGAACACCACACCGGTGTGGTAGTGGTAACCGCGTAGCTCGCCCAGGTCGAAATACAGCGGCAACTCCGGGAAACGCACGGACAAACGCTCGGCAATCGCCAGCAAATCATCCAATGCCGCCAGGACCGGGGCCGGCGCCTTGGCCAGACGCTCGCGAGCCGCTACCAGCACTTCGCGACCGCCACACAGGTCGACCAGCGCCCGCAGCATGCCCGACAGATCCGTCGGCAGGCCTTCGGTCAAGGTAATGACCTCGTCGATGGCCTTGCGTTGCAATGCGTCGAACAACTGCTGCTCGACTTCACCGGACAAACCGGCGGCGCGGGCCAGGCCGCGATAGATGCCTACATGCCCCAGGTCCATGTGCACGTCCGGCACATCGGCCAGTTGCAGCATGGCCAGCATCAGGCTGATGACTTCGACGTCGCTGCTCGGGCTGGCGTCGCCGTACAACTCGGCACCCAACTGGATCGGGCTGCGCGAGGACGACAAGGCACGTGGCTGGGCGTGCAGCACGCTGCCGGCATAGCACAAACGGTTAGGGCCTTCGCGACGCAGGGTGTGCGCATCGATGCGCGCCACCTGCGGCGTGATGTCGGCCCGGAAACCCATCTGCCGGCCCGACTGCGGGTCGATGACCTTGAAGGTACGCAGATCCAGGTCCTGGCCCGCGCCGGTCAGCAGGGACTCCAGGTACTCGATATGGGGAGTCACGACGAACTCGTAACCCCAGCTCTGGAACAGATCCAACACCTGACGCCGCGCGACTTCAATGCGCGCCGCCTCCGGTGGCAGTACTTCTTCGATGCCATCTGGCAGCAGCCAGCGGTCTACCGTTGCCATTACGCCATTCCCCTATGATCCGGGCAGCAAGCCTTTGGGCGAGCCTTGAGTGAAGCAGAAAATGATCCGCACAGCGCAAACCCCGCGCATGAGCGACGAAGCGAAAAGCCTGTAATGGGCTTCGCCAAGCACTTTCCTCGTAAAACCTGTGGAGCCAATCAGCTCGGGCACCTGCACAAGAACAGCAATCAAACGTGCAGACGCAAAAAAGCCGGGAATTTCCCGGCTGCCGCATCATACACACGTTTTCCCAAAGGATCACCCCGCCAGAGGTTTTAGCCGCCCGGCGGGATGATTCGAGTCAACGTCGTATCAAGGCTTGGCTTTTTCCAGGTAGTGGAAGAAGTCACTGCTTGGGTCCAGGACCATGACGTCGGATTTGTTCGCGAAGCTTTCACGGTAGGCACGCAGGCTACGGTAGAACGCGTAGAACTCCTGGTCCTGGCCGTAGGCCTTGGAGTAGATGGAAGCGGCCTGGGCATCGCCGTCACCGCGAATCTCTTCGGATTCACGATAGGCTTCTGCCAGCAACACGCGGCGTTGACGATCGGCGTCGGCACGGATGCCTTCAGCCAGCTCGTTACCCTTGGCGCGGTGCTCGCGAGCTTCACGCTCACGCTCGGTGCTCATACGCTCGAACACACTGCGGTTCACTTCCTTGGGCAGGTCGATGGTCTTGACGCGAACGTCCACCACTTCGATGCCCAGCTCCTTTTCGGCCATCTTGTTCAGCGAAGCGGTGATGTCTGCCATCAGCGCATCACGCTCACCCGACACCACTTCGTGCAGGGTGCGCTTACCGAACTGGTCACGCAGGCCGGATTCCAGACGACGGGACAGACGCTCGTCGGCAATCTGCTTGAGACCGGAAGTCGCGGTGTAGAAACGCTCGGCGTCCTTCACGCGCCACTTGGCGTAGGCATCGACCATCACGGCTTTCTTTTCCAGCGTCAGGAAGCGTTGCGTCGGTGCGTCCAGCGTCATCAGGCGAGCGTCGAACTTACGCACCTGGTTAACGTAAGGCACCTTCACATGCAGGCCTGGCTGAACATCGGTCTGAACCACGCGACCGAACTGCAGCAACACCGCACGCTCGGTCTGAGCCACGATGTAGAAGCAGTTCCAGGCAGCGATCGCCACGACGACGCCGACAATAAGGGCGATCAGCGATTTATTGCTCATCAGCGACTCTCCCTGGTACGTGCTTGCTGTTGCTGCAGATCAGCTGCGGCACGCGCATTCGCTTCATTGCTGGTGGCTGCTGCGCCAGTCACCGGAGTGCTGGTGTTGCGACCACTTTCGACCATCTTGTCCAGCGGCAGATAGAGCAGGTTGCTCTGGCCATTCTTGTTGCCGGTCACGAGCACCTTGCTGGTGTTGCTGAAGACTTCCTGCATGGTGTCCAGGTACAGACGCTGGCGGGTGACTTCAGGGGCCTTGCGATACTCGGCAACCAGTTTGGTGAAGCGATCAGCTTCACCCTTGGCGCGCGAGACGGTTTCGTCACGGTAGCCATTGGCATCTTCGAGAATGCGCTGGGCCTGACCACGGGCTTCCGGCACGACGCCGTTGGCGTAGGTTTCAGCCTGGTTGCGCGAACGCTGCTCGTCTTCACGGGCACGGATCACGTCGTCGAAGGCTTCCTGCACTTCACGCGGTGCCGCTGCGCTCTGTACGTTGACCTGGGTCACGGTGATACCGGTGCGATAGGTATCCATGAAGCGTTGCAGACGCTCCTTGATTTCGCTGGCCATCAATTCACGACCCTCGGTCAGCACCTGGTCCATGGCGGTGGAACCCACCACATGTCGCAGGGCGCTGTCGGTCGCATGCTGCAGGCTGATTTCCGGCTGATCGACGCTCAGCACGAAGTCCTGCAGGTTGCTGATCTTGTACTGCACGGTCAGCGGCACTTCGACGATGTTTTCGTCTTCGGTGAGCATCTGGCCCTGCTTGGTGTACGCACGCTCACGCGTGACGTTTTCCATGTACTTCTTGTCGATCGGCGGGAAGTAGATGTTCAGACCCGGGCCGACGGTTTCGTAGTACTTGCCGAAGCGCAGCACCACGGCTTGCTCCTGCTCGTCGACTACGTAAACCGCGCTGTACAGCCAGACAGCCGCCAGCACGACCAGACCGATGCCGAGCAGGCCGCCGAAGCCGCCGCTCTTGCCCGGACCACCGCCGTCATCACCACCGCGTTTCTTGCCACCACCGAACAACCCGTTCAGGCTTTCCTGCAGCTTTCGGAAGGCCTCGTCGAGATCTGGCGGCCCCTTGCGATCGCCGTTATTACGGCGCTTGCCACCCCAAGGATCCTGATTATTCGAGTTGCCACCCGGCTCATTCCAAGCCATAGCGCTCTCCATCTGATAAAGCAAAGACGCACCCACGGCGCGCCGACCAATGCTACAGAATGCCTGTCACCACGGCACAACCGCTTTCTCAGGCTTTTATTGCAAAGTGTGTTGCTCGATGAACTCCATCGGCTGCAATCCTTCGCGGCTTACCAGTCGATTCAGCTCGACCCGGGGCAAACGAACGGCCAGCAAACTGATGCCTTCTTCGTCGTGTTCTTCTTTTTGCACCGCACCCAGCTCGAAAAACTGCGCACGCAGTCGAGCGAATCGTTGAGGCAAGCGCAGGGTACCGATGAACAAATCACTGCCGAGCAACTCGGCAATGGCTTGCTCAAGCAATTCCAGACCAGTGCCATCACGGGCCGACAGCCAGACCCGCTGGGGTTTGCCGTCTTCGTCGCGCTGGATTTGTGGCTCAACGCCTTCAAGCAAATCGAGTTTGTTATAGACCTCGAGGATCGGCAAGTCCTGGGCACCAATCTCGCCCAGTACCACCATCACCTGCTCGATCTGCAACATGCGATCCGGTTCGGCCGCATCGATCACGTGCAACAACAGGTCGGAGTTGGCCGACTCTTCGAGGGTAGACCGAAATGCCTCGACAAGCTTGTGAGGCAGGTGGCGAATGAACCCCACCGTGTCCGCCAGCACGATCGGCCCCAGATCGTCCAGATCCAGACGGCGCAGGGTCGGGTCCAGCGTGGCGAACAATTGGTCAGCCGCGTACACGTCGGATTTCGTCACGTTGTTGAACAGCGTGGACTTGCCGGCGTTGGTATATCCCACCAGGGACACGGTAGGGATATCGGCACGCGAACGGCCACGTCGCGACTGTTCGCGCTGGCTGCGCACCTTCTCCAGCCGGCCCTTGATCTGTCGCAGGCGGACCCGCAGCAAACGCCGGTCGGTTTCGAGCTGGGTTTCACCCGGGCCACGCATGCCGATACCGCCACCCTGGCGCTCAAGGTGAGTCCAACCACGCACCAGCCGGGTGCTCATGTGGTCAAGCTGGGCCAGTTCTACCTGGAGCTTGCCTTCATGGGTTCGGGCGCGCTGGGCGAAAATATCGAGAATCAGACCGGTACGGTCGATCACGCGACACTCGAAAACACGTTCGAGGTTACGTTCCTGACTGGGCGTGAGGACGTGATTGAAAATCACCAGATCGGCTTCTTCAGCTTTGACCAAGTCGCGCAGTTCCTCGACCTTGCCGCTGCCAATCAGGAATTTGGCGGTTGGCCGATGACGCGGCACGTTAAAAAACGCAACGGTCTCGGCGCCGGCCGAATTTGCCAACTCCTGAAACTCCTGCGGATCTTCGCGCGCCTCAGGGTCCTGTCCATCCAAGTGAACGAGGATTACTCGCTCCCCACCACCGTGGCGCTCAAAGAACAAAGGAGACTCCTATCAGGCGTTACCTGGCTCAGCATCACCTGCTTCGGATTCGGTTGCGCTAGGCAGACGAATTGGACGAACCGGCACTACTGTAGAGATAGCGTGTTTGTAGACCATTTGGCTGACGGTGTTTTTCAGCAGGATAACGAACTGGTCGAAAGACTCGATCGTACCTTGCAGTTTGATCCCGTTGACCAGGTAGATGGACACCCCAACTTTCTCTTTACGTAAAGTATTCAAGTAAGGGTCTTGTAGCGAATGCCCTTTTGACATGTGCCGCACTCCTTTAAGGATTCAATATAAAAATAGGTAATCAGATGACTTGTGACCGTCACACCCCCAAGGATAGACGGCAATTGCAAGGACTCAGCTCAATATGGAGATGGTCGCCAGGTATTTCAAGGCGCGTGGCAGATTGTCGCAATCGAGGCTGTCCAGCCAATGTAAATCAGCCCAACTGCGCAGCCAGGTGAACTGACGCTTTGCCAATTGGCGCGTGGCGATGATTCCACGCTCCTGCATCTCGGCTGACGTCAGTTTGCCATCCAGGTAATCCCAGACTTGTCGGTAGCCTACCGCACGTATAGACGGCAACCCGGCATGCAGGTCACTTCGCTCACGCAGGGCTACGACCTCGTCGATGAATCCCTGTTCCAACATCAAAGTGAATCTTTGTTTAATTCGTTCGTGCAGTACCTGACGATTTGCCGGAGCAATGGCCAAGTTCGCGACAGTATAGGGCAATTGTTGCCGTCCCGAAGCCGCTGCTTCAGTACTTTGCGCAGATTGTTGCAACCGAAGCTCGGTCATGCTCTGACCGCTGACACGGTAGACTTCCAGTGCTCGACTGAGACGCTGCGGATCGTTCGGGTGAATGCGCGCGGCAGAGACCGGATCGATCTGCGCCAATTGTTCGTGCAGGGCTTGCCAGCCAAGGCGCGCAGCCTCTTCTTCGATTTGCGCGCGCACGTCCGGATCGGCCGCCGGCATATCGGCCAGGCCTTCGAGCAAAGCCTTGTAGTAGAGCATCGTACCGCCTACCAGCAGCGGAATTTTTCCCCGCGCGGTGATATCGGCCATGGCCTCCAGGGCATCACGACGGAAATCCGCCGCCGAATAGCTCTCGGCCGGATCGAGAATATCGATCAAACGGTGGGGAAACTCCGCCAGGAGTTCTTTCGACGGCTTGGCGGTACCGATGTCCATGCCGCGGTAGACCAGGGCCGAATCGACGCTGATCAGCTCGCACGGCAGAACCTTGGTGAGCTCGATGGCCAGGTCGGTCTTGCCCGCGGCGGTCGGGCCCATCAGAAAAATCGCCGGTGGCAGCTGGCTCATCAACGACCGCGCAAGAACAGTTTGTCCAGATCGTCCAGGCCCAGTTGGGTCCAGGTCGGCCGGCCGTGGTTGCATTGACCGCTGCGTTCGGTGTTTTCCATGTCACGCAGCAGACCGTTCATTTCCGGCAACGCCAGGCGCCGGTTGGCCCGGACCGCACCGTGGCAGGCCATGGTCCCGAGCAATTCGTTCAGGTGCGCCTGGATGCGGTCGCTGGTGCCGTACTCCATCAGATCGGCCAATACATCGCCGACCAGCCGATTGGCTTCAGCCTGTTTCAGCAGGGCTGGAATCTGCCGGATCGCCAGGGTTTCCGGGCCCAGGCGCTGCAGTTCGAAGCCCAGCCGCTGGAACCAGGCGACATGCTCCTCGGCGCAGTCGGCCTCACGCTGACTGACCGCCAGCGTTTCAGGCACCAGCAAGGGCTGGCCACTGAGGCCCTCGCTGGCCATCGCGACCTTGAGGCGCTCGTACATGATCCGCTCGTGAGCGGCATGCATGTCCACCAGCACCAGCCCCTGAGCGTTTTCCGAAAGAATGTAGATACCCTTGAGCTGCGCCAGTGCATAGCCCAACGGCGGAATATCACCCTGCCCGTCCGGCAACGCAGTCGCATTGGCTTCGGGCAGCGGCGCAAAGAACTCGCGATAGGCAGCCTGCGCTTCAGCAGCAGGCACCGCAGATTGCGGGCGCGGGGTGTATTGATACTGATAGCCCGCGCCCGCGCCCGAACCGGCCGGCGTATTGAAGGACGGCGCGGCCTGCGGCTGCTCAAGCAGCGCATTGGCCGCCAGACGCATTTCACCTTGGGGACCGAACTCACCCGCCTCCAGGCCCGTAGGCCGGACAACGGCCGTTGCGACCGGCGCAGCCAGGTGATCCTCCGGCCGCACATCGCCCAGGGCGCGGTGCAAGGTGCCATAAAGGAAATCGTGGACCATGCGCCCTTCACGGAAACGCACTTCGTGCTTGGTCGGGTGCACGTTGACGTCGACGCCGGTGGGGTCGACCTCGAAAAACAGCACGAACGTCGGGTGCCGACCGTTGAACAGCACATCGCGATAGGCCTGGCGCACCGCATGGGCTACCAGTTTGTCGCGTACGGCGCGGCCGTTGACGAAGAAATACTGCAAATCCGCCTGGCTACGGTTGAACGTCGGCAACCCGACCCAGCCCCACAAATGCAGGCCATTGCGCTCGATTTCGATCGGCAGCGCCTGCTCCAGAAAACCAGGACCGCAAATTGCCGCCACCCGCCGGGCACGGGCCGCATCATCGTGGGCTTCGTGCAAGCTGAGGATGGTCTTGCCGTTGTGACGCAGGTGGAACGCCACGTCGAAACGCGCCAGGGCCAGGCGCCTGATCACTTCCTGGAGGTGATCGAATTCGGTTTTTTCGGTCTTGAGAAACTTGCGCCGCGCCGGCGTATTGAAAAACAGGTCGCGCACTTCAACCGAGGTACCCACCGGATGGGCGGCCGGCTGTACGCGAGGCGCCATGTCCCGGCCTTCGGTTTCGACCTGCCAGGCCTGATCGGCATCGCGGGTACGCGAGGTCAGGGTCAGGCGCGCCACGGAGCTGATCGACGCCAGGGCCTCGCCGCGAAAGCCCAGGCTCATTACCTGTTCCAGGTCTTCCAGATTGCGGATCTTGCTGGTGGCGTGGCGGGCCAGGGCCAGGGGCAGGTCATCGGCCGAAATGCCGCTGCCATCGTCACGCACCCGCAGCAGCTTGACGCCACCCTGCTCCACATCGACATCGATACGCCGGGCGCCGGAGTCGAGGCTGTTCTCCAATAACTCCTTGATCACCGAAGCCGGGCGCTCGACCACCTCGCCGGCGGCAATCTGGTTAGCCAGCCGCGGACTGAGCAGCTCGATGCGCGCGCCGTTGGTCACGACCTGATTCATTCTTTGGCCGCCAGTTCAGTGCCCGGAATGGTCAGGTGCTGACCGACCTTCAGTTCATCGTTCGACAGGTTGTTGGCACTGCGCAGCGTGGCCGGCGACACCTGATACCGCACGGCGATCATCGCCAGGGTCTCGCCCGGGCTTACCCGGTGGTCACGCGGGCCCTGGGCGATCTTGCCCGAGTCGCGTAGCCAGGCGATGTAAGTGCCTGGCGGCGGGTTCTGCTGGAAGAACTGGCGCACGCCGCTGCTGATGGAACGGGCCAACGCCTGCTGGTGGCTCGCGGCCGCCAGTTTCGAGGCTTCGTTGGCGTTGGAGATGAACCCGGTTTCCACCAGGATCGACGGGATATCCGGCGATTTCAGCACCATGAACCCGGCCTGCTCCACTCGCTGCTTGTGCAACGGCGTGACCCGACCGATGTTGCTCAATACTTTCTGGCCGACGTTGAGGCTGGAGGTCAGGGATGCGGTCATCGACAGATCCAGCAGCACCCCGGCCAACATGCGGTCCTTGTCATCGAGGCTGACGTTGCCGGCACCACCGATCAAGTCGGAACGGTTTTCACTGTCGGCCAGCCAGCGCGCGGTCTCGGAGGTGGCGCCGCGGTCAGACAGGGCGAAAACCGAGGCACCGAAAGCCGCTGCCGACGGTGCGGCGTCGGCGTGAATCGACACGAACAGGTCCGCACCCTTCTTGCGGGCGATTTCGGTACGGCCGCGCAACGGGATGAAATAGTCACCGGTACGGGTCAGTTCGGCGCGGAAGCCTTTCATGCCGCTGACCTGGCGCTGCAGTTCCCGGGCGATGGCCAGTACCACGTCTTTTTCACGCTGACCGCGAGAGCCAGAGGCACCCGGGTCTTCCCCGCCGTGACCGGCGTCGATCACCACAATGATGTCGCGCTTGCCTGCCGGGGCTGGTGGCAACTTGATTGAAGGTTCCGAAGGCGTGACCGGTACTGCAGGCACAGTGGCGACCGACTGGGTCGGTGCTGGCGGCGGCGCTGCATCGGACGGATTGTCGAACAGGTCGACCACCAATCGGTTGCCGTACTGCGCATTAGGCGCCAGGGAGAAGCTTTTCGGCGTGACGGCCTTCTTCAGGTCGATGACAACCCGCAGGTCGGTCGGGGTGCGCTGGGCCGAGCGCATGGCCGTGATCGGGGTGTTGGCACTGTTGACGTTCAACGGCGCACCGAGGGTCGCGCCATTGATGTCGATGACCAGACGGTCCGGAGACGTCAGGGTGAAGACGCTGTGCTGCACGGGACCGGTCAGGTCAAACACCAGACGTGTGTTGTCCGGCGCCCGCCACAGGCGAACGCTGTTGACCTTCGTTTCGGCCACAGCGTCGACGGTCACCGCCAGAAACAACACCCCAACGGCAGCAACCAACGCGCGAAAGCGCATACCTAACCCCATCATTTATTTGGATTCCAATGCCAAAGCGGCACACCACGACTCGCCGCGCGAGCCTTGGGACAAAATGTTCAGCGAACGCCCGCTGTCTTGCGGGCTAATGGTAATGGTCAGGTCGGGCTTTGGCAAAAAGCCTGCACCTTTATCGGGCCACTCGATCAGACACAGCGCGTCGTCTTCGAAATAGTCACGGATGCCGAGGAATTCGAGCTCTTCGGGATCCACCAGACGATACAGGTCGAAATGGAAGGCGCGAATGTCACCGATCTCGTAGGGCTCGACCAGGGTGAAGGTCGGACTTTTTACCGCGCCGACATGCCCCAGGCCGCGAATGATGCCACGCGAGAGCGTGGTTTTACCCATCCCCAGATTACCTTCCAGAAAAATCAGGCCGTGCCCTTGTGTGATTTGCGCGATGCGTGCGCCCAATGCGGTCATCGCTTCTTCATCAGCCAGGTACAGGGTTACTTCAGACACGGTGCTTGCTCCTCCAACAACTGACGAATGGCTGGTATCAGATCACTGGCCGCCAGCCCGCGGCCGAAAATACCTTGTTGCTGACCGGCATTGGCGTGCAGCCAGACGGCCAGGCAAGTCGCGTCGAACGCCTCCATGCCCTGAGCCAGCAGTGCGCCGACCAGACCGGCCAATACATCCCCCAAGCCGGCGGTGGCCATGGCCGGGTGGCCCTGATGACACAGGGCCAACCGTCCGTCGGGACTGGCGATCAGGCTGCCGGCACCCTTGAGCACCACCACCGCTGTATATTTTTTGCTCAACTCACGGGCCGCCGCCGGGCGATCAGCCTGCACCTGGGCAGTCGTCATGCCGAGCAAGCGCGCCGCTTCGCCCGGATGCGGGGTGATCACGCAGTCCTTGGGCAGGCTTACACACCCCTCGGCCAACAGATTCAGCGCATCGGCATCCCAGACTTGAGGCAACGGTGCGTTGGCGGCGGCCGAAATCAGGCTGCGCCCCCAGGCTGCCTGGCCCAACCCCGGGCCGACAACCAGCACCGACACCTTTTGCAGCAGTTGCATCAACTGATTGGCCGATGAAGTCCCCACCACCATCGCCTCGGGAATCCGCGCCAGCGCAGCAGGCACATGCTCGCTGCGCGTCGCCACCGAAACCATGCCCGCACCGCTGCGCAGCGCACTTTGCGCGCTCAGCAGGATCGCGCCACCCAAGCCGCGATCACCGCCGATCAGCAGCACATGGCCGAACTTTCCCTTATGAGAGGCCGGTTTACGGAAATCCAGTCGCGGCAGATTGCCAGTGTTCAGGCGCAGGGCACTGCTTGGCGCGTCGTGAATGAGCTGCGGATCGGCCTGCAGATCGTTGAACACCAACTCCCCCACCACATCCGCCGCCTCGCCGGTGAACAGCCCTAGCTTCAAGCCGATGAAGGTGACTGTCAGATCGGCCCGTACCGCGCAGCCGAGGATGCGACCGGTGTCGGCACAGAGCCCGGAAGGGATATCCACCGCCGCCACTGGCAGCCCGCTGGCATTGATCGCGGCAATGGCACTGGCGTATGGCTCGCGCACCTCACCGGTGACACCGGTGCCAAGCAAGGCGTCGAGCACGATGCCCTGTAGCTCGCAATGGGCTGCCCAAGGCTCGATGCTCACTTTTTCGGAGACCGCATCGGCATGGGCCAAGGCCGCATCGCCCTGCAAGCGCTGGGGATCGCCCGCCGCCAATACCCGCACCGCCCATCCGGCACGCCGGGCCAGCACCGCCACCAGATACCCGTCGCCGGCGTTATTGCCGTGGCCGGCGACGACCGTCAATTCGCTCGCCGTCGGCCAATGGCGGACCAGCGCCCGCCAGGTGGCCCGCGCGGCACGCTGCATCAATTCGAAGCCCGGCGTGCCCGCGGCGATCAGGCTTGCATCGAGCCCTCGCACTTGCGCGGCACTGTACAGCGCGTCGGGTAAATCATCTTTAGTGTGCGGCATGCGTCTTCGGGCTCCGATGTCTGGCAGAATTATACGCACCTCAGCTCCGGTTTCTCTCGCCTCATGCCCGCTATTACCACAGACCTGCCCGCCCTCGCCCAATCCATCAAGGACTGGGGCCGCGAGCTGGGCTTCCAGCAAGTCGGCATCAGCGGCCTGGACCTGGCCGAGCATGAGCAGCACCTGGAGCGCTGGCTCGAAGCCGGTTACCACGGCGAGATGGACTACATGGGCGCCCATGGCAGCAAACGCTCGCACCCCGAAGAGCTGGTGCCGGGCACCTTGCGCGTGGTTTCCCTGCGCATGGACTACCTGTCGGGCGATACCAAAATGGCGCAATTGCTGGCCCAACCGGAAAAAGCGTACGTCTCGCGTTATGCCTTGGGCCGCGATTACCACAAATTGATCCGTAAACGCGTGCAACAACTGGCAGAAAAAATTCAGGCGGCCATCGGTCCCTTCGGTTACCGGGCGTTCGTCGACAGCGCCCCGGTGCTGGAAAAGGCCATTGCGCAAAAGGCCGGCCTGGGTTGGATCGGCAAAAACACCCTGGTCTTGAATCGCAAGGCCGGCAGTTACTTCTTCCTTGCCGAACTGTTCGTCGATCTGCCGCTGCCGGTGGACCCGCCCCACGCCACGGAACACTGCGGCCGCTGCAGCGCCTGCCTCGACATCTGCCCGACCAACGCCTTTGTCGGCCCCTATGTGCTGGACGCTCGACGCTGCATCTCCTACCTGACCATCGAACTCAAGGGCTCCATTCCCGAAGACTTGCGCGCGCCAATCGGCAACCGGGTGTTTGGCTGCGATGACTGCCAGATCGTCTGCCCGTGGAATCGCTTTGCCCGTCCGTCGGGAGAAAGCGATTTCAAGCCACGGCATAACCTGGACAACGCCGACCTGGCCGAGTTGTTCCTGTGGGACGAAGACAAGTTCCTGAGCAGTACCGAAGGTTCGCCGCTGCGCCGGGCGGGTTATCAGAGTTGGCTGCGCAATCTGGCGGTGGGCTTGGGCAACGCCCCATCGACCATTACGGTGATCGAAGCGCTGAAGGCGCGCCGAGAATACCCATCGGACATGGTCCGCGAACACGTCGAATGGGCCCTGAAACAGCACGGCCAACTGTAGGAGCGAGCTCGCTCGCGATGGCCGTTAACGATAACGCGGGAAACCTGGCACCCCGCAGTGCTCTCAGGTTCATCGCGAGCGAGCTCGCGCCTACAGGGGGACGCGTCAGGCTTCGTCGTTGTAGACGAATTTGGGCATTTCCCAGTGGAAACGGATCGCCAGCAAACGCAGCAGGAAACCGCCGAACAGCGTGATCAGAATCGCCTGCTCACCGGGCAGGTTCAGGTACAGGCACAGCATGTAGCACCAGGCTGCGGCGAACGAGACACTGGCGTACAGCTCGCGGCGGAAGATCAGCGGGATGTCGTTGCAGAAGATATCCCGCAGGATGCCGCCAAACACCCCGGTGATCACCCCGCTGACCGACGCGACCAACATGCCATGGCCCATTTCCAGAGCGGTCATGCAGCCGATCAGAGTGAAGGCCACCAGACCGACAGCGTCGAGCACCAGAAACAGCGAGCGCAGATGGCGCATCCAGCGGGCAGTAAACACGGTGAACATCGCCGCGATGCTGGTCAGTACCAGGTATTCCGGGTGCTTGACCCAGGTCAGCGGATAGTGGCCGAGCAGCACGTCCCGCACCGAACCACCACCCAGCGCCGTGACGCATGCGATCAGCACCACACCGAACCAGTCCATCCCCCGCCGGCCGGCGGACAGGGCGCCAGTCATGGCTTCGGCGGTGATGGCGATCAGGTAGAGCATCAGCAGCATGGTGGCGATCCTTGCACAGGGGGCGCGCAGTCTAGCCATATACGGTCAGCACCAAAAGAGCGCGAAGCGCCTGTGGCGAGGGAGCTTGCTCCGCTGGGCTGCGCAGCAACCCCTTTTCAGTATTGGGGACCATAGCGTGGACACTACGACTGCTACGCAGTCAAACGGGAGCAAGCTCCCTCGCCACAAAGGCTTTACCGAGCCGATCAGGCCTTGATGAAATGCTTGCGGTAGTGCTGCAACTCGGCGATGGATTCGCGGATGTCGTCCAGAGCCAGGTGGGTGCTGCCCTTCTTGAAGCTGTCACGCACATCCGGCGCCCAGCGTGCGGCGAGCTCTTTCAGGGTAGACACATCGAGGTTGCGATAGTGGAAGTAGCTTTCCAGGGATTTCATGTGGGTATAAAGGAAGCGGCGGTCCTGGCAGATGCTGTTGCCGCAGATCGGCGACTTGCCCTTGGGCACCCACTGCTCCAGGAACGCGATGGTCTGGGCTTCGGCTTCGGCCATGCTGATGCGGCTTTCACGCACGCGCTGGGTCAGGCCAGAGTTGCCATGGGTGCGGGTATTCCATTCGTCCATGGTGGCCAAGACTTCATCGCTGTGGTGGATGGCGATGACCGGACCTTCGGCCAAGGTGTTGAGGTCACTGTCGGTGACGATGGTAGCCATTTCGATGATGACGTCGGTGTCCGGGTTCAGACCGGTCATTTCCAGGTCGATCCAGATCAGGTTCTGCGAATTTTGCATGTGTCGGCTCCTAGGCAATGCTGCGCAGTTTAGCCTAGGCCGGTGGCCGGGCGTGCTAAACTCGCGGCCGTTTTACCTAATCGCTGCATTCTTTATACGGAACACCCATGGCCAAACGCCAACTCAATCGTCGTCAAAACTGGCGCATCGAAAAGATTCAGGGCGAACGCGCTGCCCGCGCCGCCAAACGCGAGTCCTCGGCTGTCGAGGCACTCGAGGGCGGCGATCTGGGCCCGGAACAGCACGGCCTGGTGATCGCGCACTTCGGTGTGCAGGTCGAAGTCGAGGCCCGCGATGGCGAACATGCTGGCCAGGTGTTCCGCTGCCACCTGCGTGCCAACCTGCCGGCGCTGGTGACCGGCGATCAGGTGGTCTGGCGCGCCGGCAACCAGGGCATCGGCGTGATCGTGGCGCAACTGCCGCGCAACACTGAGCTATGCCGCCCGGACAGCCGTGGTCAGCTCAAGCCGGTGGCGGCCAACGTCGACATGATCGTCATCGTCTTCGCGCCGCTGCCCGAGCCCCATGCCAACCTGATCGACCGATACCTGGTCGCCGCCGAACACGCCGGCATCAAGCCGCTGCTGCTGCTCAACAAGTTCGACTTGATCGATGAGCAAAACGCCCCGGCGCTCAATGCCTTGCTGGCGGTCTATCGCACCCTCGGCTATCCAGTGCTCGAAGTGTCGGCCCACCACGGTAACGGCATGGAGCAACTGCAAAAACTGCTGGATGGACGCATCAGCGTGTTCGTCGGCCAGTCCGGCGTCGGCAAGTCGTCGCTGGTCAACAGCCTGCTGCCGGAGGTCGAAACCCGTGTCGGGCCGTTGTCCGAACTGTCCGGCCAGGGCACTCATACCACCACGACCGCGCGCCTGTTCCACTTCCCCGGCGGCGGTGAGCTGATCGACTCCCCGGGCATCCGGGAATTCGGCCTGGGCCACGTCAGCCGTGCCGATGTCGAAGCCGGCTTCATCGAGTTCAATGACCTGCTTGGCACCTGCCGCTTCCGCGACTGCAAGCACGACCGCGAACCCGGTTGCGCCCTGCTCAAGGCATTGGAAGATGGCCGCGTGCAGCAACAGCGGATGAACAGCTATCGCTCGATCATCGCCAGCTTGCCGGAGAATGGTTACTGAAACTTTGTTGCAGGCATGGAAAAAGCCGCGATTATTTCGCGGCTTTTTTGTACCCGCCAAAGATGCGTTGTCTGGCCTCTTCGCGAGCAAGCCCGCCCCACAGGGGCATGCATTCCAAATGTGGGAGCGGGCTTGCTCGCGAAGGCGGCCTCACAGCCGCCTCAGATATCAAGGTTTCGGCGCGCCCCCCGGCTTCGGCACCGGATCATCGAACAGATTCAGACGCTCGCGCAGTTCATGGGCTGGCAGCGGCTCTTTATTTGCCGGCAACGCATTCGGGTCAGCCGGTGTTGCGGGGGCTGCCCCCGGAGCCGCTGGCGGAGCATCCGGCGCCGGTTCTGCACCTTGCGAACCTTCAATCGCACGCTGGGCCTTCTTGGTCAGCACGATGATGTCGATACGACGGTTGACCGGGTTGAGTGGATGCTCGCGGTCAAACAGCGCCGACGACGCATAACCCACCACCCGCGCCACCTGTGCGTCCGGATAGCTGCCCGCTACCAGCGCCCGGCGAGCGGCGTTGGCACGGTTGGCCGAAAGCTCCCAGTTGCCGAAATCGCCCTGGCCGCTGTAGGTCTTGGCATCGGTGTGGCCGCTGATGCTGATCTTGTTCGGCACGGCCTTGATGGTGTCAGCCATGGCCAGCAGGATGTCTTCGAAATACGGTTTCAGGCGCGCCGAGCCCGAGTCGAACATCGGCCGGTTCTCGGCGTCCACGATCTGGATGCGCAAACCGTCCGGGGTGATCTCGAACATGATCTGGTCTTTGAATTTCTGCAGTTGCGGGTTCTCTTCGACCTTGTTCTGCAATTCCTGCAGCAACAGTTCGAGGCGCTCCTTCTCCACCATCTCGGCCATGCCTTCGACCTGCTCGGCGTCGACGGTCACCTTGTCGGGCTGCGGCTGGGATTTCACTTCGGGGTTGAGGGTGTTTTCCGGGGCCAGGGTCGGCGTGCCGCCCAGGTCGATGATGTAGGGCGTACCGCTTTCGGAAAAGCCGATCGGGTCCTTGAAGTAACCGGCGATGGCGATCTTCTGCTCAGGCGTTGCAGTGGACAGCAGCCACAACACCAGGAAGAACGCCATCATCGCCGTGGCGAAGTCGGCGAAAGCGATTTTCCACGCCCCACCGTGATGCCCGCCGGCGTAGCGCTTGACGCGCTTGATGATTATCGGCTGGTTATTTTCCATGACTTAGCGACCGCGAACCGCTTGTTCCAGCTCGGCGAAGCTAGGACGGTGCGCCGGGTACAGCACCTTGCGCCCGAACTCCACCGCCAGCGACGGCGGCATGCCGGAAGCGGAAGCGACCAGCGAGGCCTTGATGGCTTCGTAGACGTTCAGCTCTTCCTTGGCATCGTGGGCCAGGGAATGGGCCAGCGGGCCGAAGAAGCCGTAGGCGGCGAGAATACCGAAGAAGGTACCGACCAGTGCCGCACCCACGTGCAGGCCGATGGACTTCTGGTCGCCCTCGCCCAGGGAGGCCATGGTCACCACGATACCCAGTACCGCCGCGACGATACCGAAGCCGGGCATGGCGTCGGCGATGCCGTTGACCGCGTGGGACGGGTGCTCCAGGTCTTCCTTGAGGCTGAACAGCTCCATGTCGAACAGGCCTTCGAGCTCATGGGGTGCCATGTTGCCGGAGGACATGATGCGCAGGTAATCGCAGATGAACGCGGTCATGCGCTCGTCTTTCAGGACGGTCGGGTACTTGGCGAAAATCGGGCTCGCCGCAGCGTCTTCGATATCGGCTTCGATGGCCATCATGCCTTCGCGGCGGCTCTTGTTGAGGATCTCGTAGATCAGGCCCAGCACTTCCAGATAGAAGCCATGGTTGAAGCGCGATCCGAACATGCTCAACGACTTCTTGAGCACGTGCATCGTCATGTAGCCGGGGTTGGCCTGGAGAAAGGCACCGAGGGCCGCACCGCCAATGATCATGACCTCGAAGGGCTGGATCAGAGCGGCGATTTTGCCGTGGGAGAGCACGTA
Organism: Pseudomonas sp. KK4; assembly: GCF_001984065.1. Classification (GTDB taxonomy): domain Bacteria; phylum Pseudomonadota; class Gammaproteobacteria; order Pseudomonadales; family Pseudomonadaceae; genus Aquipseudomonas. The sequence goes on from NZ_LYVP01000013.1 coordinate 84,489, forward strand.
TCCGCCGAGCACGCTCGCGAATACGACGATGATGCCGATTATTTTAGCCATAGGTAGGGGAGCACTTACTGAGTCGGGTTCAAGGTCATATTCGGAAGTTAATAAATCTCTTCTTCTACTTATCGGCAAAACTGCGCCAGACTAAAGGCAGTTCAGGCGAAAAGCCACTTCGACCCGCTCCGGGCCCCGTTATTGCTGAAGATGATCGCCTCCCGACATGGCTAACGAAACGAACGTCCCGACTCCAAAACCGACCACTCTCGAAGGCTGGGTCAAGCTTCTGGATGGCGTGCGCCTTCCGGTTCCCCAGGCCAGTCACGACCGTGTCTGCCGCGCGATCCGTGACAATCGCAGCGCGTTGCGTGACATCGCCGACCTGATGCAGGGCAGTCCGGCCCTGGCCTTGAGCGTGATCCGCGAAGCCAACCGGCACACCCATGGCAACTTGACGGAGCCTGCGGAGAACCTCGAAGTGGCGATCAGTCGCCTGGGCCTCAAGCGCACCGAAGAACTGCTCGAGCGCCTGCCGGCCATGCCTGAGAACGACATACCAAAGGCCCTGCGCCAGTTGCAGATGATCAGCCAGCACGCCACGCAACAGGCCAACGGCTTTTTCGCCAGCCGCCTGGCGCGGCTGTGGCAGGACATCCATTGGGGCAGCCTGCTGTTCCTTTCGCCGCTGTGGCCGCTGGCGCTGACCCATCCGCAGTTGCTCGAAGAATGGGAACTGCGGGTCATCCATAAAGGCGAGTCGGCCCGGAAAGTCGAAAAGCAGTTGTTCGGTACGCGCCTGCTGCAAATCGGCCAGGCACTGGTGGACCTGTGGCGCCTGCCGATCTGGGTGCAGCAGGGTTACAAACTGTTGCTCAACGAGCAGCGGGAGCTGGTGAAAGTACTGCGCATTGCCCGCGACAGCGAGCACCCGCTGCGCCAGCAGAACCGCCTCGACGACGATCCGACCCTGCGCCGCTGGCTCAATCAACCGGCCAACACGGTGCTACTGGCCAACGGCCTGGCACTGTCTGCGCAGCAGGCCTGGGACAGCCCGCACAGCCAGCGCTGGCAGTACCTGACCAGCCTTTACCTGCAAATATCCATGGACGAGGTCCAGCAGCAACTGCACCAGCAGGCGGCCAACAGCGCGCGCCATCACGCCATGCCCGACCTGTGGCACCCCGCCGTTGCGCTGCTCTGGCCCTGGGGCACTCACCGCATCCACGCTGGGCTACTGCCGGCCGCGGCACCTACTGCCGATGACTTGGCCAAATGGCGCAGCCAGTGCGCCGAACTGCTGGTCGAGCCGAGTCGTTTCACCAATGCCATGCACCTGACGACGTCGGCCCGTGACGCCTTGGTCGCCTGCGGCATGCGCCGGGTGATGATCCTGATGGCCGACCGCAGCCATGCCAATCTGCGGGTACACCAGACCGCCGGATTGCCCAAGGAAGTGGCCGGACTGAATTTCGCGGTGGCGCAGAGCACCGTGCTGCAACGTTTGCTCGCGCAACAGGCACAGGTGCGCGTGACGCCGCAGAACAACGCGCAGTTTTCCGCACTGCTACCCGGCAACCTGCGGGCACAGTTCAGCGGCGAACACCTGCTGCTGCGCTCGCTGGTAAACAACGGTCGGGTGATCATGATCGTGGTGGCCGATCAGGGCGGCGGGCCGTTTTCGGACATCACCGTACAGGCCTTCGGCAAGACCGCGCAGTGCATCGAGAAGGCACTGCACAGCTTTAGTCAGCGCGGCAAATAAGCCTGCGTTACAATCCCCCCTTTTGTGCTCTGGAGACCTCACATGTCTGACTTCTCTGGCTTGCCGCTGGTGATCGAGCCGAGCGACTTGCTCCCTCGCCTCGAGGCCCGCGATCTGATTCTGGTCGACCTGACCAGCAGCGCCCGCTACACCGAAGGGCACATTCCCGGTGCGCGCTTCGTCGATCCCAAGCGCACACAACTGGGCCAGGCGCCCGCACCGGGGCTGATGCCACCCAAAGCGGCGCTCGAAGCCTTGTTCGGTGAGCTGGGACACAACCCCGACGCGGTCTACGTGGTGTATGACGACGAAGGCGGCGGCTGGGCCGGACGCTTCATCTGGCTGCTGGATGTCATCGGTCACAGCAAGTACCACTATGTCGACGGCGGCCTGACGGCCTGGCTGGCAGAAGGCATGCCGATGTCGATCCAGGTACCACCGCCCGTTGGCGGGCCGGTGGCATTGACCCTGCACGATGAACCGACCGCCACCCGCGAATACCTGCAAAGTCGCCTCGGCGCTGCCGATCTGGCGATCTGGGATGCCCGTGGGCCGTTGGAGTATTCCGGCGAGAAAGTCCTGGCGGCCAAGGCCGGACACATTCCCGGCGCGATCAATTTCGAATGGACAGCGGGCATGGATCAGTCGCGCAACCTGCGCATCCGTACCGACATGCCGCAGATCCTGGACCGACTCGGGATCAGCAAAGACAAAGAAATCATCACTCACTGCCAGACCCACCATCGCTCTGGCTTCACTTATCTGGTGGCCAAGTCCCTCGGTTATCCGCGGGTCAAAGGCTACGCCGGCTCCTGGGGCGAATGGGGCAACCATCCCGACACCCCTGTTGAGAATTAAGGTTTTAAAGGACAGTTAATGAACAAGCGTCTGTTTATCCTCAGCCAATACCTGCTGCCCCATCACCTGCTGTCGCGGCTGGCCGGCTGCATTGCCGAGTGCCGTGTGCGCTGGTTCAAGAATGCGTTCACCGCCTGGTTCGCCAAGCGCTATCAGGTGGACATGTCCCAGGCACTGGTCGAAGACCTGACCGCCTATGAGCACTTCAACGCCTTTTTCACCCGGGCCCTGAAAGACGGCGCACGCCCATTGGACGAAACTCCCGGCGCGATCCTCAGCCCGGCCGACGGCGCCGTCAGCCAACTGGGCCCGATCGAGCACGGCCGCGTGTTCCAGGCCAAGGGCCACAGCTTCAGCGTGCTGGAATTGCTGGGCGGTGATGCTGCCAATGCCGCGCCGTTCATGGGCGGTGATTTCGCGACTATTTACCTGTCGCCCAAGGATTACCACCGCGTGCACATGCCGCTGGCCGGCACCCTGCGCGAAATGGTCTACATCCCGGGGCGGATTTTCTCGGTCAACCAGACTACTGCGGAAAACGTCCCGGAACTGTTCGCCCGCAACGAGCGCGTGGCGTGCATTTTCGACACCGAACGCGGGCCCATGGCCGTGGTATTGGTGGGCGCGATGATCGTGGCCTCGATCGAAACCGTCTGGGCTGGCCTGGTGACGCCGCCGAAACGCGAGCTCAAAACCTTCCGCTACGACGAAGCCGCCCGCGCACCGATCCACCTGGAAAAAGGTGCGGAGCTGGGTCGCTTCAAATTGGGTTCGACCGCTGTGGTGCTGTTCGGGCCGGATCAAGTGAAATGGGCTGAAGAACTGGCGGCTGGATCGCCGGTGCAGATGGGTCAGGGTTTGGGTTTGCCAAAGGCCTGAGCCGTTTGAAGATCTGATGTGGGAGCGGGCTTGCTCGCGAAGACGGTGTGTCAGTCAGTGTATGTT
>NZ_LYVP01000014.1 GCF_001984065.1 Pseudomonas sp. KK4
GCGGCACATGGTTCGGCTCTGCCGCTTTCAACGCCAACCCCACATCCTTCAAACCCAGGCGCAAGGTGAACCCCGCCCCCTCGGTTTCACGCCGGGCAATCTTCGGCCCGTAAACCTTGTAGGCCGGCGCCGCGAACAGGGTGCTGGTGATGAAATCGACGAAATCCTGATTGGCCACGCCATAGCTCTGGGTCAGGGCCATTGCCTCGCCCGTGGCTTCGATGGCGCTGATCAGCATCATGTTGGTGGCGATCTTGAGGATGCCGGCGTTGACCGGATCTGCCCCCATCGGCCAGGTTTTCTGCCCCAGTACGTCCAGCAGCGGCTGAACCTTGGCGATGGCCGCTTGCGGGCCGGCGACGGTGATGTTGAGCATGCCGGATTCGGCCAGGTCGTTGCGGCCGAACACGGGTGCGGCGATCAACTCGACGCCGGCGCTGGCATGCAGTTCGGCCATTTCCCGAATGAAATCCACCGACAGCGTCGCCATGCTCAGGTGGATCAAACCCGGCCGGCTCGACGCCAGCGCACCGCTGTCGATCAGCACCTGGCGGGTCACGGTGTCGTCGGCGAGCATGCTGATCACTACGTCGGCATCGAAGGCCTCGGTGGGGTGGCTGGTGGCGACGGCGCCCTGCTCTACCAATGCCTGCACCGCAGCCGGGCTGCGATTCCACACCCGCACCTGATGCCCGGCCTTGAGCAGATTGGCCGCCATGCCCTTGCCCATGGAGCCCAGGCCGATGAATCCGATTTGCATGATTACCCTCCTGCACACATTACAATGTGAGATCCCTGAAAGCTTCGCGAGCAAGCCCGCTCCCACAGGTTTGTGGGTGTACACAAATGATGTGAACGACCAAAAACACTGTGGGAGCGGGCTTGCTCGCGAAGGAAGCGACGCGGTCCTGAATCAGCCCTCCGGACTCAAGATCAACACCGCCAACGGCGGCAGGTTCAGCACCAGCGACAACGCCTGGCCATGGCTGGCCGTTGCCTCGGCATCCACCCCGCCGTTGTTGCCATAGTTGGACCCGGCATAGGTCGCCGCATCGCTGTTGAACAACTCTTTCCAGCGCCCGGCGAACGGTACGCCAATACGGTAAGCCTCACGGGGCACCGGGGTGAAGTTGGCCACCACCAGCACCGGCTTGCCGTCCTTGCTCCAGCGCAGCCAGGCGTAGACGCTGTTGATCGCGTCGTCGCCAATCAGCCACTGGAAGCCCTGCGGCACGTCGTCCTGCTCGTGCAAGGCCGGCACGTCGTGGTACAGGCGGTTGAGGTCGCCCACCAGTTTCTGCACGCCCTTGTGTTCCGAATATTGCAGCAGGTACCAGTCCAACTGCTGGTCGTGATTCCACTCGCGCCACTGGCCGAACTCGCAGCCCATGAACAGCAGCTTCTTGCCCGGATGGGTCCACATGAAACTCAGGTAGGCCCGCAGGTTGGCGAATTTCTGCCAGCGGTCACCGGGCATCTTGTCGATCAGCGAATGCTTGCCGTGCACCACTTCGTCATGGGAGATCGGCAGGATGAACCGCTCGGACCAGGCATACACCAGGCCGAAACTCAGTTCGTTGTGGTGATGGGCGCGGTACACCGGATCTTGCTGGATGTAATGCAGCGAATCATGCATCCAGCCCATGTTCCACTTGTAGGCAAACCCCAGGCCGCCCTGTTGCGTGCTCTGGCTGACGCCCGGCCAGGCCGTGGATTCCTCGGCGATCACCAGCGCGCCCGGTGCCTCCAGCGCAACCACATCGTTCAAGTGGCGCAGGAAGTCGATGGCTTCCAGGTTCTCGCGACCGCCGTGGCGGTTCGGCACCCATTCACCGGCCTTGCGCGAGTAATCGCGGTAGAGCATCGACGCCACTGCATCCACCCGCAGGCCGTCGACATGGAAGTGTTTGAGCCAGTGCAGCGCGGACGCCAGCATGTAGCCGTGCACTTCGGTGCGCCCCAAGTTGTAGATCAGCGTGTCCCAGTCCTGATGGAAGCCCTCCTGGGGGTTGCCGTATTCGTACAGCGCGGTGCCGTCGAACTGCGCCAGGCCATGGGTATCGGTGGGAAAGTGCGCCGGCACCCAGTCGAGAATCACCCCGATATCGGCCTGGTGACAGGCATTGACGAAGGCGGCGAATTCATCGCCGCTGCCATAGCGGGCGCTGGTGGCGAACTGCGACAGCAGTTGATAGCCCCAGGACCCACCGAACGGGTGCTCCATGATCGGCATCAGTTCGATATGGGTGAAACCCAGTTCCTTGACATAGGGAATCAGCCGCTCGGCCAGTTCCGGCCAGGAGTACTGGCGCGCCACTTCGCCCAGGTCATCCAGCTCGCACTGCCAGGACCCGGCGTGCAACTCGTAGATCGACAACGGTGCGGACGGCTTCTGACGCTCGGCGCGCGACTGCATCCAGTCGTGATCCTGCCAGTCGATGTTCAGCGGCGGCGCCACTTTCGACGCGGTGTCCGGCGGCAGGCTGGTGGCCAGCGCCATGGGGTCAGCCTTCAACGGTAAAATGCCGTGGGCGCCGAGGATTTCGTATTTGTAGGCCTCACCGGCCTGCATCCGTGGAATGAACACCTCCCAGACTCCGGTGGGGTGGCGCAGGCGCATGGGATGGCGGCGACCGTCCCAGTTGTTGAAGTCGCCCACCACCGACACCCGTTTGGCGTTCGGCGCCCACACGGCGAAGCGCACGCCGTCGACACCGTCCACGGTCTTGAGCTGCGCCCCCAGGGCACTGCTCAGATCCCGATGATTGCCTTCGGCGAATAGGTACAGGTCCATCTCGCCGAGCAACGGGCCGAAGCTGTAGGGATCTTCCGTGACCTGCTCGCCACCGGCCCAGCGGGTACGCAGCAGATAGGGTTGGGCCCGGTCGAAGTGGCCGACGAACAGCCCCGGGGTCTGGGTCGCCTCAAGGCTGCCCAGTTCCTCCCCGGAATCTCTGGCCAGCACTTGCACACTCAATGCATCGGGCAGATAGGCCCGGATGAACTGCCCGCCGGCGCCATCGCCATGGGGGCCGAGAATCGAGAAAGGGTCGTGATGCTCGGCTCGCACCAGTGCATCGATGTCCTTCGCACCGGGGAGCAGCGCTTCGCGGTGATGATGACCCTGTTCCTTGTTTGAGAAACTCATGACTACTCTCCACCAAGATCGGAAAAGGGTTTAAGCCCACTCAATAATCCAAATAGACCGTGCAATGGCACGGGCAGCCAGGTGGGGCGGTTTTCCGCCTCATAGGCCACTTCATACGCTGCCTTCTCCAGACCGAACAACGCCAGTGCAGCGTCCTCGCCTTGTGGATCTTGCCACGCATGGCCAAGCGTAGCTGCCGCCAGCCGATAAGCGTCGACAAATGCCTGTCGGGCTTCGCGAAGGTAACGTTCGGCGACCCGCTGACGGGCGGCCTGGGCTTGGGCAGTGTTGTCGACGTTATGCACGTTGATGGTCATCGCCGCTGCATAGTCGAAGGATCGCAGCACGCCGCTGACATCCTTGTACGGGCTGTGCTTGCCCCGTCGTTCGTTGAGCGGCCGCGCCGGCTCGCCCTCGAAGTCGATGAGGTAGGCGTCGCCCTTGATCACCAGCACCTGGCCCAGATGCAGGTCGCCATGCACGCGGATGCGCAAGCCACCGGCCGTCTGTTTCCCCAGCGCCTGGACGTGGCTGAGGATGGCTTTCCTGTTGTCCAGTAAACGGCTGACCAGGGTTTTGTCCGCCGGGTTCAGTTCGTTTTGATGCTGTTTGAGCAACGCCAGCGCACGCTCGATCTGCGCCGCCACATCCTTGGCCGAGGCCAGCGCTTCCTTTTGCGTGGTGACGTGGGGTTCGAAGTCCGGGTTGTCGGTCTGCGCTGCCAGCACCTGGTGCATTTCGCCCAGGCGTTGGCCGAGCATGCCAGCGAAGTCTTTCAGTTCACCCAGGGCGTTGTAGTGCTGTTCCTGCTCGGACATGGCGTCTGCCAATTCGTCGCGCAACGCCCGTTCGAGGTTGTTCTGGGTCCACTCCCAGGCATCGCCCTGGTTGTTCAAATAACCTTGGGCGATCATCAGCAGGTTGTCTTCGCCATCGGTGCCACGGCGCACCACCGAGCCGAGCAGCGGCGAAATATTGGCGAACCCGGCTTCGGTCAGGTAGGCGCTCATTTCCAGTTCCGGGTGCACGCCGGACGCGACTTTGCGGATCAGTTTCAGGACCAGGCTTTTGCCGACCACCACCGAACTGTTGGACTGTTCGGCGGACAGGTAGCGCACCTCCGACTCAGCTGTAAGGCCCAGTTTGCCCAACTCGTCGGTGGGTTCGAAGCGGATCTCGCCACCGTCCGAGGCCAGTACCAGGTTGTCCTGCATACCTTGCAACACGGTGCGGATGAAGTTTTCCAGGCTGAACGCATCGGTGATCAAGCCCACCTGCGGCCCACGGCGAACCCTTGATAACGCAAGTTGCTGCGGCAGTGCGGGGCCGACCTGATCCTCGGCGATGAAACCGAACGGCAGTTGATAGCGGTGGGTCTGGCCGGCGCTGGTGACTTCGATTTCGCTCAGCAGCACCGGGTGCTGCGCATCACCGAAACGCACGCCATAGGCCAGGTTGACTTGCTCGATGGCCGCGTCCTTGCCGGCGAACCAGCGACGGTTCTGCAGCCAAGTGGGCAGGATCTCTTTCTCGAGGGTGGCGCGGGTCGGGGCCTCGAGCAGTTCTTCCATGCGTTTTTTCAACACCAGGGTGGTGAAGTCCGGCAGGCTTTGCGCCGGTTCCACGTGCCAGCTCGGCATCTGGTTTTCCGCCGCCAGCACGAACCAATAGAAGCCGTAAGGCGCCAGGGTCAGCAGAAAGTTGAGCTGGCCGATGGGCGGGAAAGCGTTACCACCGAGCATTTCCACCGGCACCATGCCGACGTACGCTGACAAGTCCAGTTCCGCCGCCTGTGCGCTGCGCGACACGTTGGCCACGCACAGAATGATTTCATGCTTGCCGTCGGCGCCGGTGAATTCCCGGGTGTAGGCCAGAATCCGGCGGTTGCTCGGCGACAGCATTTTCAGCGTGCCACGGCCGAATGCCTTGGATTGCTTGCGCACCGCGAGCATGCGCCGGGTCCAGTTGAGCAGCGAGTGCGGATCGCCCGCCTGGGTTTCGACGTTGACCGACAGGTACCCGTATTGCGGGTCCATGATCGGCGGCAGCACCAGGCTGGCCGGGTCGGCGCGGGAGAAGCCGCCGTTGCGGTCGATCGACCATTGCATGGGCGTGCGCACACCGTCGCGGTCGCCCAGATAAATGTTGTCGCCCATGCCGATTTCATCGCCGTAATACAGGGTCGGCGTGCCGGGCATCGACAGCAGCAGGCTGTTGAGCAGCTCGACGCGCCGACGATCACGCTCCATCAACGGCGCCAGACGCCGGCGGATGCCCAGGTTGATCCGCGCCCGACGGTCGGCGGCGTAGTAGTTCCACAGGTAGTCACGTTCCTTGTCGGTGACCATTTCCAGGGTCAGTTCATCGTGGTTGCGCAGGAAGATCGCCCACTGGCAATTGGCCGGGATTTCCGGGGTCTGGCGCAGGATATCGGTGATCGGGAAGCGGTCTTCCTGGGCCAGCGCCATGTACATGCGCGGCATCAGCGGGAAGTGGAACGCCATGTGGCATTCGTCGCCGTTGAGGCCTTTCTTGTCGGTATCGCCGAAGTACAGCTGGGTGTCTTCCGGCCATTGATTGGCTTCGGCGAGCAGCATGCGGTCCGGGTAGTTGGCATCGATTTCGGCGCGGATCTGCTTGAGGACGTCGTGGGTCTCGGGCAGGTTTTCGTTGTTGGTGCCGTCGCGTTCGATCAGGTACGGAATGGCGTCCAGGCGCAGGCCGTCGATGCCCATGTCCAGCCAGTAGCGCATCACCGACAGCACGGCTTTCATCACTTGGGGGTTATCGAAATTCAGGTCGGGCTGGTGGGAATAGAAGCGGTGCCAGAAGTATTGGCCGGCGACCGGGTCCCAGGTCCAGTTGGACTTTTCAGTGTCGAGGAAAATGATGCGGGTGCCGTCGTACTTCTGGTCGTCATCGGACCACACATAGAAGTCCCGCGCCGCCGAGCCTTTCTTGGCCTTGCGCGCGCGCTGGAACCAGGCGTGCTGGTCGGAGGTGTGGTTGATCACCAGTTCGGTGATCACCCGCAGACCGCGCTTGTGCGCCTCGGCGATGAAGCGCTTGGCGTCGGCCATGGTCCCGTAGTCGGCGTGCACGCCACGGTATTCAGCGATGTCGTAGCCGTCGTCGCGGCGTGGAGAGGGATAGAACGGCAAGAGCCAGATGGTGTTGACACCCAGATCGGCGATGTAGTCGAGTTTGGCGATCAGCCCGGGAAAATCGCCGATACCGTCGTTATTGGAGTCGAAATACGATTTGACATGCACTTGATAGATCACCGCGTCCTTGTACCAGAGCGGGTCCTTGATGAAGGTGGCAGCCTTGGGTTTCTTCGCCATTTGTAACTCCTGAAAAATTAAAGCCAAGCAGGCGTTAACGCCTGCTCTGTGGCGAGGGAGCTTGCTCCCGATGGGTTGCGCAGCGACCCCTTGTATTTCGTCAGTCACACCGAGTTGGCAGGTTTACGGCTGCTGCGCAGCCGGACGGGAGCAAGCTCCCTCGCCACGGGGTTTTGGGGTGTTTCTAAGCAGTGGTAATCCGCCAGATGCCGAACGGCTGATACGCCGGGTCGATGCGCATGAATTGGTACTTGCCGTGCCAGGTCCAGCGATGGCCGTTCATCAGGTCTTCGCCCTGGGTGCTGGCGTCGTCGGGCAGGCCCATTTCCCACAGCGGCAGTTCGAAATTCGCCTCCTGCACGTTATGCGGGTCCAGGCACACCGCCACCAGGATGAAATTGCTGCCGTCGGCGCTGCGCTTGCCGAAGTACAGGATGTTGTCATTCCAGGCGTTGTAGATTTTCAGCCCCAGGTGCGTGTGCAGCGCCGGGTTCTGCCGCCGAATGCGGTTGAGCTGGGCGATTTCGGCAATGATGTTGCCCGGCGCGGTGAAGTCCCGGGGACGGATCTCGTACTTCTCGGAATCCAGGTACTCCTCCTTGCCTGGAATCGGTGCCGACTCGCACAGCTCAAAGCCCGAATACATGCCCCACAGGCCTGAACCCATGGTCGCCAGCACCGCGCGGATCAGAAAACCCGCGCGCCCGGATTCGTGCAGGAACGCCGGGTTGATGTCCGGGGTGTTGACGAAAAAGTTCGGCCGGTAGCATTCGCGCCACGGCGACTCGTTGAGTTCGCTGAAATAGGTCGCCAGTTCCTGCTTGGTGTTGCGCCAGGTGAAGTAGGTGTAGCTCTGGGAGTAACCGACCTTGCCCAGTCGCGCCATCATTGCCGGGGTGGTAAAGGCCTCGGCGAGAAAAATCACTTCGGGGTACAGCGCCCGCACATCGGCGATCAGCCATTGCCAGAACGGCAGCGGCTTGGTGTGGGGGTTGTCGACGCGAAACAGCTTCACGCCTTCGAGCACCCAACCGACGACGATATCGCGCAATTCGACCCACAGGCTGGGAATCGCCTCGACCGCATAGAAGTCGACGTTGACGATGTCCTGGTATTTCTTCGGCGGGTTTTCCGCGTATTTGATCGTGCCGTCCGGGCGCCAGTTGAACCAGCCAGGGTGCTGTTTCAGCCACGGGTGGTCCTGGGAACACTGGATGGCGAAATCGAGGGCGATTTCCAGGCCGTGATCCCTGGCCGCCGCCACCAGCCGCCGAAAATCGTCGCGACTGCCCAGTTGCGGGTGAATCGCTTCGTGACCGCCCTCCTCGCTGCCGATGGCATACGGGCTGCCCGGATCATCGGGCCCAGCGGTCAGGGAATTGTTCGGGCCTTTGCGGAAACTGCGGCCGATCGGGTGGATCGGCGGGAAATACAGGACGTCGAAGCCCATGTCCTGAATCATCGCCAGGCGTGAATGCACATCGTTGAAGGTGCCGTGGCGAGCCGGATCGTCGGTGATCGATCGGGGGAACAATTCATACCAACTGGCGAACTGCGCCAGTTCGCGCTCGACATCAATCGGGTATTCGGGGCTGAGGCTCAAAAAGGCGCGGTGATCGGCCTGGGCCATCAACTCGGCGCTACGTTGGTGCAGAAACAGCGCCACCTGCTCGGTTTCCAGCAGCCCTGACAGTTCGTGGTGCAACGCCGCCAGTTGTTCGCTCAGTTGCCCTTCGGAACGTTCCGCTGCCTGTTGCACGTGAAGGCGACCTTCCTGCAGCTCCAGGCTGACGGGAACGGCGGCGGCGTGTTTTTTTTCCAGTTCGTAGCGAAAACTGGCGAATTGGTCGATCCAGGCTTCGATGCAGAACACATGTCGGCCCTGATCCCGGACGCGGAACCGCCCTTGCCAACCGTTGTTGCCCAGATCGTTCATGACCTCTGCATGCCAGACCTCTTCGCCATCCGCGCGCCAGCGGATGCGCACGGCCAGCTTGTCGTGGCCGTCGGCAAATACCTTGCAGCTGACCACCACATCCTGCCCGGCCACGGCTTTGACAGCGAACTGCCCGCCATCGAGGGTCGGCATGGTGTCTTCGATTGCGATGCGCGGCAGTAACAGGGCCTGAGACAGCGGAATATGCGGGTTGTAGCTCAACTCAGTCGGTTTTTCAGCAGTCATCGAGCATCTCTCCTTTACGCCCCAAGGACGCTCTTGTGTCTGATAGTCATCCACATCGGTAGATCCCTCGCCGAATGAACTCACTTAGGTTCCGAGCCACTGGCCCGGGGAAAAGTTCAGCGAAAATTGCCCGGAATCAAATGACCCGCACGGTGGTCAACCAACTTAAGCACGACTCACGCCATGTGCCACTGGAGGCTCGAACCATGACCAATCCGTTCCCGGCTGAAACCCCCGATCCGAACATCGACGACCCGGTGATCCCGCCGACCGACCCGCAACCGGTGCCGGAACAGGACCCGCCGGGTACCACGGCGCCGCCACGGGAAGAGCCGCCGACCACCATGCCGCCGGTGATTGTCAATCCTGAATGACGACACAATGATGATCGCCATACCTGTAGGAGCGAGTTCGCTCGCGATGGACGTCAATGATGACGCGGGGCAACTGATGCCCCGCGGCGCTCCAAGGTTCATATCGAGCATGCTCGCGCCTACAGGGCGTCGCGGTTTTTATCGAACAGCTTCACGACCCTGGGCATCACACTGAAAATCGCCAGCGCCAGAAACGTACTGACCACCGCCGTGGCTTCTCGCCCCAACCCGGCCGACACGCCAATGGCGGCGGTCATCCACAACCCGGCGGCGGTGGTCAGGCCCTTGACGTGACCTTCATCACCCTCCTGGTTTTTCAGGATGGTTCCCGCCCCCAGGAAGCCGATCCCGGCGATCACCCCTTGCACCACCCGGCTCATGGCATCGGCCTGGGAACCGGACATCTGCGGCACCAACACGAACAGCGCCGCGCCCAGGGCCACCAGCATGTGAGTGCGCACACCGGCGGCCTTGCCCTTGTGCTCCCGTTCGAAACCGAGAATCCCGCCCAATACCGCCGCCATCAGCAGGCGCACGGTGATGCGGGTCAATTGCGTGGCATCGCCGATGTCGGCGAATTCCGCTTGCAGGGTCACCCAGACTTCATGCCACCAGGCGTTCATGACGCTGTCCTTGTGAAGGTCGATGGAGGATGGACCGCGCCGACCATTAATCGGTTGCACAGAACGATGGCTGCAGGCCGTGCCCTAACGTTCATCAGCCTGAAAAAAGGATCACGCCATGACCGTGCGCATCGAGAACCAGACCTGCTTCTTTACCACCGAGAATGGCGAGGAAATTCGCCTGGGGCCGGATGTGAAGATCATCACTGACGGTGAGAAATCCATGTCGGCGGTAGACCTCAACGGCCAGCGCATCTACATCACCGAAGCAGAAGCTGATGCATTGACCGTAGCAGGTGCCGTCGATGGTCGCCGGCACCTGAAGGCTACCAGCAGTGATTCGGTGATTTGACTGACAAGGTGCGAGCCCTTGATACAGGCGCTCGCACCCCGCCGCGGCAAGTGCTTCAACTTGTCGCAGGCGGCTTTCACGCGCCCATCTGATCCGGTTTTTAAAGCAATACCTGAGTCTGTTACGCAAACAGATCGCCGCTCATAGTGCTCACGCCTGATGGAGGCTGATGAGCGGAAGACCATGAGCGAGAGAATCCCCGTCCGAACCCTGGAAAGCGCAACGCCAGTCAAGACTGTCGAGCCTTCGCGTCCAAAGATGAAGGCCAAGTCCAGCGACAACCTGATCCACACCCGCAGCTTCACCGGCCTGTTCCGTTCCCTGCGCATCAGCGGCGCGGGGGTTCTGTTCTTGCTCTTCTTCGGCACGGTGTGGTTGAACTGGGGCGGCCGGCAAGCCGTGCTGTGGGACCTTTCCGAAAGCAAATTCCACATCTTTGGCGCCACATTCTGGCCCCAGGACTTCATCCTGCTGTCGGCGCTGCTGATCATCGCCGCGTTCGGCCTGTTCGCGATCACTGTGTTCGCCGGCCGGGTCTGGTGTGGCTATACCTGCCCGCAGAGCTCCTGGACCTGGATCTTCATGTGGTGCGAGAAGATCACCGAGGGCGAGCGCAATCAGCGCATCAAATTGCAGGCGGCGCCCTGGGGCGTGAACAAGTTGATGCGCCGATCGGCCAAGCACACGTTATGGCTGGCCATCAGCCTGCTGACCGGCCTGACCTTCGTTGGCTACTTCACGCCGATCCGCCCCCTGGCCGAAGAACTGCTGACCCTGCAATTGAGCGGCGTCAGCCTGTTCTGGGTGCTGTTTTTCACTGGCGCCACCTACATCAATGCCGGCTGGCTGCGTGAAGCGGTGTGCATGCACATGTGCCCCTACGCACGGTTTCAGAGCGTGATGTTCGACAAGGACACCCTGACCATTTCCTACGACGTGGCGCGCGGCGAAAACCGTGGGCCGCGCAAACGTGAGGTGAAGCCGGCCGAAGTCGGTTTGGGCGATTGCATCGATTGCCAGGTTTGCGTGCAGGTCTGCCCTACTGGCATCGACATTCGCGACGGTCTGCAGATGGAGTGCATCGGTTGCGCGGCGTGCATTGACGCCTGCGATTCGATCATGGACAGGATGAGCTACGAGCGTGGGCTGATCCGTTATACCTCCGAGCGCGAATTGCAGGGCGGCAAGACCCACCTGTTGCGCCCACGCCTGCTCGGTTACACCGCCGTGCTGCTGGTGATGATTGCTGCGCTGGTGATCGCGTTGATCGAACGGCCGATGGTGTCGCTGGACGTCAGCAAGGACCGGGGCCTGTTCCGCGAGAACAGCCAGGGCCAGATCGAAAACATCTACAGCCTGAAAGTCATCAACAAGACCCAGCAGCGTCAGGATTATCACTTGACCCTCGTGGACAGCGAAGGCTTCCAGCTGCAGGGCAAGACCGAGCTGAGCCTGGCGCCGGGGGAGATTGTCGATGTACCGGTGTCGGTGGCGATGACCACGCAACAGCCAAGCAGCAGTTCGCAGAGCATCGGCTTCAAGGTGATCGACAGCGACGAGCCTGGCGTCTTCAGCGTGGCCAACAGCCGGTTTGTTGCGCCGATGAACCGTTGATCCCTTAGACTGCTGTGCTTGCTTGCCACAACAGCAATTTTGAAACAATTCCATTGCGGGATATCGATGAAACGCTACGAAAAATTCGCCGATGACATCGCTGAACTGATCCGCTCCGGCGTTCTCGGTCCAGGCCAGCGCGTGCCGTCGGTGCGTTATGCCAGCCAGACCTACGGGGTCAGCCCGTCCACGGTGTTCCAGGCTTATTACCTGCTGGAGCGTCGCGGCCTGATCCGCGCCAAGCCGCGCTCCGGTTACTTCGTCAACGCCCTGACACCACGGCCGTTTTCCGAGCCAGTGATCAGCAGCCAGGTCAACGAGTCCACCGAAGTCGATGTCAGCGAATTGGTGTTCTCGGTGCTCGACTCGATCAAGGACCCGAACACCGTGCCGTTCGGCTCGGCGTTCCCCAGCCCCACGCTGTTCCCGCTGCAACGTCTGTCGCGCTCGCTGGCCAGCGCCAGCCGCGAGATGGACCCGCGCATGGTGGTCACCGACATGTCGCCGGGCAACCCGCAACTGCGTCGGCAAATCGCCCTGCGCTACATGGTCGGCGGGCTGATGCTGCCGATGGAAGAACTGCTGATCACCAATGGCGCCCTGGAAGCGTTGAACCTGTGCCTGCAAGCCGTGACCGAGCCGGGCGATCTGGTGGCCATCGAAGCACCGGCGTTCTATGCCTGCCTGCAGATTCTCGAACGATTGAAACTCAAGGCCGTGGAAATCCCGGTACACCCGCGCGACGGCATCGACCTTGGGGTGCTGGCGCAAACCCTGGAACGGCATCCGATCAAGGCCTGCTGGTGCATGACCAGCTTTCAGAACCCCATGGGTGCGACGATGCCCGAGGAAAAGAAACAGGAACTGGTGCAATTGCTTCGCCAGCATCAGGTACCGCTGATCGAAGATGATGTCTACGCCGAGTTGTATTACGGCCAGCAGGCGCCGAAACCGGCCAAGGCATTCGACACCGAGGGCCTGGTGATGCATTGCGGCTCGTTCGCCAAGAGCCTGGCCCCAGGCTATCGCGTCGGCTGGGTGGCCGCCGGGCGCTATGCGCAGAAGATCGAGCGCCTGAAATTGATGACTTCACTCTGCGCTTCCATGCCGGCCCAGGCTGCGATCGCCGATTATCTGCAACATGGCGGCTATGACCGTCACCTGCGCAAACTGCGCTACGCCCTGGAAGAACAGCAAAGCGCCATGATGGCGGCGATTGCCCGCTATTTCCCTGCCGAGACGCGCGTCAGCCAGCCGGCCGGCGGCTACTTCCTGTGGCTGGAACTGCCACCGCAGATGGATTCGTTGAAATTGTTTCAGATGGCGCTGGCCCAAGGGATCAGCATTGCGCCCGGGCCGATATTCTCCCCGGCCCAGCGCTTCAGCAATTGCATTCGTTTGAACTACGGCAGCCCGTGGACCGAGGCTTCGGAGAAGGCCATGGAGACCTTGGGGCGGATTGTGCGGTCGTTCTGATCGTTTGCGGCGCCACAGCTGACGCCTTCGCGAGCAAGCCCGTTCCCACAGGATGCATGCATTCCAATGTGGGAGCGGGCTTGCTCGCGAAGCGGCGGTACAGGCAGCGAAATATTCGGGACCTAGCGCCCACCACCCAGGTCGACAAAGGTCCCCGTCGCATAGGACGCCTTGTCCGACAGCAGCCAGACAATCGCCTCGGCCACTTCATCCGGCCGGCCGCCACGGGCCATGGGGATCGCCGATTCCAGCTTGCTGACCCGATCCGGGTCACCGCTCAGGGCGTGGAAATCGGTGTAGATGTAACCCGGTCGCACGGCATTGACGCGAATCCCCTCGCCGGCGACTTCCTTGGACAGGCCGATGGTGAAGGTGTCGAGCGCACCTTTCGAAGCGGCGTAGTCGACGTATTCATTGGGCGCACCCAGGCGTGCGGCCACCGACGAGACATTGACGATGCTGCCACCCTGCCCGCCGTGCTTGGGCGACATGCGCAGGATCGCGTGCTTGGCGCACAGCACCGGGGCCAGCACGTTGGTCCTGAGGATCTTGAGAATGCGGAATTCGGACATTTCGTCGACCCGGGACTTTTGCCCGACGGTGCCGGCGTTGTTCACCAGCGCCGTGACCCGGCCCAGTTCGTTGTCCACGCGATTGAACAGGGCAATCACTTCGTCTTCGATACTGACATCGGCGCGCACCGCAATGGCTTGGGCGCCCCGGGCGCGAACCTGCTCCAGCACACGTTGCGCAGATTCTTCATCGGAGTGGTAGTTGATGCAGATTCGATAGCCAAGTTCTGCGGCCAACAAGGCGGTGGCGGCCCCAATGCCGCGACTGCCGCCGGTGATGACGATGACTTTGTCCATGCAGGCTTTCCCCGTTTCAAGCGTAAGCGGTCGGGGCCAAGAATAACCGTCATTTCCAGATTTTGCATAAGACTGTTGACCGGCGCCGCACCCGGGGCGAGACACTCATCTGTGGCGAGGGAGCTTGCTCGCGTCCGACTGCGCAGCAGTCGCAATCGGTTGAGCCTGACCCATTGCCGGGGGGCCGCTTCGCGACCCACCGGGAGCAAGCTCCCTCGCCACAAGCACGCCCCCTGCCTGGATCAGGCCAGCGCCACCTTTTCCCCACGGTGAATCTCGACCATGAACCGGTCCGCCGGCAGCGGATGGCCCAGCAGGTAGCCCTGCAGCGAGTTGCAACCCAGTTGCGTCAGGAAGTCCTGCTGGACATCGGTTTCCACGCCCTCGGCAACGATCCGCAGCCCCAGCGCCTGCCCCAGGGCAACGATGGCCGACACGATGGCCGCGTCATCGCTGTCACGTTCCAGGTCACGCACGAAACCGCGGTCGATTTTCAGTTCGTTGGCCGGCAGGCGCTTGAGGTACATCAGGCTCGAATAGCCGGTACCGAAGTCATCGATGGACAGATCGACGCCCATTTCGGACAACTCCTGCAACACTGTCATGCTGGCATCGGCGTCGTTCATGGCGGTGGTTTCGGTGATTTCCAGGGTCAGGCTGTTGGCCGGCAAATGGTGAGTGGCCAGGGCCTTGGCAACACTTTGCACAAGGCCCGCATGACAGAACTGCAAGGCCGACAGGTTCACCGCGATGCGCCAGTCGGTATAGCCCAGCACATACCATTCGCGCATTTGCCGACAGGCCTCGTTGAGCACCCAGTCACCAATCGGAATGATCAGGCCGGTTTTCTCCGCGAGTTCGATGAATTTGTCCGGCAACAACAAGCCCTGGGTCGGATGCTCCCAGCGTAACAGCGCTTCGGCACCCACCGGCCGGCCGTTGCTGGCGTCGAACTTGGGTTGGTAATGCAGGCTGAACTGCTGCTCCTCAACGGCGGCGCGCAGGTCTTGCAGCATTTGCAACTGCTTGCGCGCGTTGCCATTCATCGAGGCATCGAAGAAGCGGTAGCCGTTTTTTCCGGCGCCCTTGGCGTGATACATCGCCGCGTCGGCGTTCATCAGCAGCTCGTGAGCGTTCTGGCCATTGCCTGGATAAAGCGCGATGCCGACGCTGGCAGAGATGTGCAGATCGTGCTCGGCCACCCGGAATGATCGACCAATCAATGCGACCTGACGGCCCGCCAGGTTCATGGCGTCGTCCGGTTCACTGAGCTGCACCAGCAACACGAATTCATCGCCGCCGATGCGCGCCAGGGTGTCCTGGTTGCGCAAGTCTTCGCGCAAACGCAGGCTGACTTCGCGCAGCAACTGGTCACCCATGTGATGGCCGAACGCATCGTTGACCGGTTTGAAGCCGTCCAGGTCAATGAACATCAACGCGAAACAACCGCCCTCTTCATCCACCCGGGAAATCGCCTGATCGATGCGATCGGCCAGCAATACCCGATTCGGCAAGCCGGTCAGGGTGTCGTGCAAGGCCAGTTGGGTCAGTTCGCGGTTGGCTTCAGTGAGCGAGTGGGCCAGGCTGGCGGTACGCGCTTCCAGGCGCGAATCGAGGATCGAGGTCAGCAAGGCGATGCTCAACACCGCCAGGGTGGTGATCAGCACCAGGTTGTCCAGGCCCTTGCCGTTCAAGCCGTCGACCGCCGCGCCGCAGAAACTGCCGTCGGCAAACCGGGCGGCGGCCATGCCGGTGTAGTGCATGCCGACGATGGCAATCCCCATGATCACCGCAGCCCCGCCACGGATCAGCCGTACGTAAGGGCCTTGCTGGCGCAGGCGGAAGGCGATCCACAACGCCGCGCCCGAGGCGCCGAACGCTATCACCAGCGATGCGCTGAACAGCGTCGGGTCGTATTCGATACCCGGTTGCATCTGCATGGCGGCCATGCCGGTGTAATGCATGACGCTGATCCCGGCGCCCATCGCCAGTGCGCCGAGCCCCAAGTGCCAGGCCGGCAATTGGGGCTGACTGACCAGCCACAGAGCGAAGCCGCAGGACAGCATGCTGATCACCAGTGACAGCACGGTAAGCGTCAGGTCGTAACCGAGATCGATCGGCAACTTGAAGGCAAGCATGCCGATGAAATGCATCGACCAGACACCAACGCCCATCGCGAAAGCGCCGCCCGCCGTCCAGAAATGCACGGCGCGACCTTTGGCGGTGGAAATGCGTCCGGAGAGGTCAAGCGCGGTGTATGACGCGAGGATCGCCACACAGAGTGAAATGACAACCAACGTAGGGGAATAACTACCGATGAGCATAAGACGTCTCGCCACCGCCCTGCCGTATCGCTTCCATTCTCGGTGGGGCAAATCGGGCGATTGTACTGATTACAAATGAGAACGACACTCAGAAAATGAGCAAAAGGCCATCAAACCGATGAAACGCTTGTTTGATGGCCTGCGAGCCGTCTACCTCAACGCTTTTAATCTGTAGGAGCCGAGCTTGCTTGCGATGGCGTCAGGACATTCAACCTGGATGTTGACTGATAGACCGCTATCGCGAGCAAGCTCGGCGCCTACAGGGGTTGGGGTCAGTTAGGGGTTTGCTCGAGCTGTCCGTCCCAGCCGCCACCCAGTGCGGCAATCAATTGCACGCTGGCGATCAGGCGGCTTTGCAACAGGCTCAGCGCCGTGCGCTCGTTGCTCAGTGCCGTGGCCTGGACCACCACCACGTCCAGGTAAGCGATGACGCCGGCCTTGTACTGGTTCTGGGTCAGACGCAAGGATTCGCGGGCTGCATCGAGGGCTTGCTGGCGTACCACAGCTTCGTTTTCCAGGACCTTGAGCTGAACCAGGTAGTCTTCGACTTCGCGAAAACCGTCGAGCACGGTCTGGCGGTACTTGGCCACGGTTTCGTCGTAGGCCGCCTCGCTGCGGTCCACTTCCGCCGAGCGCTGACCGCCATCGAACAGGGTCATGGCCAGTTGCGGCCCTACCGACCAGAAGCGGTTGGGCAAACTGAACAGGTCTTTGGAGGTACTGCTGCTGTAACCGCCGTTCATGCTCAGGGTCAGGTCCGGGTAATAAGCCGCCTTGGCAACGCCGATATTGGCATTGGCTGCCACCACCGATCGCTCGGCCGAGGCAATGTCCGGGCGCCGCTCCAGCAACTGCGACGGCAGGCTCAGGGGCACTTGCGGCAAGGCTGGAATGTCCTGGGTTTCTGCCAGTTTGAATTCGGCCGGCGGGAGCCCGATCAGCACCGCGATGGCGTTTTCGAACTGGGCTCGTTGCCAGATCAGGTCGACCATGTCCGCTTCAGTGCTTTTGAGCTGAGTCTGCGCCTGGGCCACCGCGTCCTTGCCGGACACCCCGGCACGGTACTGGTTCTCGGTCATTTTCAGCGAACGCTGGTACGCCTCCACCGTGGCTTGCAGCAGACGTTTCTGCTCGTCCATGACCCGCAATTGCAGGTAGTTTTGCACCAGTTCCGACTGCTGGCTCAAACGCATCGCTGCCAGATCGGCATAGCCGGCCTGGGCATTGGCGGTGTCGGCTTCCAGTCCCCGGCGCAACTTGCCCCAGATATCCGCTTCCCAACTGACCCCGGCCTGGGCCGTGTAGGTATCGCGAATACCGCTGGACGAACTGGTCAGGCTGGAACTGCTGCTGCCGGTGCCCTGGCTGGAACGGTTTTTCCCCAGCGTCAGGTCCACCGTCGGGAAAAATGCGCCCCGGGCGCTGCGCACCAAGGCCTGGGCCTGGCGGTACTGGGCTTCGGACTGGGCGACGGTCTGGTTGGAACTGTTGAGCTTTTCGATCAGCTCATTGAGCTGCCGATCGCCATACAGCTCCCACCACGCACCACGGGCCAGGGAGTCGCTGGGATTGGCCTGACGCCAGCCCGCCGCTTCCTTGTACTGCATCGGGGCCGCCGTTTGCGGGCGCTGGTAATCCGGGCCGATGGCGCAGGCGCTGAGCATCGCCACACACAGCGACAGGCTCAGCAGCCGCGAGCCTCGGGCGGTGATCAGTGGTGCGGCCAGGTTGAACGGCGAACGGTCAGTCATAGCGGAGTTTCCAGAGCAGCATCGGTACGCACGCCACGCCATTTGTTGAAACGATGGCGCGCCTTGTCGAGATAGAGGTAAACCACCGGGGTGGTGTAAAGGGTCAGCACCTGACTGAAAATCAGCCCGCCGATGATGGTCAGGCCCAGCGGCTGACGCATTTCCGCGCCTTCGGCACGGCCGAGCAGCAGTGGCAAGGCCCCGAGGATCGCCGCCAGGGTGGTCATCAGGATCGGCCGCAAACGTTGCAGGCAGGCATTGCGGATCGACTCCAGCGGCGCCAGGCCCTGTTGACGCTCGAGCTGCAGCGCCAGGTCGATCATCAGGATGGCGTTTTTCTTCACCACCCCTATCAGCAGGAACAGCCCCAGCAACGAAATCAGGCTGAACTCGCCGCCAAGGGCATAGATCGACAGCAACGCGCCAACGCCCGCCGACGGCAGGGTCGACAGGATGGTCAGCGGATGAATGTAGCTTTCATACAGCACACCGAGCACCAGATAGACCGCCACCAGCGCGCCAAGAATCATGAATGGCTGGCTCTTCTGGGTGGCCGCGAAGGCATCGGCGGTGCCCGCCATCTTCACGATCACGTCTTCGGGCATGCCCAGCCTGGCTATCGCCCGCTCGATGGCCGCGGTGCCCTGCTCCACCGTGACCCCTTCGGCCATGTCGAAGGCGATGCTTTCCGAGGCGAACTGACCTTCGTGGCTGACCCGGTCGTCTTCGAGGCTGTTTTCGTAGTGAGCGATGGTCGACAGCGGTACCCTCGCACCGTCCGCGGTGATCACCTGAACCTGCTTGAGGGTGATCGGGTCCTGGGCGTATTTGGGGTTGACCTCCATCACCACCTGATACTGGTTCAGACTGTCGTAGATGGTTGAGATCTGCCGTTGGCTGTAGGCGTTGTTCAGCACCGCCGTGACCATGTCCATGTCGATGCCCAGACGCTTGGCCTGATCGCGATCGACGATCAGCGTCACCTGTTGCGCGCCACGGCCTTCGCGGGCGTCAATCGCCGTCAGTTCCGGCAACGCCTTGAGCGCCGCGACGACTTTCGGGTACCACTGGCGCAACTCGCCAAGGTCGGCGCTTTGCAGGATGTAGGAATATTGGGACGTGGTCTGCTCGCGGCCACCGCCGAACTGCAGGTCCTGGTCGGCCATCAGCATCAACTGCGCGCCGGCGACCTTGGGCATTTCCTTGCGCAGGCGTTCGATGACCTTTTGCGCGGAGATGTTGCGCTCCTTGATCGGCTTGAGGCGCACCAGCATGAAGGCGTTGTTGGTGCCGTTGGTGCCGCCGATGAACCCGGCCACGCTTTGCACCGCATCGTCCTTGAGCACCGCACGGCGGAAGGTCTCCATCTTCGGCTGCATCACGCCGAACGACAGGCCGTCGTCGCCGCGCACGAAGCCGATCAACTGCCCGGTGTCCTGCTGCGGCATGAAGGTTTTCGGTACCACCACGTACAGCGCGACGTTGACGCCGATGGTGATGATCAGGCTGAGCAGGGTCAGGCGCCGATGGCGCAGCACCCAGTCGAGGCTGGTGGCGTACTTGCCGACCATCCAGTCGTTGGCCCGTTGACTCCAGCGTTGCAGACGGTTTTCCTGGCCAGGTACATGGGGCTTGAGCCAGCGGGCGCAGAGCATCGGCGTCAGGGTCAGCGAGACCACCAGCGAGACGACGATCGACGCCGCCAAGGTGATGGAAAACTCACGGAACAGGCTTTCGATGATCCCGCCCATGAACAGGATCGAGAGGAACACCGCCACCAGCGACACGTTCATCGACAGCAAGGTAAAGCCGACTTCCTGGGCGCCGAGATAGGCGGCTTTCATCGGTTTGATTCCGGCATCGATGTGCCGGGAGATGTTCTCCAGCACCACGATGGCGTCGTCCACCACCAGCCCGGTGGCGAGGATCAGCGCCATCAGCGACAGGTTGTTCAGGGAAAAGCCGTACAGGTACATCACCGCAAAAGTGCCCACCAGCGACACCGGCACCGCCAGGGTCGGGATCAGCGAGGCGCGGAAGTTGCCCAGGAACAGGAACACCACCAGGATCACCAGGGCCACGGCGATCAGCAACGTCATTTCCGCTTCATGCAGCGTGGCCTTGATCACCGGCGAACGGTCCATGGCCAGGTTCAGTTTGACGCTGGCCGGCAGCACCGCCTGCAACGCCGGCAACTGCGCCTTGATCTCATTGACCGTCTCGATGATGTTGGCACCGGCCTGGCGGTTGATCACCAGCAGCACCGCCGCGTCATCGTTGAAGAAGCCGCTGTTGTAGCGGTCCTCGACGCCATCGCTGACCTTGGCCACATCCTTCAGGCGCAGCGCGGCGCCACCGGCGTAGTGGATGATCAGCGACTCGTAGTCCTTGGCTTTTTCCAGTTGATCGTTGGCCTGTACCTGCCACAGACGCTGCTCGTCTTCCACCGAGCCTTTGGGCCGGCGCACGTTGGCGGTGGCAATGGTGTTGCGCACATCATCCAGGGCCACGCCGTACTGGTTCAGTGCCTGGGGTTCGAGCTCGATGCGCACCGCCGGCAGGGAACTGCCGCCGATCTGCACCTCGCCCACGCCCTGCACCTGGGACAGGCTTTGCGAAAGGATGGTCGAGGCCAAATCATAGAGCTGGCCTTTTTCCAGCACGTCCGAGGTCAGCGACAGCACCATGATCGGCGCCTGGGACGGGTTGACCTTCTTGTAGGTGGGCATGCTGCGCATGCCGCTGGGCAGCAGGTTGCGCGAGGCGTTGATCGCCGCCTGCACCTCCCGCGCGGCACCGTTGATGTCGCGGTCCAGGTCGAATTGCAGGATCACCCGGGTCGACCCCTGGCTGGAGCGGCTGCTCATGGTGTTGACCCCGGCGATGGCACCGAAAGAGCGTTCCAGCGGCGTCGCCACCGTGGAGGCCATGACCTCCGGGCTGGCACCGGGCAGGCTGGCCTGGACCACGATCACCGGGAAGTCCATTTGCGGCAGCGGCGACACCGGCAACAGACCGAAACTCACGCCGCCCAGCAGCATGATCGCCAGGCTCAGCAACATGGTCGCGACCGGGCGTTTGATGAACGGGCCGGAGAGGTTCATGGTTGTTCTACCGCTTCCACGGATTCAGGCTTGCGACCCCAGCGCCGACCGAGGCGGTCGAAGTACAGGTAGATCACCGGCGTGGTGAACAGGGTCAGGACCTGACTGACGAGCAAACCGCCGACCATCACCAGACCCAACGGTTGACGCAACTCCGCGCCGGAACCGGTGGCCAGCATCAGTGGCACCGCGCCGAACAATGCGGCCAGGGTGGTCATCAGGATCGGCCGGAATCGCAGCAATGCCGCCTGATAAATCGCCGTTTGCGGGTCCATGCCCTGATTGCGCTCAGCGTCGAGGGCGAAGTCGATCATCATGATCGCGTTCTTCTTGACGATACCGATCAGCAGGATGATGCCGATGATGGCGATCATCCCCAGGTCGTTGCCGCTCAGAAGCAACGCCAGCAAGGCCCCAACCGCCGCCGACGGCAAGGTCGACAGAATGGTGATCGGGTGGATGTAGCTCTCGTACAGCACCCCCAGCACGATGTACATGGTCACCACCGCTGCCAGGATCAGCAGCAAGGTGCTCGACAACGACGCCTGGAACGCCTCGGCGGCGCCCTGGAACTGGGTCTGCACGCCAATCGGCATGCCGATGTCCTTCTGCACCTGCTCGATGATGTCTACCGCATGCCCCAGCGCCACGCCGGGCGCCAGGTTGAACGACATCATCACCGCCGGAAACTGACCGATATGGGTGATCGCCAATTGCGCCTGGCGCTCTTCGATATGCGCCAGGCTGGACAGGCGCACCTGGCCGCCATCGGTGGTCTTGACGTGGATCTGGTCCAAAGCCTGGGGGCCGATCTTCTCGCCGGACTGCGATTGCAGCACCACGCGATACTGGCTGGCCTGGGTATAGATAGTGGAAATCTGCCGCTGGCCGAAGGCGTCGTACAGCGCATCGGTGATGTTCGACACCGACACCCCGACCCGCGAAGCGGCGTCACGGTCGATCACCAGATAGACCTGCAAGCCCTTGTCCTGCAGATCGCTGGCCACGTCGGTCAGCTCCGGGCGCTCGGCCAGGGCTTCGACCAGCCGGCCGCTCCACAGGCTGAGCAGTTCGGAATCCGGTGACGACATGCTGAACTGGTACTGCGTACGGCTGACCCGGTCCTCGATGGTCAGGTCCTGCACCGGTTGCATGAACAGGCGGATGCCCACCAGTTTGTCCAGTTCAGGTTGCAGGCGAGCGATGACGGCAGTGGCGCTCAGGTCGCGATCGCTGTGGGATTTGAGGTTGATCAGCAGCCGGCCGCTGTTGAGCGTCGAGTTGTCACCGTCGACACCGATGTAGGACGACAGGCTCTCCACCGCCGGGTCGGCCAGGATGACCTTGGCCAGCTCCTGCTGACGCTCGCTCATGGCGGCGAAGGATATCGACTGCGGCGCTTCGGAAATGCCCTGGATCACCCCGGTGTCCTGCACCGGGAAAAAGCCCTTGGGCACCACCAGGTACAGGAACACGGTCAGCGCCAGGGTGCCGATGGCCACCAGCAACGTCAGCGGCTGGTGCTTGAGCACCCACTGCAACCGGCGGCCATAGCCGGCGATCATCCAGTCGATGAAGGCGCCGCTGGCCCGATAGAAACGGCCCTGCTCTTCTTCCTTGGGTTCACGCTTGAGCAAGCGCGCGCACATCATCGGCGTCAGGGTCAGGGACACCACCAGGGAAATCAGGATCGCCACCGCCAGGGTGATCGCGAACTCACGGAACAAACGCCCCACCACGTCCGCCATGAACAGCAGTGGAATCAATACCGCGATCAGCGACAGGGTCAGGGAAATCAGGGTGAAGCCGATCTGTTTGGCGCCCTTGAGCGCGGCATTGAGCGGGCTGTCGCCCTCTTCGATGAACCGCGAGATGTTCTCCAGCATCACGATCGCATCGTCCACCACGAAACCGGTGGCGATGGTCAGCGCCATCAGGGTCAGGTTGTTGACCGAGAAGCCGGCCAGGTACATCACGCCGAACGTACCGATCAGCGACAGTGGCACGGCCACCGATGGAATGATCGTGGCACTGGCCCGACGCAGGAACAGGAAGGTGACCATGACCACCAAGGCAATGGCGATCAGCAATTCGTGCTGTACGTCCTTGACCGAGGCGCGGATGGTCTGGGTGCGGTCGGTCAGCACCACCACGTCCAGACCGGCCGGCAGGTTGTCGGTGATGCTCGGCAGCAAGGCCTTGATCCGGTCCACCACTTCGATGACGTTGGCACCGGGTTGGCGCTGGATGTTGAGCAGCACCGCCTGGTTTTCATTGGCCCAGGCCGCCAGGCGCTCGTTTTCCGCACCGTCGACGATTTCGGCCACGTCCTTGAGGCGCAATGGCGCACCGTTGGCATAGGCGAGAATCAGGTTGGCGTAATCCTTGGGCGAGGTCAGCTGGTCATTGGCGTCGAGCATCGATACCCGGGTCGGGCCGTCGAAGTTGCCCTTGGGCTGGTTGACGTTGGAGGCGCCGATCAGGGTGCGCACGTCCGCCAGGTTGAGGCCGTTGGCCGCCAGCGCCTCGGGGTTGACTTTGATCCGCACGGCCTGACGCTGGCCACCGGCAATGCTGACCATGCCGACGCCGCTGATCTGAGCGATTTTCTGCGCCATGCGGGTGTCGACCAGATCGTTGAGCTTGGGCAGCAGCATGGTCTTGGAGGTGATGGCCAGGGTCAGCACCGGGGTGTCGGCCGGGTTGACCTTGTTGTACACCGGCGGTGCCGGCAAGTCCTTGGGCAACAGGTTGGTGGCGGCGTTGATCGCGGCCTGAACCTGTTGCTCGGCGACGTCCATGTTGATGTCGAGGCTGAAGCGCAGGGTCAGCACCGAAGCGCCGCCGGAGCTGGTCGAGGCCATCTGGGTCAGGCCGGGCATCTGCCCGAACTGCCGCTCCAGCGGCGCGGTCACGGCACTGGTCATCACGTCCGGGCTGGCGCCGGGATAGAGGGTCATGACACGAATGGTCGGGTAATCGACCTGGGGCAATGCCGAGACCGGCAACAGACGGTAGGCGATCACGCCGGCCAGAACGATGGCCAGCATGCTCAGGGTGGTTGCTACAGGGCGTAGGATGAACAACCGCGAGAGATTCATGCGCCGCCCTTTTTCGCCTTGTCGGCAGGTGCCGGCTCAGTGACGGTTGCCGCGGACTTGCCCTGCAGGTGTCCGGCCGGATCAGTCGGCACTTGCTGCGGATCGTTGACCACTTCCACATCGCTGCCGTCCTTCAGGCGGTCGGTGCCTTCCAGCACCACGCGATCACCCGGTGCCAGGCCTTCGGTGACCACGGTGTTTGCACCGTCGCTGGCACCGATTTTCAACTGACGGATCTTGACCTTCTTGTCACCGTCCAAGGCGTAGACGAAAGTGCCGTTGGTGCCGAACTGGATCGCCGCGGAAGGGGCCAGCACGACATCCTTGAGGGTATCAGCCAGCAGCCGCACATTGACGAACTGGTTGGGGAACAGCGACTGGTCGCGGTTCTCATAGCGGGCCTTGAACTTCAGGGTGCCGGTGGTGACGTCGATCTGGTTGTCCAGGCTCTGCAAGACACCGGTGGCCTGCAGTTTGGTGTCGCCGCGATCCCAGGCCTCGGCGGGCAGTTTTGCACCGCTGCGATAACGTGCGAGCACGACATCAAGACTGTTTTCCGGCAGGGTGAAGGCGACGCTGATCGGTTGGGTCTGGGTGATGATCGCCAGTGCCGTGGTGTCGTTGGCCGCGACCAGGTTGCCGACGTCGAGCTGACGCAGGCCCACTCGCCCTGCAATCGGCGCGCGGATCCGGGTGAATTCGAGATTGAGCTTGGCGTCGTTGACCGCCGCCTGATTGGTCTTGACCGTGCCCTGGAATTGCCCGACCAGCGCGACGGCGGTATCCAGGGTCTGCTTGGCGATACTGTCCTCACGGTACAGGCCGGTATAACGCTCGACATCCACCTGGGCGTTTTTCAACTGTGCCTGGTTCTGCAGCAAGGTGCCTTCGGCCTGGAGCAAGGCGTTCTGGTAGGGGCGCGGGTCGATCTCGGCCAGCAGGTCGCCCGCCTTGACCATTTGCCCTTCCTCGAAATAAATCTTGACCAGTTCACCGCCGACCCGGCTGCGCACGTTGATGGTGTTCAGCGCGGTGACGGTGCCCAACGCCTTGTAGTACAGCGGGAAGTCACCCTTGACCGCCGGTGCCACCCGCACCGGAACCGGCCCGGTTGCACCGCCAAAACCCGGGCGCATGGCCCCTGACTTGCCGGTATGCCCGGCCACGGCTTTGGTCCCTGCCCCCTCCTTCGGCGCAGCGCCGCCAGGCCAGAATTTCCAGCACAGGACGGCGATGACCAACAGGACAAGCAGGCCAATCAGCCAGCGACGGGGACTACGGGAAGCGGAGGATTGCATTGAGTGATCAACCATTGGGCGCGTGGGCTTCTTTTACATGAGGCTGAACGATAAGCACTGGCGGTATTTAAGCAAAGCGGCTTTACCGGCAATTTACCTTCGGCTTACGTAACAGGATGTTTGCCTAAGAGACTGAAGCACAAATGAAAACGGCCTGGACAAAGCCAGACCGTTTCATTTGTAAAGTTGTACTTACTTCAGGACAGCGAGAGCCGCTTCGTAGTTAGGCTCCTGACCGATTTCGCTGACCAGTTCGCTGTGCAGCACATTGTCGTTTTCGTCCAGTACCACGACGGCACGGGCGGTCAGGCCCTTGAGCGGGCCGTCGGCGATGGCCACACCGTAGTTCTCGATGAACTCGGCACCGCGCAGGGTCGACAGGTTCTGGACGTTTTCCAGGCCTTCGGCGCCGCAGAAGCGCGCCTGGGCGAACGGCAGGTCAGCGGAGATGCACAGCACCACAGTGTTGGCGACATCATTGGCCTGGGCGTTGAACTTGCGCACGGAGGTGGCGCAGGTCGGGGTGTCGACACTTGGGAAGATGTTCAGCACTTTGCGCTTGCCGGCGAAGTCCTTGAGGGTAACGTCGGACAGATTGCCGGCAACCAGGGAAAAGGCTGGCGCCTTGGAACCGGCTTGAGGCAGTTGGCCGTTGACTTGAACCGGATTGCCTTTAAGAGTGACTTGAGCCATGAACGGAGTCCTTCTGAACGTTGTTGTAGAGATTCTTGAAGAGGCCGAAGTTAACCACGAAATGTGTCTGCGACCTAGACCGGATACAAATCGTGAACAATCGCCGCGAAACCCGGATAAGGCATAAATTCCCGAAGGAGCTGCCGCGGGGTTGTCCAACTATTTGCCAGGCCGCTGTCGATTCCACCGCTGACCATTCGACTATAAGTGAATCATCCCCATCCAGCGGAGACACCACCATGCGATTCATGATCATCATCAAGGCCAGCCAGGCGTCCGAAGCCGGCATCATGCCCAGCACCGAACTGCTGACCGCCATGGGCAACTACAACGAAGAACTGGCCAAGGCCGGCATCCTCCTCGGCGGCGATGGCCTGCACCCCAGCAGCAAAGGCGCCCGTGTACGGTTCTCAGGTGACAAGCGCACCGTGATCGACGGCCCGTTCGCTGAAACCAAGGAACTGATCGCCGGTTTCTGGCTGTGGCAGGTCAAGTCCAAAGAAGAAGCCATCGAATGGGTCAAACGCTGCCCCAACCCGATGCCCGGCACCGACGCCGAGATCGAAATTCGCCAAGTGTTTGAAATGGAGGATTTCGGTGCCGAGCTCACGCCAGAGCTGCGTGAGCAGGAAGAAAGGGCGTTCGGGCAGACGAAAGAAAATTGACTGGCCCCAGATCACCCGACGCCCTGTGGCGAGTGAACTCGCGCCCTCGCCACACTGGCCTCTGCACGCCGACCTATTGATCCGTATTAACTTTTCAGTACAAAAATAACGTGAATCTGTAGACAAAACTAAAGAATTAACTCCTTCGACTGGCTAACCGATATTTAACTGCTAGGGTCAACAGACGTGTCCTACAGCCTTGATAGCAAAGAGATTACGTCGTAACGGCCGCCAAGTGCCGAGTTGTCCATATGAGCCACCAAGGAACCGGGGAATCATGTCGCAAAAAATGGGGATTCACGCCTTCCTTCTGGCGTCGTCGTTCGTGCCTTTTTTCTACGCGCACGCGGAAGATGCCGAGACCGCCAACAAAAGCAACAACCCGTTGAACCTCGCACCGGGGATGAACGTTCAGGATTACTACACCCCGAAATACTACGATTCCAATATCCATACCAATGACCTGTTGGTGCGCGGCACGCTGCCGATTGCGCCCAATGACTTCATCGGCGTACCGCAATTGCTGCGCGCCACGGCGCCGATCAGCACCCGCCCCGACCCTCACGGTGGCTACAGCACCGGTACAGGCGACCTGAACCTGTTCGATATCTTCCTGCTCAAGACCGAGGGCGTGCAGTTGGGCATCGGCCCGCAGATTACTGCGCCCACCGCGGATCAGGACGAGCTCGGTACGGGCAAATGGCAGGCCGGGTTCGCGGCCGTGGCCATCGACTCTTCGCCCCGCGGGCTGCTGGGCGCACTGGTGCAATACCAGAGCTCATTTGCTGGCGAC
This sequence comes from Pseudomonas sp. KK4, assembly GCF_001984065.1. GTDB lineage: Bacteria > Pseudomonadota > Gammaproteobacteria > Pseudomonadales > Pseudomonadaceae > Aquipseudomonas. Next base: position 27,712 of record NZ_LYVP01000014.1, read on the forward strand.
CACGATCGTCAGCACGTGGAAACCGCCACGATGCAGCCGTTCATCATCCATAACCTGGAAAAAGGCTGGTACCTGCGCTCGACCGGCGTCTGGACCTTCGACCTGAAAAACAATACCCACTACATCCCACTCGGTTTGGGTGGCGGCAAGGTGTGGAAGTCAGGGTCCAATATCCTCAACGCCTTTATCGAGCCGCAGTGGACGGTGGATCACAAAGGCGACGACCTGCCGCAATTCACCCTGTTCGCCGGCATCAACGTCACCTTCGGTAAATAAGGACTTCGCCATGCACATAGCCATTCGCGCCGCCGGTTTCAGCCTGATGACCATGTTCGTCAGTTGTGGGGTCGGTGCGCAGGATCTCGATACGCGCATCGGCAAGATCGCCATGGAAGGCGAGCTGCCGGCCCATGAATCGATTCCCGGACTCTATGCCGAACTGGATTTCCAACAAGCGACCCAAAGCTACCTGTGGGCCCTGCCGCTGGTGTCCTACGCCCAGTGGCAGGAAGAGTTTCGCGACAAGCTCGGCGCCAAAAGCGGCGACCTGATGGTGCTCGACAGCTACGAAGACAAGCTCGGCGTGATCACCGCCAACGCCACCACGCCGTACATCCTGGGTTTTGTCGACCTCAATGAAACCGGCCCGCTGGTGATCGAACTGCCACCCGGCCCGACCGCCGGCGGCATCGGCGACTTCTGGCAGCGCGCGATCATCGACATGGGTCAGACCGGCCCCGACAAGGGCAAGGGCGGCAAGTACCTGGTGCTGCCTCCGGGCGCCGAACCGCCGGCCGATGCCGGCAAGTACTACTTGGCCAAATCGGAAACCATGAACGTGCTGGTGGGCTTTCGCGTACTCGACCCGGACCCAGCCAAAGGCAAGGCGCTGGTCGAGCAATTCAAGATGTACCCCTATGCCAAGCGCGCCGAACCGGGCAAGACCCGACTGCTCTCCCCCGGCGGCAAGGCCTGGTCCGGTACGCAACCCCGCGGGATGCCTTACTGGGAACGCCTGCACCAGATCATCCAGAAAGAGCCGGTCAACGAACGTGACCGCTTCTATATGGCCATGCTCGCCAGCCTCGGCATCGAGAAAGACAAGCCGTTCAACCCCAACGACAACCAGCGCAAGGCACTGGAACAAGGTGCGCAGGTCGGCGAGCTGATCGCCAAGGCCAACACCTTCGCCAAGCGTTTCGCGGATTCGCAGTACTGGCCGGACCGGCAGTGGGACACCGTGCTCAACATCGCCGAGCCGTCCCAGCGCGTGGCCTATTACGACCAGTTGTGGGAACGCAGCGCCTGGTTCTACGAAGCGGTGACCAACACCAAGGGCATGGTTTCCAAGACCCCGGGCCTGGGCCAGACCTACCTCGGTGCTTATACCGATGCCAAGGGCAACTGGCTCGATGGCGGTAAAAGCTATCGCCTGCGCGTCGGCGCCAATCCGCCGGCCAAGCAGTTCTGGTCGATGACCGTCTACGACATCGACAGCCGTTGCCTGATCGACAACCCGCAGCGCAAGGCCGACCTGTCGTCCCGCCAGGATCTGAAAAAGAACGCCGACGGTTCCGTGGACCTGTACTTCGGCCCGACCGCGCCCAAAGGCTTCGAGAACAACTGGGTGCAAACCCTGCCGGGCAAGCACTGGTTCAGCTATTTCCGCCTGTACGCACCGACCGAAGCCTATTTCGACAAGAGCTGGAAACTCGACGACATCACGGCTGTGGAATGACGCCCAATGGCTTTGAAAAGGAAGTGTTATGAATAACCGCCTGCTGCTCACCGCACTCTCGCTCACCCTGAGCACCAGTGCCTGGGCCGACTTCACAGCAACCCCGGAACAAGCCCGGGCCATCGCCAAGGAAGCTTACCTGTACGGCTTCCCGGTGGTGGAGATGTACAAGACCCTCTACACCCAGGCCGTGGACAAAAACAGCGCGAACTTCAAGGCGCCATTCAACAGGATCGGCAACACCGCCAAGGCCTTCACCGCCAAGGACACCGCGTTCGTCACCCCCAACGCCGACACGCCCTACTCCTTCGTCTGGATGGACCTGCGTGCAGAACCCCTGGTGCTGACCCTGCCGCCCATCGAAGAACACCGCTATTACTCGGTGCAACTGATCGACGCCTATACCCAGAACTTCGCCTACCTGGGCACACGCAGCACCGGCAACAACGGCGGGCACTTCATGATCGCCGGGCCGAACTGGCAGGGGCAGCAGCCGGTGAACATCGACCGCCTGCTGCGCAGCGAAACCAATATCGCCTATGCGCTGTATCGCACCCAGTTGTTCGATGAAAAGGACTTGGCCAAGGTCAAGCAAATCCAGAGTGGCTACAAGGTCCAGACCCTGAGCCAGTACGACAAACGGCCGGCCCCGCCCGCCGCACCGAAAATCGACTGGCCCAAACCTGCCCCGACCATGAGCGACACGCCGGACCTGTTCCGCTACCTGAATTTCATGCTGGCCTTCGCCCCGGCCCAGGATGTGGAAAAGGACCTGCTGGCACGTTTCAAAACCATCGGTATCGAAGCAGGCAAACCGTTCAACCTGACCCAACTCAGCGCCGATCAACGCCAGGCACTTGAGGACGGTATCGCCGACGCCAAGGCCGAATTCGCCCAGTTCAAGAAAGACAAGGTCGATGCCCACGAAGTCAGCAGCGGCGACCTGTTCGGCACCCGCGATCACCTCAAGGGCAATTATCTGTACCGCTACGCCGGCGCCAACATGGGCATCTTCGGCAACTCCGCTGAAGAAGCGAACTACATCGGCTACTTCGTCGACAAGGACGGCAAACCGGTGGACGCCTCGAAACAGAACTACACCCTGCATTTCGACAAGGGCGCCCTGCCCCCGGCCGATGCCTTCTGGTCGCTGACGATGTACAACGGCAAGAACAAATTGCTGGTGGCCAACCCGCTCAATCGCTACCTGATCAACTCGCGGATGCTGCCCGATCTCAAGCTCGACGCCGACGGCGGCCTGACCCTGTACGTACAGAACAAGGCCCCGGCCAAGGACCTGCAAAGCAACTGGCTGCCGGCGCCGAACGGGCCGTTCTACGGAGTGTTGCGCCTGTACCTGCCCAAACCGGAAGTCACCAGTGGCCAGTGGAAGATGCCGTTGCTGATGCCTGTCTCTCAACAAAAGCAGTAAGCGGAGTTTGTGATGATCAAGCCCTTTGTAGTGCGCCCGTTGCTGGCGTTGTGCATGGTCACCAGCAGTCCGTTGGTGCTGGCGGTCGAAGGCGGCGTCGGACGACCGATCACCGGCCAGCAGGTGTTCTCCAACGCCGGCATCGTGCCACCGGAACCCGGCTGGGTGATGTCCCTGACCAGCATCTGGTACGACGGCGAGCTCAAGGGCAATACCCAGGTGCCGATCGTCGGCGCCTTGAGTACCGGGCTGGACATGAAAGTGTCCTACACCATGGCCAACTTCACCCATGTCTGGGACACCGGCAAAGGGCGCTGGAACTACGCCTCGGCCGTGGGCGTTCCGGTGCAATACACCGACGTCAGCGCCAGCATTACCGGCCCCCGAGGCCGAACCCTGGGCACTGAAGACACGGGCACTCAGTTCGCCGATGCACTGATCACGCCGATTGCCGCCGGTTATCACTTCGACGCGGTCAACCACATTTCCTTTTCCCTGCCGATCTACGTACCGACCGGGGCCTACAACGATGATCGCCTGGCCAACCCCGGCCAGAACACCTACACCTTCATGCCCACCGTGGCCTTCACCCACCTGGACGGCAAGGGCGGCGAACTCACCCTGACCAGCGGCCTGGAGTTCTACACCGAAAACGACGCCACGGATTATCAGAACGGCGACCTGTTCACTTTCGATGCACTGTGGACCCACGGCTTCGGCAATGGCTGGGCAGCCGGCCTGGCGGCGGGCTATATCCAGCAGATCAACGATGACTCTGGATCTGGCGCCAACAGCGGCTTCCGCGGGCGCTCGGTGGGTGCCGGCCCGGTGGTGGGCTGGACCGGCAAATTCGCCGACGCCCAGGCCAACCTGAGCCTGCGCTGGGTGCCGGAGTTCGATAGCAAGAACCGGCCGGAAGGCAATGGCATCGCGGTCAACATGACCCTGGCGTTTTTCTAGGAGGATGTCAGGGATGACGCGCCATACGACATGGACGTTGTGCAGCCTGCTCCTGAGCAGCGTGGCCTGCGCCAGCGGCGAATTGCCGGCACTGGGCAATACGCCGAAAACAGCGGCCGCCAAAGGTGACCCCGAAACCTGCCAGCGCCTGCAACAGAACTTCGACATCGACCTCAAGGAAGTGGTCAAGGCCGGTTGCGAGCCTTCCACCGAACAGATCTCCAAACTGATGGACAACCCGGTGGGCAACCTGGTGCTGCTGTTCAATCAGTTCGACTACACCGCGCTCAAAGGCCCCAACAGCAACGGCACGCGCATGCTCGGCAAATACAGTTTCATGCCGACCTTCCCGATTTCGATCGGCGAAGACTGGAACCTGATCAACCGCCTGCCCATCAGCTACGTCAGCGCACCGGTCAACCACCGAGCCGGCAACCTGATCGGCATGGGCCCCAGCGACATCCTCAGCGACCGGGGCGACTTCGCGTCGGTGGTGCAGGACCCGTTCGACCGCACCAGCGGTTTCGGCGACCTGGCCTACGTCGGCGTGTTCTCGCCCAAAGAGCCGATCCGCTTCGCCGGGGGCGGCAAGATGGTCTGGGGTTTCGGCCCGACCGCGATGTTCCCCACAGCCGAAGAAGACGTGCTCGGCACCGGCAAATACTCCCTGGGCCCGGCATTCGTCGCGGCTTACCTCGGTGAAGACTGGACCCTGGGCCTGTTCCCGCAGCACTGGTGGTCGGTCGGCGGCGACAGCAAGCGCAAGGACGTGAGCCTGACCAACATCCAGTACTTCATCCAGCGCAGCATTCCCGGCCCGGAACAATGGCGCATCGGCATGACACCCAACGTCACCGTCAACTGGAAGGCCGAAGGCGGCAACAAAGTAACCTTCCCCATCGGCCTGGGCGCCGGGCGGATCTTCAATTTCGGCAAGTTGCCGGTACGGATTTCCGGGGAGATCCAGTACTCGGCGATTCACCCGGATGACCTGATCAGCAGCCGCTGGAATTTCCGCCTGTCCTTCATTCCGGTCATTCCGACCTTCATGTTTTGAGCGAGGCCCCCATGACCGCACTCACTGATCTCAATGCCCTGCAAGCGAGCATCGCCGAAGCGGTGCTCGGCCAGGATGAGGTGATCCGGCAGATCATCGTCGGCCTGTTGGCCAACGGCCATATGCTGCTCGAAAGCCTGCCGGGGCTGGCCAAGACCCGCACGGTCAAGGCCTTGGCCAAGCACCTGGACGCGAAAATGAGCCGCATCCAGTTCACCCCGGACCTGCTGCCCTCGGACATCACCGGCGCCGAGGTGCTGCATCAGGTCGACGGCAAGAACGAGATCCGCTTCCAGCCGGGGCCGCTGTTCGGCAACCTGATCCTGGCCGACGAAATCAACCGCGCCCCGGCCAAGGTCCAGGCTGCGCTGCTCGAAGCCATGGAAGAGCGGCAAATCACCGTGGCCGGCAACAGCCATGTGCTGCCGGACCTGTTCCTCGTGATCGCCACGCAAAACCCCATCGAACAGGAAGGCACTTACCCGCTGCCGGAAGCGCAGATGGACCGCTTTTTGATGAAAGTGCTGCTGGACTACCCCAGCGCGGACAACGAGAGCCAGGTGCTGCGCCTGTTGCGCGAAGAAGAGCAGGCCCTTGGCGCCAAAACCGCTGCTGCGCCGGGCTTTGCCTTGAGTCAGTCGGTGATTTTCGCCGCACGCCAGGAAGTCAGCGCGGTGCACGTATCGCCGGCCATCGACCGTTACCTGATCGACCTGATCAACGCCACCCGCCACCCCACCGACTACGACGCCGACCTCGGCCGCTGGATCGCCATCGGCGCCAGCCCTCGCGGCGGCATAGGCCTGGACCGTTGCGCCCGCGCCGATGCCTGGTTGCAGGGCCAGGATTTCGTCTCGCCGGACAACGTGCGCGCTGTCGTTCACCCGGTGCTGCGCCATCGCCTGCATTTGAGCTATGACGCCGTGGCCGATGGGGTGACGGCCGATCAGGTGCTTGACCGCATGCTCGATAGAGTCGCGATTCCTGCATGATCAGCGACGGACTGGTCTACGTCTCTCTGGCGCAGTTGATGGCCCTGGAGTTCAAGGCCCGTGACCTGAGTTTTCTTGCCCGTCAGCCGCAAGCCAGCATTCTGGCGGGCAACCATGCCTCGCGCCTGCGGGGCCGTGGCTTGAATTTCGATGAGTTACGCCGTTATCAGCCGGGCGATGATTTGCGTCACCTGGACTGGCGCGCCTCCCTGCGTACCGGCAAACCGGTGGTGCGCACCTTCACCGAAGAGCGTGACCGCCCGGCGCTGATCCTGGTCGACCAGCGCATGAGCATGTTCTTCGGCTCGCAGCGCAGCTTCAAATCCGCAGTCGCCGCCGAACTGGGCGCCCTGGCGGCGTGGATGGTGTTCAACGCCGGCGATCGGGTCGGCGGGCTGGTGTTCAATGACCAGCGCATCGACAACGTCGCACCGCTGCGCAGCCGTTCGCGGATCCAGGCGCTGTGCAGCCGCATCGTCCAGCACAATCACCAACTGAACGCCGCCAATCCGGACGCCGAAGGCGAAGATCAGCTCGACAAGGTCTTGCAGCGGTGCCTGGCGCTGGCCGGCCACGACCACCTGATCTGCATCATCAGCGACTTCGCCGGTGCCGGCGAACGTACCCTGCAACTGATGCGGCAACTGGCGGCGCACAACGACGTGATCGCCATGCAGGTCTACGACCCCCTGGCGCTCAACCTGCCGAAAAACGGCCGCCTATTGATCACCCAGGGCCAGTTGCAGGTGGAACTGGCGGTGGAACAACGCAGCGTCCACCAGCCCCTGGGCGACTTTCTCGGCGGTCGGCTCAAGGATGTCGCCACCCTGCTGCGGCGCAGTCAGGTGCCACTGATGATGTTCAGCACCGCCAGGGACGCTCAGGAACAGTTGCGTGCCGAATTGGGCAAGCGTGCCGGGGGGCGGCGATGAACCCGGCGGTCCCGAGCATCGATCAGCTCCAGGAAATCGCGTTGCCGGCGCCGGTCAGCTATGCGCCGCAGACGTGGGGGTGGTGGGTGGTGCTCGGGTTGCTGGTGTTGATCGCCGTGGTCATCGGCGCGCGGCGTTATTGGCAATGGCGGCGGGATCGGTATCGGCGCGAAGCGTTGGTGCGGTTGGCGCAGTTGCAGCAGCGCAGTGGTGATCTGAGTGCGTTGCGCGAGCTTCCGGAGCTGCTCAAGCGCACCGCCCTCTCAATGCCGTACACAAGACACCTGGTGGGAGCGGGCTTGCTCGCGAACAGGGACTCCCATGCGCCAGCGATGTCGATTGATCCGACGCCTTCGCGAGCAAGCCCGCTCCCACAAGTGACCGCGCTTGGCGGGATGGATTGGCAAGTGTTCTTGCAGCAGCACCTCAAGCAGCCCCTGCCCACCGATTTCAGTCAGCAACTGGCCCTGCTGGCCTATGCCCCCGATGCCACCCTGCGCGCCCTGCCCGTCGAACAACGCCAGCAGCTGTTCGACACCTGCAAACTCTGGGTGGAGCGTCATCATGTGGCAGCTTGATTACCCCTTGCTGCTCTTGCTGCTGCCGTTGCCGTGGTTCGGTTATCGCTACCTGCCCGAGTACCGTGAAGCGCGCAGCGCGGTGCGGGTGCCGTTTTTCAATGCCATGAGCCGCGCGGTCGGTCAGGCGCCGAGCCAGGCTGGCATCCGGAACAACCGCTGGCAGTTGGCGTTGAACCTGCTGGTGTGGGCCTTGTTGCTGCTGGCGGTCGCCCGCCCGGTGTACGTGGAAAAACCCATCGAACGCCAGCAACCGGTGCGCGACCTGATGCTGGCCATCGACCTGTCACAATCGATGGAAACCACCGACTTCACCGATGCCCGCGGCCAGAAGATCAATCGCCTGGCGGCGGTCAAGGAAGTGGTGCACGGCTTCATCGACAAGCGCAAGGACGATCGCCTGGGCCTGGTCGTGTTCGGCAGCGGCGCCTATCCGCAGGCCCCCTTGACCCTCGATCACGCCAGCCTGTCGCTGTTGCTGGACGACACCGGCATCGGCATGGCTGGTCCCAACACGGCGATCGGCGATGCCATCGGCCTGAGTCTGAAACTGCTGGATCAGGCCCATGAACAGGAAAAGGTGCTGATTCTGCTCACCGACGGCAACGACACCAGCAGTGCCATCACCCCGGACCACGCCGCCGAAATGGCCGCCGCCAAGGGCGTGGTGATTCACACCATCGGCATTGGCGACCCCAAGGCCTCGGGCGAAGCCAAGGTCAACCTGCAAGGCCTGCAAGACATTTCCAAGGCCACCGGCGGGCAGTTCTTTCGTGCCGAGGACCGCCAGGCACTGGACCAGGTCTACAACACCCTCGACACACTCACGCCCCATCAGGTGAAAACCCTCAGCCATCAGCCCAAGCGCGATCTATTCTGGTGGCCATTGGGTACGGCGATGGTGTTGCTGGCGCTGTATCACCTGGGCGCCCTGCTGCGTCCGCGCCTGTCCATGGCGCGCCAGCGGCAGGAGGCCTGAGATGGATATCAACCTCAGCGACTTCCACTTCCTGCGCCCGCTGTGGCTGTTGCTGCTTCCCTTCGCCGCCGCCCTGCCACTGCTGTGGCGGCGCAGCCAGGATGTGCAACGACGCTTGCGCAGCAACATCGCACCGCACCTGCTTGGGCATTTGCTGATTACGCCCACCGACTCTCATCGGCTGCGCCCGGTGCACCTGCTCTGCGGGTTGTTGGTGGTGGGCGCGCTGGCCGCTGCCGGGCCGACCTGGGAACAGGATCGACCGGATTTTCTGGAAAACCGCGCACCGCTGATCATCGCCCTCGATCTGTCGCCGTCGATGGACGCTACCGACGTGCAACCGTCGCGCCTGGAGGCGGCCAAGCACAAGATCCACGACCTGATCCAGCGCCGCGCCGGCGCCCGCAATGCGCTGATCGCCTATGCCGGCAGCGCGCACCTGGTGCTGCCGGCAACCGACGACCCGGCCTTGCTCGACACCTTCATCCAGGCCCTGGGCACCGACCTGATCGGCAAACCCGGGAAAAATGCTGGCGCGGTCATCGAGCAGGCCAAGCGTCTGCTGGCTGCCGAGAAATCCCCCGGCACCCTGCTGCTGATTACCGACGGCGCCGACACCTCGGCGCTGGCAGGGTTGGACAAGCAACTGGACGACAGCCAACTGCAAGTGCTGATCCTCGCGGTCGGCAGCGAGGATGGCGGGATCATCCACGACGCCAGCGGCCAGCCGCGCACCGACAGCAACGGTCGCCCGACGCTGGGCAGTTTCGATCAGGCCGCGCTCAAGCAGTTGGCCTCCGCACTGGATGCGCCGTTGGGTAGCCTGACCCTGAACAACGACGATCTGGACTGGGTCGATCTGCACGCCCAGCAGCATTTCCAGAACGCCAGTGACGAGCAGAAGGAGTTGCACTGGAAAGACGCCGGCTACTGGCTGTGCTGGCCGTTGCTGTTGATCGCGTTTTTCAGCGTGCGCAAGGGCTGGAGTCTGAACTGGATGGCGGGATTGCTGCTGGCCGTTGGGCTGGGCCTGCAACCGGCGCCGGCGCAGGCCAATCCGCTGGTGGATGCCTTTTTCACCCCGGACCAGCAAGGCCGCTGGGCCTTCGAGCACCAACACTTCCCCCAGGCCGCCGCGCATTTCGCCGACCCGTACTGGAAAGGCATCGCCGCCTACAACGCCGCGGATTTCGACCTGGCCCTGGCCAGCTTCGCGCGCCTGCAAACGCCTCAGGCGTACTTTTATCTGGGCAACATCTACGTGCGTCGCTTCAAGTTCGACGAGGCCATCGCCGCCTACACCCAGGCGTTGAAATTGCAGCCGCAATTCCCCGAAGCCACCGCCAATCTGGCCCTGGCCATCGCCCTGCAGAAAGACACCGAAAGCGCCGAACAAAACGCCCCGGAGGTCAAGCCCGACGACATCAAAATGGACAAGGCACCGGGCAAGGGCCAGAGCAAGCCGGTGCAGACCGAGCTGGCGGCGTCGGATGAACAGTGGTTGCAGAACCTCACTACCTCACCGGCGAAGTTTCTCAAGCAGAAATTCAGTTTGCAGGACCAGGCGGGAGTTAGACCATGACCTGCCAGAGAGACCGAGTCGTGGCCTTCGCGAGCAAGCCCGCTCCCACATTGGGTTTGCGGTGTACACAGATCCCATGTGGGAGCGGGCTTGCTCGCGAAAGCGCCCGATCAATCACCAAAAAAATCGGCGCCTTACTCATCACTCTGATCAGCACAACCGCACTGGCCGAGCCTGATCTCAGGGTCATAGCCACTGTCCAACCCGACACCCCCATGGTCGGCAGCCTCGTCGAACTGCAACTCGACGTGCTCACCGACACCTGGTTCACCGACGCCCCCACCCTGCCCGACCTGAAACTGCCGGGCGCGCTGGTCATGCCACCGGACGGCCATGCCGAGCACCTCAACCAGACCCTCGACGGCAAAGCCTTCAACGGCATGCGCTACAGCTACCGCATCACCCCGAACGTGGCCCAGGGTTTCGACATCCCTGCGCTGACCGTACAGGCCACCCCGGGCCAGGCCACCACCGTGCTCAGTGCACAGAGCCAGCCGCTGCACTTCACCGCAGCACAACCGCCGGGGTTCAAACCCGGTGAGCCGGCGTTGGTCGCCCAAGGCCTGCGCTTGACCCAGAAAACCATCAACTCCGCCACCCCGCTGAAGGTCGGCGACAGCGTCACCCGCGAACTGACGCTACAGGCCGACGGCGCCCTGGCCATGTCACTGCCGACACCGTCGCTGGGCGATGTGCACGGCCTGAGCGGTTACCCGAAAACCCCGCAAATCAGCAATCTCGATGACGGACGCGGCCACTTCACTGGCGGTCAGCGCATCGATACCGTGACCTATCGGATTGACAGCGCAGGCCACTACAGCCTGCCGCCGCTGGAAGTGAAATGGTGGGATGCCGTCACGCAAGAAACCCGCACCGCGCAGGTGCCTGCCGTCGAGTTCGATGCGGCGGCCAACAGTGCCTACAAACCCGTGTTCTCCATCGCCCAAGACCTGAAGAAACTCGGCCAGCAACACCGTCTGCATGTATCGGGAACGCTCTTCAGCCTGCTGGCTCTGCTGTCTGTTCTGGTGCTGCTGGCCTGGTTTTCCCGACCATTCATCCAGCGCGCACGCCTGCGCTGGCAGGCCCGGCGCCAGGCCCGTCACACCCAATGGCTACAATCGGCCGACTATGCCTGGCAACAAATCCCGCCACAGCTTGACGGCCAACCGCCGCAACTCAGCGCGCTCTACCTGTGGACCCGCCGCAGCCGCAAAGGCCTGAAACTGACCGGGCTCGGCCCGCGCCTGCAAGCACTGTTACGCGCCTGTTACGGCCGTGCACCGACCAAAGATCAGGCGCTGCATCAACTCAAGGATTCCTTGACTACGCTGCATAGTCAGGCCGAACACAACAAGCAATCAGTCGCACCCGCACTGCGACCACTCAACCCCATTCACGAGAAGGACTTCCCATGACCAAGCCGATATCACTGCGCCATCTTCAGGGATTCAGGTTTGTGCTGGCGCTGGCCCTGAGCCTGCCGTTGCTGGTCCAGGCGGCCGAGCCCCTGCCTTCCTGGAACGACGGCCCCTCGAAAAAGCACATCATCGAATTCGTACAGGCGGTGACCGACCAGAGCAGCAAGGATTTCGTCAAACCCGAAGACCGCATCGCCGTGTTCGATAACGACGGCACGCTGTGGAGCGAGCAGCCGATGTACTTCGAGTTCCTGTTCGCCCTCGATGAAGTCAAGCGCAATGTGGCGCAGCACCCGGAATGGACAACCACGCAGCCGTTCAAGGCGGTGCTTGAAAACGACCATAAGACTCTGGCCGCGTCCGGCATGGACGGCCTGATGAAGATCTTCGCCGCCACCCACACCGGCATGACCACCGAAGCCTTCGAGGACTACGCCAAGACCTGGCTGAGCCAGGCCCGTCACCCGAAAACCGGCAAGCCATACACCGAGATGATCTTCCAGCCGATGCTGGAAATGCTCGACTACCTGCGCAGCCAGGACTTCAAGACTTACATCGTTTCCGGCGGCGAAACCGGCTTCATGCGCGCCTTCGCCGAGAAGGTCTACGGCATTCCGCCCGAGCAGGTGATCGGCACCACGTTCGTCACCACCTTCGATTACAAGGACGGCAAGGCCTCGATCCTGCGCACCCCGAAACTGGCCCACAACGATGACGGTCCGGGCAAACCGGTGAGCATCGAAGCGGTGATCGGGCGCCGGCCAATCCTTGCGTTCGGCAACTCCGACGGCGACCTGCAAATGTTGCAGTGGACGGCCGCCGGCACGGGCAAACGCTTCATGGGGCTGGTGCATCACACCGACGCCAAACGCGAATGGGCTTATGACCGTCAGTCACAGATCGGCCGGTTGGACAAGGCCCTGGACGAGGCAAAGAACCGAGGCTGGACGGTGGTGGACATGGCGGCCGAATGGCGCCGCATCTACCCCTTCGATACCCCCACCGGGCAAGTGCAATAAAAAGCGTGACGCAGGACCGCAATAAACGTTTGTCGCACCGAGCGACGTCAGTGAAAGGAGCAAGTCAGATGACTCGCATACGCAAGTGGTTACCCAAGCTCGCCCTGGTGGCAGCCTCGGTAATGGCAATTTCGGCGACGGCCGGGGCTGCTGAAAAACCCAATATTCTCGTGATTTTTGGCGACGACATCGGCCAGACCAACATCAGTGCCTATTCCATGGGCGTGGTCGGGTACAAGACTCCGAACATCGACCGCATCGCCAAAGAAGGCATGATGTTCACCGACTACTACGCGGAGAACAGCTGCACGGCCGGACGCTCGTCGTTCATCACTGGGCAGACGCCACTGCGTACCGGACTGTCAAAAGTCGGCATTCCTGGCGCGCCTGTAGGCCTGCAAAAACGTGACATCACCATCGCCCAGGCGCTGAAGTCCCAAGGCTACGCCACCGGGCAATTCGGCAAGAACCACCTGGGGGACAAGGACGAGTACCTGCCGACCAACCACGGTTTCGACGAGTTCTTCGGCAACCTCTACCACCTCAATGCCGAAGAGGAACCCGAGCGCCCCTACTGGCCCAAAGATGACGCCGAATTCGTCAAGGCCAACACCCCGCGCGGGGTGATCCACAGCTTCGCCGACGGCAAGATCGAAGATACAGGCGCACTCACCACCAAGCGCATGGAAACCATCGACGACGAAACCACCGCGGCGGCGCAGGCATTCATCGAGAAGCAGGCCAAGGCCGACAAGCCGTTCTTCGTCTGGATGAACACCACGCGCATGCACCTGTTCACCCATGTACGCGATTCGATGAAGGGCCAGAGCGGCATGCCCGGCAACGAATACGCCGACGGCATGCTCGAGCACGACGGCGACGTCGGCAAACTGCTGAAGACCCTCGATGACCTGAAAATCGCCGACAACACCATCGTTGTCTACACCACCGACAATGGCCCGAACCAGTTCTCCTGGCCGGATGCGGCGACCACGCCGTTCCGCAACGAGAAGAACTCCAACTGGGAAGGCGCCTACCGGGTGCCGGCGATCATTCGCTGGCCGGGCAAGATCAAGGCCGGTGAAGTGTCCAACGAGATGTTCTCGGGCATGGACTGGTTCCCGACCCTGCTCGCGGCAGCGGGTGAAACCGAAGTCAAGGACAAGCTGCTCAAGGGCTGGGCGCCGACTGCCGGTGGCACCAACTTCAAGGTGCACCTGGACGGCTACAACCAATTGCCGTACCTGACCGGGCAACAGCCTAAAGGCGAGCGCAAGGAGTTCTACTACTTCAACGACGACGGCGTGCTGGTATCGATGCGCTTCGACAACTGGAAAGTGGTGTTCTGCGAGCAGCGTGAGCCGGGTGGCTTCAAGGTCTGGAGCGAACCGTTCGTGTGCCTGCGCGTACCGAAAATCCTCAACCTGAGGATGGACCCGTACGAACGTGCCGACGTGGTGTCCGATCAGTATTACGACTGGCAAACCAAGAACGTCTACCTGGCCGCTCAGGCGGTACAAAAATCTGCGGCGTTCCTGCAGACGTTCATCGAATATCCGCCTAGCCAGAAACCGGCCAGCTTCAGCGTCGACCAGATCCGTGCTGCGGTGGATGCCAAGATCGCGGAAAAAATGAAAGCTGCACCGGCGCCACAGTAAGACCGCTTGACCGCCGCTCGCCCTGACCGGCGAGCGGCCTCATTTTTTGCATGCGAACGCATTCCCTGCGGGAGCTGGCTTGCCAGCGATGGCGGGCGTCCAGTCACTGGAGATGTTGCCTGAGCCAACGCTATCGCTGGCAAGCCAGCTCCCGCAGTGGGTGTGTTCAATACTGATTTTGTACAAGGCAACAAACCCATGTCCTCACGTGTCGCCAGCAAGTCGTCGGCCATACCCGCCCCCCACGTCGCCTCCCCGGCGCTGTTGATCCCCGCCCTGCTGTTGTTCATCTCCGGCGCCGCCGCGCTGGTGTATCAGGTGCTGTGGATCAAGCAACTGTCGCTGGTGGTAGGCGTCGAGGTCTACGCCATCACCACCGGCATCAGCGCGTTTTTTGCAGGCCTGGCCTTGGGTGGCCTGCTGTTCGGGCGCTGGGCCGACCGCTTGCAGCAACCGGTGCTGCTGTACGCCGGGCTGGAAGTGCTGGTGGCGGTGCTGGGTGTCGGCGCGACCTTCGCCATGAGCCTGGCGGCCAGTCCGTTTGCCTGGCTGGAGCAGCAGGTGGGCTTGCTGGCCTGGGTGTTGCCGTTCGCGTTGGTGGGGATTCCGGCGCTGTTGATGGGCGGCACCCTGCCGGTACTGGTGCGTTCCCTGGCCAGCGATCCCCAGCAACTGGGCAAGGCCGGCGGTCACCTGTATGCGGCGAACACGGCGGGGGCCATCGCCGGCACCCTGCTCGCGGCGTTCGTGCTGATCGCCACCTTCGGCGTGCGTGGCAGCGCCTTGTTCGCGGCGATGCTCAACCTGCTGGCCGCGGCCGGTGCCCTGTGGTTTCAGCGCCATCGTCCGCGGCCGGTCGATGCGCCAACCAAACCTCACGCCGACAAGGCACCGGATCGCCTGGCGCTGTGGCTGTACGCGATCGCCGGCGGCGTGGCCCTGGGCTACGAAGTGGTGTGGTCGCAATCGATCGTGCAGTTCATGAGCACCCGCACCTATGCTTTCGCCGTGGTATTGGCGACCTACCTCACCGGGTTGTTTATCGGCAGTGCACTGCTGGCCCGTCGGGTCGATCGCCTGCGCGATCCCTGGGGCGTGTTCGGTTTGCTGATTGCCGGTGCCGGGTTGGTTGCCTTGCTGGAAATCGCCCTGCTCGGTCGCTGGCTGGTGCTGGCGCAAAGCGTGGTGGAAGCCTGGGTGCTGTCATTGGGCGCCAGTGAACTGGTGGGCATGAGCGCGCGGTTTGCAGTGGCGGCGCTGAGCATCGTATTCGTGCCGACTCTGCTGCTGGGCGCGGCGTTTCCCGTGGCCCTGCGTTTGAGCGTCGGGCGTGAACAGGTGGGGCGCAACGTCGGCGAAGTGGTCGCGTTCAATACCTTGGGCGGGATCATTGGCGTGATGCTGTGCGGGTTTGTGCTGATCCCGCTGTTGGGTCTGGTGCGCACGCTTGGCTTGCTGGCGATCATCGCGGCCGTCATTGGCTACTTCGCCGTGCGCAAGGGACATGGGGTCAAGAAAGGTCGGCGTCAGGGTGTGATCGCGGTCGGCCTGCTGTCGGTGATCGTCGCGCTGCTGACCCCGGTTGACAAACTGGCCAGCCTGCTGCCCGGCGCGCGTAACGGCACGCTGGCCTTCTACGAGGAGGGACGCGGCGGCACCGTCGCCGTGGTCACCCAGGGCAAGGGCCAGAAGGCCTTCCAGCGCTTGTACATTCAAGGGGTATCGAACACTGGCGACGCCATGCCGTCCCTGCGCTACATGAGGATTCAGGCACTGTTGCCGCTGCTGATCCACAACGGCGAGCCGCGTTCGGCACTGGTGATCGGCTTCGGTACCGGCATCACCGCCGGCGCACTGACCCGTTATCCGGGGCTGGAGCAGCGCGTGGTCGCCGAGTTGCTGCCGTCGGTGGTCAAGGCCGCGCCGCTGTTCAAGGGCAACTTCAATGCCGCCGCCGATCCAGCGGTCGATGTGCGACTGCGTGACGGGCGCCAGGAGTTGCTGCGCAACCCGCAGCGCTACGACCTGATCACCCTCGAACCGCCGCCGCCCTCCGCTGCCGGTGTGGTCAACTTGTATTCCCGGGACTTTTACGCATTGGCCGCCAGCCGCTTGCAGACACAGGGCCTGGTGGCGCAGTGGTTGCCACTGCCGACGCAGAACATCGACGACTCGCGCTCGCTGGTGCGCAGCTTCCTCGACGTATTCCCCTACGCCAGCCTGTGGACCAGCGAGTTCCACGAGATGCTGTTGGTGGGCTCGCTGGAACCGATCGAGCTGGATGCCGCGAAAATCAACGCGCGTTTCCAGCAGGACAGCGTGCGCAGCACCTTGCAGGATGTCGGCATCGGTTCGGCGGCGGCGCTGCTGGCCACCTGGGTGACCGATCGCACGGGGCTTGAGCGCTTTGCCGCCGACGCACCCGCGGTGACCGACGATCAACCTCGCATCGAGTACGCCCCCTGGGTTCGGTCCAAGGAAATCACCCGGGTACTGCCGGCGTTGCTGGACCTGCATACGGCGCCGCCACTGGTGAATGCCGACGAGGGTTTCATTGAACGGATGAACACCCAGCATCAACGCCTGATGCAGTTCTACCGGGCGAGCCTGCACGCCTACGACGGCGACCGCGATGCCTGGGCCCGAGATGCACGCGAGGTGATGCGCGGCGATGGGGGCAATCCGTATTTCCGGTGGTTTGTCGGGGAGTGATGTGGCGCCTGGAGCACCGTCTTCGCGAGCAAGCCCGCTCCCACAGGAACACGCATTCCAAAGGTGGGAGCGGGCTTGCTCGCGAAGCTTTTGATTCTGACTGCGGGCCCGAAACCCAAGCTGAAATTCACAACGTCATTTGACAGCCACCCGCCATCCGGCAAAGCTGCACCGAGCATCAACGCGCGCCTGACGGCACACGCACCTGGACCACGGAAGTCGTAATGCCGAAAGATAAAAACAAAGCGGTAAAGCCAACCCCTGATTCGCAACCGAGCCCGATCAATCGCTATCTGTTCCCGGTCACCATCGGCATTCTGCTGCTGGCGGTCGCCGGCATCGGCTGGTTTCTGCTGAGCAGCCAACCTGTGCCCGCCCCCCATGCGCCGGTCAGCACGCCCGTGGCGCAATCCGCCAAACCGCAACCGGTGGCCCCTGCGGTGCAGATGGCACCGGCGACAATGGTCGACGAACAACAATGCCAGGGCTGCCACAGCGCCCAGGTCAAGGACTGGCAAGGCTCCCATCACCAATTGGCGATGCAGGAAGCGAATGCCGACACCCTGCTCGGCGACTTCAACAACGTCACCTTCAAGGCGGAAAACGAAACCACCCGTTTTTCGCACAAGGACGACGGCTTCTGGGTCAACACCCCCGGCATCGACGGCAAGAACGCCGACTTCAAGGTCGCGTACACCTTCGGCATCGCGCCGTTGCAGCAGTACCTGATCGAAGTCGGTGAGGGTCGCTTGCAGGCCCTGGGCGTGGCCTGGGATACCGAGAAGCACCGCTGGTTTCATCTGTATCCGGGCCAGGGCGTGACCTTCAAGGACCCGCTGCACTGGAGCAAACCGAGCCAGAACGCCAACTTCATGTGCGTCGAGTGCCATACCACCGGCTACAAGCGCAATTTCGATGCGGTGAAAAACACTTTCGACAGCCAGTGGAACAGCCTCGGCGTCGGCTGCCAGGCCTGTCACGGTCCGGCGTCCAATCACCTGGAATGGACTGCGAAGAAAACCGACCTGATCCACGCCGGGTTCGCCGTCGACCTCAAGGACAAGAACGCCACCGTCGAAATCGAAACCTGCGCCCGCTGCCACGCTCGCCGAGCCCCGCTGGGCGACGGATACACCGTCGGCAAACGGCTCATGGACGATTACCTGCCGAGCACCCTGACCCGTGAGCTCTATGCCCTGGACGGCAAGATCAAGGATGAGGTGTTCGAACACGGCTCCTTCGCCCAAAGCAAAATGTTCGACAAGGGCGTGCGTTGCAGCAATTGCCACAACCCCCACAGCACGCAGCTCAAGGCATCGGGCAACGGCGTCTGTCTGCAATGCCACAACACCGCGGGCAAGACCTCGGTCGAGGGCGTCGACGGCAAGGGCTTGCAGGCGAAGGACTATGACTCCATCGAGCACACTCGCCACACCATGGGCCAACCGGGATCGCAGTGCGTCGATTGCCACATGCCCGGAAAGTTCTACATGGGCAACGACTTCCGGCATGACCACAGCTTCAGCATCCCGAACCCCGAACGTGCGCAGAAGCTTGGCACGCCGGACGCTTGCCTGACCTGTCACCAGGGCAAGGCCGCAGACAAGGTCACCGAGCAGTTCAAACTGTGGACCGCCAGCAGTACGCCACAGGCCCCTCGCTACGACGAAAGCCTGTGGCTGATTCGCAAGGGGCAGCCCGGTGCGGCGAACGCGCTGTTCGAGCAGCTGCAGCGCAGCAACCTGCCGGCGATCCAGCGGGCGACCCTGATCAACGAACTGGCGTCGTACCCCAGCGAACAGGCGCTGAAACTGGCGACCAAGGACCTGAGCAATCCGGCCCCGCAAGTGCGTGAAAGCGCAGTACATGCGGTCAGCGCCTTCCTGCCGCCACCGGAGCGCGCACCGTTGCTGACGCCGCTGCTGAACGACCCCGTGAAAGCCGTGCGCATCGCCGCCGCTCGGGACCTGCTCAGCGTGGCGCGCAATGGTCTGGGCAATGCCCAGGACAGCTGGAACCAGGCCATCGCCGAATACGAGGCGGTCCAGAAAAGCCTGGCCGAACGCGCCGAAGCCAATCTCAACCTGGCCATGCTGTATCAGGCCGATGGCCGAGGTGGCGAGGTCGAAGCGCTGCTGCGCACTTCGCTCAAGCGAGATCCGGACTTTTACCCGGCGCTGGTGACGCTGGTGCAGTGGCTGGAAGCCAACGGCCGCAGTCAGGAGGCCCAGACGCTGCTGGCGCAAAGCCTCAAGGACCACCCCGACGCCGCGCTGCTGCAACACACCCAGGGCTTGTCGCTGGTGCGCGCGGGCAAATCGGAGCAGGCCATGCCTTTCCTGCGCAAGGCGGCGCAACTGGAGCCCCAGAGCCCGCAGTTCGGTTACGTGCTGGCGGTGGCGTTGCATGACAGCGGCAAGGTCGATGCCGCATGCGAAGAACTGGAAAGACTGCTGAAAGTCCAGCCCACCCACCGCAACGCGCGCCTGGCCCTGATCCAGTACTACCTGAACAACGGGCAGGAACCCAAGGCCCAGGTGCTGTTGCAGGGCTGGAAGAAGATGAACATGGGGGATCCGGCGTTGAAATGATCGGCGGTGGATGCGAAGGCGCCTTCGCGGGCAAGCCTCGCTCCTACAGGGTTTTTGTGCCGTACGTAGATCCTGTGGGGGCTGACTTGCCGGCGATGTCATTTGCAAAGGCGAACCCAACGCCGGATCCATTCACTATCGTCGGCGAAACAGCGGCCGTGGCTCGATCACCGAGCGTCCGTACAACACGCTCATTCCGGCCAGCCCTTTCAACGCGTCCTCGGCGGATTTGTCTGCGCGTACCGCAAAGCTGTCGAAACCGCACTGGCGCATGTGGCTCAGTTGATCACGCAACACATCGCCAATGGCGCGCAGCTCGCCGGTCCAGCCCAGGCGAGTGCGCAGCAGGTAGGCCTGGCTGTAGGCTCGGCCATCGCGAAAGCTTGGAAAATCCAAAGCGATCAGCGGCAGTTGGTCGAACCACGGTTTGAGGCCTTCCACTTCATCGTCCGGCCCCAGCCAGACAGCGTTTGCCTGCGGATCCTCCAGCCAGCGCGCCAGCGGCACAATCAATGCCCCCGTCGGCCAGGGTCCATCCAGATCCCTGACCAAGGTCCAGCGGTCTTCGCCATCGATCCGCGCCACGCCCTGCTCCAGCCGCAACAGATTGTTCATGCCGACGCCTCCAGCACTTTCGGATAGACCGATTCCTTGAACGGTTCCAGGCCGATGCGCTGCACGGTGTCGACGAACAGCTCTTCGCTTTCACGGTAATCCACAAAAGTCTCGATGATGCGCTCGATGACCCCGGGCACTTCGGCGGCGCTGAAGGACGGGCCGATGACCTTGCCCAGTGCGCTGTCCTTGCCCTGGGCACCGCCGAGGGTGATCTGGTACCACTCGCTGCCGTTCTTGTCGACGCCGAGGATGCCGATGTTGCCAATGTGGTGGTGACCGCAGGCGTTCATGCAGCCGGAAATATTCAGGCTGATGTCGCCCAGGTCGTGCAGGTAGTCGAGGTCTTCGAAGCGCGCGGCAATGCCTTGAGCGATGGGGATTGACTTGGCATTGGCCAAGGCACAGAAGTCGCCGCCGGGGCAGGCGATCATGTCGGTGAGCAAACCGGCGTTGGCGCTGCCCAGATTGTGCTCGCAGGCCAGGCGCCACAGTGCGAACAGCTCGGACTTGGGCACATCGGGCAGCACGACGTTCTGTTCATGGGCGATACGGATTTCGCCGAAGCCGAAGCGCTCGGACCAGTCGGCCATGGCCTCCATCTGCGCGGTGGTGACGTCGCCCGGCGGCGCACTGATGCCCGGTTTGGTCGACAGGATCACGCTGACGTAACCCGGCACTTTGTGCGGTTGCACGTTGCGGGTTACCCAGCGGGCGAACGCCGGGTTCTGCGCCAGATGGGTGCCGAATTCCAGGTCGGTATCGGCCAGGTCCCGGTAGGCCGGCGCGACGAAGGCACTGGCCACGCGCTCGAACTCGTCAAGGGTCAGTTGCGCCGGGCCGTCCTTGAGGTACTGCCACTCCTCCTCCACTTCCCGGGCGAAGGCCTCGATGCCCAGCGCCTTGACCAGGATCTTGATCCGCGCCTTGTACTTGTTGTCGCGCCGGCCATGGCGGTTGTACACGCGCAACACCGCCTCGACGTAGGACAGCAGGTGCTGCCACGGCAAGCCTTCGCGAATCTGCAAGCCCAGGATCGGCGTGCGCCCCAGGCCGCCGCCGACGATCACCCGCAGCAGCATTTGCCCATCTTCACCGGGATACAGATAGAGGCCGATGTCATGCATCATGATCGCCGCTCTGTCCTGCTCGGCCGAGCAGATGGCGATCTTGAACTTGCGTGGCAAAAACAGGAATTCCGGGTTGATGGTCGACCACTGGCGCAGGATCTCGGCCAGTGGCCGAGGGTCGATCATTTCATCGGCCGCGACCCCGGCGAAGGCTTCGGTGGTGATGTTGCGCACGCAGTTGCCGGAGGTCTGGATCGCGTGCATTTCCACTTCGGCCAGGCGCTCGAGGATCTCCGGCACCTGGGCCAGTTCGATCCAGTTGAACTGCATGTTCTGGCGGGTGGTGAAGTGGCCGTAGCCGCGGTCGTAATCCCGGGCGATGCTGGCCAGGGTGCGCATCTGCCGGGCACTGAGGGTGCCGTAGGGAATCGCCACCCGCAGCATGTAGGCGTGTTTCTGCAGGTACAGACCGTTTTGCAGGCGCAGCGGCAGGAACTCTTCTTCGCTCAGCTCACCGGCCATGAAGCGCTCGACCTGATCGCGAAACTGCGCAACACGCTCGAATACCAGCGCCCGGTCATAGTCGTCGTACTGATACATCTGGCTACCTCATCAGGGTTGTGCCCAACCACTATGGGCTCGCGCCGATCTGCATAACAGATTCAGCTGTTTATGAAAAAACCGTATCAGAGAGCCTGTAACCCCTTGCGGGCGCGCAACTGATCTGATCCGCATAAAACAACTTTTGCTGAGCCTGTTTTGTTTTCCCCATGGTTTTTACAGTTCAAGGCCTGCCAGACCGGGTGGTGTGGCACGTCTTTGCAACCATGGAAGCAATGAGCATGAGCACAGCAACTCTCGGACAGGCCTACAACTACAAGGTCGTCCGCCAATTCATCGTGGCGACCGTGTTCTGGGGCGTCGTGGGGATGGCGATGGGCGTGTGGATCGCCTCGCAACTGGTATGGCCCGAAATGAACCTGGACCTGCCATGGACCAGTTTCGGCCGCCTGCGACCGCTGCACACCAGCCTGGTGATTTTCGGTTTTGCCGGCAGCGCGCAGTTCGCCGCCAGTTACTACGCGGTGCAGCGTACCTGCCAGGTGCGACTGTTCTCGGACACACTCGCGGCCTTCACCTTCTGGGGCTGGCAGTCGGTGATCGTGGTGATGCTGATCAGCCTGCCGCTGGGCTACACCACCACCAAGGAATACGCCGAGATCGAATTCTCCGGCGCGGTATGGATGACCGTGGTCTGGGTGGCCTACGCCATCGTGTTCTTCACCACCCTGGTGCAGCGCAAGACCCAACATATCTATGTCGGCAACTGGTTCTTCGGCGCGTTCATCGTAGTGATCGCCATGCTGCACGTGGTCAACCACCTGTCGATCCCGGTGAGCTGGTTCAAGTCTTACCCGGTGTATTCCGGGGCCACCGACGCCATGGTCCAGTGGTGGTACGGGCACAACGCGGTGGGCTTTTTCCTGACCACGGGTTTTTTGGGGATGATGTATTACTTCGTGCCCAAGCAAGTTGGGCGGCCGGTGTACTCCTATCGCCTGTCAATCGTGCATTTCTGGGCGCTGATCACCCTGTACATCTGGGCCGGCCCGCACCACTTGCACTACACCGCGCTGCCGGACTGGGCGCAGTCGCTGGGCATGGCCATGTCGCTGATCCTGCTGGCGCCGAGCTGGGGCGGGATGATCAACGGCATGATGACCCTGTCCGGGGCCTGGCATAAGTTGCGTACCGATCCGATCCTGCGCTTTCTGGTGCTGTCCCTGGCGTTCTACGGCATGTCGACCTTCGAGGGGCCGATGATGGCGATCAAGACGGTAAACGCCCTCTCCCACTACACCGACTGGACCATCGGCCACGTCCATGCCGGCGCCCTGGGCTGGGTGGCGATGATCACCTTTGGCGCGACCTATCACATGGTGCCGAAAGTCTTCGGCCGGGAGCAGATGCACAGCACGGCGCTGATCAACCTGCACTTCTGGCTGGCGACCATCGGCACCGTGCTGTACATCGCCTCGATGTGGGTCAACGGCATCACTCAGGGCCTGATGTGGCGCGCGATCAACGATGACGGCACGCTGACCTACTCCTTCGTCGAGGCCTTGCAGGCCAGTCATCCGGGGTTCGTGGTGCGCTTTGCCGGGGGCGTGTTCTTCCTCAGCGGCATGTTGCTGATGGCCTATAACGTGTGGCGCACGGTGCGGGTGTCAGACCTGGGCATGGCCGAACGCGAGGCGCAGATAGCCTGATGATGGACATCGTGTTGAATATTCTGGGGGTGGCGTTCCTGTGGTTCGCCATCGAATACTGCCTGCGCCACCAGACTGTCGAGAGCCTGGAGGACGCCAGCCTGATCCCCTTTGCCGATGATCCGCAGGTGGCACGACGGGTGGAAGCGGCGACCGGTAGGTCGATCCATGCGGTGGCGCCGGAAGAGGCGAAGCCGGGCTGGATCAACCTCGATATGTGAAACGCTCCTGCACGGGGAGACTCGGGGATCAGCCGCGTTCGCGGGGGATCAGGCTCTGCAGCTGTTGCGCCAGAAAACCTGCATCGAACGCGAAGGTGTCCGGGTCTTTCAGACCGTTGGTCTTGCGCCATTGCCAGGTCTGCGAGGGCGGCAGGCAGACCAGTGACACGCTGCCATGGCGCGTGGCGGTGAACCCCATGACCGCCAGGGAAATCTGACCGCCGGCCCCCATCACATCAGGGACGAACTCCACCGGTTTGCCGGCGATCACGATCGACAGCTTTTCACTCTTGAACGTCGACGTTTCCACCGGCAGGCTCGGCCCGAACGCGGTATAGGGTTCGCGGCTGACCGCCAGCAGGTTCGGCGCCATGACCGGCTCCAGCCACTGCTGGATCTGATCGAACAGCTCGCCAATGCGCGTCGCCCACACGGCGGACTGTGACTCGAACAGTTGCTTCTTGTGCGCTTCGCTTTCTGCGTAATGACGAAGCATCTCGCCCAATTGCTGTACATCGTCCATTGCGGTGTTCCTTTGCCGGAATCGGTGCTGCGGACATCGAGCATGGCAGATGCTGGCGCATCGCGTACGACTAAACGCTGGGAGGTCGTCGCAGCCGCGCCATGCTCAACACATCGACCCATTGGCCTTCGCGCATCCCGTAGTCGCGCAAGCGGCCTTCGGTTTCGAAACCGAACTTGCGATACAGGCCGATGGCGGCTTCATTGTCGGCGTACACGGTCAGTTCGACGCGGCGCAGGTTCATCCAGTTGTCAGCGATATCCAGCGCCGCCGCCAACAGTTTCGAACCCACGCCCTTGCCCTGCCACTGCCGCGCCACGCCCATGCCGAAGCTGCCGGCATGGCTGCGGCGGATGCGCGAAAACTGCTCCAGCGTGATGTTGCCGACCACCGCCCCCTGGTGCAGCGCCACCAACTGCATCACCCGCTCGTCGTCCGCCGCCAGGCGTTTGCGCCAGATCTCGGCGGACAGAAATGGCATTTGCAGCGTTTGACGGTAAACCAACGGGTCGCGGTAAAGCGCAGTGATGGCTTGGAGGTGGGATTCGTCGAGGCGTTCGAGGGTGATGACAGAGTCAGTGACAGGCATGGGTGATTCATCCTTGAGGCAGACATGGCCTGTCACTCTACCGCGCCACCCATCGGCTGACGAGATCCCCTGTAGGAGCGAGCTCGCTCGCGATGGACGAGCAGACAGCGCGTTTATTCAGGCTGCCTGCGTCATCGTTGACCACCATCGCGAGCGAGCTCGCTCCTACAAATAATCAGCGCTCGAACCATTCCTGGCGCTCGTGGAAGGTATTGCGGATCAGCTCCACGATCATTTGCACCTGCGTCTCGTCTTGGGATTGAGCGTTGACCGCCATCCACACCTGCCGCTGCATCGGCTGGCCGAACAGATCCGGCAAGCCGATCAGCCCGCGGTCGAAGCGGCTCATGTAGCCGGGCAACAGGCCTATGCAGGCGCTGCTGCGGATCATCTCGAGCATCAGTTCATAGGCCTGCAACTGCACGACGCCGGCCAGGCGCTGGTCCACCAGGTTGTTCCAGGGCGCAAAGCTGTCGACTTCCCGGTCAGGCTGCCATTGCACCAGCAGGAAATCGGCCAGGTCGTCGAGGGTCTCCGGACGCGAAGCGGCCCGCGAGTAGCGTTTGGCAATGTGCGGCAGGTAGTCAAGACACGCCAGCCGTTCAGGCTCGCCGGCGGCGAAACTCGGGGCGGGGGCAGGCGCATCGGTTGCCCCCAGCCACAACACCACATCGGCGCTCACCGCTTGCAGGGCCAACTCACTGTCCAGGGTGATGATGTCCAGGCGCACACTGGCGTTACGTCGCAGCAATGCCACCAGATCGCGGCCGAGTACGTCGTGCAGGATCGGCTCGGAAACAGCCAGGCGCACACGAGCTTGTTCAAGGACGGGTAAATCCCGCTCATGGGCCAGGGCGATCAGTTGCGCCTGCAACTGCAACCCGTCACGACTGAGAACCGCGCCGTTGTCCGAAGGGCTGAACAGCGAGCACTGCAGTTGAGCCTCAAGTTGAGTCAGCTGCTTGCGCAAAAGCGTCGCTTTGATGTTGAGTCGACGGGCCGCCTGCATGAAGCAACCGCAACGGGCACTGACAGTGAAACACTGCGCCAGCAGCGGATCGATCTGCGCCGCACGGGCGCGCCAGGAAGGCACCGTATCGAGGGGTGCGCGGTATTGGGCAATACGCCGATGACCGGCGGTTTCCATGAATGACATCGATGACTCCCTGTCGATTGATCACTGGGAACTCCATCCTGCGCATCGTTCATGAAACGGGTGTGACAGGCGCGCGAAACTGCAGGAGCGAGCATGCTCACTCCTGCACTCAGGTGCTGGGGCTTTGACGAAAGCTCACAGCCAGGCGGTTCCAGCTGTTGATGGTGGTGACGGCAATGGTCAGGTCAACCAGTTCGCCTTCACTGAACTGCCCCCGCGCCTGCTCATAGACATCATCGGGCACTTGGTTTTCCGACAGCAGCGTCACCGCTTCGGTCCAGGCCAGGGCGGCACGTTCGCGGGGGTTGAAGAAGTTGCTGTCGCGCCAGACCACGATGGAATACAGGCGTCGATCGGTCTCGCCCAGGCGCCGGGCATCCACCGAGTGCATGTCGGTACAGAACGCGCAGCCGTTGAGTTGCGAGGCGCGGATCTTGATCAGGTGCAACAGCGCCGGCTCGATGCTCAAGCTGCTGGTGAGCGCTTCCATGGCGATCATCGCCTTCATCGCCTTGGGCGAGGCGCTGTAATAGTCCAGTCGAGGGTTCATGGCAGGCCTATCCAATCGGGTGAGTGATTAGAAGATTGGCACAAGCAACCCGTGACGCCAGATCCAATTATGCGAAATACCAGGTGACCACTTTACGGCTGCCTTCGACCCACTAACCGATAACTTACGACCCTGCCTGTAAACCTTCTTCATTGTCTTCACTGAACGTTCAGCCACGCCATTGGCCACCTCAATAAGTGCGCAATTGGATATATCTACGTGGTTACCTGTTACTTAAACTGGCGCCGTCATCCAGACACCTCACACTTAACACCCCAGGTGAATCATCATGAAAAACTTCGTTATCGTCGGCAGTTTGTTGTGCGCAGCGTTTTCGGGCCTGACGTTTGCCGAAGGTGGCAGCGACCGCCTGATAGAACGTGCAAACGCCCGTTCTCAAGAGGCTGCAGCTCAAAATTCGCGCATTCAGAACGACAACGGCAATACCGCTGAACGTGCGCAAACCCTGCCAGCCAAAGCCAGCTGAAGTGCCTGCCCGGCTATGGCTCGAACGCTGCCTCATCCTTGCAAGTTAACTAACCTGCAAGGATGAGCGCTTATAAGTGCAACACGAAAGCCATGAAACCATCTCTACAATAAAGATGCCTTAGCAAATCCATAATGTTCAATAACCTCTCGCGGACGCTGACTTTAAAACTTACCAGCGAGACAACTAATACTGCCGAAAGCCTATCCAGTGTCATTCCGCCGGCCGATAGATAAGTCTTCGGCATCCGGTCAAACCATGGCCCACTAGTCCAATTCCGCGTTTTTTCCCTTGGCAACTTCTTCACTGCTCGCGAAAGCAGGTAATCTTGCGCAACGCACACCGCGAACAAGATCACCGCGCAGGAGCTTGCCAGTATGGAACTACATGTTGTCATCAACGGCCGCAAGGACCTGGCAGGCCAGTTGTACAACCAACTGCGCAGCGCCATCGAATCGGGTCGCCTGGCAGCAGGGACTCAGCTTCCTCCCAGCCGCTTGCTCGCCGAGCAACTGGGCATTTCGCGCAAGACCATTTCTGACACCTATGCCCAGTTGACCTACGAAAACTTCCTCACCGGAGTGATCGGCAAGGGTACCTACGTCAATGCCCGGGCCTCGAAGGTCGAGCGCAAACAGAACCACAGCGATCTGGCCGGCTTCGAGGTGATCGAGTCCTGGCGCAATCTGCCGGTGTTTTTGCGCCATCCGACCCTGGAAGGTTCGCTGCGTTATGACTTCATCGGCGGCGCCACCAGCCGGGGCCTGTTTCCCCAGGACGATTGGCGGCGCTGCACGTCCCATGCACTGCGACAGATAGCTGGAACCAAGGGCTTTTACAGCCTGGCAGAAGGCCTGCCGGCGCTGCGCAATGCCATTGCACGGCATATCTCTTTTTCGCGGGGGGTCAATTGCCAGGATGAGGACGTGGTGGTGTGCAATGGCGCTCAGCAGGCGCTGGACCTGATTTCCCGGGTGCTGACCCGCCCCGGCAGCATCGTCGCCATGGAAGACCCCGGTTATCCGCCGGCTCGCCTGCTGTTCGGCACTCACGGCGCCACGGTGATCGGAGTTCCGGTGGACGCCGAGGGCATTCAGGTCGACAAGATCCCCCTCGGCACCCGGCTGATCTACGTCACCCCCTCGCACCAGTTTCCCCTCGGCATGCCCATGAGCCAGGAGCGCCGGGTCGCCCTGCTGGCCAGGGCCCATGAGCTGGGGGCGATCGTCATCGAGGACGATTACGACAGCGAGTTTCGCTACGAAGGACGACCGACCGACTCGCTGCAAAGCATGGACGAACGAGGGATCGTCGCCTACGTCGGGACTTTTTCGAAGACTCTGCTGCCCGAATTGCGCCTGGGCTACGCAATTCTGCCGCCGGCGATCCTCGAGGCGGTCGTGCGCGCCAAGCAGCTCACGGACCTGCACACCTCCACCCTGCC
The DNA here is from genome assembly GCF_001984065.1 of Pseudomonas sp. KK4. Taxonomy (GTDB): domain Bacteria; phylum Pseudomonadota; class Gammaproteobacteria; order Pseudomonadales; family Pseudomonadaceae; genus Aquipseudomonas. Next base: position 56,288 of record NZ_LYVP01000014.1, read on the forward strand.
CCAGTGGGCGCTGGCGAAATTCATCGCCGAGGGGTGCCTGCTCAAACACATCCGTCGTTGCCACACCATTTACGCCGGCAGGCGCGATCGCATCCTGGCGCGCATGACCGGGGACCTGTCGCCCTGGCTCGAAGCGGTCCCGACCAGGGCGGGCTTTCACATGGTGGTGCTGTGCAAAGTGCCGATTGACGTGCCCCTGGTGATCGAACTGGCGAAAAAAGTCGAAGTCGGGCTGTATGCCATCGACAGCTTTTTCTACCAGCAACCCCCGCAAGACGGGTTTTTCCTCGGTTTCGGCGCCATCGAAACCCTGGATATCGACACCGCTCTGGACCGCTTGAGAGACATTCTGCAACAAGTGGCCTGATTGGACTGCCGCTTTATCCGGCGATTGGCTATTGGTTGTCTGCGGGTGCAGGCCTATCCTGCTTAGGCGTTATCCCTCAATGAGCAGGATTAGTCCGGCCTGATTCAGGAGTGTGTACCAATGTCCTACAAAGTGATCAATACCGTACAGGTCAAGGCCGTCGCCGGCCGCTCGGAAGAACTGGGTAAGCAACTGCAAAAGATTGTCGACACCCTGCGCGAATTACCGGGCTGTGATTCCTATATGGTCGACCGCTGCCCCGAGGACGGAAACCGCTGGACCGTCAGCGCACACTGGCAGTCGGAAGCCGCCATGCAATCGCATTTCAACAGCCCTCAGGTGCAGGGTTTCATCGATTTGATCGACTGCCAACTGGCCAACGCCGTGGACTTCAACAGCTTCCCGATTCGCTGAAGGCCTCGTTTCACCCAGGGCTGATCGCTGCCGTTTTACCCGGTTCGTTGTGGGGGATTCCGTGGTGCCCGGCCACCCTGAATTCTGAAGATGCCCCCATTCCCCTGCAGGGGCCGAGCTTGCTCGCGATGAGCCTGTGAACACCCCGGGGCATCAGTTGCCCAGCGTCATCGTTGACGTCCATCGCGAGCGAGCTCGCTCCTACAGAAAAGCGCGCATTCCCCAAGTCAGGTCGGCTCGCTTGGCTTTCGATTTTGGTATTGAGTTGCCCCGCCCAAACCCAAGGCGCCTGACAAGAAGCCATCGCTGGCAGGCCAGCTCCCACAGGGTCCGTGTGTCTGGTGCCTCTGCGCACCATTGACCAGCACTCCTCATTCGAGCAAGCCAATTGGTCTCCTGACCTTCCCGAATATTGGCTGTTTGCTTGCCCTGCGCAGCGCACTAGATTGGTTCCCGACAACCCATCCAACTCAGGTAATGAACATGAACGTTTTGCGCTTCTGTGCCGCCTCCCTTGTTGCCCTGACCCTGACCATTTCAGCCTCTGCCTTCGCCCATGACCCATCGGAAAAGGTCACGATCCTGCAGGATCAAATGCTGAAAAACGCACCGGGCAAAAAAGCGTTGATGATCGAAGTCGACTACAAGCCGGGCCAATCGTCCATTGCTCACAAGCATGACGGTACCGCCATGGCCTACGTCCTCGAGGGAGAAATCACTTCGCAAGTCAAAGGCGAGAAGGAAGTGACCTACAAAACTGGCGAGTTCTGGTATGAAGCGGCCGGCTCAGAACACTTGGTTTCGAAAAACGCCAGCGCCACCAAGCCTGCCAAGTTGCTGGTGTTCATGGTCTTGTCGCCAGACGAGAAAGTACTGATCCCATTGAAAAACTGATAGCTGGACCGACAGCCATAAATAAGAAGGCTCGAATCGATGATTCGGGCCTTTTTATATCCTGCGGCAATTAAACTGGTGCTTTTAAACCAAATGAAACTACCGCGACGCTGATAACCCTATATAGACGCTATTTCATTAATTCAATCCAGGTTTAGTCTTTACTGACCGCCGCTCCTTGCGGCAAAGCCTCTTTCGATTAATGTCGTTTCGCGGGAGAAACACCATGAAACTTGCGATGGTCAGTACGTTGACGATAACGGCGCTATTAGCCGGCTGCTCGATTCCCACGGCACCTTCAGCGGTTTCATCGCTGGACGGCATATTCAGCGAACCGGTGGGCCGCAGCAACGCCACGCGCATTCCCAATGGCAAGCAGGTCGCCCTGGGCGTGCTGTACAGCCGCAACACCCAGGCCAACCGTGCGTACCTGCAGGACTATCAGGCCAACGCCGGCACCGGTTTTGGCCAGAGCCTGCTGGTACAGCCGATTCACGACGCCTATGTCGCCACGTCCAGACCCGACCTTGCCGTGGACTGGGTCAAAGCCTCCCTGCAACGGCAATTCGGTTCAGTCACGGTGTACCCGGACATGCAAAGCCTGAAGGCGGCGAAACCGGATGTTGTCGCAGTGATCGACACTCGTAGCCAGCTCATCACTTCGCGCAGTTCCGATGTTCAAGCCGAGGTCAGCGCTCACTTCTACGACAGCAAGCTCAATTACATCGGCACCGCACAAGGTCAGGATGCAAAAGCCATGAGCCCGGTATGGGCGGACTTCAAGCGCAGCGAAGAGATCGTCGCCGACATTAACGAACAGCAGAATGTGCAAGTCAGGGCGTTGCAGAAGTTCGACCGGTCGCTGAACAGTTTATTGACCAGTCCGACAGATAAAGTGTCGATGATCGATAGCCATCCTGGCGTCAAATTGTATTGACCTGCTCGCGAGCAGGCTCGCTCCCGCATTAGTTGGGTGTCTGGCACTAAACAATGTGGCAGCGAGAATGCTCGCGAAGAGGTTCTAACAGTCTTCGCTTTTCCACTTGGCAATATCAGGCAAATGTTCCGCGCTATTCATGAAACTCAACTCCATTACTCTAGGCGCTCGCATGACGCGAACACTCACCATCATGGAGATTATTCTGAGTATGGAACAGCAAAAATCCTTTATCGCCCGCATTCGTTGCGACGACACAAAAATGAAGTTCTTCGACCAGATGCTGCCCAACAGCGCGGGCCAGGGCAATATTCTCACCAGCGCCCACCGCTTTTCCGACATCACCGGCCAGATGGTCCGGGTCCACAGGCGCAACGACGGTACCGGGCGAACCCGGTCGGACGATATGGTTGTGTACTTCGGCTGCCATGGCGACTACTACAACATTCAGATACGCAGCGAAGCCTGGTTTGGCAAGTACTTGAGCAAAAACAATTTTGGCGTTCTCGGTGCCTTTCCAGGTGCAGGCGGCAACACCACCTCGTTCAACCTGCTGAACCTCGATCAGCAAATCATCACCCTCGGTGACATCAAAAAGAACGACGTCACGGTTTACCTCAAGGCGCGGCACGCGGGCACGATCAAACGCCACCTGATCGACAGCCCGAAAATGTATGCCTACAGCGATGAAGTCGGCGAGAGCGTGACGTTCAGCCTGAAGATCCTGGAGCGGGACGTGCCCTACCCGACCAGCTCGAGCCCCTATCCCCTGTTCATCGAGGCCAGGGATCAGTCCGACGACGATTGATCGGCGCGCCAGCCGTCCTCACAGCCTCCGAAAATAAAAAAAGCCCCGTATCTCACGATACGGGGCTTTTTCATTCAACGGCTGATCAGGCCGCCGGTTCCAGCTCGGCGCTCACCGTGGCAGCGACGGGCGCTACCGCTTGACCGCTCAAGGCCAGGTCCAGCAACTCACGGTTGGCAACGGCGTACATGGCGTAATCGGTGCCGCTGGCGGCACGGATTTCCACCAGCATGGCGCGCCAGCGTTCGATCATGCTTTCGTGCTGCGCCATCCACGACGCCAGGCGTACTTCCACGTCCTGAGTGCCGTCGCCCTGTTGCAGGACGGAGATGGTGATCGCACGTTGCTGCCAGTCGACGTCATCGCGGAACGCCTCACGGGCCAGGGCTTGCCAGTTGTTCTCAACCGGCAAGGCACTGATCTGTTGCAGGTACCAGGTGATGTCCAGCGCGCTGCCCACCGCGAAGTAGGCTGTGGCCACTTCCGCAGGGTTCTGGCCGGTCACGTCGGAGGCTTCGATGATCGGCAGCAGGGTGTACAGGTGCGAAGTACCCGCGACCATACGCGCCAGCAACTCCGGCACACCGGCAGCGACGTACGCCTGATAGCGTGCCTGCCAGTTCTCGCGGATCTCGCCACTGAGCAGTTCGTCGAGCTTGAGGCCCAACTCTTTGAGGTGCGGACCGAAATGCGCGACGTCACGGGCAGCGTTCTGCTCGTTGCGGCGGGCACGCAGGAACCAGCGCGTGGCACGACGGCCCAGGCGCATCAGCTCGTCCATCAACTCCAGTTGCACGTCAGCGGAAACCTGGTAGTCCAGGGCTTCAATCTGACGGAACCAGTGCGGGAGGTGGAAGATGTCACGCACGATCACGTAGGCGCCCGCCACGTTCGCCGGGCTCATGCCGGTGGACTCTTTGAGTCGCTGAACGAAGGTGATGCCCATGTGATTGACCAGATCGTTGGCGATCTGGGTGCTGACGATCTCGCGCTTGAGACGGTGACGGCGCATGGCTTCGGAGAACTTGCTCACCAGGGTCGGCGGGAAAGCGGTTTCCATGTCGCGGGTCAGGTAATCGTCGTCCGGCACCAGGGAGTTGAGCAGCGCTTCCTTGAGGTCGATCTTGCTGTAGGAGATCAGCACCGACAGCTCGGCACGGGTCAGGCCATGGCCCGCCGCGACGCGCTCGTTGATCTGCTCTTCCGACGGCAGGAACTCGATGGCGCGATCCAGCTTGCCGCGGCCTTCCAGGTCGTTCATCAGACGCTTGTATTCAGCGATGCGTGGCAGTGCACGACGAGCCGCCAGGGATAGGGCCTGGGTCTGCTTGTAGTTATTGCCCAGCACCAGGCTGCCGACCTCGTCGGTCATGCTCGCCAGCAACTCGTTGCGTTGCTTGGCGGTCATGTCGCCGGCCTGCACCACTTCGTTGAGCAGGATCTTGATGTTCACTTCGTGGTCGGAGCAGTCCACGCCACCGGCGTTGTCGATGAAGTCGGTGTTGGAACCGCCGCCATTGAGACCGAACTCCACACGACCCAGTTGGGTCATGCCCAGGTTACCGCCCTCGCCCACTACCTTGCAGCGCAGTTCGTTACCGTTCACGCGCAGTGCATCGTTGGCCTTGTCGCCGACATCGGCGTGGCTTTCGCTGCTGGCCTTGACGTAGGTACCGATACCGCCGTTCCACAACAGATCCACCGGTGCCTTGAGCAAGGCATTGAGCAGTTCGGTCGGGGTCAGTTTGTCGGCCTTGATGTCGAAGCGTTCCTGCATCTGCGGGGAAATCGCAATGCTCTTCGCGCTGCGGGAGAAGATGCCGCCGCCTTCGGACATGATGCTGGTGTCGTAGTCCGACCACGCCGAACGTGGCAGGTCGAACAGGCGCTGACGCTCGGCGAAACTGGTCGCCGGGTTCGGGTTCGGATCGATGAAGATGTGCAAGTGGTTGAAGGCCGCGACCAGTTGCAGCTTGTCGGACATCAGCAAGCCGTTACCGAACACGTCACCGGCCATGTCGCCGACGCCGACCACCGTGATGCTGTCTTCCTGGACATTGATGCCGCGCTCGCGGAAGTGGCGCTGTACGCCGACCCACGCGCCCTTGGCGGTGATGCCCATTTTCTTGTGGTCGTAACCGGCCGAGCCACCGGAAGCGAACGCATCGCCCAGCCAGAAGCCGTAGTCGATGGCGATGCCATTGGCGATGTCGGAGAAGGTCGCAGTGCCCTTGTCCGCGGCCACGACCAGGTACGGGTCATCGTCGTCATGACGCACGACGTTGGCCGGCGGCACCAGCGCGCCGTCCTTCAGGTTGTCGGTGATGTCCAACAGGCCCGAGATGAAGATGCGGTAGCAGGCAATGCCCTCGGCCGCGATCTCGTCGCGGCTGCCGCCCAGCGGCAGGCGACGCGGCAGGAAGCCGCCCTTGGCGCCCACCGGCACGATCACCGAGTTCTTCACCTGCTGGGCTTTTACCAGGCCCAGCACTTCGGTACGGAAGTCTTCTTCACGATCGGACCAGCGCAGACCACCGCGAGCGACGTTGCCGAAGCGCAGGTGCACGCCTTCGACGCGTGGCGAGTAGACGAAGATTTCGAACTTCGGTACAGGTTTCGGCAGCTCCGGAATCAGGTGCGGGTTGAACTTGAAGCTGAAGTACGACTTGTTATGACCGTTGGCGTCGGTCTGGTAGAAGTTGGTCCGCAGGGTCGCCTTGATCAGGTCCAGGTAGCGACGCAGGATGCGGTCTTCGTTGAGCACCTGAACGTCGTCCAGGGCGCTGAGGATCGCCTGCTCCAGTCGCTGCTGCTTGTCTTCCAGATCGTCGTCGCTGAGCTTGCGCGCCAGGTAGAAGCGGGTCTTGAACAACCGAGTCAGTTCACGAGCGATGTCGGTGTGGTTGTTCAGGGTGCTGGCGATGTAGCCCAGGTCGAAGCCCAGACGGATCTGTTTCAGGTAGCGGGCATAAGCGCGCAGCAACGCCACGTCGCGCCATGGCAGGCCGGCGGTCAGTACCAGGCGGTTGAACGCATCGTTCTCGGCATCGCCACGCACGATGTGGACGAACGCATCCTGCAGGGTGTCGTTGAGTTGCTGGATGTCCAGGTCCAGGCCTTCGGCGGCGGTGAACGCGAAGTCGTGAATCCAGAACTCGCGGCCGTTGGTGTGACGCAGGCGGTACGGGAACTCGCCCAGCACGCGCAGGCCGAGGTTTTCCAGTATCGGCAACACGTCGGACAGGGCCAGCGGGGTGTCGGCGTGGTACAGCTTGCAATGCAGCTCGCGCTGGCCGGAGACCTGGCCCAGCGGCTGATAGAAACTCATGACCAGCGATTTGTTTTCGTTCAGGCTCTGCAGGTGCTGCATGTCGACCACGGCCGAATGCGCCGCGAAACGCTCGCGGTAACCGGCGGGGAAGCCTTTCGGGAAGTCGGACAGCACGTTGGTGCCCTGGGCTTCACCGAAGGTTTCGACGGTCAGCGCCGAGTAATCGTCCTGCCAGCTGCGGCAGGCCTGGATCACTTCGTTTTCCAGCTGCTGCGGGTCGATGTCGATGCGATTTTTCGGGTCGACGCGCAGGATCAGTTGCACGCGGGCCAGCACGGACTCGGAGAAGAAGGTCCAGAACTCGCAATCGGAGGCTTTCAGGCGATCCATCAGCACTTGCTGGATCTTCTGGCGAACTTCGGTGGAATAGATGTCGCGCGGCACATAGGCCAGGCAGTAGCAGAAACGGCCGTACGGGTCTTTGCGCAGGAACACGCGGATCTTGTTGCGTTCCTGGATCTGCACGATCGACATCACGGTGCTGAACAGCTCGTCCACCGGGGTCTGGAACAGATCGTCCCGTGGCAGCACTTCGAGCACCTGAGCCAGTTCCTTGCCCAGGTGAGCCTTGGCCTGGAAGCCGGAACGGCGTTCGATTTCCGCGACCTTGCGGCGGATGTACGGGATGACCCGCACGCTCTCGCCGTACACCGAGGAGGTGTACAGGCCCATGAAACGGCATTCCTTGATGACTTTGCCGTCGGCATCGATTTCACGGATCGAAACGTAGTCCGGGTAGGCCGGACGGTGCACGCGGCTTGGGTGCGCGGCCTTGGCGAACGACAGCAGCGTCGGTTCGCGCAGGTAGTTCACGGCGTAGTCTTCGATGCGCAGGTCTTCGTAGGTCAGGCCGGTGCGCAGCAGTTTGGTCAGGCCCAGGAAGGAGTTCTGGTCGTACTCGATGTGGCCGCCATCGGCCTGGTCGGTGACCACGAACTCTTCATAGCCCAGGAAGGTGAAGTGGTTACCCACCAGCCATTCCAGGAAGCTCTTGATCTCGTTCTTTTCGTCGGCATCGACGGCGAAACGGCTGTTGTCCAGGTTGGTGAGGATTTCCTGGACCTTGGCCTTCATCGGCTCGAAATCGCCAACCGCGACCCGCACTTCAGCGAGCACTTGCTCCAGCTCTTTGGCCAGTACGTTCAGTTCGGCGGTGTTGGCGCAACGGTCGATTTCCAGGTACATCAACGACTCTTGCAGCACGTCGTCGCCCTGGGTGCCCTTGGGCAGGATTTCCAGCAGCTCACCCTTGCTGCCGCGACGCACGCTCAGCACAGTGGTTTGCAGGGTGTGGATGCTGTAGCCGCGACGGTTGAGCTCGGTGCGCACCGAGTCCACCAGGAATGGCAGGTCGTGGTGCAGCACTTCGACCGCGGTGTGGGTCGACTGCCAGCCGTGACGTTCGTAATCGGGGTTGTAGACGCGCACTTGCGGCTGCGCGTGATCGAAGCGCTCAAGCAGGCGCCACGCAGAAAGAGTACAGCCAGCGAGGTCGGACAACCGACGTTGAGTCAGCTCGTCCAGGGAGATAATGCCGAAGAATTGCTCAGCGAACAGCGCCACTTGTGGCAGTGCCTGTTCACTGATGTGCTGCGCCAGTGCCGCTTGCAGTTGGTGCTGGAAGTCGGCTTTGCTGGCTGCGGTGAAGAACGCCATCTGTGGTACTCCGCTAGGGCTTGTTATTGATGGAAGCGTCGCGTGCAAAACCCCTGTTCGGGGCTACCCGTCAGCCTGTTCCTGATTCTCGGGCAGAGGAAACAGGGTGACAGGTGGGTGAAGCTGGACGAGACACTCAGGTCACATTCACCTTCCGTGAATGGGCATCTGCAAAAACGACTGCGCGATCAAAGGCTCAATGTCTTTACAGGTATCCATTCGATGCGCAGCTTAACCAGTGCGGCAAGGCCCCTGCTTGCGGTGCTGCGACATATTCGGTCATCGGCACGCAGCTTGGCGGCGACGCATCGAACAACACTAGCAGTCCGGGTGAAAATCGGGGGTTTTCTGACCGTATCAAGCAGTAACCGGCAACAAAAAACGTGACCGTCCACGCCCTCACGGGAACCAAAGCGAACCGTCCCACACTGCGGAACGGTCCGTGAACGACGACTACCCTCGAAGGATCAAGCGCGACCGGATCAGTCGATCAAGTCTTCTGTCGCTTGAAATCTGCTCACCGTGGCACAGTCGTAACACATCGTCTGAACCGTCATCTTGTCCATGCTGGCGTCGATGTTGTTTGAATCACACTCACGACAAAACAGTTGCAGATGCGCGTCGACAATATCCTGGGCCATGGTTGCGGCAAAAAATTGCGGGACCAGCTCGTCACGCCAGTAAAGCCCCGGGGACTTGGAGAAACACGCCCCGCTGTCCTTGAGCACCACGTCATACAACAGACGCTGCAAGGCCGATTGAGGTACCCGAGTGTCTCGGTAGGCCGTCTTGCGCCAGTCCCGCGCGAGGGCATCCTGGGACGTTCGCAGCATATTGCGCGGAATGGTATTGGACGCGTGGGTTCGCCCCTTTGAATTGCCGGTGGCATAAAAATGCGCGGCATTCCTCACCGCCAATCGCGCAAAGTAATAGATGTGACTGACCGAAAAATTCTGCAACAGCTGTCCAATCACGGTCTTAGCGCTACCCTCGGCACTGAACACAAAGCTCACTTCCCTGGCCAGCACATGAATGTATTGCAGCGACTCTTCCCGGGCGAGTCGGAACATCAGCGCATACAACTCGCTTTTCCAGAGCGCCTGCACGCCTGCGGACAGCTCCTGATAGAGCGCTGCATACAGCGAATCGCGGGGGCATCGCATCCCGGACTCCAGGGCAACATTGGCGATCCAGCGAACGGCAAAGTAATTACTGATCGGGCAGCCGGACGACCGGTCAAACGCCTTGATATCCGACGCCAGGTCCACTGCCAGCGCACCCTGCTCGATGAGGTCTTTGATCAGTTCCTTGCTGTAATCCTCGCTGGGTGCCAGCGGTTCGCCCCTGCCTACGGCATCCAGGGGCTCTATGCTGTCGCCCCCTGCTGTGCGCCCATCGTCCAACAGCGCGAGCAGTACCAGCTTCTGTACGAAGCTCAGTGACGTCAAAGGGACAGGCGCACCGGGCGCGCCGTAGCGTTTTTCAAGCTCTCGCCGATTACGATCGGCCTGCTCGGCGAGTTCCAGTTGTCGAACCTTGTCACACTCGGTACACGAACACCGTTTTTCCCGACCATAACCTGTTGCGATATGACGGTGTTCGCAACGAACGCACTTGTATGGCTGGCGCAGTGTGGCCGAGGTGCCTTTGGCGTGTCGGCGCACCCACATCGGCAACAAGCAGTAGGGGCAGGTCAAATCCTTGCTGACGATGGGCGGCAGCACTTTCAACAAGCTATGGACGTAACCGGGAATCTTGTACTCACTGATCAGCACGGCACTTTTCTCGCCATTGAGATAACGCCGGTACAGCTCCTCTACCTGTTGCTCGGTCAAGTGGCTGATCTCAGCCGCCCAGGGGAAATACTCTCTCATCTGAAGAGGTCCTTTTTTTCGTTATTTTTCAACGCATTCCCTTGCAACCAAAGCGCCACGGTAAGGCAACGAAAACGAGTGGAACAGGCAAAAATGCTGCCCTGACCGGCACATCAGAAACTTCATGCGTGCTGCCGGCAGACGTTTGACAGAAATGTCTTTCATCATTCACAAAACCCTCGATATGAGGGATTTTGAATTCATCCAAATGATGATGAAAAATGAGAGCCAGCATAATCACGCGCAAGCTGGCAAAATTGGCGGATGCCCTTCCCCCGCCCAACGAGCCAGGAATTACCCCATGCAAATGACCACCGCCCTCTTGATCGTCAACCCTTGCGATGACGAAGAAGACAACATGGCCATGCTCGCCTGTCACAGTGACAAGGGCGAAATGTTCCTGATGACCCGCTACCCCGACGAGGACGAGTTGGAGATCACACTGGACGGCGAGCCCTCGACCCTCGAAGGCGTGAAAGTCACCCTCAGCCCTACCCTGTTGAAGATCGAAATCGCAGCGGCCGATGCCGATGCGCTCAATGGCGACGACGTGCTGGAGATCACCCACAGCACCGATGCCGGGGACCTGGCTGAAGTTGAAGAGACCCTGCAGAACATTCTCAAGGGGACCGGGACGTACGTCAGTCAGCTTTGATGTTGTCCGGGCGGGCCGCTTCGCGGGCATGTTCGCTCCTACAGGGCCCGCCGCCTGACCTGCAGGAGCGAGAAGCGCCCGAAAGAACGCCGCAGCCCCACGCACCTGCAAACTTGCAAAGACTTCACCCGGCATTTCCCGCACTTTGCACAAAATGCCGTTAGTCGCCGCACCCCGCGATGGATTAAAGTAACGCCCCCAGCCCTGGCGTTATACGAACGTCTTCGGTCACCCTTTCCAGGAACAGTCATCGATGGAACATCGTGAAGCGCTGCTCGCGCTGCGAACCTTTCTTTCAACGCAGATCCTCGGCCAGGAAAAACTCATCGAGCGCTTGCTCATCGCCCTGCTCGCCGACGGCCATATGCTGGTCGAAGGCGCTCCGGGCCTTGCCAAGACCAAGGCCATCAAGGAACTCGCCGAAGGCATCGAAGCACAGTTCCATCGCATTCAATTCACCCCTGACCTGTTGCCGGCCGACATCACCGGCACGGAAATCTATCGCCCGGAAACCGGCAGCTTCGTGTTCCAGCAGGGTCCGATCTTCCATAACCTGGTACTGGCAGACGAGATCAACCGCGCCCCGGCCAAGGTGCAGTCGGCATTGCTCGAGGCCATGGCCGAGCGCCAGGTCAGTGTCGGGCGCAGCACTTACGAGCTGTCGCCGCTGTTCCTGGTGATGGCCACCCAGAACCCCATCGAGCAGGAGGGCACCTATCCGCTGCCCGAAGCCCAACTCGACCGCTTCCTGATGCACGTGAAAATGGGCTTTCCGGACGCGACCGTGGAACGGCGCATCCTGCAGCAGGCCCGGGGCGAGGCCCTGAACGGCGAAACCAAGCCGGAGCGACGGGTCAGCCAGCAGGCGATTTTCGCCGCGCGCAAGGAAATCCTCGGCTTGTACATGGCCGACGCCGTGGAGGAATACCTGGTGCAACTGGTCATGGCCACACGCACCCCGGCCAAATTCGATCCGGAGATGGCCGAGTGGATCGCCTATGGCGCCAGCCCTCGCGGGTCCATCGCCCTGGACCGTTGCGCTCGGGCCCACGCCTGGCTGGCCGGGCGCGATTTCGTCAGCCCGGAGGACATTCAGGCGGTGCTGTTCGACGTGTTGCGCCACCGCATCATCCTGTCCTTCGAAGCCGAAGCCGCGGGCATCGACCAGGACCGCGTGGTCCAGCGGATTCTCGACGTCGTAGCCGTCGCTTGACCCCGATGAACGCCCCCCTGCCAGCCCAACCCGGCATCCGCGTGACGCTCGCCGACCTGATCGAGATGCGCCATCGCGTGCGCGAAGTGCAGCTGTTCTCGACGCCGAGCCAGCGCAGCCCGTTGATCGGCCTGCACCACTCCAAGCTGCGCGGGCGTGGCGTGGATTTCGATCAGGTGCGGGTCTATCAGGCCGGCGACGACGTGCGGACCATCGACTGGCGCGTCACCGCCCGCACCCAGGAACCGCACACCAAGCTGTTCCATGAGGAGCGCGAGCGGCCGATCTTTATCATGGTCGAGCAGAGTCGTCGGTTGTTTTTCGGTTCGGGGATGATGTTCAAGTCAGTGCTCGCCGCCCAGGCCGCGAGCCTGATCGGCTGGGCTGCGCTGGGGCACAACGATCGCGTGGGCGGCCTGGTGTTCGGTGACAACGAACACTACGAAATCAAACCCCGACGCAGCAAACAGAGTCTGCTGCAATTGCTCAACCGACTGGTGCGGGTCAATCAATCGCTGCACACCGAAAGCGAGCCGGATCGCGATGCGTTCGGCATTGCCCTGCGCCGCGCCCGGGAAGTCTCGCGCCCGGGCAGTCTGGTGATCGTGATCTGCGATGAGCGCGCCTTGAGTGACAGCGCCGAACAGCAGTTGAGCCTGTTGTCGCGCCATTGCGACCTGTTGCTGCTGCCGCTGTCCGATCCGCTGGATCACGCCCTGCCCGCTGCCGGATTGCTGCGCTTTGCCGAGCGCGGTGCGCAACTGGAACTCGACACCCTGAATTTCGACCTGCGCCAGACCTACCGCGCCCAGGCCGAAGCGCGGATCGCCCGTTGGGAACGACTGGCGCAAAAGCTGCGGGTGTTGATGATGCCGCTGAGCACCCAGAGCGAAATGGTCGAGCAACTGCGCGAATACCTCAACCCGCAGAAACCGGGGAAAGGTCGATGAACAGTCTCGACCAGCTGCAACCGCTGATTTCACCTCCACCGATCGGGTTCTGGCCACCGGCGCCGGGCTGGTGGCTGTTGCTGCTACTGCTGCCCGCCATCGGCTTCGGATTATGGAAGCTGCGGCGTTTCCTGCCGCAAAAACGCCCCGTGGTGCGCGCCGAACAGCCCCTGGACCCGGTGCGCCTTGCGGCGCTGGCAGAACTGGCACTGATGCCCAAACCTTATGACGGCGCCCCCGCCGGCGCCTGGCTGCAGCAACTCAATGGCCTGCTCAAGCGCCTGTGCCGCAACCACTACCCCTACAGCCAAAGCCACACCCTCAACGGTCGCAAATGGCTGGCCTTCCTCGACAACCGCTGCCCGGCCGCCGGCCTGACCCGCTGGATGGTGCTGGTCGAAGGCGCCTACAAACCTGAATGCAAACTCGACGACAAGGCCATCGCCGGCCTGACCCAAGCCGTCGACACCTGGATTCGCAAACATGTTTGAGTTCGCCTGGCCGTGGCTGTTCGTCCTGCTGCCCTTGCCGTGGCTGATGCGCTTCGTGCTGCCGGTGGCCGACAGTGGCGAACCGGCGCTCAAGGTCAGCTTCCTCGCCGACCTCGAGGGCCTGGCCGGGCGCCGCGCCCGGGCCAACCTGCCGGCCTGGCGGCAACAGGCGCCGTTCCTGCTGCTGTGGCTGCTGCTGCTGACCGCCGCCGCGCGCCCGCAATGGCTCGGCGATCCGTTGCCGATTGCCGCCAGTGGCCGCGACCTGCTGGTGGCGGTGGACGTGTCCGGCTCCATGGATTACCCCGACATGCAGTGGCAGGACGAAGACGTCAGCCGCCTGGCGCTGGTCCAGCATCTACTCGGTGATTTCCTCGAAAACCGTGATGGCGACCGGGTCGGCCTGATCCTGTTCGGCAGCCAGGCCTACCTGCAAGCGCCGCTGACCTTCGACCGCCACACCGTGCGCGTCTGGCTCGACGAAGCGCGCATCGGCATCGCCGGCAAGAACACCGCTATCGGCGACGCCATCGGCCTGGCCCTCAAACGCCTGCGCCTGCGCCCGGCCCACAGTCGCGTGCTGATCCTGGTCACCGACGGCGCCAATAACGGCGGCGAAATCGACCCGCTGACCGCTGCGCGCCTGGCGGCCAAGGAAGGGGTGAAAATCTACCCGATCGGCATCGGTGCCGACCCGGAGCAAAGCGGCACCCTGGGCATGTTGGGGCTCAACCCAAGCCTGGACCTTGACGAGCCAGCTCTCAAGGCCATTGCCGAGGCCACCGGTGGCCGTTACTTCCGTGCTCGCGATGGCAAGGAATTGCAGGCGATCAAGGACACCCTCGACCAACTGGAGCCCGTGGCCCAGCAACCGACCCAGGCGCGCCCGGCCCAGGCGCTGTATCACTGGCCGCTGGCGATGGCGCTGATACTGAGCATGTTGCTGGTGGCCCGCGAACTGTGGCCGGACAACCCGCTGCAACGCCTGTTTACCAAGGATCTGTTTTTGCAAACGCCACTGCCTGACTGGCGCCAGCGTCTCAAGCGCCTGCGCCTGCGGAGACGCCGATGAGCGCGCTCTGGCCCTACTGGTTCCGCCCCTGGTGGCTATTGTTGTTGCCGCTGCTGGGCTGGTTGCTGTGGCAGCTCTGGCATCGGCAAAAACGCGCCGGGCGCTGGCAGATGATCCTGCCGCCGGCCTTTCATGCCGTGCTGCTGCGCGGTGGCAGCGGTCGCGACAGCAAGCTGCCGTGGATCGCATTGGGCGTGGCCTGGCTGCTGACCGTGCTCGCGTTGCTGGGTCCGAGTTGGCAGCGGGTCGAGCAATTGAGTCAGAAACCCGCCGACCCGTTGGTGGTGATCCTCGAACTAACCCCGCAAATGCTCGCCACCGACGTTGCGCCCAATCGCCTGGAACAAGCCCGGCGCAAGCTGTTCGACCTGCTGCAGAGCCGCAGCGACGCGCAGACCGCCATCGTCGTCTACGCCGGCAGTGCCCACACGCTGGTGCCACTGTCGGATGACCTGTCCACCAGCCGCAACCTGGTGGACGCGCTCAAGCCGTCGTTGATGCCAGAAGCGGGTCATCGCGCCGACCTGGCGGTGGCCAAGGCCCTGACCCTGCTGGAGCAGGCCGCCCTCGGTGATGGCCGGATCCTGCTGATCGGTTCTTCGCTGACGGATCACGAACGCCAGGGCATTCGCCAGGCGCTGCGGGGCAAATCCACCCAATTCCTGATGCTCGGCATCGGCACCGCCGAAGGGGCGCCGATCACCCAGGAAGACGGCAGCTTCCTCAAGGACGACCAGGGCGCGATCCTGGTGCCGCATCTGGACGAACCCAGCCTGAAAGCCTTCGCCGATGACCTGGACGGGCGCTATCGCCACGCTCGCCTGAGCGACAGCGACCTGCGCGGGCTGGGCCTGCTCGACGGCCCACGCAGCCTGCGTTCCGACGGCCAGACCCTGCGCCTGGATACTTGGGCCGATCAGGGTTACTGGTTGCTGCTGCCGTTGTTGCTGCTGGCCGCTTGCGCCGGACGGCGCGGCTGGCTGCTCTGTCTGCCGTTGCTGTTGGCATTGCCGCAACCGAGCTACGCCTTCGACTTCCAGGACCTGTGGCTGCGCCCCGACCAGCGCGGCCAGCATCTGCTCAAGCAAAAGCGCCCGGCTGAGGCCGCGCAACACTTTGACGATCATCAGTGGCAAGGCGTGGCCCTTTATGAAGCCGGTGACTACAGTGGCGCCGCCCAGCGGTTCGCCGAAGGCAACGACGCCAGCGCCCACTACAATCGAGGCAATGCCCTGGCCAAAAGTGGTGATCTGGAGGCTGCACTGGACGCCTATGAACAGGCGCTGGAACGTCAACCGGACTTGCGCCCGGCCCTGACCAACAAGGCCCTGGTGGAGAGCCTGCTCAAGCAGAAGAACACGCCACCGAGCGCTGAGCCGGACAAAGACGCCAGCGAATCGCCCACGACGGCCGCCCAGCAAGCGCAATCCGGGGAAGCCACCCAGGCGCCGAGCTCCGGCGAACCGAAACAGGCCGAGCATCCAAGTGGCACCGAGGCCGATCAAGTACCCACGACGCCACCGAGACCGGGAGCCAACGAAGTGCCGGGCAGCGAGTTGGGCGACGAGCAACACACAACGCCACCCATGCGTCCGGCCAGCGACAGCATCGAGGGCGAACAGCAGCAGGCCCTAGAGCAATGGCTCAGACAGATCCCGGACGACCCGGGGGAATTGCTCCGGCGCAAATTCTGGTACGAACAGCAACAACATCAGGATCAGGGAAAAACTCGATGACCCGCTTCACCCCTTTCATGCTCGCTTCGTTGTTGTGCGCCGCTCAGGTCCAGGCTGCGGAGCTGGTCGCCAGCGTCGACCGCACGCGCCTGAACTCCGGCGAAACCATCGAGCTGACCCTGGAATCGAACGATGTCACGCAGTTCGGCAAGCCCGACCTGACACCGCTGGAGCCATTGTTCGAAGTACGCGGCACCCGCCAGGTCAACCAGTTGAACACCCTCAACGGCGACAATCGCGCCACCACCCGCTGGATCGTCACCCTGCTGCCGCTGCATAACGGCACCGTGGTGATCCCACCGTTGAAGCTGGGTGAAGTCGAGAGTCAGCCGATCACGGTGCAAGTGGTCGAGAGCGAAACCCAGGACAACCCCGACAAACTGGCCCCGGTATTCATCGACGCCAGCCTCGACCAAACCAGCGTCTACGTGCAGGCCCAGGCGATCCTGACCCTGCGCATCTACCATTCGGTGTCGCTGTACGACGACAGCAGCCTGCCGCCGTTGCAGGTTCCCGATGCGCGCATCGAACAGCTGGGCGATTCCCGCGCCTACGAAAAAGACATCAACGGCGTGCGCCATGGCGTGATCGAAATGCGCTACGCGATCTACCCGCAGCACAGCGGTGAATTGATCATTCCGGGGCAGATCTTCAATGCCGCGTTGGTGGACGCCCAACCGACACCGGATTCCACCGTGCAGACGCCGAAATCCGGCAAGTTGATGCGCGTCAGCTCCGGCGAACTGCTGCTGACGGTCAAGGCCAAACCCATCACCTACCCCGCCGACCTGCCGTGGCTGCCGGCGCGCAACCTGACCCTGAGCGAGAGCTGGAACCCGGAGCCGGAGCACGTGCAGGTCGGCGACTCACTGACCCGCAGCCTGACGGTCAAGGCCGAAGGCCTGGCCAGCGCGCAACTGCCGCCGCTGCCGGGTACGGAAGTCGGTGGCCTGCGTCGTTATCCCGACCAGCCGGTGCTGGGCAACCAGAACAGCGACCGTGGTCTGATCGGCAGCCGCGAGGACCGCGAAGCCCTGGTGCCGTCTCGCAGTGGTTCGATCGAGCTGCCATCGGTGGATGTGGTGTGGTGGAACACCTTCGAAGATCATCTGGAACACAGCAGCCTGCCGGCCCGGACCCTGCAAGTGGCGAACAATCCGAGCCTGATGGTCGATACCCCGGCCGGCAGTTCGCCGCTCAACGCGACGGCGGACAGCGAAGCCCTGTGGCGCTGGAAACTCACCAGCCTGATCCTGGCCTGCACCACGCTGCTGGGCTTCGGCCTGTGGTGGCGTGCGCGCTGGCAACCGGCGATCCTGCGTGCAGCACAAACCGGCCCCAGCACGCGCACCGTGCTCGACGAACTCAAGCGCGCCTGCCAGGCCAACGACCCCCACGCCACCCGCCAGGCCCTCGACGCCTGGGCCCGGCAACAACCGGAAACCCTGGCGGACATGGCGGCGCGTTTCGTGCCCCTGTCCGACGCACTGGACGGCCTGAACGGCGCCCTCTACAGCGAAACCGGCCAGCACTGGCAAGGTGAAGAACTGTGGCGCGTGATCCGAACCATCCCCATCGCCGAACGGGTCCAGGACCCGGTGAGCGACAGCGGCTTGCCGCCGCTTTACCCCAAGTAACAGCCTCCACCTGATCACCAGGCTTTTGTGGCAGCTTTTGTGGCGACTTTTGGCAACTTTTGTGGCAGCTTTTGTGGCAGCTTTTGGCAGCTTTTGTGGCAGCTTTTGTGGCAGCTTTTGTGGAGGCTTTTGTGGAGGCTTTTGTGGAGGCTTTTGTGGAGGCTTTTGTGGCGAGGGAGCTTGCTCCCGTTGGGCTGCGAAGCCTCCCCCTGCAATTTCGAAGGACCTACGACTGCTTTGCAGCCGGACGGGAGCAAGCTCCCTCGCCACAAACGCGTTTCGGCCACAAACGCGTTCTGGCCACAAAAGCGTTCTGACCACAACCGCCATTGCCACAAAACGCCCCTGAGCGACACGCTCGAAGCCCGACCACCTCAAGGCTGTTTACCAGTAAACTCTCTCCCCTTTCGCCGCTGTCATTTTTCCTCGCGGCCATTACCTTATTTCCTACGGAGTTCGCCTTGCGTCTGTTTCACACCTCCGACTGGCACCTTGGGCAGAACCTGCACGGCCAGGACCGTGATTTCGAGCACGGCTGTTTTCTCGAGTGGCTGTTGCGCCAACTCAAATCGGATCAGCCGGATGTACTGCTGATCGCCGGCGATATCTTCGACACGGTCAACCCGCCGGTCAAAGCCCAGGAACGCCTCTACGATTTCATCGTCAGCGCCCACGAACAGCAGCCGAAGCTGACCATCGTGATGATCGCCGGCAACCACGATTCCGGTTCGCGTATCGAACTGCCCGCGCCCTTGATGCGCCGTTTGCGCACCCACGCCCTGGGTCGAGTGTTGTGGCTCGACGATGGCCAACTGGACGCCGAGCGCCTGCTGCTGCCGCTGCCGGACGCCAAGGGCAAGACCGTCGCCTGGTGCCTGGCGCTGCCGTTCCTGCGCCCTGCCGAAGTCACCGGCGCGCACCTGGGCGACAACTACCTGCGGGGCATCGGCCAGGTTCACGAATGGCTGATCGAGGCGGCCAACGCCAAGCGCAAGAAGGGCCAGGCGCTGATCGCCATCAGCCACGCGCACATGGCCGGTGGTTCGGTGTCGGAAGACTCCGAGCGCAGCCTGATCATCGGCAATGCCGAAGCCCTGCCCGCCAGCCTGTTCGGGCCGAGCATCAGCTACGTCGCCCTTGGCCATTTGCACAAGCCGCAGAAGGTCAACGGCGAGGAGCGGATTCGCTACAGCGGCTCGCCGATTCCGTTGTCGTTCTCCGAGATCGGTTATCAGCATCAGATCCTCGACATCCAACTCGACGGCGAAACCCTGGTCAGCGTCGAACCCAAGCTCATCCCGCGGGCGGTGAACCTGCAACGCCTCGGCCCCGCGCCGCTGGCGGAGATCCTGTTGCAACTGGCGGACCTGCCGAACATCGACCTGCTGGCCGACTACCAGCGCCAGCCCTGGCTGGAAGTGCGGGTACGCCTGGACGAGCCGCAACCGGACTTGCGCCACCAGGTGGAAACCGCCCTGCAAGGCAAGGCCGTGCGTCTGGTGCGCATCGCCGCCGAGTATGCCGGCACCGGTCGCAACAATAACGACGACGGCGCCACCCTGATCGAACTGGACCAGCTCACCCCTCAGGAATTGTTCAGCCGCGCCTGGCTCGACAACTACGGCAGCGAGGTCGACGAGCAGACCCTCAAGGACTTCGCCGAGCTGTTGCAAGACGTGCAGATGGAGAGCGAACAGCCATGAAGATCCTCGCCATTCGCCTGAAGAACCTCGCCTCGCTGGCCGGCCCGTTCGAGATCGATTTCACCGCCGAGCCCCTGGCCAGCGCCGGCCTGTTCGCCATCACCGGCCCGACCGGCGCCGGCAAGAGCACCCTGCTCGATGCCTTGTGCCTGGCGCTGTTCGGTACCGTGCCGCGACTCAACAGTGTCCAGGCCTCGGCCAAGGCGCCGGACGTCGACGGCGAAATCGGCACCGGCGACCCGCGCACACTGTTGCGACGCGGCACCGGTGACGGTTATGCGGAAGTGGATTTCGTCGGCATCGACGGCCGCCGCTATCGCGCGCGCTGGGAAGCCAATCGCGCCCGGGACAAAGCCGCCGGCCGACTGCAGGCCAGTCGCCAAAGCCTGCGCGACATTGATGAAGACCAACTGCTGGCCAGTCAAAAGTTGGAATTCAAAAGCAGGATCGAAGCGGTGCTGGGCCTGAACTTCGAACAGTTCACCCGCGCCGTGCTGCTGGCGCAAAGCGAATTCAGCGCCTTCCTCAAGGCCGATGACAACGACCGCAGCGAACTGCTGGAAAAGCTCACCGACACCGCGCTCTACACCCGCCTGGGCCGCCGCGCCTTCGACAAGACCAAGGAAGCCCGCGAAGCCCACAAGCTGCTACAGGACCAGGCCAGCGGCATCACCCCCCTGGCGCCTGAAGCCCGGGCGGAACTGGACGAACGTTTCAACAGCGCGCAACAGCAATTGAAATTGCAGCAGGCGCAACTCAAGCAACTTGAGCTGCAGCACACCTGGCTCAAGGAACTGCGCCAGTTGCAGGACGCGCAACACAGCGCCACCGAGCAACTGCAATCGGCACAGAGCCATTGGCAGGGGCTGGCCGACGAACGCCTGAAGCTGACCCGCCTGGAGCAATTGGCGCCACAGCGGCACCAGTTCGCCCGCAAGGCGCAGATCGATGCGCTGTTGACACCGTTGGCCGAGCAGATCGCCCAACATACCCGGCAGCATGGTGAACTCAGCGAACGGCAGACCCAGTTGGAGCAACAACTGGACACCGCCCGCACGGCACTGGCCCAGGCACAACAGCGACAAACCGACAGCACGCCGCTGCTGCGCCAGGCCTTCGACGCCCAAAGCACCCTCGCCCGCCTGGCCAAGGAGACCGCGCACAGCGCTGAAACCCGGCAGCAGGCCGAACAGGCCTGCACACAGGGCCAGGCAACGATTCAGGGTCTGCAGGCGCGACACACTCAAGTTGCCGAACACCTGCAACGCATCGCCGGGGAACTTGCGCAAAGTGCTCACCTGGCGCCCTTGAGCGATGCCTGGAGCGCCTACCGCGATCGCCTGCAACAACTGATGTTGATCGGCAATCGGCTGAATCAGGGCCAGGCCGAACTGGCCAGTCTCGAACAAACCGCCACTACCACGGCGCAGACCCTGGCCACGCACAAACAGCAATTGGAAGTGTTGTTCAAAGAAGCCGATGCCGAACCGGATGCGGTCGCCGAACAGATCGGCATTCTGGGCACCCTGTTGCAGGACAACCGCAAGCACCTGCGGGCTATCGAGGACCTGACGCGCCTGTGGGGCAGTCGCCAGGAACTGGACAAACGCGAGGCCGAGTTGCAACAGCGCCAGCTCAGCGCCCAACAGGAGCGCGAGCGCCTGACCCAGGACGGGGTCAAGACCAAGGCCGAACTCATCGTCGCCGAGCAGACCCTCAGCGTCACCCGCGAACTGCTAGAACGCCAGCGCCTGGCCCGCAGCGCCAGCGTCGAGGAACTGCGCGCGCAGTTGCAGGATGATCAGCCGTGCCCGGTGTGCGGCAGCAACGAGCACCCCTATCATCAACCCGAAGCACTGCTGCAAAGCCTCGGACGTTTTGATGAAAGCGAACAGGCCAACGCGCAGAAAGCCGTCGACCTGCTCAAGGAAAAGCTCATTGACCTGCGCGCCGAAGTCGGTGGCGTCATCGCCCAGCAAAAGGAACTGCTGCAACAGCAGGAACAACTGGCGGCCCAGCAACAAGCCCTGGCGCCGAGCCTCGAGGCGCACCCGCTGAGCCCGGCGCTGCTGGATCAGGACGCCGATCAGCGTGACGCCTGGCTGGCCCGGCAAAACAGCCAGCTGAATCAGAGCATCAGCCAGGATGAACAGCGGCAAACTGCCCTGCTCACCCTGCAACAGAACGCCGCGCGACTGACCCAGCAACTGCGTCAGGCCGAGACTGCGCATCAGCAGGCAGCGCGGCACCTGGACAATCAACAGCGCGAACTGGGCAACGACCGTCAGCGCCTGGACGAAGAGCTCGCTGCCTTCGCCAACCTGCTGCCGGCCGACACCCTGCAAGCGCTGCGCGACGAGCCGGCCGCCACTTTCATGCAACTCGATCGGCAGATCACCGAGCGCCTGACGCAGCTCGAGCAACAAAAGGAAGAGCTGGCCGAACAGCAACAGCGCCAGCAGACCCTGGACAAAGAACAGGATCGTCAGCAGGCCCGCGTGCAGCAGCTGCAAGCCGCCGAACTTCAGTTCAATACCCTGGCCGAGCAACAACAGGCGAGCCAGCACACGCTCGCGCAATTACTGGGCGAGCATGCCACCGCCGAACAATGGCAGCAGCAACTGGAGCGAGATGTGGATAGCGCGCGAAGCGCCGAAACCACCACCGCCCAGACACTGCAAGAGGTTGTGACGCAACGGGTGCAAGTCGCCGCCGAACTCAAGGCGCAGCAAGAGCGCCTGCACGCGCTGGACAGTGAAGCCGCCGAGCTCGCCGGCAAAACCGCCGAGTGGCGTGCCGGCCATCCGGAGTTGGACGATGGCGGTCTCGAAGATTTGCTGCGCATGGACGACCCGCAGGTCAGCGAACTGCGCCAACGCTTGCAGAACAGCGAAAAAGCCATCGAACAGGCCAGTGTGCTGGTGCAGGAGCGGGACAAGCGTTTGCTCGAGCACCAGGCGCAGCACAACGGCAAGCTGGATGCCGAGCAACTCGACAACGCCCTCGCCGAGTTGCACCAGCAGTGCGCCGTCAGCGAACAGTCCTGCGCCGAACTGCGCGCCCAGCAAGCCGAAGACCAGCGCCGGCAAAACGCCAACCAGGCGCTGGCGCAACAGATCGCCGAGGCGTACGTCGAGTATCAACGCTGGGCGCGTCTGAGTGCATTGATCGGTTCGGCCACCGGCGACACCTTCCGCAAGATCGCCCAGGCCTATAACCTCGACCTGCTGGTGCACCACGCCAACGTGCAATTGCGTCAACTGGTGCGCCGCTATCGCCTGAAACGAGGCGGCAGCATGCTCGGGTTGCTGGTGATGGACACCGAGATGGGCGACGAACTGCGGTCGGTGCATTCCTTGTCCGGCGGCGAGACCTTCCTGGTGTCCCTGGCCCTGGCGTTGGGCCTGGCCTCGATGGCATCGAGCACGCTGAAGATCGAATCGCTGTTCATCGACGAAGGCTTCGGCAGCCTCGACCCCGAATCCCTGCAACTGGCCATGGACGCCCTGGACGGCCTGCAGGCCCAGGGGCGCAAGGTCGCGGTGATTTCCCACGTCCAGGAAATGCACGAGCGGATCCCGGTGCAGATTCAGGTGCATCGCCAGGGCAACGGCCTGAGCACCCTGGAGGTGAAATGATCACGCTGTATTCGTTCCGCCGCTGCCCGTACGCGATGCGGGCACGCATGGCTTTGCGCTATGCCGGGATTGCCGTGGACATTGTCGAAGTCAGCCTCAAGGCCAAGCCCGCCGAAATGCTCGCGCTGTCGAGCAAAGGCACGGTGCCGGTGCTGAGCGTCGACGGTCGGGTGATCGATGAAAGCCTGGAGATCATGCGCTGGGCGCTGGCGCAGAACGATCCGCAGGATTGGTTGCTCAAGGGTGATCCGCTGGGCGCTAAGAAGATTGCCGCGCTGATCGAGGAGAACGATCAGGCATTCAAGGTGCAGTTGAATCGCTACAAGTACGCCGAGCGTTATCCGGAGCAACCGATGGAGGCGTATCGCGCCGAGGGCGAGGTGTTCTTGCGCAAGCTCGATGAGCTGTTGGCGGATCGCGAGTATCTGCTGACCGACCATCCAAGCCTGGCCGATGTGGCGTTGATGCCGTTCATACGACAGTTCGCCCACGTCGATCGCGAGTGGTTTGCGCAGACTCCTTACGTGCGTTTGCAGGATTGGTTGCAGCGGTTTCTGGCGTCGGCGTTGTTCACGTCAATAATGGCGAAATAAACACGCCCTTACGCCAATACTTCACACATCCCGATCACCGAACAATCGACATGGAAGGGTCCGAAAAACCCGCTATCGGGCTTGCTCGGCGGGTTGCCGGCCAGCATGCCCATGGCCTTGGCCTTCTCAGTCTCTATGTTGCGCGCAATGTTGTAGTTGGCCTCGATGGCCCGGGCCACCCCGCCGATCGAGCCCTGCCCGATCCCCAGCAAGGAAAAGCCATTGGTAATGAACGCCAGGAAGGCGATGACCAAGAGTTTGCAACGGTTCATGCTCCGCCCACTCCCGCAACGTCAGCCTGATCCGCCATCGCCTGGTGGGCGCGCAACTCAAACTGGATACCAGGGTGCGCGACTTGAATCGGCGGTTCGACGGCTTGCTGCGACTGTGGCGAAAGACTGACAACCAGCACCATGACCAGGTAAAGACCGATAGCCACATAGGCGCCGTGTTTGGCAGAAGTGATGATTGCGCTGGCCATGATGAACTCCGTGGACATGTTTCAGAGCCCACAGAATCGTTCAAAAAAGCATCAGTGACCAACAACGCTTGTCTATAGCGAATATCACCTGCGTTGATCATTAAGGAAGACTATTTCAGTCTTCGATAAAACTCATCAAACGCTCGCGCGCAGCGTCAGGCTCCCCGGAAATGGGCTCGGCAGCGGACAGGATCGGAGTGGAATAGAGGAACAGCAGCACCACGGCCAGACGCATCGCCATCTTGTCGATCCTTTTCTCGGGAAGGAGTCAATAAATCCGCGTCAAATTTAAACCGGTGGCAGGGTGATATCAAGGGCTACATTGATGGCAATTTAATGCTGTCGGAAATGAGCTATGCAGGAGCGACATCACTTCGTTGCTTCACAAGCGGCGAGGCTCGATGGGCCAGTGACTTCGCTCCTGCATAACGGCTACAGGAAGGCAATTTCAGTGTTGGGTCTTGTGATCCAGCGCAGCGTAGAAGTTGGCACTTTGTTGAAGGTATTTCTGGGTGTAGCTCTGGGTGTGGGTTTTTTTGTCGGTGATTTCAGTGCTGGCGCTGGCAGGCAGGGCAACAGTGGCCGAGATGGCGGATGCGGCGATTACGGAGAAGAGATTGAAGTTCATGGCTGTATTCCTCGAAGTCAGTTGGCTTGCTTGCCCGGTGGGGCCGTGAAGCAAACTTAACCCTCGAGGAACGAGGCCTTGAAATGCTTTGTAGCATTACCAGATATCAGCCTCATTGATAGAAAGCTACAGGCCCCGTGAACCGGGGCCTGCGGTCTATTGTCGCAGCAGGAATTTCAAATCGCTCGGGGCGTCCATCGGCAGTTTCTGCACGGTTTTACCCAGCAGACCGGTGCCGGCATCGCGCTCGACCACCACGATCTGGTTGCTTTTCTGATTGGCGATCAACAGGAATTTGCCCGACGGGTCGAGGCTGAACTCCCGCGGATGGTCGCCCTCCACCGTCCGACGTTGCCGTTCCTTGAGGTGGCCGGTGGCAGGATCGATGGCAAATACCAGCAGCTGGTTGGCGGTACCACGGTTACTGACGTAGAGGAATTTGCCGTCCTTCGACGCATGCAACGCAGCACCCGCCTTGTCCGACACCGGTTGCCCGGCGGCCAGATCGACCATTTGGGTCTGCTCGAGCTTGCCGTCGTGATAGTCGAACACCGCCACCTGTGCGCTCATTTCCATGGTCAGCCAGGCGTGTTTGCCGTCGGCGCTGAACAGCAAGTGCCGCGGACCGCTGCCCGGTGGCAACTGGACGAACGCTGGCGTGACCGGGGTCAATGGCAGGTCGGGATTGGCCTTGGGGTCGAAGCGATAGACAAACACCCTGTCCGCCCCCAGGTCGTTGGAAAACACGTAGCGGCCATCCGGTGACGGGATCGTCGAATGCACATGGGCCGACATCTGCCGCTCGGGATTGACCCGGCTGGCTGGGTGGCTGCTCATCTGCACCACGGGTTGCAACCGACCATCGGCGCCCAGCGGCAACACCGCCAGGCTGCCGCCCGGGTCTTCAGCCACCGAGTAGTTGCTGACGAACAGGTGACTGCCATCCACGCTCAGGCTTGAATGGGTCGGCTCGTTGCCCAGGGTCTGCGCCTGATCGATCAGGGTCAGAACGTGGGTCTTGGGATCGATGGCGTAACGGCTGACCCGCCCTACGGGATCGCGCTGGCCCGGTCCGTTTTCGTTGACCACGAACACCTGACGCTGATCCTTGGACAGGGTCAGCCATGACGGGTTTTCGCTCTTGATCACTTGCAATGGCTTGGGGTTGATCTGGCCGGTGGCACTGTCGAAGCTCATCCGATAGATGCCCTGGCTTTGCCCTGCGGTGTAGGAGCCCACCAGCAATTGGTAGTCTTCGGCGAGTGCGGCCTGCACGCCCATCGCACCGATGCTGCCGGCGATCAGCAGCGGCCAGAGGTTACGCATCCTCAGGCTCATCGTCGTCGTTGTCGCCGCTGATGACGTCGCCCAGGCACACCAGTCGGTGCTCGCCCTGGTTATCGCTGATCAACCAGCTTTGCAAGGTCGCATCGAAGGTGGCCGCCTGCAGTTGCGCCGGGGTGAATTCCCAGTGCAGGGCGTTTCTGCCGTCCATGCATTCGATGTGCAGGTTGTCGTCTTCATCGAGGGCGAATTCGAAGGCGTGCAGCCCGTCGATTTCCACCATCCCGCAGTGTTCGAGGGCGTTGAGCAAGGTGTCGGTTGCAGCAGTCATGGCAGTCAATCTTTGAATGGGAAAGACGCAATGATAGCTCAAGCACCACGTCACCTGTGGCGAGGGAGCTTGCTCCCGCTGGACTGCGTGGCAGTCCCCTTCTTCAGGACCGCTTCTCGGCCCAACGGGAGGAAGCTCCCTCGCCACAGTGTTGCATTCGCCTCAAGACTTCCTTGACTGAACAGCATCAGCCCCTATGAGGGGGGATGTGCGCCGTGGTCAGAGAGCGTCGCGCGATGGCTTGCCGTCCACCAGACGCTGGATGCGCAGCGGGTTGGCGTTTTTCAAGGCTTCCGGCAACAGGCTGTCGGGGTAGTTCTGGAAGCACACTGGGCGCAGGAAGCGGTCGATGGCCAGGGTCCCCACCGAGGTGCCGCGGGCGTCGGAAGTCGCCGGGTATGGCCCGCCATGGACCATCGAATCACAGACTTCCACACCGGTCGGATAGCCGTTGAGCAGGATCCGCCCGACCTTCTGTTCCAGCAATGCCGTCAGTTCCGGGAACTGCTCGAAATCCTCTGGTTCGCCAATGATCGTCGCGGTCAATTGACCGTGCAGCCCTTGCAACGCCGCACTCAATTGCGCCTGATCCGCCACTTCCACCACCACCGTGGTCGGGCCGAAGACTTCCTCTTGCAGCACCTCGTCACCCTCGAGCAGCAGGCTGACGTCGGCCTTGAACAACTGCGGCTGCGCCTGTCGACCTTGCTGAGGGTGCCCGGCCAGGCGCTCGATGCCCGGGTGATCCAGCAGCTTCTTCAGGCCTTTTCCATAACTGTCCAGAGCGCCGGCGTTGAGCATGGTTTGCGCCGGTTGATCGGCCATCAGGTCGGCCAGCGATTTCAGGAAACCGCTGAACTCAGGCGAGCGAAGGCCGATCACCAGGCCCGGGTTGGTGCAGAACTGACCGCATCCCTGGACCACCGAAGCCGACAGGCCACGGGCCACGGCATCCATGCGCGTCTGCAACGCCCGGGGCAGCACGATCACCGGGTTGATGCTCGACATTTCGGCGAACACCGGGATCGGCTGCGGGCGCGCCGCCGCCATGTCGCACAAGGCCCGGCCGCCCTTGAGCGAACCGGTAAAGCCCACCGCCTGGATCGCCGGATGCTTGACCAGCCATTCCCCGACACCGCCACCGTAGATCATGTTGAACACGCCGGCCGGCATGGCGGTTTTTTCCGCCGCGCGCAGGATCGCATCGGCCACGTGTTCGGCCGTGGCCATGTGGCCCCCGTGGGCCTTGAACACCACCGGGCAACCGGCCGCCAGGGCCGCGGCGGTGTCGCCACCGGCGGTGGAAAAGGCTAACGGGAAGTTACTGGCGCCGAACACCGCCACCGGGCCGAGGCCGATGCGGTATTGGCGGATGTCCGGCCGTGGCAGTGGCTGACGCTCGGGCAAGGCACGGTCGATGCGCGCACCGTAGAAATCGCCACGGCGCAACACGTTGGCGAACAGACGCATCTGCCCGCTGGTGCGGCCGCGCTCGCCGATGATGCGAGCGGCCGGCAACGCGGTCTCGCGGCAAACCACGCTGACGAACTCATCGCCCAGCGCGTCCAGTTCATCGGCGATCGCCTCGAGAAACTGCGCCCGACGTTCGGCGCTCAGGCCACGATAAGCCGGGTACGCAGCGGCGGCGGCCTTGGCTGCAGCATCGACTTCCTCGGGCGTGGCCTGGATGAAATCATGGGGCAACGCCTCGCCGGTTTCGGCGTCGACGCTGTGCAGTTTCACATCGCCCAACGCGCTGCGCTGACCGCCGATGTAGTTGTGGCCAAGAATGCGGGTCATCAATAACTCCTTAAAGTGTGCCGACTGTGCCGGGTTCGAATACCGCTTCAACCGGTGCGATGCCGTTGATCAATGGCGCGCCGAACTCGGCCTGGCTGATCTCGAACACGTCGCCCGGTTGCGTGCGAATGCCATCGGCGAACGACAGAGTTGCGGTGCCGAAAAAGTGAATGTGCACATCACCCGGGCGCAGGAACTGGCTGTATTTGAAATGGTGGAATTCCAGGTTCGCCAGGCTGTGGCACATGTTGGCCTCGCCGCTGAGGAACTCGTTCTGCCACAGCACTTCACCGTCGCGCAGAATGCGGCTGGTGCCGGCCAGATGCTCGGGCAACTCACCGACCCGCAGCTCCGGGCCGTAGCTGCAACTGCGCAGCTTGGAGTGGGCCAGATACAGGTAGTTCTTGCGCTCCATGACGTGGTCGGAAAACTCGTTGCCCACGGCAAAACCCAGGCGATACGGCTTGCCGTCATGACCGATCACGTACAGGCCGCTCAGTTCCGGCTCTTCGCCGGCGTCTTCGGCGAACGGCGGCAGCGGGAACGGCTGGCCCGGGCGCACGACGATGCTGCCATCGCCCTTGTAGAACCACTCCGGCTGCACGCCGGCCTGGCCCGCTGCCGGTTTACCGCCCTCCACGCCCCACTTGAAGATGCGCATGGTGTCGGTCATCGCCGCTTCGTCGCCGGCCTGCTGGTGCATTTTGTCCCGGGCCGAGGCGCTGCCCAGGTGGGTCAGGCCGGTACCGCTGACCAGCATGTGTGCCGGGTCCGGGTGGTCCAGGGGCGGCAGGATGCGCAGTTGGGCCAGCAGTTCGCTGTAGTCGTGGCTGATGCCCAGGCCAAGCGCCTGGACCTGTTGCTCAAGATTGACACCGGCCTCGATCGCCGCCAGTGCCAGGTCACGGGTGGTGCGGGCGTCCTGCACCTCGCGCACCAGCCCACCCTCGACCACGCCGACCCGGCGCTCGCCGTTACTCAATTCGAATTGAACCAAACGCATGAAATTTCTCCTGTTATTACAAACACCACAGTTCCCTGTGGGAGCGGGCTTGCTCGCGAAGAGGCCGTTACATTCAACATTTTCGGTGACTGACACACCGTCTTCGCGAGCAAGCCCGCTCCCA